>NZ_LNSK01000025.1:0-335 GCF_001468495.1 Sphingopyxis sp. A083 | reverse complement strand
GCCTGCACACGTGCGGCCTCGGAAGCATCGAGCCGCGATAAATCCAACTCAAGTCCGAGCTTGCCAGTCTGATATGGCGCAACTTTCGCCCCGAGCAAAACCGCGCGACCTGCTTCGTTGGCCGCAACTGCGGTAGCAGCCGCGGTGGCCAGCCGTTTCTGATCCAGCCGCCGCCGCAAAGCCCTAAGCTGCTCCACCGCTTGGTCCAGCCCTGTGCGGCGCGCTTCCAACAAATTCCGGTGCGCCATCATCCGTCTGATGGTGGCCGCGATGCTCTGCACGTCGGCGCGGCCCTTTGGCACGTAATGATCGGCCCGTGCCTGAATTGCCGTTCG
>NZ_LNSK01000024.1:0-460 GCF_001468495.1 Sphingopyxis sp. A083 | reverse complement strand
GCGACGATCCGGCGCGCGAGGGACTGCTCGACACGCCCAAGCGGGTCGCGCGCGCGTGGAAGGAATATTGCAGCGGCTATGGCGAGGACCCGGCGGTCCATCTGTCGCGCACCTTCGAAGAGGTGGGCGGCTATGACGAGATCGTGCTGCTGCGCGACATCCCCTTTCAGTCGCACTGCGAGCATCATATGGCGCCGATCACCGGCAAGGCCTCGATCGCCTATCTGCCGCGCGAGCGCGTGGTCGGCATTTCGAAGCTGGCACGCGTGCTCAACGGCTATGCCCGCCGCCTGCAGGTGCAGGAGCGGCTGACCGCCGAGGTCGCCAAGTGCATCTGGGACAATCTGCACCCGCATGGCGTTGCGGTGGTGATCGACGCGCAGCACGGCTGCATGACCGGCCGCGGCGTGCGTACCCCCGGCGTCGGCATGGTCACCAGCCGCGTCCTCGGCTGCTTCCT
>NZ_LNSK01000023.1:0-853 GCF_001468495.1 Sphingopyxis sp. A083 | reverse complement strand
TAGGTCGTGTTGACAAAAGACTTCAGCCATAGGCGCGAGGCGGCGAGGTTGAGGAAGCTCTCGAACGAGAGAAGTGTCTTGTCGTATCGGGTGGCGATCCGTCGTTGCTGTTTGAGCTTGCCGAACATTCGCTCGACGCGGTTGCGGTCCCGGTAGCGTCGATAGTCGGGATGCTCTGGCACCTTGCGGTTCGAGCGGGGCGGGATGATCGGCAGGATGCCCCGGACGAGCAGGCTGTCGCGGAAGCGATTACCATCATAGCCCTTGTCCGCGAGCAGCGCCTTGGGTGTGGCGACGGGGATCGCCATCAGCGGTTCGGCGGCCGTGTAATCAGAGGCCTCGCCGCCGGTCAGGATGAAGCCGACAGGCAGTCCTTGATTGTCGCAGCGGGCGTGGATCTTGCTCGTAAAGCCGCCGCGTGATCGACCAAGAGCGTTCGCACAAGCCCCCCTTTTCCGCCCGCTGCCGAGACGTGGCCGCGAACGCTGGTGCTGTCGATCATGTGTTGCCAGTCGTCGGTTAGACCCAGATCGACCAGCGTTTGCAGCAAGGCATCCCAGACACCCTGTTCGGCCCAGCGGCGGAAGCGCACATAGACCGAGTTCCATTTGCCGTACCGCTCGTGCATGTCGCGCCAGGGGCAGCCGACCCGCAGCACGTGAAGCATTCCATTGAGGAAGAGCCGGTTATCGCCCGCGGGCCGCGCCCAACGGCCGCGCTCAGGCGGCAGCAGTGGCCCGATCAGTTCCCACTCCGCATCCGACAAATCCCCGCGACCCATGACTGCTCCTCAAAAAGCAGTCTTGAATCAGAAGGAGGCGGGCTTGGGAATCCCTTTTGTCAACACGGCCTA
>NZ_LNSK01000022.1:0-4194 GCF_001468495.1 Sphingopyxis sp. A083 | reverse complement strand
ACTCCCGGGCCCCCACCGTGGCATTGCCTTTGCCGCCGCGTCCTGCCAGCTATCGCCCATCGGCCCCCTGCGGGTCGGTGGGCGAACTAGTTTTTTTAGCGGATAGCCATGACCGATAGCGACACCCCCCGCATCCTGTTGATCGACGACGAGCCGTCGATCCGCGAGCCGCTTTCCGAATATCTGGAGGCGCAGGGATTTGCCGTGACCGATGCCGCCAATGCCGCCGAAGCGCGGTCGGTGCTGCGCGCGCAATCGGTCGACCTGGTAGTAAGCGACATCATGATGCCCGGCGAGGACGGCCTGTCGCTGACCCGCCATCTGCGCGAGACGAGCAGCATCCCCGTGATCCTGCTCACCGCGCGCGCCGAAGATACCGAGCGCATCATCGGGCTGGAGATCGGCGCCGACGACTATGTCGTCAAACCCTTCAACCCGCGCGAACTGGTCGCGCGCATCCGCACCGTGCTGCGGCGGACGCAGGCGAACGGCCGCGCGGTCGATCCGGGCGGGACGAGCTATGCCTTCGGGCCGTGGGTGCTGCGCGAGGTCGAACGCGTGCTGGTCGACGAGGCGGGCACCGAAGTCGCGCTGTCGTCCGGCGAATATCACCTGCTTCACGCGCTGGTGCGCCATCCGCGACAGGTAATGAGCCGCGACCGGCTGCTCGATCTGGTGCGCGGGCGCGAGGCCGACATCTTCGACCGCGCGATCGACAATCTGGTCAGCCGCCTGCGCAAGAAGATCGAGGAAGACCCCGCAAACCCGCAGATCGTCAAGACGGTGTGGGGCGGCGGCTATACGCTGGCTTGCGAGGTCAAGCGGCTGGGACCGGCCGCATGAGCATTCGTCTGTGGCCGCGCAGCCTGATCGGGCAGTTGGTGCTGGCCGTCGCGGCGATGCTGTTCGTCGCGCAGGGGATCAATTTCGTGATGCTCGCCCGCGGGCAGAAGCAGCAGACGCTTGCGCATGGCGGCGGCATGGCGGTCGCACGGATCATCGACGCAATCGATCGCGACCGGCGCGGCCGGATCGACAATGGCGCTGCGAGCGGCCGGCACGACCGCGTCCAGAAACTGCTGATTACCGACCGGCCGCCGCCGCTGATTCCGGGGTCGGTGCCGCTTGCCGACCTGTCAGCCTATGTCGCCGACCTGCTGAGCGAAGGCGGGGTCAAGGCGAGCGAGGTGTCCGCCTGGGCGATGCCGCTGCGGCCGCGCGCGCAGAAGACCAGCTATCCCGGCCGCGTCGTCGTGGTGAGCGCGCGCGTCGACGGGCGCTATTTCACCGTGCGCAGCCGCATTCCGGCGACCGGCGGGCGCCTGCAGGGCTTTTTGCTGTGGCAGACGCTGTCGCTCTATCTGCTGTTGCTCGTGCCGATCATCCTGATCGCGTGGCGCGTCGCGGCGCCGCTGCGCGAGTTGACCCGTGCGGTGCGGGCCAATCCGTCGGCGCGCGATCTGCCGCCGATCGACGAGGCGGGGCCGTCCGACGTGCGCGACCTGATCGCGGCGTTCAACGCCTATCGCGCGCGCATCGGCACGATGCTCGCCGACAAGGACCGGATGCTGGGTGCGGTCGGCCACGATCTGCGTACCCCGCTCGCGAGCCTGCGCGTCCGTGTCGAGCAGGTCGACGACGACCGCTTGCGCGAAAAAATGATCGCCTCGATCGAGGAAATGACCGCGATGCTGGCCGACATATTGGCGCTCGCGCGCTCGGGGGCGGGAACCGAGGCGCCCGAGGCGATCGCGCTGCCGCTGCTGCTGCGCGAACTGACGGCTGACTATGGCGAGCAGGGCAAGGATGTCGCGGCGGGCGCGCTCGCCGAGGCGGCGGTGCGGGCGCGCCCGATGCTGCTGCGCCGCGCGCTGCGCAACCTGATCGACAATGCGCTGGCCTATGGCGCTCGCGCGCGGCTGTCGGTGGTGCGCGAGGGCGACCATGCGCGCATCATCGTGTCCGACGACGGCCCGGGGCTGACCGACGAGCAAATCCGCACACTGGTCGAACCCTTTGCGCGCGGCGAGCAGTCGCGGAACCGCGCGACGGGCGGCGCCGGCCTCGGCCTGTCAATCGCGCGCGAGATTGCGGCGGGCGAGGGCGGCGAGTTGATACTGGCGAACCGCCCGGGCGGCGGGCTCGACGCGGCGATTGTGTTGCCGGTTCTGGCGTGAGACGGCTTTGGGGTGGGGAGCGGCCGCAACAAAAACCTGTCATTCCCGCGAAAGCGGGAACCCAGAGTGGGATCAGCCTACGCACGCCCTGGGTCCCCGCTTTCGCGGGGATGACGAGGAATGGAAGGTCAACTCCCGGTCGATTCCGGTCATTCGGTCCAGAGCGTCAAAAGCGGCTGTTGGTGCTATGAGTCCCTAGATCCCGGCTTTCG
The DNA here is from genome assembly GCF_001468495.1 of Sphingopyxis sp. A083. NCBI lineage: Bacteria > Pseudomonadati > Pseudomonadota > Alphaproteobacteria > Sphingomonadales > Sphingopyxidaceae > Sphingopyxis > Sphingopyxis sp. A083. The sequence goes on along the minus strand of NZ_LNSK01000022.1, from coordinate 1,805 downwards.
CCGGGGTACATAATATCAACGCGGGACTTTCATACGATTGGGATAGCAAAGCTGTCGGTCGGGCGGCTGCGCTGCTGCGCGTGCCGGGGCGGTCCCGATCGGCGGGTCAATTCGCCCGGTGTTTGCGGAAAATGTCGGCGAGCATGCGGAATTCGTCGGCGCGCGGGCTGCCTTTGCGCCAGACGAGGGCGATGGTGCGCCAGTCGTGGTCGGAATCGAGCGGGCGGGTGTCGATGTCGGTGTGGTCGAGGATGCCCGCCTCGATCGCCATCTGCGGCAACATGGTGATGCCCAGCCCGTTGTCGACCATCTGGACGAGCGTGTGGAGCGAGGTGCCCATCATGCGTGCGCCCGCGCGCAGTTCGGGGCGGTTGCACGCGGCGAGGGCATGGTCTTTCAGGCAGTGGCCGTCCTCGAGCATCAGCATCTGCGCGGGGTCGATCTGGTCGGCACTGACCATCGCGGGAAGATCCTCCGACTGGTCGCCGGGGAAGGCGACGAACAGCGCGTCGTCGAACAGCGCCTCGCTCTCCACATCGCCGCAGGCGTAGGGCAGGGCGAGCAGCACGCAATCGACCTGGCCGTGGTGGAGCGATTCGCACGCCTGCGCGCTGGGTTCTTCGCGCAGGAACAGCTTGAGCGACGGGCGTTCCTTGCGCAGCCGCGGCAACAGGTCGGGCAGCAGGAAGGGGGCGATCGTCGGGATCACGCTCATCCGCAATTCGCCGACGAGCGGTGCCGAGGCGGCGGCGGCCATGTCGGCAAGCTCCTCCGCCTCGCGCAGCACGCGGTGCGCCTTTTCGACGATCGCGTCGCCGAGCCCGGTAAAGCGGACGACGCGGCGGGTGCGTTCGACGAGGGTCTGGCCGAGCAGGGTTTCCAGCTCACGGATGCCCGCCGACAGCGTCGACTGGGTGACGTTGCAGGCATCGGCGGCGCGGCCGAAATGAACGTGCTCGTGCAGCGCGACGAGATATTGCATCTGCTTGAGCGAGGGCAGGTAATATTGCATTGATCGAATATAGCTATCGGATCGGCGATTTCGAGTGGCTTTGTCGATTATATGCGTCGCGGTCGCGTGATAGGCAGGCAAGCGGACCGGATCGATGGCCGACGAAGGTGGGCATGAAGGGGGCGTGATGGCGACTTCGCGATTTCTGCTCGGCGGCGTGGCGAGCGCGCTGCTGCTGACGGGCGGTGTGTTCCTGTGGAAAGGCTATAGCCAGATTGCCGCCGAGGATGTCGTGCCGGCCCCGCCGCCGCGGCTTGCCGCGCTGCCGGTCGCGGGCCCCGATGCGCCGAAGCGTGGCGCCCCGCCGCCCGCCTTGCCCGCCGCCAAGGCCGAATCGCGCGAGGAGCGCCGCTTCAACCGATATGACCGCGACCGCAACGAGCGGATCAGCCGCGTCGAGATGATGGCGACGCGCAGCGCCGCCTTTCGCAAGCTCGACAAGAATGGCGACAATCTGCTCAGCTTCGAGGAATGGGCGGCGGCGACGAGCGACCGCTTTGCCGGGGCCGACGCCGACAAGTCGGGCGACCTGACCCGCGCCGAATTCGCGACGACCGCGCCAAAGCCGGCAGCGAAACCGAAATGCCGCTGCTGACGGGGCGCCAGCTTCGGGGAGCTGAGGCGTGTGGACAAGTTCCAACCTGATCGAACGTCCGCTTTCACGAATGTTCGGCATCGATCTGAATGAGCGGGATGGGGTGGTTAGCGGACATTGTCCGTCAGCCGTGGGATCTTAGTTAAATCGGCGAGCAAGAAGCGCTGCGGTGAGAACCGTAGCCGGAAGGCTCAGTAG
>NZ_LNSK01000021.1:0-4209 GCF_001468495.1 Sphingopyxis sp. A083 | reverse complement strand
GTGGCCGTGGTCATCCCGCCGCGCCCCCTGCCCCCCGGCAATGCCTCGCTGACGCAAATCCTCCCCGCGCGCGGCGTCGACGGCCGGTTCATGACCGCGAACAGCGGCATCAGCGGCGACCGCGCCTTCTGGCAGCTCAAGATTGCGCTCAACGTCGCGGCGATCGGCTGCCGCGGCGCCGAAGAAGCGACGCTGGTGTCGGCCTATAACAATATCATCAAGGCGCATGCCAAGCAGATCCGGTCTACCGAAAAGACGGTCATCGCCGATCTGGGCAAGGAAACGCGCACCAACGGCATCGCCGCGCGCGACAAGCTGTCGACGCAGCTTTTCAACTATTTCGCGCAGCCGCCGGCGCAGCGCGCCTTCTGCGCCCGCGCCAACGAAGTCGCCCAGCTCGTCTCGTCGACCCCGTCGGCACAGGTCATTCCGCAGGCTCCGGCCCAGCTTGCGCAGCTCGACCAGCCCTTCGTCGATTTCTATGAAGCCTATGCCAAATATCAGGCCGATGTCGCCGCGTGGGACGCAAAATATGCCCCGCCCCCGCCGGTGATGACCGCGCCCGCCACGACAGCGGTGTCGGGACCGTCCGGGGCACCCGTCGGCGGCAACTGAAACCGCCAGAATAGCGGGATAAAAGTGGTGCCGGGCAATGGCGTTGGCGCCGTGCATCTGTTAGCAGGATTGCACGATGACCAACGCCCCGCCCCCGCCGACATCCGCCGCCCAATCGGCCCGCACGATCCTGACGCGGCTGCACGAGGTGATGGCGGCGCGCACCAACGCGCAGTCGAAGCTTAACCAGGTTGTCGGCATCATCGGCGAATGCCTCGATAGCGAGGTCTGTTCCATCTATCTGCTGCGCGAAGGCGCGCTCGAACTTTATGCCACGCGCGGGTTGAAGCAGGAGGCGGTGCACGTCACGCGACTGGGCCTCGGCGAAGGTCTGGTCGGCACGATTGCCGAACAGATCGAAACGCTGAACCTCGACGAAGCGGCGGCGCATCCCGACTTTTCCTATCGTCCTGAAACGGGGGAGGAGCTGTTCCACAGCTTTGCCGGCGTGCCGATCATCCGGCGCGAGCGCGCGGTCGGCGTCCTGTGCGTCCAGCATGCCGAACCGCGCCGATATGAAGAGATCGAGATCGAGACGCTGCAGACGGTCGCGATGGTGCTGTCCGAACTGATCGCCAACGCCGATCTGGTCGATACCGCGGCGCGGATCGATGCGGGCGAAACCGACCAGTCGATGCAGCGCCTGTCAGGCCAGAAACTGGTCGACGGCATGGGCGCCGGGATCGCGGTTTTCCATCAACCGCGCGTCCATATCGAACATACGGTCGCCGACGATATCGAGGCCGAGCGCCACCGCGTCTACGCCGCATTCGACAAGATGCGCGAACAGATCGACCGCATGGCGAGCCAGGCCGAATTCGGCGTCGGCGGCGAGCATGAGGAGGTGCTCGAAACCTACAAGATGTTCGCTTATGACGAGGGCTGGTCGCGGCGGATCAACGAAGCGATCGACAGCGGGCTGACCGCCGAAGCGGCCATCGAACGCGTCCAGCAACGCACCCGGATGCGGATGCGCCAGATCGACGATGCGCTGCTGCGCGACCGCATGCACGACCTGGAAGATCTGTCGAACCGGCTGATCCGGATCGTTTCGGGGCAGATGGGGACGGCGGCGCAAGTCGGGCTGCGGCAGGATTCGATTCTCGTCGCCCGCAACCTCGGCCCCGCCGAGCTGCTCGAATATGATCGCCGCCGGCTCAAGGGCGTGATCCTGGAAGAAGGGTCGCTGACCGCGCATGTCATCATCGTCGCGCGCGCGATGGGCGTCCCCGTGCTGGGCCGGGTCCGCGACGTCCGGACCTCGATCCGCGAGGGCGACATGCTGCTCCTCGATGCCGCCGCGGGCACGCTGCACGTGCGCCCGACGCAGGCGGTACAGGACGCCTTCGATGCCAAGCTCGTCATCTCGCAAAAGCGCCGCGCGAGCCTGGCGTCGCTGCGCGATCTGCCCGCCGTCACCAAGGACGGGGTACCGATCGAGCTGATGATCAACGCCGGACTGCGTGAGGACGTCGCCGCACTCGACCTCACCGGCGCACGCGGTATCGGGCTCTTCCGCACCGAATTCCAGTTCCTCGTGTCGGCGACGCTGCCGCAGCGCGAACGGCAACAGCGGCTCTACCGCGACGTGCTCGACGCCGCAGGCGACCGTCCTGTCATCTTCCGCACCGTCGATATCGGGGGCGACAAGGCGTTGCCCTATATGAATGTCGACGAAAATGCGCTGGAGGAAAATCCGGCGATGGGCTGGCGCGCGCTGCGCCTCGCGCTCGAACGCGAAGGCCTGCTGAAAGTCCAGGCGCGTGCGCTGATGGAAGCGGCCGCGGGACGCACGCTGAACGTGATGTTCCCGATGGTGTCCGAACCCTGGGAATATGAGGCGGCGCGCCAGTTGTTCATCAACCAGCGCGCCTGGCTGAAACAGCATAACAAGAAGCTGCCCTCGGCGATCCGCTATGGCGCGATGCTCGAGGTGCCGGGTCTGATCGAGACGCTCGATCTGATGCTGCCGCACCTCGACTTCCTGTCGATCGGCACCAATGACCTGACCCAGTTCCTCTTCGCCGCCGACCGCGCGCACCCGCGCCTCGCCGAACGCTATGACTGGCTATCGCCGACGGTGATGCGCTATCTGGCGCGGGTCGTGAAAATGGTATCGGGATCGAAGGTCACGCTTGGCGTCTGCGGCGAAATGGGCGGCCGCCCGCTCGAAGCGATGGCGTTGCTCGGCATCGGGATCGAACGCCTGTCGATTACGCCGGCCGGGGTCGGTCCGGTAAAGGCGATGATCCGCTCGCTCGACCTTGGCGCGCTGCGCCGCGATGTCCCGGCGATCCTCGCCCACCCGGCCGCCAACCCGCGCGGGCAATATCTCGACTGGGCCCAGAAGCACCACGTCGATCTGGGCGAATAGCCGCGCGGCCTGACTGAAGGGGGACAGGACATATTGGAGTGGGGCCGTTGACGGGATCAGGCGGGAACAGGCGGGATTGAGCGGGCAAATGTGGCCGATTTACGGGGGAATTTCGCGGGCACTCGGAAATTGGCGATCGGTGAGCGCTGTCTATAGCGATGGTTAAAATAGACGGCGGCGTGACAGGTCGATTTGTAGTGGGCCGGGGTCGGCGCGCGGCATCCTTCAAGAAGGTTCTCAGGCGCAGAAAAGCGGCCTCTTAGACGCTGAGCATGCCGAACCAATCGCGCCAAGTCGGCTGTTCGAAACGGGGCGATCTGCATGAGAAACTGGGACAAGGCACGCCCAGTTCGGTGATGCGCCATTATCTGCGGAAAGCTGCGCCTCTCGCCGCCAAACGGGCCGCGACACAATATTACAAACTGGGGCGTAAATTCGAGCGGCTTCCGTGGCCGCATCTGCTATGCTGTCGCAATGACCAAGCCAGCATTGGAAAGGATCGCTCGGGCGCTGTGTAGCCACGATGGCCACCCGGAGAATATCCAGTTCGAGGGCGAGCCAATGTGGCGAAGTTATCTGTCCGCGGCCCGAACAGCGTTGATGGCGATCCGCGAACCAACCGAGCGGATTCGCGCCGCGACAGAAGGCGGTTGGGAGGCGATGGTGGACGCCGCGCTGAAAGAAGGTCCGGCGATTTAGCGCGCGGCGATATCCTTGCGCTCAAGATCGCCCTGCACATCTTCGAAGCTTGCCCGGTCGACGATTTGGAGGTCGGCCCGACCGGACATGAAGCCGGTTTTGATCTGGCAGCGAACATAGCGCGTTTCGCCGGCGGCGACGTTGACCTCGACGCTCGCTGTCTTGTTCGTCAAGATGTATCGACCAGGAGCGACAGACCACTCGGCGAACTTGCCGCGGCCAAGCTCAACCACTTCCTTCCCCTCATAACGCACAGGGCAAGCAACCCCCGCTCCCCAGACGCTGCCGCCGCGGTAGATCACGATTTTGCCTTCGGCTTCTGTGGGGACCGCGTCCTGGGCGGACACCGGCACCGCAATAAGAAGTGCGGCCGCTGCAACAGACCGGATCATGAGACTTCCTTTCATTCAACCAGGCGAAGATGCGGGCGGACGCGGAGCGGGACGATATTGTCGCCGGGGTGCGCCTCGACCCAAATGGATCGTTCGATGATATCGGCGGGAACGGTTAAGAAAATGACC
>NZ_LNSK01000020.1:0-19505 GCF_001468495.1 Sphingopyxis sp. A083 | reverse complement strand
GGGCGGTGGTTCCTGGGGCGGCGGGGGCGGCTTCGGCGGCGGAGGCGGCTTTTCGGGCGGCGGCGGCAGCTTCGGCGGCGGCGGCAGCTTCGGCGGCGGCGGCGCCTCGGGCGGCTGGTAAGGGGGACGCGCAATGAAAGTCAGCCATGTCAGCGAAGCCGATCACGACATCGTGACCGCCGCGGTCGCCGAGGCCGAACGACACACCGATGGCGAGATCGTCACGGTGATCGCCGCGCAGTCGAACGACTATGACGATGTCGCGCTCGTCTGGGCGAGCGTCATCGCCTTTATCGCCATGTCGGTGATCGCGCTTTTTCCCGATTTCTATCAGGGTCTCTACTACCGGCTGAGCGGCGGCTGGGGGCATGAACTGACCGCCAATCAATGGCTCGGAACCGTCATCGCGGTCGGGGTGCTCAAATGGATCGGCGTCTGGCTGGTCCTGCTGTGGCGTCCGCTGCGCCTGTGGCTGACGCCGCGCGCGATCCGCGCCGCGCGCGTCCGCGCCCGCGCCATCGACCTGTTCAAGGTCGGGACCGAGGCGAAAACGATGGGCCGCACGGGCATCCTGCTCTATGTCAGCCTGCGCGAACATCGCGCCGACATCGTCGCCGACGAAGCGATCGCCGCCAAGGTCGCGCCCTCGATTTGGGGCGAAGCGATGGAGGCGCTGATCGACGAGGTGCGCGCCGGTCGCCCCGGCCACGGCATGGCCGAGGCGGTCCGCCGCATGGGTATCGTGCTGGCCGAACATTTCCCGAAGAGCGACGGCAACCCCAACGAGCTGCCCGACCGGCTGATCGAGCTTTGATCCTTACCCTTTCGCCGACGGAGACGATATGACCCGCCCCGCAGCCGGCACGCCCGTCGAAACGCGTTGGGAAGGCCGCTTCATCACGGTGAAACAGCAAGGCAATTGGGAATATGTGTCGCGGTCGCGCGGCATTCACGCCGCGGTGATCCTGGCGATCGACGAGGACGCCGACGGGCGGCACATCCTGTTGGTCGAACAATATCGCGTCCCGCTCGGCAAATATTGCCTCGAAATGCCCGCGGGGCTTGTCGGGGACGACAGCGCGGGCGAAGCGCCCGAGCTGGCCGCGGTGCGCGAACTCGAAGAGGAAACGGGCTACCGCGCGGCCGAGTGGCTGACCGTCGGCGAATTCTACAGTTCGCCCGGCATGGTCAGCGAAAGCTTCACCCTGCTCCGCGCGACCGGGCTGACCAAGGTCGGCGAAGGCGGCGGCGTCGATGGCGAGGACATTGCGGTCCACCGCGTCCCGCTGCCCGAAATCGCCCCTTTTATCGCTGCAAAGCGCGCCGAAGGCTGCGGTATCGACGTGCGCGTCGCGATGCTGCTCGCGGGCGGGCTGCTCGCGCTGTCCTGACGCGTTAGCGCGCGCCGAAGCGCCAGCGCAGCAACGGCCGCGCGAGGAGCAACCCGGCGAGGAAACCGCCGACATGCGCCCAGATCGCGACAAGGCCGAAGCCCGCACCGCCCGCAAAGCCGATCAGGACCTGCACCCCGATCCATGCTGCCGCCAGCCACAGTGCGCGCACCCAATGCGCCGGAATCGGCCCTAGCGCCTGCGTCTCGGAGCGGCTGAAAATCAGCGCGAACACCGCGATCAGCGCCGAAATCGCGCCCGAGGCGCCGATCATCGGCACCGGCGATTGCGGATCGGCCAGATATTGCGCGAAGGCCCCCGCATAGGCGCCGGCGACGAGCAATATCGCCATCGCCTTCGACCCCAGCGGTGCTTCGAGCTGGCGGCCGATGAACAGCAAGACGACCAGATTGAACACCAGGTGGAGGATTCCGCCGTGCAGAAGGGCGGAGGTCAACGGGGTGAGCGCGAAGGGCACGAAAAAGCCCGGCGCCGCAATCGGCTCCATCGCAAAGCGCGCGGGAATGAAACCCGCGCGCACGATCGCCTCGACCTGATAGCCGCTGATCGACAGCAGGATGAAGATCACCGCGCATAGCACGGAAACTCCCGTGACCAGCGGTGCGTCCTGCGGTTTCATTTCGGCGCGATCGTCAGATGAATTCGATCTTCGTGACGAGATAATATTTGTCGCCCGCCGGAACGGTGACTTCGATCTCGTCATCGACCTTGCGGCCGATCAGCGCGCGCCCGAGCGGCGAATTATAGCTGATCTTGCCCACCTTGGCGTCGGCCTCGGCCTGACCCACGATCTGATATTTGACCGGCTTGTCGTCCTCGTCGGCGAGCGTCACCGTCGCACCGAATACGATGCGGTCGCCCGACAGCGTCGTCGGGTCGATGACCTGCGCACGCGACAGCTTGTCCTCCAGATCGCCGATGGTCGCTTCGACTTGGCCTTGGCGTTCCTTCGCGGCGTGATATTCGGCATTTTCCGAAAGGTCGCCATGCGCGCGCGCTTCCTCGATCGCATCGACGATGAGGGGGCGTTCGGCTTTGAGAGTGGCGAGCTGTGCGCTCAGCTTCTCATAGCCTTCCTGCAGCATCGGAACCTTTTCAACGCTTGCCATTATCCTGTTGTCCTTCGTCAATAATCCACCGCCAGCGAAACTTCGCCGGGGCGGCTGAGCCGCTGTTTCCGTCAATGTAGGGAGATGAAGCGGTCCCTCAATAATAGTCCTGAAGCGGCTTTACTTCAAGAGAGTGCGAGCGCAGCGCGCCAATCGCATGGGTTGCGGCATCGCTGCCCGCCGCCGTCGTATAATAGGCGACGTCGGCCGCGAGCGCCGAGGCCCGGATCGACTGCGAGTCCTGAAGCGACTGCCAACCCTCGGTCGTGTTGAAGATCAGCTGCACATCGCCGTCCTTGATCCGGTCGACGATGTGCGGGCGCCCTTCGGCGACCTTGTTCACTCGTTCGACGTCGATGCCCTGCCCCGCCAGATAGTCGGCGGTGCCGCCGGTCGCGATCACCTGCCACCCCCAGGCGGCGAGCTGCTTCACCGACGCGACGATGCGCGGCTTGTCGCTGTCCTTGACCGACACGAAAAGCCGCCCGTCGGTCGGCAGGCGGTCGCCCGCACCAAGCTGCGCCTTGGCGAAAGCGAGGTTGAAATCGCTATCGATTCCCATGACTTCACCGGTGGACTTCATCTCGGGGCTCAGCACCGGATCGGTGCCGGGGAAGCGCGCGAAGGGGAAGACCGCTTCCTTGACCGCGACATGGTCGATGTCGCGGTTGATCTTCGGCAGATCGGCCAGCTTCTCGCCCGCCATCACTCGCGCCGCGATCTTGGCGATCGGCGACCCCACCGCCTTGGCGACGAAGGGCACGGTGCGGCTCGCGCGCGGGTTGACCTCGATCAGGTAGACCTCACCATCCTTCACCGCATATTGCACGTTCATCAGCCCCCGGACGTTGAGGGCGCGCGCCAGTGCGTCGGTCTGCCGCTCGATTTCGGCAACGATGTCGGCGGGCAGACTGTACGGCGGGATCGAACAGGCACTGTCGCCCGAATGGACGCCCGCTTCCTCGATATGCTGGAGCACCCCGGCCACCACGACATCGGTGCCGTCGCACAGCGCATCGACATCGACCTCGATCGCGTCGCGCAGATAGCGGTCGATCAGCACAGGCGAATCGCCCGACACCTGCACCGCGGTCTCGATGTAATTTTCGAGCTGCGCCTGATCGTCGACGATCTCCATCGCGCGGCCGCCGAGCACATAGGAGGGGCGCGTGAGCACCGGGTAACCGATGCGCGCCGCGACCGCGACGGCTTCCTCGCGGCTGCGCGCGATGCCGTTCTCGGGCTGCTTGAGGCCCAGCTTGTTGACCAGCGCCGCAAAGCGCTCCCGGTCTTCCGCAAGGTCGATCGCGTCGGGCGAGGTGCCGAGGATCGGGATGCCCGCTTCCTCGAGCGCCTGCGCAAGCTTGAGCGGCGTCTGGCCGCCGAACTGGACGATCACGCCCACAAGCTCGCCCTTCGACTGCTCGACGTGCAAGATTTCGAGCACATCCTCGGCGGTCAGAGGTTCGAAATAGAGGCGGTCCGACGTGTCATAGTCGGTCGACACCGTTTCGGGGTTGCAGTTGACCATGATCGTTTCATAGCCCGCCTCCTCGAGCGCGAAGCAGGCGTGGCAGCAGCAATAATCGAACTCGATCCCCTGCCCGATCCGGTTCGGCCCGCCGCCGAGAATGACGATCTTCTTGCGGTCCGACGGGTTCGCCTCATTCTCGGGCTCGCCAAAGGTCGGGGCTTCATAGGTCGAATAGAGATAGGGCGTTTTGGCGGCGAATTCGGCGGCGCAGGTGTCGATGGTCTTGAACACCGGCCGCACGCCGAGCTTGTGGCGCAGCGCACGCACCTCGCCTTCGGTGACGCCGCCGGTCATCGCCTTCACGGCCTCGTGGATCAGCCCGCTGCCGCGCGCCGCTGCCGCGCCGGTGCCGGGCCGCAGATGCGCCGACTGCAGCGCCAGATAGGCGAGCCTTTTGTCCGAAAAGCCCATCGCCTTCAGCCGGCGGAGCCCCTCGGCATCGCGTGGCAGACCATTTTCGAGCACGCCGTTCTCGGCCTCGACAATCTCTGCGATGCGATCGAGGAACCACATGTCATAGCCCGCGATGCGGTTGATCTCGGCGAGCGACACGCCCTCGCGGATCGCCTGCGCCGCGATCAGCAGCCGATCGGGGGTGCGCTGCGCCAGTTCGCTCTTCAATTGCTCGTGGCTCGCGCCGACCAGCCGGTCGACGAAGTTGAAGCCCGACAATCCGGTCTCCAGCCCACGCAGCGCTTTCTGCATCGATTCATGGATCGTGCGGCCGATCGCCATCACCTCGCCGACCGACTTCATCGCCGTCGACAGCAAGGGCTCGGCGCCCTTGAACTTTTCGAAGGCAAAGCGCGGGATCTTGGTGACGACATAGTCGATCGTCGGCTCGAACGACGCCGGGGTCACCCCGGTGATGTCGTTCATGATTTCGTCGAGCGTGTAGCCGACCGCGAGCTTCGCCGCGACCTTGGCGATCGGGAAGCCCGTCGCCTTCGACGCGAGCGCCGACGAGCGCGACACGCGCGGATTCATCTCGATCACGATCAGGCGGCCATCCTTCGGATTGACCGCGAACTGGACGTTCGACCCGCCCGTCTCTACCCCGATCTCGCGCAGCACCGCGATGCTCGCGTTGCGCATGATCTGATATTCCTTGTCGGTCAGCGTCAGCGCGGGGGCGACGGTGATGCTGTCGCCGGTATGCACACCCATCGGATCGACATTTTCGATCGAGCAGATGATGATGCAATTGTCCTTGCGGTCGCGCACCACCTCCATCTCATATTCTTTCCAGCCGAGGAGCGATTCCTCGATCAGGACTTCGGTGGTCGGCGAGGCGATCAGGCCGCCGCGAACGATATGCTCGAACTCCTCGCGGTTGTACGCGATGCCGCCGCCGGTGCCGCCCATGGTGAAGCTGGGGCGGATGATCGAGGGCAGGCCGGTGCGTTCGAGCACCGCAAACGCCTCGTCGAGCGTGTGCGCGATGCCCGAGCGCGCACTTTCGAGCCCGATCTTGTCCATCGCGTCGCGGAACTTGATCCGGTCCTCGGCCTTGTCGATCGCCTCGGCATCGGCGCCGATCATCTCGACACCATATTTGGTCAAGGTGCCGTCGTTGAACAAAGCCAGCGCGGTGTTGAGCGCGGTCTGCCCGCCCATCGTCGGCAGCACCGCATCGGGGCGCTCCTTCTCGATGATCTTCGCGACGATCTCGGGCGTGATCGGCTCGACGTAGGTCGCGTCGGCCAGCTCGGGATCGGTCATGATCGTCGCCGGGTTGGAGTTGACGAGGACGATGCGATAGCCCTCCTCCTTCAGCGCCTTGATCGCCTGCGTCCCCGAATAGTCGAACTCGCACGCCTGACCGATAACGATCGGGCCGGCGCCGATGACGAGGATGGATTGGATGTCGGTTCTTTTGGGCATTATTCTATAATATCCACAACGTTTGTTGCCGTAATTATCGCAATAAGATCGCGATCATTAAGGGCGGAATCATCGTATTTCTTTATTTCACAAGACATCATGGCCGAGAGCAACCGAGTGTGCGCCATCGACTTAAGAATCTGAGCGGCAGCGCGATCACCTATACGAAGCATTCCTTTGGTCGCAGATGCGTCTATCGTTTGCCTCTCCTGTGGCTTATCGCAGCCCGCAACCGAGGCGGATACCGCCCATTCATTTGCGTCGCGCGTAAAAAAGAGCCTTATTTTCCCGGTCGTACTCGCTTGGCAAACTGTTCGTTTATCAGTTTCGTCCGCTCCACAAGTCCCGCTCCATGCGCCGTGACTAAAAGACGATGGTTCAGTCGCCGCTGCCGCGCTGGTTAAAAGAAGTGAGAAGAACAGACTCATTTAATTGCTCCGGATGAAGTCAGCCCACCCACAAATTTCTCGAACAGATAGAAGCTGTCCTGCGGTCCCGGGCTCGCCTCGGGGTGATATTGCACGCTGAACGCCTGCTTGCCCGTGATCGCGATGCCGCAGTTCGATCCGTCGAACAGGCTCTTGTGCGTCTCGACCACGCCCGCGGGCAAGGTCGCCGCATCAACCGCGAAGCCGTGGTTCATGCTGGTGATCTCGACCACCCCATCGGCAAACTCGCCGCCGACGCGCTGCACCGGATGGTTCGCGCCGCGATGGCCCTGATGCATCTTCACAGTCTTCGCGCCCGCCGCGATGGCGAGCATCTGGTGGCCGAGGCAGATGCCGAAGATCGGCACACTCCGCTCGAGCAGCCCCTGGATCACCGGCACCGCATATTCGCCGGTCGCCGCGGGGTCGCCGGGGCCGTTCGACAGGAAAACGCCCGCGGGCTGGTGGCTCAGCACCTCGTCGAGGGTCGCAGTCGCGGGGACCACTGTGACCCGCGCGCCGGCCTTCACGAGGTTACGGAAGATATTGTCCTTCGCGCCATAATCGATCGCGACGACATGGGGCCTGCTATCCCGCTCCCCCTCGCGGGAGGGGTTAGGGGTGGGCAAGTTCTCAGATGCCGGTGCAGACGTCGGCCCATCCCCGGCCCCTCCCGCATGCGGGAGGGGAGAAGCATACCCCTTGCCCAGCGCCCATGTCCCCGCATCCCAATCGCCGGTGTCGGTGCGACTGACATCCTTCGCAAGGTCCATACCCTCCAGCCCCGGCCAGCCGCGTGCCATTGCCAGCAGCGCGTCGATGTCGAATTTGCCGTCGGGGCTGTGCGCGATCACGCCATTGGGGGCGCCCGCATCGCGGATACGGCGGGTCAGCGCGCGCGTGTCGATGCCGGCCAGCCCGATCAGGCCCTGTTCGGCCATCCATTCGGGCAGCGTCTGGACGCTGCGAAAATTGCTCGGCGCGGTCGGCAGTTCGCGGGTGATGCAGCCGATGGCCGCCCGCGCGCTGCGTTCGATATCCTCTGGATTCGCGCCGACATTGCCGATGTGCGGAAAGGTGAAGGTGATGATCTGCCCGGCATAGCTCGGGTCGGTCAGTATCTCCTGATATCCGGTCATCGCGGTGTTGAAACAGATTTCGCCGACACCCGCCCCGGCGGCGCCATAGCCCACGCCCCACAGGACCGTGCCATCGGCAAGAACGAGGACGCCGGTCGCTCCAGAAGGCGCGGCGGATGGATTGGCTGGTGCCATTTAAACTGCTCCGGACGGGGGGCTAAACGGCCGACCAAGTAGGCGGCAAAAAAGTGATTCACAAGCTATCGGATTTGGAATCTTCCCGCTAGAGAGGCTCTTTCCGAAATTTGCAGCACATGGGGACACGCATGATTCGCGATGACATCAAGGCTGCGCAGGTTGCCGCGATGAAGGCCGGCGACAAGGCGCGTTTGGGCACCATCCGGCTGATGCTGGCCAAGATCAAGGACCGCGACATCGAACTCAGGACCGGCACGGCGCCGGCCGACGACGATGTGCTCGTCACCGACGTCCTCCAGAAGATGGTCAAGCAGCGCCGCGAATCGATCGCCATGTACGAACAGGGCGGCCGCCAGGAACTTGCCGACGCCGAAGCGGCCGAGGTCGTGGTGATCGAGGATTTCCTGCCCGCGCAGCTCTCCGAAGCCGACGCCACCGCCGCAATCCGCGCGATCGTCGCCGAACTCGGCGCGACCAGCGTCAAAGACATGGGCAAGGTGATGGCGGCGGTGAAAGACCGCCACGGCAGCCAGCTCGACATGAGCAAGGCAAGCGGATGGGTGAAGGCGGCGCTGAGTTAAACCTCAAACACGGCCTTTTTCTCCGTTCGTCCCGAGCGTAGTCGAGGGACGTTCTGCCTTGCGCCACGCCAACGTGTCTCGACTTCGCTCGACACGAACGGTTATGTGGCGGGATGGTGTTCTGGACCTACATGCTGCGCTGCTCTGACGGTCGCTATTACACGGGACACACCGATAATTTGGAACGCCGCATCGCTGAGCATCAACATGGCGGATTTTGCGATTTTACCTCGCGACGGAAGCCCGTGACTCTGGCTTGGTTGCAAGATTTTGCGACGCGCGTCGAAGCGCTGGAGGTAGAACGGCGCATCAAGCCTTGGTCGCGGGCCAAGAAGGAAGCGCTGATCCGCGGCGACTGGGCCATGGTGGGGCATTTCGCCAAACCGCCTAAAGAACGTCCTTCCCTGCCGGCTTCTGCCGAGACACACTCTCCCACTCCGTTCGTCCCGAGCGAAGTCGAGGGACGTGAGGCCGGGCGCAAACGTGTCTCGACTTCGCTCGACACGAACGGGATTGGGATGATGGCTCGCCAAGTGAGGGGAGAAGAATGACCCTCACCCCGCAATGGCTGGACGAACTGCGCGCGCGGATCACGCTGTCGACCCTGATCGGGCGGACGGTGAAGATCACGCGCGCGGGGCGCGAGTATAAGGCCTGTTGCCCCTTCCATAACGAAAAGACCCCTAGTTTCACGATCAACGACGAAAAGGGCTTCTACCACTGCTTCGGCTGCTCGGCGCATGGCGATGCGATCCGCTGGATGACCGATCAGCGCGGCCTGTCGTTCATGGACGCGGTCAAGGAACTCGCTGCCGAGGCCGGCATGGAAGTCCCCGCCCCCGACCCGCGCGCCGCGAAAAAGGCCGAGGAGCAGGCGAGTCTGCGCGACGTGGTGCAGGGCGCAGCCGACTGGTTCGCGCAGCAGCTTGAAAGCACCAACGGCGCCCCGGCGCGCGACTATCTGGCGAGGCGCGGTATTTCGGACGCCACCCGCCGCGCCTTTGCCTTCGGCCTCGCCCCCGACAGCCGCAGCGCGCTGAAAGAGGCGCTCAAGAAATTCCCCACCGCGATGCTGGTGGAGTCCGGCATGCTCATCGCGGTCGACGACAAGGAACCCTATGACCGGTTCCGCGGCCGGCTGATGATCCCGATCCGCGATGCGCGCGGGCGCGTGATCGCGTTCGGCGGCCGGATCCTGGGCGACGGCGAGCCCAAATATCTGAACTCGCCCGATACGCCGCTCTTCGACAAGGGGCGCACGCTCTTCAACCTCGACAAGGCAAGCCCCGCCTCGCGGCAGACGAACCGGGTGATCGTCGTCGAAGGCTATATGGATGTCATCGCGCTTGCCGAGGCAGGGATCGCCGACGCCGTCGCGCCGCTCGGCACCGCGCTGACCGAGAACCAGCTAGGCATGCTGTGGCGGATGGTACCGGTGCCGCTGCTCTGCTTCGACGGCGACAATGCCGGGCAAAAGGCCGCGATGCGCGCGGCAACGCGGGCACTGCCGCTGCTCCGCCCGGGCTTCAGCCTTGCCTTCGCGACCCTGCCTGCGGGGCAGGATCCGGACGATCTTGTCCGCGCCAAGGGCGCCGCAGGCTTTGCCGCCATCCTCGACGAAGCGCAGCCGCTCGTCGAACGGCTGTGGGCGCATGAGGTTGCGGCGGGGCCGCTCACCACCCCCGAAGAGCGCGCGGCGCTCAAGACGCGGCTGCTCGCCCATGCCGACGCGATCCAGGATGTCGACGTGCGGCACCATTATCGCGAGGCGTTTCGCGAGCGGCTCGACGCGCTGTTCGCGCGCCCGCGCGCCGAGCGTGGCGGGCGCGTGCCCTGGGCGCCGCAGGCATCACGCGGGGGCGGGCGCCGCTTCGCGCCGGACCCGCGCCTGCAACCTCCGGCCGACGAGACGCGTTCCATCGGCAAGGCCGGAATCGCGGCGCCGCTCGCCGCGGCGTTGCTCGGCGGACTGCTCCGCTATCCGCAGGCGATCGCCCGCAATGAAGAGGCGCTCATACGGCTCGCTGTGCCCGATTCTGCCGACGCCGAACTGCTCCGCGCAATACTTGACAGCGCGGCAGCGCAAGAAGGGCTTGATACCGAGGGGTTGCTTGCCATATTGGAGCCAATGAAAGTGTATAATAGGGCGACGACATTGCTCAGAGCCGACGGAATGCACTTCTCATTCAATCGAAGGCTCGAAGGCGAAGAGGTTGAAGCGGCTCGGGAAATCGCGCTGCGTGACCTTGACGAATATATCGGCGTGCTCGTGACGCAGCCTGAAATCCGCGCTCGGCTTGCCGAGGCGACCGCGGACTATATGCGCACGATGGACGACGAGGGCCATGCCCGACAGCAAAAGCTGCGCGCGATGGATGAGGAACTGACCCGCCGCCTGGCCGCGCTGTCCGACAGCAGCCAGAGCTGACATATATTGCCCCAAGGCAGGAACGACTGAAGCATATGGCCACCAAGAACACCGAAGCCGACACCGACGCGCCGCTGATCGACCTCAACGAGGCCGACGTCAAAAAGCTGATCGCGCGCGGCAAGAAGCGCGGCTACCTGACCTACGACGAGCTCAACGAAGCCCTGCCGCAGGATCAGATGTCTTCGGAGCAGATCGAGGATATCATGTCGGCGATCTCCGACATGGGCATCAACATCGTCGAAAGTGACGAGGATGTGCAGGAAGAGGCCGAACAGGAAAGCGATGACGATATCGACGTCAGCGCCAACACAGGTTCGGTGTCCAATCCCGCGATCGAAAAGAAGAAGGAAACGGTTGATCGCACCGACGACCCGGTGCGCATGTATCTGCGCGAAATGGGCGCGGTCGAGCTTTTGAGCCGCGAAGGCGAAATCGCGATCGCGAAGCGCATCGAGGCGGGCCGCGACACGATGATCCTCGGCCTGTGCGAAAGCCCGCTGACCTTCAACGCGATCATCGAATGGTCGAACGCGCTCAACAACGGCGACATGCAACTGCGCGAGATCGTCGATCTCGAAGCGATGCTGTCGAAGGATCCGGCGCCCGAAAACCTCGATGACGAGGGCGAGGGCGACGACGGCGAAATCAGCGAAAAGACCGCGGGCGTCTCGTTCAAGGACGAGGACGAGGTCGAGGAAGAACCTTCGGCCGACGGCGATGACGAGGATGGCGAAGGCTCGTCGGGCAAGCGCGAAAGCTTTGAGGAAGACGACGAGGACAACACGCTGAGCCTCGCCGCGATGGAAGAATTGCTCAAGCCCGACGCGCTCGAGAAATTCGCCAATATCACCAAGAGCTTCAAGGCGTTCCAGAAGCTTCAGGACGCCCGGCTCGAGGCGCTGTCGACGGCGGGCGACTTCCCCGACGCGCAGGAAAAGAAATATCACAAGCTGCGCGAGGAACTCACCGCGCAGGTCGAAAGCGTGCAGTTCCACGGCACCAAGATCGAATATCTGGTCGACCAGCTGTACAGCTACAACCGGCGCCTGACTGCGCTCGGCGGCCAGATGCTGCGCCTTGCCGAACGCCATAAGGTACCGCGCAAGGCCTTCCTCGACCATTATGTCGGGCGCGAGCTCGAAGAAAACTGGCTCGACGAAGTCGGCAAGCTCGACAAGAAGTGGGCGGCGTTCGCCGAGAATGAGGGCGCGGCGGTCGACCGCATCCGGACCGAGATTTCGGAAATCGCCCAGGCGGCCGGTATGAGCCTGCCCGAGTTCCGCCGCGTCGTGAACATGGTCCAGAAGGGCGAGCGCGAAGCGCGCATCGCCAAGAAGGAAATGGTCGAGGCGAACCTGCGTCTCGTGATCTCGATCGCGAAGAAATATACCAACCGCGGCCTGCAGTTCCTCGACCTCATTCAGGAAGGCAATATCGGCCTGATGAAGGCGGTCGACAAATTCGAGTATCGCCGCGGCTACAAGTTCAGCACCTATGCGACCTGGTGGATCCGCCAGGCGATCACCCGCTCGATCGCCGACCAGGCGCGCACGATCCGCATTCCGGTCCATATGATCGAGACGATCAACAAGCTGGTGCGCTGCAGCCGTCAGTTCCTCCACGAAAGCGGCCGCGAGCCGACGCCGGAGGAAATGGCCGAGCGTCTGTCGATGCCGCTCGAAAAGGTCCGCAAGGTGATGAAGATCGCCAAGGAGCCGATCAGCCTCGAAACGCCGATCGGCGACGAGGAAGACAGCCACCTCGGCGATTTCATCGAGGACAAGAACGCGGTCATCCCGGTCGACGCCGCGGTGCAGTCGAACCTCAAGGAAACGGTTACGCGCGTTTTGGCGTCGCTTACGCCGCGTGAAGAGCGCGTTCTCCGCATGCGCTTCGGCATCGGCATGAACACCGACCATACCCTTGAAGAGGTCGGCCAGCAGTTCAGCGTGACGCGAGAGCGTATCCGCCAGATCGAGGCGAAGGCGCTGCGCAAGCTCAAGCATCCTAGCCGCAGCCGCAAGATGCGCAGCTTCCTCGACCAATAGGGCGATCGGCACCGAAAAATCAGACACCCCGCCCCAACCGGCGGGGTGTTTTGTTTCGGGTCCGGCGTGACATTTTTGCTGCACCGCACAAAAATCTGGCGCAGCATCTTAAAATTTTCATCTTTCCCAACCAGATGAGACGCCGTCGGCGTATCGCTTCAGCCTCGGTTCAGGCGATCACGCCGATTGGCACATTGTCCCGATTGATGGGAATAATTTCAACAAACGCGGGCGCATTCCTCAAGCGGAAATGCAAAAAAGCCCGGAAAATGGAGAGAATGACCAATTGGCACGCCCATTGCTTAGTCATGGGCAGGAGCGGCCTCCCCCACCGCCGCCAAGAGGAAAGACCGAACGATGGCAAACGAAAACCAGAATATCTTCTCCCGCCAGGACACCTTCTTCGGCATCTGCGAAGCGGTGGGCCAGGATTTCGGCTTCAACCCCCTGTATCTGCGTCTCGCGTTCGTCGCACCGCTCTTCTTCTTCCCGGTGCAGACCTTCGCGGCCTATTTCGGCCTCGGCCTGATCGTGCTCGCGTCGCGCGTCTTCTTCCCGTCGCAGCGCGCTGCCGATACGGTCGACGCCCCGGCGCTCGCCGAAGCGGCGCCGGCTGCCAAGACCGAAAAGGCCGAGGAACTAGCGCTCGCTGCCTGATTCGAACCGGGGCCGGCTCTCCCTCTCCCTTGCACCGCCCCCGCCCATGTTGCGGCGCTCCACTGGACCGCAACAGCGCAGGGACCGGCAGCTCAACCCGCTGCCGGTCCCTTTGCGCGTCGAACCGAGGCCCGCTGTGCAGGAGTGGGACAGAAGCGCCTGAAATCGCTCGCCCCTCATAAACGCGACGTTTACGACGTTAGGCTAATGCTGATCCCCTGATTTGCAACGGCGCCGGTCGCAAGAGCCGCCGCAACAGACGAGGATGCAGCCTTGAGCCAGTCGCCCCAGCCCCAGGCCCAGACGCGCGGCATTGCCGAACTGCTCGACACGCTCGTCGCGAGCGAGGGAACGGGCGCGCACGGCCATGTCAAATCGGGTGCGCTGTCGAGCGGCCCCGACGCGATGCGCAACCTTGCCGACGCGGTCCATTTTCTCTGCCTGCTCCACGGCCGCTATCCCGGCATCGTCGATAGCGCGGCGCGCAAGGCGGTCGATGCGGCATCGCGCAAATGGATGGACGAAACCGCGCAAGCCTTTGCGCAGGAACGCGCCTTCCTGTCGAAAATCGCGGCCGCGGTCGGTCCGGTGCCGAGCACGCAGGGCCAAGCCCAGTGCGAGGCGGCCGTCGCCGCGCAGCGCAAGGCGCTCGACATGCTCGCCGAATCCGATCGCAATGGCTGCGCGATTGGCGCGGCGATCGCGCTGACACTCGATTGGCGGACGATCCGCGTCCTGCTCGACATCAGTGCCCAGCGGCTTGAAATGAAAGTCCCACGCTGCACGCTGCCCGACCTGCGCGAAACCGCTCGTCTTGCCAATGCCGTCGCCGAAACATCGGCGGTCGAGCGCGCGATGGCCTTTGGCGCACAGCAGCTCATCGCACAGCACAGCGGCCTGTGGGATCTGATGGCCGCCCGCGCCGCCAGCCGCACGCACGCCTGACCGGGAACGTCCACGCCGCGGCAGTCGTGGCGACGCTCCGCTTGCACCCTTCCCTCGCGCTCGCTATGCCCATCCCGGTTGACGTTCACGTTAAGGGAAAGGGCGAGCCGCCATGCGCTTCGAAGGAACCAGCGCCTATATTGCAACCGACGACCTGAAGGTCGCGGTCAATGCCGCGACAATGCTGCGCCGCCCGCTGCTCGTGAAGGGCGAACCCGGCACCGGCAAGACCGTGCTGGCCGAAGAAGTTGCCAAGGCGTTCGGTGCGCCGCTGATCACCTGGAACATCAAATCGACGACCAAGGCGCAGCAGGGCCTCTATGAATATGACGCGGTTGCGCGCCTGCGCGACGGACAGCTCGGCGAAGAGCGCGTCCACGACATCCGCAACTATATCAAAAAGGGCAAGCTGTGGGAGGCCTTCACCTCCGAGCAGCTGCCGGTGCTGCTGATCGACGAGATCGACAAGGCCGATATCGAATTTCCGAACGATCTGCTTCAGGAACTCGATCGCATGGCGTTCCACGTCTATGAAACCAACGAAACGGTGACCGCGCGCGAGCGCCCGATCGTCGTCATCACCTCCAACAATGAAAAGGAACTGCCCGACGCGTTCCTGCGCCGCTGTTTCTTCCATTATATCAAATTCCCCGACCGCGACACGATGGCCGAAATCGTCGAGGTCCACTTCCCCGGCATCCAGAAAACGCTCGTCAGCCGCGCGATGGACATCTTCTACGACGTGCGCGACGTGCCCGGGCTCAAGAAAAAGCCCTCAACCAGCGAGCTCATCGACTGGCTGAAGCTGCTGCTCGCCGAGGACATGCCGCTTGAGGTGCTGCAGAACCGCGACGTCGGCAAAGCGATCCCGCCGCTCCACGGCGCGCTGCTCAAGAATGAGCAGGATGTGATGCTGTTCGAAAAGCTCGCCTTCATGGCGCGGCGGCAGGGCAGCTGAGCCGCCCTCGTTCCGTTAGTTACAGCTGGTAGGCGACCTCGACGTCGCCCCAGCGGCGACCGTTGATGATCGCGGGCATATAGACGTTGCGCACCGTCACATAGTTGGTGCCATCGCCTTCCTGGCGGTACACCGACATGAAGAAGGGCGCGCTGCTGCGCTTTGCCGCCGCGTCGACATCGTCGAACAGGATGCGGCCGTTGCGGCAATGCGCGGTGTCATGTTCCAGATCGCCCGTCGGCGCGCGCGAACATTCGGTGATGTGCGTCGGCAGGAAGCCATTCATGTCGCCCGCCGACGACATCTTGATTTCGGGATGCTGCGCCACGGTGCGGTCGAACAGCGGCCGCCAATGGGCGTCGGCCCAGTCGCAAAGGCTGGTGCGGAAGCGCTCGGGGTTCGATCCCGGCACGCGCACATAATTGGTGTCGAACAATTGTTCCATCGTTAGCTCGCCGCGCGCGAGCGCCGCTTCGGCCAAGGCGACGAATTCGTCGCGGACGGACGCAGCCAGATCGACGATCGCGCTGTCCTGGGGGCTGACGCCGGCCGAAATCACCGCGTTGAACATGCGGTTCGACACATTTTCCATCATCAGGATCGAATCGCGCGTCGTGTTCAGCGTCGCGCCATTGTCGCGCACCGATCCGACGACGCGGTCGAGCGCCTCGCGCACCTTGGCGCCATTGGCGTGCACCATTGCGCTCGATTGCGCGATGCGGTCGCTCTGATCGTCGAGCAGCGCGACGAGGTGCGTCGCATCGTGCAGCGCATCGGTGATCGTCTCGAACTGCGCCTCCGCGCGCCCCGACTGCTCGACCCCCGACTGGATTTCGGTGACGAGACCGGCGGCTTCGGTCGACAGGCTGCCGATCGAACGGCGGATTTCATCGGTGGCGCTGCGCGTATTCTGCGCCAGCTTCTTCACCTCAGCGGCGACGACGGCAAAGGTGCGGCCGGCATCGCCCGCGCGCTCGGCCTCGATCGCGGCGTTAAGCGCTAGCATGTTGGTGGTCTTGGCAATCTGCTCGATCGACTGGCTGACCTGCTGGACCTGCTCCATCACCGACGCGAAATTGGTGACATGCGTGCCCAGCCGCGCGACCAGATCGATGACCGAGCGGAATTCGGTGACCGCGCTGTTGACGCGTTCGGCCCCGGCGTCGAGCTGTTCGCACGCGCGCGCCGACAACAGCTTCGCCTCATCGGTCGAATCGGCAATCTGGCGCTGGTCGGCCTCCAGGCTGACGACATAATCCTCCAGCCGGCCCAGCTCCGAAATCTGGCGCTGCATCTGGTCGGTGGCGCGCTGGATCTGGCCCGCGGCATCGCTGCAGCCGACGGCAAGCTCGCCGCAGTCGCTGGCAACCGACTGGTCGAGATTCTGCGCGGCGGAACTGATCGGTTCGAATTTCATTGGCGCACCCACTTATGACTCCGGGCGAACCTTGGCGCACATTGGTTAACGCCGCGTCAATGCTTGGTCGGGACCAGTTCGATCAAAGCCTTGCTTCGAGTTGGGCAAGCAGCGCCTGCACCGGCCGCGCCGCTTCGTCGGCGGTCCATCCCGCCTCGATCCGCGCGATACGGTCGAACAGGCGCTCGCTCGCCGCGACGATCCTCTGAAGATTATCGTCGAAATGCGCGCACAGCGCATGATCGGCGGGAACTGGCGCGCCGATGTGCGCTGCGCTGTCCTCGGGGCCGGCACCGGGGTCACCCCCGAACATGGCGCGGCGGTGGAGCAGCCAGGCGATGATGTGCATCAGCCGCGTCGTCGTCTTCAGCGATTCGCACGCCAGCCCGACCTGCAGGATCGGATCGCGCGTCACCGCCTCGAAATCGCGGTGCGCGCGGAAGGCGGCATGCGCCTCGTCGGCGAGCAGCATCGCCTCGACATAGAGATTTTCGACCTGCGCGCGCTGCACCGGCTGCGCCGCCATGCCGTTCCGGATCGGTCCCCTGAACATCGACATCGAATGCCACGCCACGCCGCCGCCCCGCAAGGACGCTAACCATGATTTTAGGGAGCGTCCCGTTTTGAATCAGGCGATTATGTCGGGCAGCAACTGATCCTCGCACCAGCTGATCTCGTCGCGCAGCTTGAGCTTGCGTTTCTTCATCCGGGCAAGCTGGAGCTGATCGGGAACCGTCGCGTCGCCCAGTGCGATGATCGCGGCATCGAGATCGCGATGCTCGAGCCGAAGCAGTTCCAGGCGCTGGGCAATTTCTTCCGGGTTCACGCCGCTTCCCTGCCACGATCACGGCCCGTCCGCAACGGGGACCATCTGGCCGAAACGCGACCATCCGGGCGGGACAAGCGGGGCGAATCATGTTTTACTCGGAGCTGCCAACCGAGTCGAAAAGGAGAATGGCCTATGAGCAGCTCGCACCTTTCCGCCCTGAAGTCCCGCCACGCGGACCTCGACGCGAAAATTGCGAATGAAGAGCGCCGCCCCGCCCCGGACATGGCCTTGCTGGCGCAAATGAAGAAGCAGAAACTCAAGATCAAGGAAGAGCTGCTCGCCGAAACCTGAGGCGAGCCGAGCGCTATCGCCCGCTGATGCCTTTCGACGCGAAACGCATCAGCGTCGGCGGTAGAGCGTAGCCTTCTTGTCCAGCGCCGAAATATAGGCCGGGACGTCCATCTTCTGAACCACCTGCCGCCGCACCGCATGCGGATCGATCGGTCGGTCGAACGCCACCCCGAACTTGCCTTCGCCTACCCAGACGATATGCCCCGGCACAAAGCCGATATTGCGCAGTTCGATCTCGGCCGTTGCGCCTTGGGCGAGCCCCGGCACGACGGCTTCGGCCAGCATGCCGCCCGCCGACAGATTGCGCACGCGCACCGTCACGGGCTTGGACTGACCCGGAAACAACAGATTGGCCTGCATGAACAGGCTGTCGCGGTCGGCGCTGCGCGACAGCGAAGCGACCTCTTCGTCCAGCGTTGATGGTATGCGCGATTCCATGGCGACCCGTTCCCCGAATTGCGTTCGGAGCGACCCTAGGGCCCGGTACTTTACCGAATCGTAAACAGCAGCGCTTCTGTCCCGATTGGGATCAGTCTTCGCGCGAAATCCGCTCGTTGCGTTCGTGGCGCTCCTGCGCTTCCAGCGTCATCGTCGCGATCGGACGCGCTTGCAGGCGGGCGAGCGAAATCGGCTCGCCGGTCACGGCGCAATAGCCATATTCGCCTTCGTCGATGCGGCGCAGCGCCGAATCGATCTTCGCGATCAGCTTGCGCTGGCGGTCGCGCGTCCGCAGCTCGATCGCCCAGTCGGTCTCGCTCGAGGCACGATCGGCAAGATCGGGCTCGCGCAGCGGGCCGTCCTGCAAATGGGCCAGGGTCGATTCGGATTCGGTGAGGATCGACTTCTTCCAGGCGAGCAGCAGGTTGCGGAAATATTCCTGCTGCCGCTCGTTCATGAACGGCTCGTCATCGCTGGGAACATAATCCGAATCGAGATTGGACTTGGCTTCGCGGAGAGCGTCGGCACCTACTTCGGCAACATTGGTCGGCATGAGGAGCGTCCAAGTCCTTTCCTGATCGCCTGGCTCGCCGAGCTTGGCGAACCAAGGATTGCGCCGGGCCTATAACCAGCCCTCCGATGCGATACAAGCGCGAAGCGGACCGCTTGCCCGCGCACGGCTGAAGCAGTGCTGAACCGGCCCGGCCGAGGCGCCGCCGCGACGAGCCGCGCGCCCGCTCGCTCGACCGCCGCACGCCGCTGCAAATTAACCGGTAGAGGCCATTTGGCCCGAAACACGTATTGTTTTGGGACAGTTACGCGCATTTCGGTTGATTTCGCGTATCAATTCCCGCTGTCGGACAGTCAAACGCGGTTAACGCAATTGCCGCGTTCACAAAGCTTTGGCCTTTTGGCGCTAGCGAAGGCGCGCACGGGTGTCGGTCAACGACAAGGGGCGCACCTGCAACGGGAAAGAGAGAGTAACCTATGTCTGTCCGAATGGCCCTCGCCAAGCTTTGTGCCTGCACCTGCGGCGGCGCGATCATCGGTAGCGGCGCGATGCAGATCGCCGACGTGCCGGCGGCGGCTGCACAGGTCCAGAAATCGGGCTCCTGTTGCAAGAAGGTCGTGCGCAAGCGTTACGTGGCGAAGAAGCCCGTCAAGCGCGTCCGGCGCGTCGTCACGACCAAGCGCGTCATTCGTACCGTGACCCCGCAGCAGCAGGTCGTCACGCAAACGATCCCCCTGCCCCCGATCCCCTATGCC
>NZ_LNSK01000019.1:0-21949 GCF_001468495.1 Sphingopyxis sp. A083 | reverse complement strand
GCCACCCGATACGACAAGACACTTCTCTCGTTCGAGAGCTTCCTCAACCTCGCCGCCTCGCGCCTATGGCTGAAGTCTTTTGTCAACACGACCTAGATAGGCCTGCGCGCGCCGCCGCAGGAGCAACGATGTTGCGCGATCATTCTGCATAATTGCAGAATGAAGCGTAGGCGATTATTCCCCACAAGACGCTATGTTCGATTGGAACGACCTCAAATATTTCCTCGCGGTCGCCGAAAGCGGCAGCACGCTCGCGGCGGCGCAGGCGCTGCGCGTCAGCCAGACGACGGTCGCGCGCCGCATCGCCGCGCTGGAGGCGGCTACCGGCGTCACGCTATTTGAACGGCGGCAGGCTGGCTATGCGTTGACGCCGACGGGCGAGGCGATGCTGGCGAGCGCGCTTGCGGTCCGCGACTCTGCGGACCGGTTCGGCGAAGCCGTGGGCGCCCAGTCGCGCGACGCGGGCGGGACCGTCAGCCTGACGACGATGGAGATTATTGCGATCACCGTTTTGCCGCCCATCCTGCGCGACCTGCGTGCGGCGCATCCCGGCATCCATATCGACCTCGACACCGCCGACGAGCCGCGCGACCTTGCAAGCGGCGCTGCCGATATCGCGATCCGCAGCAGCAAGCAGCCGACGGGGGCGGGTCTCGTCGGGCGCCGCGTCGCCGATAATCCGTGGACGGTCTATTGCAGCCGCGACTATGCCGGACGCCACGGCATTCCGCACAGCCGCGAGGAGTTGGCGACGCATCCCTTCATCGGCGGCGGCGGCCATATCTGGGAGCCGTATCGGGCGTGGCTGAAGCAATATCGGCTCGAGGATTCGGTGGTCATGCGTTACGATACCGCATCGGGGTTGCTCGCTGGCGTGCGTTCGGGAATGGGGCTGACGATCCTGCCGGCCTTCCTCGCCGACCGCGAACCCGACCTCGTCCGCTGCATCCCGGCGCGGGAGGATGATACGACCGGCCTGTGGCTGCTCACCCACGAACGCCTGCGCCACGTCCCCCGCATCCGCGTCGTCCTCGATTTTCTGGCCGGGGCGCTGACGCGGCTTGCGCGCAGTTGACCCGGCGGCGGCGCGGACCGGAAATGCCTTTCCTACAATCGTCGGCTGTGGTTCAAACTGGCCGATGACTACCGGCACCCCTCCACAACATGAAACGCGAGTGAAGTTGCGCGGTTTTCCGCGATTTTTCGATCGCACAAAATCTTCCACCTTCGTCACCCAGGACTTGATCCCGGGTCAATTCGCGCCGCGTCGAAGAAGTCCACCACGGATCAGGTCCAGTGCGGCGCGCTACCGTGAATCGCGAATGAAGTTCGGCAGTTTTCTGCCATTTTCCAAAACGGCATCAGCGGATGCTCGCGCACCCCAGCGCTGCCGCGTCGATCGCCGTCGCGGCGCCGCGCAGGCGATAGGTATCGGCGATCGCGCCGCCGGTCGTCGACCGGCTCTCGACGCTCATGCTCGGTGCCGCGCGCATGGCGGCGATGATCGCGGCGTCCATGCGGGCATCGCTGGCCCAGCCGTGGACGCCATTGCCCGTCAGCACGAAGCGGCGGCTGCCGACCGTCAGCCGCAATTCGCTCTGCGGTGCGCGCGGCTTCGACAGGCGGATATAGAATTGACCGCGGATGCGCGCCTTGGGCCAATATCCGATGCTGGCATACGCTTTTTCCTGCGCCCGCCCGATCATCGCGGCGGGGCTGGCGATCGCGTAGCAGCGGGGGGTTGCCGGATCGCGGAAGGCGCCCCAGCCATCGAAGATGCCGAGCGCGGTCGGTGCCGCCCAGGCGAACGCGGGCAGGCCGATGCACAGCAATAGAAGGAATAGCGCCCGCCGCATCGCGCTTCCGTTGCGCGAAAGCCGCCGCAATGCAAGCATGGCTTGCGCGGCGCGGTGCGCGCGTTAAGGAAGGAAGACATTTCCAGGGGCAGGGAATCGGGGCGTCGCTGCGTCCGCGGCGCCGGCTCCATCAGGGACTTCTCCCGCAGAACACAGGATGGCGGATAAGAATGAAAGCGACGATTGAACGCGCAGTGCTTCTGAAGAGCCTCGGCCACGTCCAGTCGGTGGTCGAACGGCGCAACACGATTCCGATCCTGTCGAACGTCCTGATCGAAGCCGATGCGAGCGGCCAGCTCAAGCTGATGGCGACCGACCTTGATCTGCAGGTCGTCGAAACCATCGCGGCAAAGGTCGAAACGCCGGGTACCACGACCGTCTCGGCGCACACCCTGTTCGAAATCGCGCGCAAGCTGCCCGAAGGCGCCGAGGTCAGCCTCGCCGCCGCCGAAGGCAAGATGCAGGTCAAGGCCGGCCGCTCGAACTTCAATCTGCCGACGCTGCCGCGCGACGACTTCCCGGTGATCGCCGAGGGCGATTTGCCGACCAGCTTCGAACTGCCGGTCGCCGAACTCATCCAGATCATCGACAAGACGCGCTTCGCCATCTCGACCGAGGAAACGCGCTATTATCTCAACGGCATCTTCCTGCACGTCGCCGAAGACTCGACGGGTCCGGTGCTCAAGGCCGCGGCGACCGACGGCCACCGTCTCGCGCGCTATACGGTAACGCGTCCCGAGGGCGCCGCGGGCATGCCCGACGTCATCGTGCCGCGTAAGTGCGTCGGCGAAATCCGCAAGCTGCTCGACGAAGCCGAAGGCAATGTCGAAATCAGCCTGTCGGCGTCGAAGATCCGCTTCCAGCTCGGCAATGCCGTGCTGACCTCGAAGCTGATCGACGGCACCTTCCCCGACTATAGCCGCGTTATTCCGACCGCGAACGACAAGCTCCTGAAGGTCGATCCCAAGAGCCTGTTCCAGGGCGTCGATCGCGTCTCGACCATCGCCAGCGAAAAGACGCGCGCGGTCAAGGTCGGGCTCGACAAGGATCGCATCACGCTCAGCGTCACCAGCCCCGAAAATGGTACGGCGGCCGAAGAACTTCCCGCCGGCTACGACGCCGACGCGATGGAGATCGGCTTCAATGCCCGCTATCTCAGCGATATCCTGGGACAGGTCGACGGCGACACCGTCGAACTCCATCTCGCCGATGCGAATGCGCCGACGCTGATCCGCGAAAGCGAAAAGAGCCCGGCGCTCTACGTGCTGATGCCGATGCGGGTGTAAGCTTCGCGTCCGCTTGATCTGGCGGATCAGCCCGCCTTCGCGACCCGCCAGATAATCCCGCCGGTATCGTCGGCGACCAGCGCGCTGCCGTCCTTGGCGACCTTGACATCGGCCGGGCGGCCGCGGGTCGTCTTGCCGTCCTTGGCGACGAACTGGTCGAGCAGGGTGACGGGCAGGGCGTCGAGCGGCTTGCCATTGTCGCCGAACTTGACGAACACGACGTCATATCCCGACACCGGATCGCGGTTCCACGACCCGTGTAGCGCGATCAGCGCGCCGTTTGTCCAGCGGTCGCCAAGGTCCAGACCGTTGGTGAAGGTCATGCCCAGCGGCGCGACATGGGCGCCCAGCGCATATTGCGGCCGCTTGACATATTGCCGACGGTCCTCGGCTTCGGGGGCAACCCGCGGATCGGTGAAACCGCCCCAATAATACCAGGGCCAGCCGAAGAAATCGCCCTCGTCGACGTCGGTCAGATAGTCGGGAACGAGGTCCGACCCCAGCATGTCGCGCTCGTTGACCACGGTCCACAGCGTGTTGCTGCCCGGATAGAAGGCCAGGCCGACGGGATTGCGGATACCGGCGGCATAGGTGCGCATATATTTATTCTCGGGCCGCACCTCCAGAATACGGGCGCGGCGGACCTCGTTGCCCATGCCCTTTTCGCCGATGTTCGAATCGGCGCCGACGCCGATGTAGAGCCAGCCATTGGGCGCCGCGACCAGGCTCTTCGTCCAGTGGCGGTTGGTGCCTTGGGCGGGCAGATCGACGATCTTGGTCGGCTTGCCAGCCATCGCGGTCGCGCCCTCGATAAACGGAAATGCGAGCAGCGCGTCGGTATCGGCGACGTAGAGCGTCTTGCCAACGAGCGCCATGCCATAGGGCGAGTTCAGTCCGGTGATATAGGCGGTCTTCACTTCCGCCTTGCCGTCGCCATTGGCGTCGCGGAGCAGGGTGATGCGATTGGCCGAGGGGCCGCCGGCGCCCGCCTTGCCCATCAGTGACTTCATCACCTTGCCTTCGATGCCGCTGTCCTTGCGCGGCTGGCTCTGCGCCTCGGCGACCAACACGTCGCCATTGGGCAGCACGAGCATCGAACGCGGATGGTCAAGCCCTTCGGCAAAGCGCGCGACGGTCAATCCCTCCGCGGCCCGAGGCGCTTCGCCGTCCGGCCAGCCCGTGGCTTCGAGCACCTTCATCGTCGGAAATTGTTCGGGGCGCTGCGATGCCATCACCGGCACCCGGCCGCTGAGTTCGGCGGTCGAAAAGCGCGCAATGTCGGGACGTGACGCGACGTAAAAGGCGATCCCGCCCGCGACGATCAACACGACAAGGGCGATGGCGACATATTTCAGGATCTTGCGCATGCCCCCTGCTTACACGCGCAGTGCCGCGCGGCAAAGAGGCGAAAGGCGAAGGCTATGGTTAAGCGCCAAGCCGCTTGCATTAACCTTACCCGATTGTTCATCACGGTTGGGAACGGCGCGGTCAGGCGTGCGCGCTAGGAGCGTGTTTCGAGGCAACGGACGGGGACTCCATGCAGCTTCCAGCACCATTTCTTGCCGACCGCGGTGCGGTCGACGATGCGTATGCGCTGATGACCGAGCATGGCGAGGAAGCCGGCTTCGCGGCGGCCGCGCGCGCCGAACAATATCGGGTGCTCGGCAACCACGTCCATTTCGCGCGCTGGCGGCAGATCGAGCGGCTGATCACCTATCTGTCGATCGATGCCGCGCTCGATACGGTGCACTGACCCTAAAGCCGCAGTCCCGCCGTTTCGGTCAGGCCCGCCATGATGTTGAGGTTCTGTACGCAAGCGCCGCTCGCGCCCTTGCCCAGATTGTCGAGCCGCGCGACGAGCCGCGCCTGGCTGCCGTCGGCATTGCCGAAGACGAACAATGCAATGCAATCGTCGCCTTGGTCCGATGCGCGCAGCAGCATTTCGCCGTCCGCGGGGGCGTCGCCCATCACGACGATCGGGCTTGCCGCATAAAAGTCGGCGAGCGCCGCGCGGAGTTCATCGACCGGCGCGGCGCCGGACATCGCGCCAAGCGGCAAAGGCACCTCGACCACCATGCCGCGATGCGCCGGCACGACAGCGGGGGAGAATAGCGGGGCGACCGTCAGCCCGCAGCGCGCCTGCATTTCGGGTACATGCTTGTGTCCCAGCGACAGCGCATAGCCGCGCCAGGCAATGTCGGGGTCGGCCTTGAAGCGCTCGATGAGGCTTTTGCCGCCGCCCGAATAGCCGCTGACGGCGTGGCAGCTATAGGGCCAGTCGGCGGGGAGGAGGCCGTCGCGGACCAGCGGCGCGACGAGCGCGATGAAGCCGGTCGAATAGCAGCCGGGATTGCTGACGCGCATCGCTTCGGCCACCGTGCCATGGCCGACGACCTCCGGAAAGCCATAGACCCAGCCGGGCGTGACGCGGTGCGCGGTCGACGCGTCGATGACGCGCGTGCGGCCATTGTCGATCATCGCCACCGCTTCGCGCGCCGCATCGTCGGGCAGGCAGAGGATGACGAAATCGGCGGCGTTCAGAGCTTCGCGCCGCGCGCTCGCATCCTTGCGCCGCGCCTCGTCGAGCTGGAGCAGCGAAAATTCCTGGCGCCCGGCCAGCCGGTCGGCGATTTCAAGCCCGGTGGTGCCGGCGGCACCGTCGATAAACACGCTCGTCATGGCTCAGCGCGGCCGCTTGCAGCCGGTGACGGCCGGCTCATGCCCCTTGGCGGCCGACCGCGCCACGACATCGGCGAGCGGCTCGGCCTGGACCGCCATCCAGCGGCGGCTCGAGTGGATGATCGTGTCGGCGTCGGCCATGATCCCGACATGACCGGGGAAGAAGATGAGGTCGCCGCGCTGCAAATCGCCCTGGGCGACATCCTTGTCGGCACCGAGCGCAGCGAGTTGCAGATCGCTGTCGCGCGGAAGCTGCACCCCCGCCGCGGCCCAAGCGAGCTGGACGAGCCCAGAACAATCGATGCCCCGCTTCGTGCGGCCGCCGAACAGATAGGGCGCCCCGATCATCGCTTCGGCGACCACCGCGGCATCGGCAACCTGGCTGTCTGCATCGACCAGAGCGCCTAGCGGTAGGTAGCCGTGCGCGGTCGCGAGCCACTCGCCGGCAATTTCGCCCATTACGAGCGCGCCCATCGGCAGCACCGCCGAACCGCCGCTCGCGGCATCGGGGGCGGAGTGGAAGATGGCCTCGGTCGCGGCGACGCGGTGCGTCGGCGCAATCGGCGCGCCGAGCGCATCGGCGGCGAGATAGCCGACATAATGATCGGCCAGACTATAACCCCAGGCCCAGCCCCCGGTCAGGTCGAGCAGCGCGAAACCCTCGCCATAGAGAAGTTCGCTCGTCTGTTCGGCATCGGGCGACGGCGTGCCGCGCAACACGGCGGCCGGCAGGACGCTGCTCATCATCATCGGCGCCGCATAATGCGGTGCGAAATACTTGCCGGCGACCGCGATGTCGGCAAGGTCGGGACGGATCGCGACGATGCGCGGATCATAGCTTTGCGAGGTGCCTGCGAGCCCGAAGCGGTCGCGGCCCGCGCCCGCAACGCCGGGGCGCCCCATCCGCACGCGATTGGTCGCTAGATTGTCACCACTGTCAGCGTTCACTGGCTATCCTGTTTTCCGGTCGATCCGCCCACGGCGGACAATCGCGCGCCATTAGCGCAGCGCGCGGCGCTTTATCAAGGATGTTCAACCTTTGGCGCGCCGGTCGTAGCGCGCCTGCAACATCGCCCAGGCCGCGCGCAGCCCCAGCGCCGCGCCGCCCTTCGGCCGCCCGGGCTTCGCAGAAGGCCGCCACGCGAAGGTGTCGAAATGCGCCCAGGCGGCGCCGTCGGGCACGAAGCGCTTGAGAAACAAGGCCGCCGTGATCGAACCGGCAAACGACGAGGAACCGGCATTGCCAAGATCGGCGATATCGGTTTCGAGCAGATCGGCGTAGCCGTCCCACAGCGGCATACGCCAGACGGGATCGTCGCGATCGGTACCGCCGGCGAGCAGATCGTCGGCGAGCGCATCTTCATTGGCATAGAGCGCGGGCAGGTCGGGGCCGAGTGCGACCCGCGCCGCGCCGGTCAGCGTCGCGAAATCGACGAGCAACTCGGGCTCTTCCTCACCCGCTTTGGTCAGTGCATCGCCGAGCACCAAGCGGCCCTCCGCATCGGTGTTGCCGATTTCGACCGTCAGCCCCTTGCGACTCTTCAGCACATCGCCGGGCCGGAAGGCATCGCCCGAGATGGCGTTTTCGGCCGCGGCAACCAGGCAGTGAAGGCGCACCGGCAGGCCGCTTTCCATAATGAGCTGCGCCAGGGCGAGCGCATGCGCAGCGCCGCCCATATCCTTTTTCATCAACCGCATGCCCGATGCGGGTTTGATGTCGAGCCCGCCGCTGTCGAAGCTGATCCCCTTGCCTATCAGCGCAACGCGCGGGTGACCCGCCTTGCCCCAATGAATTTCGATCAGCCGCGGCGCATGATGCTTTGCTGCAGCGCGCCCGACCGCATGGATCATCGGATATCCCTGCTCGAGCGCTTCGCCCTTGGTTACGGTCAGCTTGCCGCCATGCGCTTTGGCGATCCGTTCGGCCACCTTTTCAAGCTCGGCGGGCCCCATGTCGGCACCGGGCGTGTTGACCAGATCGCGGACGAGCGCCGTTGCACGCATTTCGGCCACCATCGGCGCAATTGCGCCGACATCGGCGGTCAAAAGCACACGCGGGCCGCTGCCTGCCTCTTCCTTGCTGCGATAGGCGTCGAAGCGATACTGACCGCTCATCCAGCCGAACAGCGCCTTGCCGGGCTGGCGTCCGTCGAGCCGGTAGCGCCCCTCGGGCAAGAGTGGCGCGATTTTGGCGAGACACCAGGCCGACAGATTGTCGACATTGGCGACCGCGGTGACGACCGACCAGCTTTCGGCGTCGTCGCCCGGAAGGATGGCGTGAGCATAGCCGTCAGGCTTGTAGCGCATGGCCGCAAGCGCGGCGCGTTCGCGCGCGCTGCGGCCCTTGAGCCAATCGTCATAGCTCTTCTTGTCGACAAGGTGGATGGTGCGTGCATCCTGCCCCTTGTCGGGCTGGATCAGGTCGGAATAATCGGTCATGCAAATTCTGCTAGGCTTCCCCGGAAACTTTGTCGATTCCCCGCGTTGGAGCTGTCATGACAAGCAAAAGCCTTCCGATCGTCCTGATCGCCGCCACCCTGTGTTCCGCCTGCTCGAAGGAGCCCGAACCGACCCCGGCCGAAAAGGTCGCGGCGGCGTCGGTTCCGGGCGCGCCGCCAGGCGCCGCCGACGATGTGGCGGCGAAGGCCGCGACCGCCTCGGACGTCAAGGAAAGCAGCGACCTCATCGAATTCGCTTATAGCTATCCGCGCGAAGCCGCCGCGATCCCAGACCTTGCGAAATGGCTCGACAACGACCGCGCGAAGAAGCGCGAGGCGCTGATCGCCGATGCGACGCGCGACCGCGACGCGGCGAAGAAAGAGGGTTTCCCCTATCACGCGCACAGCCATTTGCAGGCGTGGGAGCGGGTGACGAACACGCCGCGCTTCCTGAGCCTGTCGAGCGACATTTCAACCTATACCGGCGGCGCGCACGGCATGACGAGTTTCGACACGCTGATCTGGGACCGTAACCGCGCGATCCGGCTGAAGCCGCTCGACCTGTTTACCAGCGGCGAAGCGTTCGACGCCGCGATCCGCAAGCCGTTCTGCGATGCGATCGTGCGCGCCAAAGCCGCGCGCGGCATTGCGCCGTCGGACGATCCCGACGGCATCTTCGACAAATGTCCCGCCGCGTCGACGCAGACCGTGTGGCTGGGATCGTCGGACGGCAAATATCTCGACCGGCTGACGATCGGCATCGCGCCCTATGAGATCGGCCCCTATGCCGAGGGCAATTACAAGATCAACGTCCCCGTAACCGGCGCGCTCGTGAAGGTGGTGAAGCCCGAATATCAGCGCGATTTTCTGCCGCTGAACTGAAGCAGCCGGTCACGCGTTGGTCGGACGAGGGGGCAAGCAGGAGACATGTCATGCCAGCCAAGTCCAAGGCCCAGCAAAAGGCCGCCGGCGCCGCGCTGAGCGCGAAGCGCGGCGATACGCCGAAATCGGAGCTTCGGGGTGCATCGAAGGAGATGTACGATTCGATGAGCGAAAAGGAACTCGAAGACTTTGCGTCGGGATCGACCAAGGGGAAGCCGGATCACGTCGATTAGAAGGCGCTCAAGGTGGTTCTTGAAGCGGCCGATCGCGGCTTTGGGGTGGGAAGCGGACGCTGCCACTTCCCCAAGGTGGCGCTGCATAGTCCTTCTTTCGTCATCCCGGACTTGATCCGGGATTCATTGTTTCGACGCTGCGTGAATGGATCCCGGATTAAGTCCGGGATACGATGAATAAGGTGTCTACAACCGGTCGCCACCAATCCTTTGATATGGCGAAAACCGAACCCGCCGATTACTCCGCGGCTTCGAGGGCCGGGGCCGATGCCTCCTTCGATACCGACGCCGCCTTGCCGAATTTGAGCACGCCGTCATCGACCGGGCCGGTGCGCATGTCGATGCGGTCCTGGACATAATTCTGGCTGAGCCGCCACGGCAGCTTGTCGGCATTTTTGGGCATGATGTGGAGCGCGCGCTGGATATAGCCCGACGAGAAGTCGAAGATATTCTCTTCGGTCAGGCTCGTCGGGTCGGCGAGCAGCGGCGTTGCGACTGTCGTGCCGGTATCGCGCATATGGTTGAGGACGCGGCAGACATATTCGGACACGATGTCGGCGCGTAGCGTCCAGCTGGCGTTGAGATAGCCGAAGACGACCGAGAAATTCGGCACGTTCGAGAACATGCACGCCTTGTAATAGAAATGCTCGTTCCACGCGACCGGCTCGCCATCGACGCGGACGGGGATTTTGCCCGCGACCGCGAGCTTGAGGCCGGTCGCCGTAACGATCACGTCGGCGTCGAGATGCTGGCCCGATTTGAGCTGGATGCCGGTCTTGTCGAAGCGTTCGATATGATCGGTGACGACCGAGGCCTTGCCCGCCTTCATCGCTTCGAAAAAGTCGGCATCGGGGACAAGGCAGAGCCGCTGGTCCCACGGATTATAGGGCGGGGTGAAAGCGACGGGATCGTAACGGTCGCCGAGCGCCTGCTTCAGCTTCTTGGTCAGGAAATCCGCAACCTTTTCCGGCTTTTCGCGCGCGCGGCGGAAAACGATGTCCTGAAGGCGGATATTCTTGAACCGCGTCAGCCGGTAGGCGGTCTTTTCGGGCAGGATCTTGCGCAGGAAATTGGCGAATCCGTCCTTTGCCGGACGGATGGCATACCAGGTCGGCGTGCGTTGCAGCATCGTCACATGCGCGGCCTTGTCCGCCATCGACGGGACGATCGTCACCGCGGTGGCGCCCGATCCGATGACCACGACCTTCTTGCCCGAATAGTCGAAATCCTTCGGCCAGAATTGCGGGTGGATGATCTGCCCCGCAAAATCCTCGCGCCCCGTGAAATTGGCGTCGAACGGCTCGTCATAATCATAATAGCCCGAGCCGAGGTAGAGCCAGCGCGCGGTCGTCGTGCTGACCGCGCCCTTGTCGTCTTCCATCGTCACGGTCCAGCGCGCGGCGGCACTATCCCAGTCGGCGCCGACAACCTTGTTGTTGAAGCGGATATGCTCGCGGATGCCGCGCTCGTCGACGATGCGGTTGAGATATTCGAGGATCGAGGGGCCGTCGGCGATCGACTTTTCGTGCCGCCACGGTTCGAAGACGAAACCCAGCGTGTGCATGTCGCTGTCCGACCGGATGCCGGGGTAGCGGAACAGATCCCAAGTGCCGCCCAGATTGGCCCGCCGCTCTACCAGCGCGAAGCTGCGGTCGGGACTGTGCATCTGGAGATGCGCGGCCATGCCGATGCCCGAAAGGCCGGCGCCGACGATCAGAACGTCCTGATCCACGGGGCTGTCCATGCCTGCCATCATTTCGTCTCCCATTTGTCTTTAAGGTCGCAGCTTACGCACAGCGTTGCATTTTGCAATCGAATTGACGTTTACGGAAAGGGCATCGCGGCCAATGCGCCATTGCCGCTGTCACAATATTGTCATAGGGGCGTCACCGAATGGCAATGAAACACCGCGGCTCCGGCGGTAGTTTAGGATTTCGGCCGGTTTATGCGTCAAATTGCGGTGCTTCCTTATCGATTCGCGGGCGTGGGCAAGGATGGCCCCACCGAAATCATGCTCATCACCTCGCGCGGCACGGGCCGCTGGGTGATCCCGAAAGGCAATCCGCTGACCGGGATGGACCGCCACGCTTCGGCGGCGGTCGAGGCCGAAGAAGAGGCGGGGGTGATCGGCGCGGTCTGCCCCACCTCGATCGGCAGCTATGAATATCGCAAGCGCCGCGCCAACGGCGCCGCGATCATGTACAATGTCGAAGTGTTTCCGCTCGCCGTGACGCGGGAGCTTTCCGAATGGAAGGAAATGGACGAGCGCGAGCGGCGCTGGTTCACTTTCGACGAGGCCGCGGGGGCGGTCGACGAACCCGATCTTCAGGCCCTTATCCGGTCGTTCGGCGACAGCGGCTTTCGCGTCGCGGCGCAGCGATCTGGGGTCATGTTCAACGTTGCGGAAAAGACAGGGGTCAATCGCATGTTTGCCTGGTTCCAGCGCCTGCTCCCGAGGCAGGGCAATTTCTTCGACCTGTTCGAAGCGCATGCGGCCACGCTCGCCGCGGGATCGGAAGCGCTGGCGCGGCTGCTCCAGGGCGGCGAGGGCATGGCCGACCATATCCAGGAGATCGTCGAGCGCGAGCATGACGCCGACGCGATCACGCGCGAGGTGCTGCAGACCGTTCGCCGCACCTTCCTGACCCCCTTCGACCGCAGCGCGATCACCGACCTCATCGCCTCGATGGACGACGCGATCGACGAGATGCAGAAGACCGCGGGCGCGATCGACCTGTACGACGTCAAGGAATTCGACCCCGAAATGCGCGATATCGCGGCGATCATCGTCGATGCCGCGCGGCTGACGGTCGAGGCGCTGCCGCTGCTGCGCAATGTCGCCGCGAACGGTACCCGCCTGCACGAACTCACCGAGCGGCTGGTCCGCATGGAGGGGCATGCCGACGAGATTCACGCGGCGGGGCTGAAGCGATTGTTCAAGGAACATGGGGCGTCGAACACGATCCACTTCATGATCGCGCGCGAACTCTACAGCCACCTCGAGCGCGTCGTCGACCGGTTCGAGGATGTCGCGAACGAAATCGACGGTCTGGTCATCGACCACGCGTAAGCGGGGCGGGCGCTCATGCACGAACTGGCATTTCCTCTTCTCGCTGGCTTGATCCTCCTCGCGCTGGCGTTCGACTTTCTGAACGGCCTGCACGACGCCGCAAACAGCATTGCGACCGTTGTCGCGACGCGGCTGCTGAAGCCTGTGCAGGCGGTGATGTTCGCCGCCTTCTTCAACTTCGCGGCCTATTTCCTGAGCCTCGCTTTTCCGCAATTGCACAAGGTGGCAGAAACGATCGGCGCCGGGCTGATCGACAAGGATCTGGTCACGCCAGCGGTGGTCTTCGGCGCGCTGGTCGGCGCGATGTTCTGGAATGTCGTCACCTGGCTGAAGGGCATCCCGTCCTCGTCGAGCCATGCGCTCGTCGGCGGCATCGTCGGCGCGGGCATCGCCCATGCGGGATTCGAGGGCATCCAGTGGTCGGGGCTCAACAAGACGGTCATCGCGATCTTCCTGTCGCCGCTGCTCGGCATGCTGCTTTCGATGCTCGTGATGCTGCTCAGCAGCTGGGCGTTCCGGCGCTCGACCGCGAAATTCGCCGAAGTGACGTTCCGCCGCCTGCATCTCGTTTCATCGGCCGCCTATTCGCTCAGCCACGGGCTCAACGATGCGCAGAAGACGATGGGCGTCATCACCGTACTGCTTTATTCGACCGGCTATCTGACCGGCGATTTCCATGTGCCGCATTGGGTGGCAATCAGCTGCTATATCGCGATCGGTCTCGGTACCTTGTCGGGCGGGTGGAAGATTATCGAGACGATGGGCGGACGCATCACCAAATTGTCGCAGCATCAGGGTTTTGCCGCCTCGACCGGCGGGTCGATCATGGTGTTCAGCGCCAGCCTGCTCGGCATTCCGGTGTCGACGACCCATACGATCACCGGCAGCATCATCGGCGCCGGTGTGGCGCGCCGCGCAAGTGCGGTGCGCTGGGGCGTGGCGAGCAATGTCGTCGTCGCCTGGTTCATCACCATCCCGGCGAGCGCGATGGTCGCCGCACTCTTCTATTCGCTTACGCGCCTCTTCTGATCATTTTGCCGGGCGATAATCGATGCTCGCCGCCCCGACCATGCGGACGGGGAGGTAGAGGCCGTTGCCATACGCCTTGATCTCGCCGGTTTCGAAACTGTCGATACGGGTTCGGATTACGAAGTCGCCTTCGCGTCGCTGGTCGATCGCGCGGCGGATCTTGGCTTCGAGTTCGGTGAGATCGCGGGTGAAATTCTGGGTCAGCGCGTCGGCGATCATCGGCGCGAAATCGGGTTGCTGTGCCAACAGCACGAAGATGTCGCCCTTGATCCCGTTGGTATCGCCCTTGACGTGCAGATCGGTGAAGCGAACCTCGGCCGATCCGGGCTTGTTCACCGGACGCGCGGTCAGCCAGACGCGGCCGCGGGTGGGCGCACGCTTCGCGCCGACCGGCAGCACGTCCATGTCGACCCCTACCGCGATCTTGTGGTCGGGGGCGCCATAGACAGTGACCTTGCCGATGCGCGCATCGACCGGACCGACGGCGGGCAGGTCGAACGGCCGTAGCGATCGTTTGGCGAGCGCGCGCGCGATCACGGGTTCGAGCTGCGCATAATCGGCGATCACCGGCACGCGCACGTCGAAATGCGGTTTGGGCATTTCGCGCACCAGCCGCGGCATCGGCGTCGGCGCGGGATCCTGCGGCCGGTTCGACACGAAGCTTTCGGTCACCGCCTCGACCGCGAGATTGAGGTCGAGCCGCAGGCCATTGACGCGGAATCCGCCGAACAGGATACGCTGCGGCGTGACCCGCATCCACACGGGGGGATTTTCGCGGTTGAGCTCGATCGTCGTAAAGGCCTGGCGCCAGATGTCGGCCGCCTGGGCGCGGATGTTGATGCGGGCGATCTCGCGATTCACTTCGCGTTCGACATCGCGGATCACCGGGCGGAGCTTTTCATCCGCCTCGTCGGTGAAGGTGATGCGCTGGCCCAGAAAGTCGATACCGGGGGGATTGGTCCAGCCATAGCTGATCCGCGCCTTACCCTGCATCCGCCAGTCGCTGGTCAGATCGACGCGCACGCGCGCGTGTGCCATTGCCGATCCGGTCGCGGTTTCACCCTTCAGCACGCCGCCGACGTCGCGCGCGCTGATGCGCGCATGCAGCGGTACATCGACGACGATCTCGTTTCCTTCGCCGCGCATGCGCAGCGCCCCGCGCGTGACCTGCCCGACGATGGTGCAGGGGATCGCCGGCGTCACCTTTACCTTCTTGCCGAACAGCTTGACGCGTTGCGGTTCGACGCAGGCCCTTTCGCGCCGGTTGATCGTCCACAGCGTCTTTGGGATCGCCCGTTCGAGTTCGCGTTTCAGTGGGGCGATGTCGGCGTTGACCGGGATCGCGATCAGCGACGTTTGCGAGGGGGTGGGCGCCGTGTCGGTGGCATGCGGCGGAGCTTCGTCGCCGCCCTTCGCGGGATCGCAGCCGGCGAGCGTAGCCGCCAGACATGATGCAACAATCAGCCCCTTGATCGCGTGCATGGCCCTGTCCCCGATCGATATCTGTCAGATAACATCGATCGGCGAAAGCCGTTCCAACAAATTGCGCGCATCAGGAAGAGGGCGATCAGTCTGCGACGACCCCGAACAGGTCGTGCTCGTCGGCATCTTCGACCACCACATCGACGATATCGCCGGCTTTCAGCGTCGCGGCGACATCGCGCAGATAGACATGCCCGTCGATTTCGGGCGCGTCGGCCTGGCTGCGCCCGGTGGCGCCGATGCTGCCGTCTTCGTCGGCTTCGCCCACTTCGTCGATGATGACGGCAAGTGTGCGGCCGACCTTGGCGTCAAGCTTGGCGGCGCTGATCGCTGCGGTCTTCGCCATGATCCGCTGATAGCGTTCTTCCTTGACCTCTTCGGGGACCGGATCGGGCAGGGCATTCGCCTGCGCGCCCGCGACGGGTTCGAAGCGGAAGGCGCCGACGCGGTCGAGCTGCGCCTCGTCGAGCCAGTCGAGGAGATACTGGAAATCCTCTT
Organism: Sphingopyxis sp. A083; assembly: GCF_001468495.1. Classification (NCBI taxonomy): domain Bacteria; kingdom Pseudomonadati; phylum Pseudomonadota; class Alphaproteobacteria; order Sphingomonadales; family Sphingopyxidaceae; genus Sphingopyxis; species Sphingopyxis sp. A083. Next base: position 6,496 of record NZ_LNSK01000019.1, on the reverse strand, counting down.
CGGTTTCGCCGGGGAAGCCGACGACGAAGCTCGAACGGATCGCGATGTCGGGTGCGATCGCGCGCCACGCCTTCAGCCGTTCGAGCACCTTTGTTTCGTTCGCCGGGCGCTTCATCGCCTTCAGAACCTTCGGGCTCGCGTGCTGGAAGGGGATGTCCAGATAAGGCGTCAACAGCCCCTCGGCCATCAGCGGGATCACCGCATCGACGTGCGGATAGGGATAGACATAGTGGAGCCGCACCCACGGCGCGCGACCGTCGCTAGTCTTTAACTGACCGAGCTCGCGCGCGAGCTCGGTCATGTGCGCACGCACCTCATGGCCTTTCCATTCGCGCGGCTGGTGCCGGATGTCGACGCCATAGGCCGAGGTGTCCTGGCTGATCACCAGCAACTCCTTCGTCCCTGCCGCGACGAGCTTTTCAGCCTCGCGCAGCACCGCGTCGATGCGGCGGCTGACGAGCTTGCCGCGCAGATCGGGGATGATGCAGAAGGCGCAGCTGTGATTGCAGCCTTCGCTGATCTTCAAATAGCTGTAGTGGCGCGGTGTGAGCTTCAGCCCGCCTTCGGGGATCAAATCAACGAATGGCCCCTGAGTCGGCGGCGCCGCCTCGTGGACCGCGTCGACAACCTGTTCATATTGATGCGCGCCGGTGACCGCGAGGACGTTGGGGAAACGCGCCCGAATGACCTCCGCCTCGTTGCCCATGCAGCCGGTGACGATGACGCGGCCATTCTCCGCCATCGCCTCGCCGATCGCCTCCAGGCTTTCCTCCTTCGCGCTGTCGAGGAAGCCGCAGGTGTTGACGAGCACCACGTCGGCGCCGGCATAGTCGGGCGACAGGCCATAGCCGTCGGCGCGCAATTTGGTCAGAATCCGTTCGCTGTCGACGAGTGCCTTCGGACAGCCGAGCGAAACCATGCCGACTTTCGGCTGGGCGGGGAGGGTCTTGATTGTCATGATCGGCCGCGCGCATAGGCGATTTTTGCGCCCGTGTCACGCGCCCGCTGCTTGGGCGTAAAGCCTAATCGGCTTCGCACGCCTCGCACGGGATGACTTCGACCAATATGTCGCCGCTCTGCAGGGATTTTGCACCCGCTTCCCAGAAGCCGATCGGCTGACCGCCGCGATAGATGCGCAGGCCGCGGCCGCCGCTGGCGAGTTCGTCGATGCTCTTGCCGATTTCCTCGGGCCGCACCGGGCGTTCGTTGAGCTGCACCTTGCCCGATACCGAGGCAAGGTCGGCCATATAATCGGCGATATGCGCGCCTTGCGCCGATCCGGCGAGCAGTAGCCCGGTGAAGCTGACCGGGTTGATGACGTCGTTCGCACCCGCTTGCCGCGCGAGCAATTCATTGTCCTGAGTCCGGATGACGACGCTGATCGGTACCTGCGGCGCAAGATGCCGGACGGTCAGGACGATCAGGATCGACGTGTCGTCGCGTCCCGCCGATACCAGCACCGAGCGGGCCTGCGCGATCCGCACATCGAGCAAGGTTTCGTCGCTCGATGCATCGCCTTCCAGCACGTTGCAGCCCATCGCTTCGGCGGCATTGATGCGCTGGCGCGACGGATCGATGACGACAATGCAAGCGGGATCGGTGCCGCGCGCGATCAGTTCGTGAACCGCCTCGCCGCCGCTGACGCCGAAGCCCAGAACGACGATGTGATCGGTGAGTTTTGCCTGGATGCGAGCCATGCGCCATTTTTCCCATGTGCGTTTGATGACGAAACTATAGGCCGTGCCGACAAAGATGAAGAGCACGGCGATGCGGATCGGGGTCACGATCAGCGCCTCGATCAGGCGCGAGCGGTCCGATACCGGCGCAATATCGCCGAACCCGGTGGTCGTGACAGAAATCATCGTGAAATAGACGACGTCGAGGAAGCTGATGTGGCCGTCGTGGCTGTCCTTCAGTCCGGCGCGATCGATCCAGTGAACGAGGACGACGAAGGCGATCAGCAAGAAGGCGAGGCCAAGCCGCGCGGTGACATCCGCCCAGACGGGCCATTTGCTCGCGCGGCGCAGCGGTTGAAACCGGTGCTGGAGCTTAAGTCGGTCGGACGGACGACGGCTCATCGCGGCGGCAACTGCTTCATCGGATCGACGGGTATCCGATTCTTGCGGAGCTGGAAATGGAGTTGCGGCGATTGCACCTGCCCGGTGGCGCCGGCGAGGCCGATCACCTCGCCCGCCTTGACCGCCTGTCCGCGCTGGACGTTGATCTTGGCCGCATGGCCATAGGCGCTCATCCAGCCGCCGCCATGGTCGATCAGGATCAGGCCGCCATAGACCGCGATCTGATCGCCGGCATAGGCGACCACCCCGGCCGCCGCGGCATGGATCGGCGTCCCGCGCGCGGCGGCGATGTTGATCCCGTCATTGACCTTGCCGGGCGCAAGCGGGCCGAAACGTGCGATCAGCTTGCCCCGCAGCGGCCATTGGAAACGACCCGAAAAGGCGGCGGGCGGCGCGATGGCGGTGGTGACGGGCGCTCGCGGTGCGGCGCTGGCGGCGGCGGGACGCGTTTTAGCGGCGAGCGCGGGCTGGCTGCCGGTCATGATATCGTCGATGTCGAGACGGAAGGCGGCGGCGCGCGCGGCGACATCGACCTGCTCAGGGGTCAGCGGCCGGGCCGAAGCAGGCAGGCGCAAGCGCTGCCCGACGCGCAGGATATAGGGATCGGCAAGCGCGTTGATCGTCACCACCTCGCCCCAATCGACGCCATAGGCATGGGCGATGCCGATGCCGGTCTCGCCCGCGGCGACGCGGTGGTAGCGACCCGCCGGAATCCGCAGTTGTTGCCCAGGGCGCAGCGTATAGGGCGGCGCAAGGTCGTTCTCCATCGCGATGGCCTCGGACCCCGCACCGGTCATCGCACCGATCGCGCGCAGCGTGTCGCCGGGGCGCACGATATAGGTCGAGGCGGCAATATCGCGGGCGTTGGCTGCGACGGGCTGAAGCGTCCAGGTCGGTCGCGCGTCGCCGCCGACAACCTCCCCAAGCGAACCGCGCTCGAAATCGGAGGCCGGCGCCTTATGCGCAACCGAAGGGGCGCGCGGAGCCGGAGCGGTGGTGGCCGGAATACAGGCCGACAGGAAGAGGGCGCCGGTCAACGCGCCGATATAATGATGAATTTTCCCCACTGCGTCCCTTTGGCAGAGCCGCGCGGGGAAAGCTACTATGGTTAATCCGAAGCCAGCCCGGCGGCATAGGCCCCGCGCAGCGCGGCGAGCGAGGCATCGTGGGTGAGGTCGAGCTGCAGCGGGGTCACGGCGATATAGCCATCGTCGATCGCCTCGAGGTCGGTGTCGTGGCCGGGCGAATGTTCGATCCCGTGCAGCCCGAACCAGTAATAGCGATAGCCGCGCGGGTCGGTGCCCTCGACGATCGAGCCGCGGCTGTAATCGTGGAAGCCCTGCCGCACGACGCGTATGCCCTTCACCGCTTCGGCGGGGATGGCAGGGAAATTGACGTTGATCAGCGTTCTCGGCGTCATCGCCATGGCGACGAGCGGGCGCAGCACCTTGGCACCCCATGCCTCGGCCGCTTCGAACGGCACGGCGTCACCCATGCCTTCGCGCGCATAGACCTGGCTCAGCGCGATGGCGGGGATGCCTGCCAGCGCCCCCTCGATCGCCGCCGAAACGGTCCCCGAATAGGTGATGTCGTCGCCAAGGTTCGCGCCGCGATTGACGCCCGAGAGGATCAGGTCGGGCTTTTCGGGCATCAGCTTGCCCATCGCGATCATCACCGAATCGGTCGGGGTGCCGGTGCACGACCAGCGCCGTTCGCCATGCTCGCGCACGCGCACCGGACGCGAGAGGGTGAGCGAGTGGCCAGCGCCCGACTGCTCCTCTGCCGGGGCGCAAATCCAGATGTCGTCGGAAAGCTGGCGCGCGATCGCTTCGAGCACCGCCATGCCGGGGGCGTGATAACCGTCGTCGTTGGTCAGAAGGATGCGCATGTCTTTTCCAGGCTTTGTGTCATTGCGAGGAGCGCAGCGACGAAGCAATCTCCAGGGGAATATCTGCGCTTGGTCGAAGGCTGGAGATTGCTTCGCTGCGCCCGCAATGACGGATCAGGGCACCAGCCGCGTTATCCCGCCCATATAGGGCAAGAGCGCGGGCGGAACATCGACGCTGCCGTCGGCTTGCTGATAATTTTCCAGGATGGCGACAAGCGTGCGCCCGACCGCAAGCCCCGACCCATTGAGCGTATGAACGAATTCATTCGCCTTGGCGCCGTCGCGGCGGAAGCGGGCGTTCATCCGGCGCGCCTGGAAATCGCCGCAGTTCGAGCAGCTCGAAATCTCGCGATAGGCGCCCTGGCCCGGCAGCCAGACTTCGAGGTCATAGGTCTTGCGCGCCGCAAAGCCCATGTCGCCCGCACATAGCAGCATCTTGCGATAGGGCAGGCCGAGCGCTTCGAGCACCGCTTCGGCGCAGCGGGTCTTGCGTTCGAGTTCGGCGTCCGCATCCTCGGGCCGGACGATCGAGACAAGCTCGACCTTCCAGAACTGGTGCTGGCGGATATATCCGCGCGTGTCGCGTCCCGCCGATCCAGCCTCCGACCGGAAGCAGGGCGTGAGCGCGGTCATGCGGATGGGCAGCTCGGCCTCGGGCAAGATCTCTTCGCGCACCGCATTGGTCAGGCTCATCTCTGAGGTCGAGATCAGCCAGCGACCGTCGGTGGTCTGGAACAGGTCTTCACGGAATTTGGGCAGCTGCGTGGTGCCGAACGCCGCCTCGTCGCGCACCATCAGCGGGGTTGCGCATTCGAGATAGCCCGGCTCGCCCGTTTGCATGTCGAGCATGAACTGGCCGAGCGCGCGTTCGAGTCGCGCCATCTGCCCTTTCAGAAACGCGAAGCGCGCGCCCGACATCTTGGCCGCGGTTTCGAAATCCAGCCCCAGCGCGGGACCGAAATCGGCATGTTCGAGCGGCTGGAAATCGAAGCTGCGCGGCGTTCCCCAGCGCGCGATTTCGACATTACCCTCTTCGTCGAGGCCATCAGGCACGTCGTCGGCCGGCAGGTTGGGCAGCGCCGCCAATATGTCCTGCAGTGCGGCGAGCCGGTCGCGTTCGGCCTGTTCCTCTGCCGGGAGCTTTTCCTTTAGCGCGGCGACCTCGCTCTTGAGCGATTCGGCACGATCCCTGTCACCCTGTGCCATCGCCTGGCCGATCAGCTTCGATGCTTCGTTGCGGCGCGCCAGCGATGCCTGGATCGCGGTCTGGAGCGCACGCAATTCGGCGTCGGCGGCGAGGATCGTCGCGGACATGGGTTCGAAGCCGCGGCGCGCGAGGCCGGCGTCGAAAGCTTGCGGGTTTTCCCGGATCAGGCGGATATCGTGCATCGCCGCGCTATGGCGTTGCTGCCTTCGCGGCGCAACCCTGCGCGGATATCATCGGGACGCAAAAAAGGGGGCCACCCCTAAGAGTGGCCCCCAGAAGGTGGTCTGGGTCTCCCCCCCCATGACCTCCAGTGGATCCGTTAGGCCGCGTCAGCTTCGTCGCCGTTGCGATTCGCGGCGCGGCGGCGCGCGACGAGCGCGGCTGCTGCTGCACCGAACAATAGCATCATCGGAGGCGCAGGAACAGGGGTTGGATCACCGGACGATCCGCTGCTCGTGCTGCCGCCGGAACTGGACGAGGAGGATGAGCTCGACGAGCTGCTGCTCGACGAAGATGACGACGACGAGCTGCTGCTCGATCCGCCGAAACTGCTGCTGCCACCGGTCGCGCCCGACGAGGTCGCGCCGCTCGACGAACTGCTGCTCGATGAAGAGGAACTGCTGCTCGACGACGAGCTTGAGGAGCTGCTGCTGCCCGAACCGCCCGAGCTGCCCGAGCTTCCGCCGTGCGACGACGACCCGCCGTGCGACGAGCTGCCGCCTTTCGACGAGCTGCCCCAGCCAGAGCTGCCATGCGAGGAGCCGCCTTTCGACGAACTGCCCCAACCAGAGCTGCCGTGCGAGCTGCCACCGCCCGACGACGACGAGGAAGAAGAGGAGGACGAGGAACTCGACGACGAGCTGCTGCTCGACGAAGAGGAGCTGACATTGCCCGACGAGGTCGAAACGCCGCCGGTCGAGGTGCTCACGCCGCCTGTGGAGGTCGATACGCCGCCCGTCGAGGTGCTGACGCCACCGGTCGAGGTCGAAACGCCGCCGGTGGAGGTGCTGACGCCGCCCGTCGAGGTGGTCGAGCTGATGCCGCCCGTGGAGGTTGAAACGCCGCCGGTCGAGGTCGAGGTGCTCACCCCGCCCGTCGAGGTCGAAACGCCGCCCGAGGTGCTGCTGGTAGTCGAGCTGAGGCCGCCGGTGGTGGTCGAGGTGACGACCACGCTGCCGCTGCTGCCACCCGAGCTGCCGCCGAAGAAACCGCCGAAGAAGCCGCCGCCGAAGCCGCCGCCGAAGCCGCCGCCGATAACGGTCACGCCGCCGCCGCTGCTGCCGCCGCCAAAGCCTTCGCCGCGCGGCGGGAAGGGGGCATAGG
>NZ_LNSK01000018.1:0-25189 GCF_001468495.1 Sphingopyxis sp. A083 | reverse complement strand
GACCGCCGGGTCCTCGCCATAGCCGCTGCAATATTCCTTCCACGCGCGCGCGACCCGCTTGGGCGTGTCGAGCAGTCCCTCGCGCGCCGGATCGTCGCCGACCCAGCGGATCAGCGTTTCGATCGCGCGCGCGACGTCGGCGGGAACCGGAAGTTTGCCATCATCCGAAACCGGAGGCACGTCCGGCGTATCGAGAAAGGGAGGGCGGGCGACGAAGTTCATGATGCGGTACCTCGGGTGGCGGCCCGGAGGGGAGGTGAGGGAAGACGGCCGCCGACTATGACTTGCATTGCGGCGCTGCTTTGTCGCAACATGTCCATTGGGGCAGGTCGCTCCCCGAAGATGAAAGTCCGAATTGCATGTCCCTCAAAGCGATGATCGCAACCAGCCCGATCGCGGCGGTCATCAGCGATCCTCGGCGCCCCGACAATCCGATCGTCGAATGCAACGATGCCTTTGTCGCGCTGACCGGCTATTCGGCCGCCGAGATCATCGGCCAGAATTGCCGGTTTCTGACCGGTCCGGGAACCGAAGCCGAGCTCAGCCAACAGTTGCGCAGCGCCATCCGCGAACGGCGTCCCGTGCTCGTTGAAATCCTCAATTACAAGAAGGACGGCACGCCTTTCCGCAACGCCGTTCTCGTCGCGCCGATCTTCGGAAGCGATGGCAGCCTCGAATATTTTCTGGGGTCGCAGATGGAAGTTGACGATGGTGTGCTTCAGCGCGGCGAGCGCCAGGCGGAGGCGCGCGCGCGCATCGACGCGCTTTCACCGCGGCAGCGCGAGGTGCTGCTGCTGATGGCCGAAGGCAATCTCAACAAGCAGATCGGCTACAGCCTCGGCCTTTCGGAGCGGACAGTGAAGATGCACCGCGCCGCGCTGCTGAAGGCGCTCGGCGTAGCGACCACGGCCGACGCGATTCGCGTTGCCGTCGAGGCCGGTTTCTGATGATGACAAGGGCAGACTGCACCAAAGGCGGTATCGCCTGAGCGCCGCCATCGTGCAAACCGCCGCGCGATGAACGAAAGACGCGGGAGAGGGACGCCGCGCCGGGCCTGCGTGCTCGGCGCGAGCGGTGGTATCGGTTCGGCGCTTGTCGCGGCGCTTGAGCGTCGGGGTGTCGAGACAATCTATGCCGGCTCGCGGCGCGCGACCTTGGCGAGAAGCCCGGCGGTGACGTCCTTCACCTTCGACTTCGCCGATGAAGCGAGCCTTGAAGAGGCTGCAACGACAATCGCCGCCGAAGGGCCGCTCGACCTCATCCTGGTCGCGACCGGCCTGCTGCACCGCGCCAATGCCGTAAGGCCCGAAAAATCGATGCGGCAGCTCGACCCAGCATCGCTTGCTGAACTTTTCCACGTGAACAGTATCGGCCCGGCGATTGCGGGGAAGCATTTCCTGCCGCATCTCGCGCGCGATGGCCGCGCGGTCATGGCCTTTCTTTCGGCACGCGTCGGTTCGATCGGCGACAACCGGCTCGGCGGCTGGTACGGCTACCGCGCGTCGAAAGCGGCGCTCAATGCTTTCGTGCGCGGCTTTGCGATCGAGGCAAGCCGTATGAACCGCGAGAGCATCGTCGTGAGCCTGCACCCCGGCACCGTCGATACGCGGCTTTCGATGCCGTTTCAGCGCGGTTTGGCGGCGGGGCAATTGCAACGCGCCGAACAAAGCGCCGATCATCCGCTGCAGGTGATCGAGCGCCTGACAGCCGAGGATAGCGGCGGCTTCTTTGCGTGGGATGGGCAGCCAATCGCCTACTGAGCACGATCTTCGTCCATCGCCGCCAGAAATCGACTTGCTTCGCTGCGGATCTGCCTCTGTTCCTTCTCGGCAAAACGGTTCCAGCCGCGCAGAACCGGTTGCATGCGGGTATTGGCGCCAAGCCGCACCGCGTGCCGCGCGATGAAATCCCAATAGAGAAAATTGAAGGGGCAAGCTCCCGCACCGGTCCGCTTTTTGACATCGTAGCGGCAGCCGCGGCAATAGTCCGACATGCGGTTGATATAAGCGCCGCTCGCCGCATAAGGCTTGGATGCAAGTAGCCCGCCGTCGGCGAACTGGCTCATGCCCAGCGTATTGGGCAGCTCGACCCATTCATAGGCATCGGCATAAACGGCGAGATACCAGCGGTGGAGCTCGGCCGGATCGACTCCCGCCAGCAGCGCGAAATTGCCGGTGACCATGAGCCGCTGGATGTGGTGCGCATAGGCCTCATCACGCGTCTGGCGCACGCAGGCGGCAACGCACGCCATATTGGTATCGGCGGTCCAGTAGAATGCGGGGAGCGGCCGCGTGGCGCCGAGCCGGTTCTCATCGGCATAGCCGGGCATGAAATGCCAATATATGCCGCGCACATATTCGCGCCATCCGAGGATCTGGCGAATGAAGCCTTCGGCGGCGTTGATGGGTACGCGTCCCGCGCGGCAAGCCTCGTCGACGCTGGCGCAAACCCGGCGCGGATCGAGTAGCCCGCAATTGAGATACTGCGCGATCACCGCATGGTAGAGAAAAGGCTCGCCGGCGAGCATGGCGTCCTGATTGTCGCCAAAGCGCGCGAGCCGATGCGCGACGAAATCGTCGAATGCCGCTTCCGCATCGGCACGGGTGACGGCAAATCCGAATGGCGACAGCGCACCGAAATTATCGGGGAATCGGGTTTCGACCATCGCCATGACATCGCGTGTGATGACGTCGGGTGGGAAAGCGTGCGGGCGGGTCATCAGAAGATCGCGCTCGGCGGGTTTGCGGTTGTCGGCATCGAAATTCCAGCGGCCGCCGAGCGGGACTTCGCCATCCATCAGCAGCCCCGTCTCGCGGCGCATCATGCGGTAGAAATATTCCATCCGCAGAGTCTTCCGACCCTCGGCCCACGCCGCGAATTGATTGGGTGCAGAGAAAAATCGGTCGTCGGCGAAGATGGTGCAGTTCGTCCAGGCACGCATCGCCTCGGCGAGGCGCCACTCGCCCGCTTCGGTCACGCGCAAGGGAAGGTCGCCATGGCGATTGCGTGCGCGCGCAACCTCGCCGCCGAGCGATCCGCTATTGTCCGGATCGTCGAGGCGGACATAGTCGACGCGCCATCCCTGTGCGCACATCTCCTCGGCAAAATGGCGCATCGCGGAAAAGAGAAGGGCAAGCTTCTTGCGGTGGTGGGGAACGTATCCCGCTTCTTCGGCGACTTCGGCCATCAGCAGAATCGTGTCGGCCGGCGACGCATCGCGGAGCGACGAGATGGCGGGGGTCAATTGGTCTCCCAATATCAGGACAATCTCGCTGGGTCTGGTCATGGCACCGCGCGGCGGCATTCGCTCGGCCCTCCGGGACGGGACAGGGCTGACGGATGTGGGTGATGGTCCATAAAACAGACGATGCAGCGCGCTTCGGGCTCCGCCAATATGGACTTTCGGCCAGCCATTTTGGCAGAGCAGCGTGTCTGGTTAGAGGCATCCGGCTAGAGCGCACCAGCCGGTTCTATGACCGGGAAAGCCATCCATTATGCCGTTCGTCGACGGGTGTCAGCCTTCGTCGGCGGCGCTGGTTACGCATTTTTCCGTTCCAAAATGAGTGGATTCTAGCCGAAATCATTTGAGCGGACTGCCTCACCAATTTCCATTTTCCGTCGGGAACTCCGACCCGATAACCCGCGTATTGCCGCCGAGCTTCAAAACAACATTGGGTTGAATGCTTTTCACCGGGCTGCGCCGTCTGGCGCGGTCCGGACTATCTCGTCAGCCCTGCATCGTTATCGATTGCAAAAGGCCATTCCGCCGCGACGTCCAGAGCGACCAAATCGACGGCGGCGCGCGCGCTATGTCGCGGCTGCGATTCCCACCCGAAAACGGACAGACCGCGATCCGCCCCAGGCGGCAACGCCTGTTTCCCCCAGGCCGCCTCACTGCGATCTCGGCTATTTTTCCGAGCGGACTTCGTTGATCGTTTTGCCGGTCCACCTGCGGACGGCGCGGCGCAGGTTGGCGCTGTCGCTGAAACCGACCTTCCAGGCGACATCATCGACGCTCATGCGTGTTGTCTGCAGATATTCGATGGCGAGTTTCCGGCGGACATCGTCGACGATCTCGCCATAGCTCGTGTCTTCGGCGGCCAAACGACGGCGCAGCGTGCGTTCCTGCAGCCCGATTTGTTCGGCGATCGCCGTCATCGAGGGGAAGTGGTTCGGGGCGAGGAGCAGGAGTTGATAAACTTCCCCCGACAGTCCCGATGATATTCGCGATTGGCCGATCAGCCGGTCGCATGTCTCTTCGAGCATCGTGCGCGTCAACCGGTTGCCCAGTTCCGGCGTCTGTTCGAGGATGCCGATCGGATAATGCAGTTCATTGGCATCCGCGGCGTAGAAGCAGGGGCAGGACAGTTCGCGTTCGTCCTCCGCCGAGCGCGCCTCTTCGGGCAGCGCGAACCGCGCGCGGACCGGAACATTGTCCGATCCCGCCGCGTCGCGAATATGGGTGTAGGTCATCTTCATCTGTTGGCGGATGAGGAAAGTGCGCACGTCATTGCTCATCACGTCGCGATAGATTTCCTGAAATTGCCAAACGGCGACCTCTCCTTCCGTCCGCCAGCCAAGCCGTACCGTGGGGGTGGCGAGCGGCTGGTAGCGTACCGCGAAGTCGAAGAAGTCGCGCATCGTCGGCGAGCACATCAGCGCATAACCGTACATGCCATAGGCTGACAGATGCAGCCGCGACCCGATCGCGAAGGCGTCCGCGAACCGCGCACCGGCCACCACGATATTTTCGCAGGCGGTCAGATACTGGCCGATCGAGGTCAGCGTATGCGGATCGCGCACCTCGGCCAGCGTCAATCCCGTCCGTTCAAGTACGGTCGCCGCATGGATTCCACGCCCCGCCACCGTATCGATGACGGTCGCGATCTTGAAAGGGGCGAAGATGCGTTGATTAAGCGAGGGGAAGCCGGCGCGCGGATTGCGGCTGGTCAGCGTGCTCTGATCCTCGTCGACGGTCATAGCAGCCCTTTCGTGCGATCTTGTCCTCTAGAGACATAGTGATGTCCGGCAATGCTCTTACCAACGGCTCTGGCAAACCATAAGCAGCATAGCAAGCCGGCAACGTCCGGCCGCGGCAATGTCCGTGACCAAGACAAGAGCAGCAGGGAAGAGGATCACCATGTCGACCAGATTCATTCTTACGGGGAGCCGCGCGCGCATGTTGTGCGGTTCGGCCATCTTCGCGGTCATGCTGGGTGCGGCCACCGCCGCGCAGGCGCAAGGCGCCGGCGCGAACGATGCGGTCGAGGATAGTGTGGCGGGGAGTGACTCCGAGATTATCGTCACGGGCTCCAGCATCCGCGGCATCCCGCCCACCGGCTCCGGCCTTATCAGCGTGTCGCGCGATGATGCCAAGTTGATCGGGGCCGCGAGCACCCCCGAATTGCTCGCGACCGTGCCACAGCTCAACAGCTTCAACACCGCACCGCGCACAAGCAACGGCGGCCTCGGTTCCTTTGCGCCCGGCCTGCGCGGCTTGCCGCCGGCGGCAACCTTGCCGCTGATGAACGGCCATCGCCTGATCTCCGGCAGCACCCAGCAGACAAATCCGGACTATCCGTTCCTGCCCGAACTCGCGATCGAACGCGTCGAGATCGTCGCCGACGGCGCATCGGCGATTTACGGGTCGGATGCGGTCGCGGGGGTTGTCAATTTCATCACCCGCAAGCGCGTGTCGGGCTTCGAGGCCAATGTTCGCTATGGCTTTGCGGACGATTATCATGCCTTCAACGCCGGCGCGATTTTCGGGCATGCCTGGGACAGCGGTTCCTTCGTCGCCGCGTATCAATATTCCGAAAACAGCAACATCACCGGGGCCGACCGCCGGTATCGCTCGCTCGATTTTCGTGCTGCGGGCGGCATCGATACGCGCTCGACCGTCTGCCCGGACGCGAACGTCAATCTGTTCACCGGCACCATCTATGCTGCGCCGAGCCTGACGCCGGGGATCAACACTTGCGATCCGCGCGGACCCGTCGACCTGGTACCGCAGAACCGCACGCACAGCCTTTTCGTGTCGGCGCGGCAGGAGCTCTCCTCCGCGGTCACCGTGTGGGCCGATCTTCTCTATTCGGACCGCAAGGATATTGTCCAAGCGGCGCTGCCTGGCCAGACGTTCGTTCTGCTGACGGCGGCCAACCCGTTTTTCCGCCCCCCGCCGGGAACGGGAACGACCTATGAATATGTCGATTTCAGGCCCGACAAGCTGGTTGGCGACGATCATTTCGACCAAAGCTACCGAGTCCGGACGGGGAATGCGACGGCCGGCCTCGACGTCAAGCTGCCCGGCGATTTCAAAGCCAGCGTCTATGGCACCTTCAATTGGTCGCGGAATGACACGTTCCAGCCAGGCATCAACACCACAGCGCTGGCGGCGGCGGCCGCCGGAACGACGGCCGCGACTGCGCTCGACCCGTTCGGTACCGGAACGAGCCCCGCTGTCGTTGCGGCCATCCTCGACAATCCGACCGACTTCACCAATCATCAGCGCACCCGGATCGGCGCGGTGAAAGTCGACGGGCCGCTGGCGGATTTGCCTGGCGGTGCGATCAAGGTTGCGCTCGGCGCCGAATATCGGCGCGAGACCTATGATCAGCGCGGATCGAGTGGCGGCGTTGGCTTCCCCGAAGACCTGAAGCGCAGCGTCCAGTCGCTCTACGGCGAGCTGTTTGTGCCGATCGTTGGCGAGGGCAACGCATCGCCGATGCTGCGCAGTCTCACGCTGTCGTTTTCGGGGCGCTACGATCACTACAGCGATTTCGGTTCGACGACCAATCCCAAGGTCGGCCTGACCTGGGAACCGGTCGAAGGGCTGAATTTCCGGGGCAGCTATGGCCGCTCGTTCCGCGCACCGGGGCTGCGCGATCTAGGGTCCACCGTGGGGTCCTACTATGCCGCGGCGGCGCTGGTCGATGCGTTCGGTGCGCGCGACCCGTCGCGCGGGGCGACGCAAGTAAATACAATTCTCCTCTACGGCGGCAATCAGGCGCTCAAGCCCGAAAAGGCGCGGACCTTCTCCTTCGGCGTCGATCTTCGGCCGCGGTTCGCGCCCGATTTCAGCGCGAGCGCGACCTTTTATGATATCAAATATGATGATGTCATCGGAACCCCTTCGGGGCTAGGCGCCATCCTGTTCAGCGACCCGACCTTCGCATCGCGCGTCATCCGCAATCCGACTGCGGGACAACTGACCGACGCGATCAGCGATACGGTGCCCTTTTTCTACACCTTCGCGGCCGTCCCGGCGATCGGCAACATCCTCGACCTGCGGCAGGGCAATTTCGGTATCCGCAAGACAAACGGGATCGATTTCGACGTGCGCTATCGGCACACGGCGGGTTTCGGCACCCTTTTCGGCGGCATCGCGGGCAATTATATCCTGAAGTATCGCAACCAGCTCTCGCCGACGTCGGCGGTCAGCAACTCGCTCGAGGCCGGGATACCGCGAACCACGCTGCGCACGACATTGGGTATCGCTGCGGGGCCGGTGACGCTTGCCAATTTCGTCAACCATCGCAGCGGCGTGACGGCCGCCTATGCGACGCCAACCGGGTCGAGCCTCTACAAGGCCAAAGGCTATACGACGGTCGATCTGCGACTCTCGCTGAAGCTTCCCGACCTGCCATTCGCCAAGGGAACCGAGGTCGCGCTGCAGATCAACGATCTGTTCGACAAGACGCCGCCATTCTTCCCGGGCACCGACGGCATCGGCGGCGCCTATAATGCGATCGGGCGCTATGCCGCGATGAGCCTGCGCACATCCTTCTGATGCGGATGGCAGCGCGTCCGTGAGGTCGCGCTGCCGTTCCTTTTGGTCGATGTTCGTGAGCGCGCGCGAAACTCGGCTTCCTTCCGACATGAATAAGGTTCGCCATTCGATGCCAATTGCCAGCAACAGCGCGGCCATCGCGGCTCCCGTCCCGCAGATCCGCCTGTATCTCGAAGTGCTCAAGGCCACGCGCGACCTCGAGTTCGCGCATTATGACGATTTGCACCGCTGGTCGGTGACCGATCTCGAAGGCTTCTGGCGCAGTATCTGGGACTATGACCGGATCGAATCGCGGACGCCCTTCTCCGCGATGCTCGGCGCAGACACGATGCCGGGTGCGCGCTGGTGCGAGGGCGCCGAGGTCAGCTATGCGCGCCATGTTTTCCGCCACGCCGCGGCTGCGGATTCTGCCGGGCAGCCCGCCATCGTGGCGGTGAACGAACGGGGGGAGCAACGAACCCTCGGTTGGGCCGAGCTCAAGCGGCAGAGCGCCTCACTGGCCCTGGAACTGCGCCGGCGCGGGGTGGGGCGGGGCGATCGCGTTGCGGCCTACCTTCCCAATATAGCCGAGGCGGTGGTGGGCCTGCTCGCGTGCGCCAGCCTGGGGGCGATATGGAGCCTTTGCTCGCCCGACATGGGGACCAATGCGGTGCTTGATCGGCTGCGGCAAACCGAGCCCAAGGCGCTCATCGCTGTCGATGGCGTCTTCTACGCTGGCAAAGCCATGGATCGTAGCGCCTGCGTCGCCGAAATTTGCGCCGCACTTCCCTGTATCGAGGCATTGTTCGTCATCGAAAGCGGGTTCGGCGCTGGGGCGGTGTCGGGGGCGGTGGCGTTCGAAGCGGCCATCGCGCGCGACGATGCCGAGGTCGCCGGCTTTGAGCCCGAATGGCTACCCTTCGACCATCCGCTGTGGATCCTCTATTCGAGCGGCACAACGGGACTTCCGAAGGCGATCGTGCACGGGCACGGCGGGGTGCTGCTGGCAACCGCCGCGGGGCGACTCCATTTCGATCTCGGACCGAGCTATGAGTCCAATAATTTCGGCGACCGCTTCCACTGGTTCAGCGCCACGGGCTGGGTGATGTGGAACATTCAGGTGGGCGGACTGCTCAGCGGAACGACGATTTGCCTGTTCGACGGATCGCCGAGCGGTACCAAGGCCGAGCCCGACTGGACCCGGCTCTGGCGCTTTGCGGCAGAGGGCGGAGTGACCTGGTTTGGCGCCGGCGCTGCCTTCTTCGCGAGTTGCCGCAAGGCCGGGCTCGACGTCGCCGGACTCGACGGGTTGCACCGGGTGCGCGCTCTCGGTAGCACCGGCTCGCCGCTACCGCCCGACGTCCAGCGCTGGGGTTCGGCGCAGTTCGCCGCCATCGGACGGCCCGATATCTGGTGGTGCAATGTCAGCGGCGGCACCGAGATCGCCGCCGCCTTCATGGCCGGAAATCCCGAATTGCCCGATACGCCGGGGCGGCTGCAGTGTCGCCACCTCGGCGCCGCCATCGAGGCGTGGGACGAGCGGGGACAGGCTGTGATCGGCGAGGTCGGCGAACTTGTCTGCACCCGTCCTTTCCCCAGCATGCCGCTCTATTTCTGGGGCGACGAAGACGGCAGCCGCTATCGCGACTCCTATTTCGCCGAATGGCCCGGCATATGGCGTCACGGCGACTGGCTCACGATCGGGACCGACGGCAGTTGCACCATTTCCGGCCGTAGCGACGCAACGATCAACCGCCACGGCCTGCGCATGGGAACCGCCGAAATCTACGCTGCGGTCGAGCGCCTGCCTGAAATCGTCGACACGATGATCATCGACGTCGAGCGTGAAGACGGCGACAGCACGCTCATCATGTTCGTCGTGCCGGCGGAGGGGCGAGCCGTCGACCCTGCGATGGAGCAGGCGATTGCATCGGCCATACGCTCGAGTCTCTCGCCGCGCTTCGTTCCCGATCATCTGATCGAGGCACCCGGCATCCCGCACACGCTTTCTGGAAAGAAGCAGGAACTCCCGATCAAGCGGCTGTTCGCCGGATGGCCCGTCACCAAGATCATCAGCGCCGACGCGACCGCGACGCCTGAGGTCTTGCCTTGGTACATCGATCGGGCACAGCGCTGGAACGGGGCGGGAGACAGGATGTGATAACGCAAATGGTCTGGGAGAGGACGCGATATGGACAATAGGACATTTGCGGAGAGGTCCGACCTGGACCGATCGAAGCCGACCGGGCATCGCGGCCTTGTGCTCGGCATGCTGTGCTTCGTCTATGTGCTGAACTTCCTCGATCGCCAGCTTGTCTCGATCCTCGCCAAGCCGATTCAGGACGGCTTGCACATCACCGACAGCGAACTCGGCCGGATCACCGGTTTCTATTTTGCGCTCTTCTATTGTTTTATCGCGATTCCTGTTGGTTGGCTCGCCGACCGCACCAATCGCGTAAAGGTGCTTTCGATCGCTTGCGGCCTGTGGAGCGCCGCGACCGCGGCATGCGGCATGGCGGCGAACTATGGGCAACTTGTGGCGGCACGTATGGCGGTTGGTGTCGGCGAAGCCGGCGGCGTTCCGCCGTCCTACGCGATCATATCGGACACGTTTCCGCGCGAGCAGCGCGGCACCGCGATGGGCATCTTCAACCTCGGCCCGCCGATCGGTTCGGCGCTCGGGGTCGCGTTCGGCGCGTCGCTCGCGGCCGCCTATGACTGGCGCGCGCCTTTCCTCATCGTCGGCGCGATAGGCGTCGTTACCGCAGTCCTCGTCTATATCATCGTGCCCGAACCCGCGCGCGGCCGCTTCGACCCGCTTCCTGCGGCCGCGGCGGAACCGGCGCACAGCTTCGGGCAGGCGATCCGCGCCTTTTTCGGCAACAGGATATTGACTATCGCGGCGCTAGCCAGCGGTGCCGCCAATTTCATCACCTATGGCCTCAGCAATTTCGCCACGCTTTTTCTCATGCGCGAAAAGGGCATGACGCTCGAGGAAGTGGCAATATGGTACGCGCTGGCGGTCGGCCTCGGAATGGGGGCGGGCATTTTCGTTTCAGGGCGGCTGATCGACCGGTTCGGCGTGACCAACAAGGCGGCCTATGCGAGCATCCCGGCCTGGTCGCTCGTTCTCGCCTTGCCCTTCTTTCTCGGCTTCGCTGCTGCCGACAGCTGGCAGGTCGCGCTCCCCCTCTTGTTCGTGCCGCTCTTCCTCAATTCCTTTTTCCTCCCTGCCACGGTGACGTTCGTGCAGAGCGAGGTCGATCCGGGCGCGCGCGTGATATCGGGGGCGCTGTTGCTGCTGGTCATGAACCTGATCGGCCTCGGCCTCGGACCAACTTTCGTTGGCATGGCGAGCGATTTTTTCCGCCCGCAATATGGTGAACATGCGCTCCGCATGGCCTTTTATGCGCTGGCGCCAATGTATCTCGTCGCCGCGCTGCTCTTCGCCTGGCTTGCGCGAATGATCAAACGGTCGTCGCCAGCATCGAGCGGTTCTCGGCAGGCCAGCGATTAGACGAAAAAGCGCTTGGCGCGCGGCGAGGTTGCGCGGCGGAACTGGGCACCGACAAGAAGACGGGAGACAGATATGACGCGGAAATATGGCGCCGCTTGCCTTACGGCCCTGGTGGTCGGATTGTTGGTTTCTACGGCGGCAGCCACGGCGGCGGAAACGCCGTCGTCCGTCGACGCCGCACGGCGCTGCACCAACCTCGCCCGATTGCACCTTGCCGACACGACAATCGAAAGCGCGGCGCTTGTTCCGGCAAAGGCCGCGGAGCTCGGCATAGCGGGCGACAAGCCTGGCTATCGAAGCTTCTGCCGCGTGGTTGCGCGCGTGCGCTCGGCCCCGGATTCCGACATTGGCGTCGAGATATGGCTGCCGACCGAGCGATGGGCCGGTGTCTTTCATGGCAATGGCAACGGCGGCTTTGCCGGTGTCCTTGCCGGCGGCTATTCGGGAATGGTCGATGGCCTGCGCCGCGGATTTGCAACGGCGACGACCGATGCCGGAACCGCACCGGCGTCGCCGCTGGAAGGTGAGGCCCTCATCGATCACCCCCGCAAATGGAGGGACTGGGGCCGACTTTCGACGCATGCGATGACGATCACCGGGAAGGCGATCACCAAAGCTTTCTACGGCCGCGAAGCAACGCGTTCCTTTTACACCGGATGTTCAACGGGCGGGCAGCAGGGGCTCATCGAATCGCTCTACTATCCTGAAGACTATGACGGAGTTCTGGTCGGAGCGCCGGTCATTAACCGCACATGGGGGCACGCCGCAGTGCTCTGGGACTATGCCGCTGCGCACCGCACGCCGGACAGCCTGCTATCCGATGCCAAGCTCAAGTTGCTCAACCGGGCGGCGGTCGCGGCGTGCTGGCGGCAGGGCCATGGCCTCGCGGGCGACCGGTTTGTTTCTGATCCGCTCAGCTGCAAGTTCGACCCAGCGGTTCTGCAATGCAAGGGCGCGGCGGGCGACGCCTGCCTGACCGAAGCCGAGGTTGCAACCGCGCGCGCCTTTTATTCAGGGCCGACGGACCGCGCGGGCAAGCCAAGCTATTTTGGCTGGTTGCCCGGAAGCGAAATGCCCGACACCTTCGGCTGGTCTTTTCTTCAAAAGCCGATCAAGGATCAGCCACCTTTCGGGGCACTGTTCAAATGGGTGTCCGGCGCTGATTGGGACTGGAAGGGTTTTGATTTCGACCGCGACATGCCCGCGGTCGATGCGCGGCTCGACCCGATCGTCAACGACGCGACGCGCGGGAGCCTTGCCGATTTTGCCGCGCGCGGCGGCAAGCTGATTATATTCCACGGCCTCGCCGACACGCTCGTGGCGCCTGGCCAGTCGATCGCATTTTACGATCGTCAGGCGGCCGCCGTCGGCGGCGAAGCCAAGCTTGCAGAAAGCGCACGCCTGTTCCTGGCGCCCGGCGTGATGCATTGCGGTGGCGGAGCCGGCCCCGACAGCTTCAACGCCACGCTCGGTATTCCGGCGCAGCCGCCCTCTTATGGTGCCAGGCATGATCTCTTCTCGGCGCTGATCGACTGGACCGACGGCGGCGATGCGCCCGAGCAGGTTATCGCGACCAAGTTCGCGAGCGATGAGCCCGGCAGGATCGATATGCAACGCCCGCTCTGCGCCTATCCGCAGAAGGCCGAATATCGCGGCTGGGGGTCGACCCTGTCGGCAAGCAGCTTTCGCTGCGTCGCGCCGGACGATCGCTGAGCTTTTCGTTTCCGGTGGAACCGTCGCCTGCCGATAGGAGATAGAGATGCTGAACCGCAGGGAGTTCGCCGGCCTCGCCGTCGCCGGGGCGACCACCTCGCTCTCCGCGACAACGGCAGTGGCAGCGGAAGCGGAAGCGGAAGGTACTATCGCTTATCATGTGCTCGCATCGTCGCATGTCCCCGGCGAGCCGGGCGTCGCCATCTACGCGCCGCCCGGCTATGATGCCGGACGCGCCGAGCCCTATCCGCTGCTGCTGTTGCTTCACGGCGGCAACGGCACCGAGAAGGATCTCGCCTTTTTCAAGACCGTCTTCGACAATGAAATTGCGGCTGGCCGCTTGCCGCCGCTCATCATCGCCACGCCGAGCGGGCGTCGGTCGCTCTATATGGATTTCCGGGATGGGGCGGAGCGATGGGAGAGCTTCATCCTCTTTGATGTTCTGCCTTTCTTGCGCCGCAGCGCTCATGTCTCCCAAGGGCGCAAGCTGACCTTCATCGGCGGATGGTCGATGGGCGGACTGGGCTCCCTGCGCATCGCCTTCAAACACCCTGAGCTTTTCGCTGCGGTGGCAGCATTGGAGCCTGCCGTCGAGCCCGCCGTGGAGTGGAAGGGGGTCGGACCGCATACGCGTTTCTGGAGGCCCGAAGAGGTTCTCCATCCGATATTCGGCAATCCCGTCGACGGCGAATATTGGATGCAAAACAATCCGGCATCGATCGCAAGCCGTGCGCCCGACCGATTGCTCGGCCTCGGCATTTATCTGGAGGTCGGCGACCAGGATATGCTCTATCTTTATGAGGGCGCGGAGTTTCTGCACCGCGTCTTGTTCGATGCCCGGCTCGCGCACGAATATCGGCTGGTGCATGGCGCAGAGCATGTCGGTTCCTCGCTTTTGCCGCGCATGGCCGACGCGCTCGGCTTTATTGCGCGCCAGATTTCGCCGCCGGGCTGGATCGACCAAAATGTATTGAACGTCCGCGCCGTGCTCGATGGCAGCAAGCGATCGGCTGGGCTTCCCGTTGGTCCGGTCGATCCTGGACGCGTTGGCGGTCGGTGAGCGGACGAACGCTCCTGGCCGATTGAAGAAGTCGATATCTCCACTGCTTTTCGGCATGCCAGCGAACGTCCGATTGGGGACCATTTAGACATGACCATAGCCAGCCCGGGCAATCGCGGACCTTTGCAGGGCGCGGCGATCGGATACCGAAGCCGCACATGTATCAATACCCGGCGAATGCCTCGACCGCGCCGGTGATTGCGGCCACAGCGCGATCGGGGCTGGGCGGTTACGCTTTCCCAAGATATTGGGGGCTAAAGGGAATCGCATGATCGGGGCGCAGGAACATCGCGGACGGGGGCGGGCGTCGTGGGCGCTTGTGCTGCTGTGGCTCGTTGCGGCGGTCTGGGCTGTACCCGCCGCGGCGACGCCGCTGCACATCAATGCACCGCTCTGTCATGCGGTCGGACCGCTGGCCGCACCCGACGATGCGCTGTCCGCGCTGCGCTTTTCGTGCAGCGGCGAGCCGACGGGGTATCGCGACGGCAGCCTGTGGTTGCGGGCCGATGTCGGCAATCGTTCCGAGGATCGCAACGGCGCCGCACTGATGGTGCATTTCTCGCGCTTCGACCGGCTCGCCGTGGGGTTCACCTATGCCGACGGCCAGACGCGCTGGCAGACGGTGCGCCGCGGCGATTATGGCGCGCACTGGCGCGTCGGCGGCCAGATATTGTTCGAGACCCCGGCCCGCGTCGCTCCGCTGACCGCGGTGACCATGCGCTTCGACCGCCTCGCCGACCACAGCCTGCTGCGCGCGCGCCTCATCCCCAAGGAAAATGCGAGCCTGCAGGCGGCGGGGATGGCGGCGCTCGTCGGCGCCTCGCTCACCCTGCTGCTCGTCAGCGGCATCTACAGCCTGTCGCTCGCGGTCGCGGTGCGCCGCCAATATCTGCTGTGGCAGGCGGCATGGTCGGGCGTGATGATCGTCTGGGGCGCCTTATGGTCGCAGATTCATCTGGTGATCTTTCCCGCCATGGCGGGGACGGTGTCGGCGCAGGCATCGACCTTGCTTGCCTGCCTTGCCATCGGCGTCGCGACCGCCAGCGCGGTGACCGCGATCGACGCCCGGCATCTTCCCCACGCTTTGCGCCGGGGAACCCTCGCGCTGGGGCTGGCGATCGCCGTCGCTGGCGTGCCGCTGGCGTTGCTTCGCACCGGCAATCTGCAGATGCTCGGCAATCTGCTGGGCATCGCGGTCATCCTCGACCTGATCGCGGTCGCGCTGTGCATCGGCTGGAGCTGGCGCAAGGGATCGGTCGAGGCACGCGATTTCGCGCTCGCCTGGTGCCTGCCGATGGCGACGCTCGCGATCATTCATCTGGTCGATGTCGAGGACGGATTCTGGGGCGGCGGGTCGAAACTGGCGGTGCTGGTCGCCGCAACCTGGCAGGCGCTATGGCTGTCGGCTGCATCGACGCGGCGGCTCGCGCATCTGCGTGTCGAGCGCGACGATGCGCTGGCGGCCGAGGCGCAGGCGAACGAGCTTGCGCGCCGCGATCCGCTCACCGGATTGCTCAACCGGCGGGGCTTCGTCGATGCCGTCACCCCGCTGCTCGATCAGGCGCGCGAAGGGGCGCTGCCCGCGGCGCTGCTGCTCGTCGATGTCGATCGCTTCAAGTCGATCAACGATATCTACGGCCATGAAGCGGGCGATGCCGTCCTCTGCCGCATCGCCGAACGCATCGCGCGGTGGGAAGGGACGATGTGCAGCGTCGCGCGCCTGGGCGGCGAGGAGTTCGGCCTGCTGACCATCGGGATGGAGGGCATCATGCTCGATCGCTTTGCCGAGAGCATCCGCCGCGAAATCGCGCTGTGCGATCACAGCGACACGATGGGCGACCGGCCGGTGACCGCCAGCGTCGGCGTTGCCGAAGTGCGGCCGGCCCCCGACTTTCAATATCTCTACCGGATCGCCGACGAGGCGCTCTATGACGCGAAACGCGCCGGCCGGAACCGGATCAATGTCCAGCGTGTGCCGCCGCGCGGCGACGGCGCGCCCGATGCCGGCGATCGCGGCATAGCCTATCCCGCCTGAGGCGGATCAGGCCGCGCCGGGCGTGTCGTCGGCTTCGAGACCCTGATATTTGAGCTGGAGATAGCGTTCGCGCGTCGCCAGCTTGTCGATCTCGCCCGCCGCCAGGCTGCGCGCCGCGTCGCCGATTTCGCGTTCGAGCATCTTGAGCCCGCCGAGCAGCGTTTCGTCGGGCGTACGTCCCGCATGCGCTTCGCCGCGCAGCCCCGCGGGGATCCGCTGATAGCCCGCGACGAGTTCGGGCAGATCCTCGCCGACCAGCTTGCGGATATTCGCGGCCGCCGGTGTCGCGGCGTCGAGCGTCTGGAGCTGTGGGGCGAGCAGGTCGAGCTGGACGCCGATCCCGTCGACGAGCTGGCGCGCCGGGGCGGGAAGCGCCGGACGCTGCGCCTCGAGCCAGATTTCGGTGCGGCCGGCGAGCTGCTTGAGGTCGGCCTTGGGGAGATCGGCCTGGCGCGGTTCGGGAAAGGGCGGCCATTTGCCGAACAGCACCGCGACGCCGATCAGCAGCACCATGAGCGCGAGCAGGCCCGTGAAGCCGAGCGGCTTGATGAGCGCGCCGAACAGCGCCGCGCCGATCAGCACGATCCCGCCCGCAACAAGGACGCGGCCGAGCTTCTTGTAGAGATGCTGGCGGCGCAGCGCGACGCTCTTGGTGCCGATCGGTCGCCGTCGTTCGCGCGAGCGTTCGATCGCCGCGTTGCCGAGCGCGCTGATCTTGTCGACCTCGCTCATGCTCATCCTAGCCCTCGATCGCCGCCAGCGGGCTGTCGGCGCCGCCGACGCTTGCCTGCGCCTGGCTCGCGCCTTCGGCGCGCGCGATATAGCCCTTCGACTTGGCGACCTCGCCCTCGAGCGAGGTCACGGTCGTCTTCATCGTGTCGAGCGCCTTGAGCTTGAAGGTATCGATCGCGTCCATCGTGTCGTAGATATTCTGGAAGGCGCGGCTGAGCGTTTCCATCGGGATCGTGCTCGACGCCGCCTGTTCGTGGATGCGCGCCGTATTGTCCTTCAGCATCTTCGAGGTGCCGTCGATGATGTTGGCGGTCGTCGTGTTGAGCGCGGTAATCTGTTCGAGCACCAGCTTCTGGTTGGTCATCGCCTGCGCGACGGTGATCGCGGTCTTGAGCGCGCCGACGGTGGTGGTCGAAGCGCGGTCGACGCCCTTCACCAGCTCGACATTATTCTTTTTGACGAGATCGAGCGCAAGATAGCCCTGCACCGTCACCGCCATCTGGGTCAGCAGATCCTGTGTGCGCTGCCGGGCATAGAACAGGGCGTTTTCGCGGATGACCTTCGCCTTGGCGGGATCGCTGCCGTCGAGTTCGGCCGCTTTCGCCTCGAGCCGCTGGTCGAGCGTGCCCGCGATGTGGATCATCTGTTCGAGCTTGCCCATCGATTCCCACATCTTGCGGCGCTCGACATCGATGGCGGCATTGTCCATCAACAGCTCGTCCTTGCCGTTGGCAAGCGCGGTCAGGATGCCGCCGATGTGGGTCTGCGCGCTGCGATATTGCGCGAAATAATTGTTGATCTTGCTGCCCAGGATCTTGTCCAGAAAGCCGCGTTTGGTCAGCAGCTTGCCGTTCGCCGAGGGATCGAGCCGTTCGACCGTAGTGCGAAGTTCGATCAGATTCTGGCCGATGTCGGTATCGCGGTCCATCGCCTTGATCGGGCGGTCGAGGAAGCGGTTCGAATGATTCGCCGCCTCCAGCATTTCCTTGCGCCCCATATTGGTGATCTGATCGATGCGCTTGCCGAACTCGGGCGAATTTTCGTCCTGCGCCACCAGATCGTCGATGAAGCTGTCGACGCGTTCCTCGAGCTTCGATTTCTGCTCGGTCGAGAGCGGGACGAGGCCGGCGGCCTTTTCGGGCGCGACGGCAGGAACAGGTTCGGGCGGCGTCAGCTTCAGTTCGTCGGTTGCGGTCGCCGTCGCGGTCTCTTCGCTCATAACAATCCTTCCAGCCCCAGGTCGATAACGGGCCGCCTGCCTATATGGCATGCGGACCTGTGTTATTCAAGCACTACACCCCTTGGCGGCGCGCCAGCGCCGGCGCGATCCATGCCGAAAGGATCAGCTGCGCCATATGATAGACGAGGATCGGCAGCAGCACCATGCCGGCAATCGCCGAGGGAAAGAGCGTGGCGGCGAGCGGCGCGCCGACGGCAAGACTCTTTTGGGCGCCCAAGAACAACAGGGTGATCCGGTCGGGGCGGCGGAGCGCGAGCAGCCCGCCGAGCAGCCAGGTGCCGCCGAAGGCGCAGCCGAGCAGCAGCGCATCGACGCCGAGCACGATCGCGATCTCGCGCCCGTCGAGCTGCGTCCAGATGCCGCCGACCACGGCCGCGGAAAAGGCGACATAAACCGCGGTCGCAATCGCGGTGCGATCCATCAGCGTCGCGAGACCGCGGTGCCGCAGCACCAGCGGGCGAAGCCAGCGCTGCGCCGCTTGTCCGGCCAGAAAGGGAAGCAGCAGGATTGCGACGATGCGCAGCGCCGCGGCGCCGTGGATCGCGCCCGCCTTGCCCGCGAGCGCGGCAAAGAGGAGCGGCGACAGAAACACGCCGGCCAGATTGAGCAGCGCCGCTGCGACGACGCTCGCGGCGACATTGCCGCCCGCCATCGAACTGGCGGCGGTCGCCGACTGTACGGTCGATGGCAATATGCCGAGAAACAGGAAGCCGAGCGCCAGCGTCGGCGGCAGCAGCGGCGCCGTCAACGCCTGCGCGCCGAGCCCGGCCAGCGCCATCGCGCCGAAACAGAAGGCGAAGGCGCCGCCCTGCAATTTCCAGTTGCGGATGCCGTGCAGCACCTCGTGCCGCGGCAGGCGGACACCGTTGAGGAAGAAGAGCAGCACGATCGCCGCGGTCGAAATCCCTTGCGCGACCGGCACCGCGTCTCCGCGCACCGGCAGCAGGCTCGCGACGACGATGGTGGCGAGGAGGACGGGAACGAAGCGGTCGGGGAACAGGCGGGCGAGCATGGAGCGGAGCGATGGCCGGAAGGCGGCGCCTTGGCAAGTCCGCGTGCGTCCTTCGCGGCGGCGACTTCGCTCGACATGGTGCAAAAGACGATTATGGAGCGCGCATGGCTTGCATCCTGATCCTCGCCGCGCTGCCCGAAGAGGCCGATGCTGTCTTTCCCGGCCAAGGCACGGTCGAAGCGGGAGCGTTCGCTCCCCGATCCCTGTCGGTGGATGGACATGCCGTAACCATTGCAACCTGCGGCCTTGGCAAGGTCAACGCTGCGCTGAGCGCCGGGATGCTTGGCGGCGCGGCCGATCTGCTGGTGATGAGCGGCACCTGCGGCTCGCTCGGACCCGGGCCCGGTGCCTATTGGATCGCCGAGGCGGTGCAGCACGATTATGGCGCGGCCCAGCCCGGTCTGTTCCGCCGCTATCGGGCCGGCGAATGGCCGATCGGCGAAGCGGGCGAGGCGCATTTTGCGGCAATGTCCGACCCCGGCCTGGGCTTGCCGCACGCGCGCATCGCAAGCGGCGACAGCTTCGTTGCCTGCCCCGAGGCTGCAGCCGCGCTGGCGCGCGATCTGGGCGCGACGCTGGTCGATATGGAGGTCGGCGCGGTGGCGCAGGCGGCGATGCGGCTCGGCAAGCCTTGGGCTGCGGTCAAGGCGGTGACCGACGACGCCAACGGCGACAGCGCCGGCGATTTTCACGCCAATCTCGTCGGCGCGGCGCGCGTCGCTGGCGTAGCGATCGAGCGTCTGGTCGCGCGGGTCAGCGGCTGAGCGCACCGATGCAGGCCTGCCGCGCGGCGGGCGGCGAAAGGTCGCCGAGCGCGAATTCGCGTACCGTCTCGCGGGCTCGCCCCTGCGGCATATAGCGCAGCGTGCGCTTCGTGCCGCCATCGTCGACATCATAGGCGATCTCGCTCTGGCTGTTGCCGATCTCGCCGCCGCTGCGGCCGATCAGCGTCATGCCGTCGCGCATCCCGGCCCGCCACGCCGGGCCGCCTTCGGCGACGCCGGCGATAATGCGGCCGTTCGCGAGCGTTGCATCGACATCGAAGCCGCGATCGAACACCGGTCGTTCGAATCGGCGCAGCGTGCCGCAGGCGGCGAGCATGTCGGCGGGCAGTGCGATCGGTTCGCCGCGATCGATGAAGCGGGCGATGCCTTCGCCGATCGCGGCGTCGCGGCGCTGCGCTTCGGCCGCGAACAGGGTGACGGCATCGCTGCGGGCTGCCGGAGCAGCCGCCTGCATTGCCAGCAGCAGGTCGCGCATCGACGACCCGCCCGGTGCGCGCCGCAGCCGGTCGTCGGCCCAGTGCGCGAAGAGCATCCCGCGCAGATAGGCGAGCCGCTGTGCCTTTTCGTCGGTCCAGAATAGCCCCGCGGCCTCCTTGTTGGGAGCCGCACGCAGGGGCGAGGCATCATATTCGCGCAGCGCGTCGTTGAACTGCGCAAAATATTGTTCGGGCGTCCACACCGCGGCGCGGACCAGCGCCCGCCATGAGGTGAAATCGGTAAAACCTTCCGACAGCCAGAATTGCTCGGCTTCGGGGACTGTTTCGGAAAAGCCGCCGATCCGCACATTGACCCAGCTATGCGCCATTTCATGCGCCATCAGCCGGTCGAGCATTTCAGGCGGCGCGTTGGTCGTCGCAAAAAAGGCGAAGGCATCGCCGCGTCCGGTGCCGCCGATCGAGGTTGCGCCGGGTCCCGGCGGCGCGAAGGGGATGATGGTGACGAGATAGCGCCCGGCGTCGCTGCCCCAATAATCGGACATGGCTGCCGCGACGCGGCGGAAGCTTTGCGTCCAGCCGGCGTCGTCGCGCGTCGCAAAGCTACCGCGCACCGCGAGCCGTGCGCCATGGCCCGCATCGATCAGGCGGAAATCGCCGCCGACGGCGATGCTTTCGGTCAGGCCGTCGAGCGTCAGCCCCGGATGTTCGAGGTCGGACGCAAAGCGCGTCCCGGCCGGCATCCCGCGGACCGAAAAGCTTGCCGGGGTATCGCCATCCAGATGCTCTGGCCGCGCCACCACCGCGTCGCCGATCAGGTGGAACCATGTCGGCTGGATGAGCGGGCGATAGTCGTTGACGACTTCGCCGTCCTGCAATTGCTCGGGCCGGTCGGCGCCACGCACCCGGTAGCGCAGGACGATCGGGGCGCCGGGCGCGTGGCGCAACGCGATCTTGGCGGGGTCGGCCGACGGGGCCAGCATCGCGCCTTCGGCGCGCATGTCGCCCAGATAGGTATACAGCTTGTCGAAGCCGCCCCATTCGTTCGGCAGGTCGATGATGGTGACGCCGCTCGCGGCGCCGCGAAAGCGCAGCGTCACGTCGATCGCGCGGAAACGGCCGTCGGCTGCGACGACCGGCTGATAGGTGAGCGCGAGGCCCGCATCGGGCTCGGCCGCGCCCGACGGTGCTGCTGCGGCGAGGCTGGCGGAAATGGCGGCGACGATAAGGCGGCGGGCGAGGGAGAGACGCATCGATATTCCTTGAGCTGAACGCCCAAGGTGTATCGCCCGAACAATACAGTGTCAAATCGGACGCCCGCGCCTCTCTTGTTGCGCCGCAGCACCGCTTCTGTTAGGGGCGCGGCGTTTAGCGGCGCTCCAGGCGCTGCCCCCTTCCATCAAGGTTCCTACCGCATGTCTTTGCGCAATATTGCGATTATCGCACACGTCGACCATGGCAAGACGACCCTCGTCGACCAGCTTTTCCGCCAGTCGGGCACTTTCCGCGACAACCAGCGTGTCGAGGAAAGAGCCATGGATTCCAATGACTTGGAAAAGGAACGCGGGATCACGATTCTCGCCAAGTGCACCTCGGTCGAGTGGGGCGAAGGCGCCGATGCGACGCGCATCAACATCGTCGACACGCCGGGCCACGCCGACTTCGGCGGCGAGGTCGAGCGGATCCTGAGCATGGTCGATGGCGTCATCCTGCTCGTCGATGCGGCCGAAGGCCCGATGCCGCAGACCAAGTTCGTCACCGGCAAGGCGCTCGCGCTCGGCCTCAAGCCGATCGTCGTCGTCAACAAGATCGACCGCAGCGACGCGCGCGCCGCCGAAGTGCTCGACGAGGTGTTCGAACTCTTCCTGACGCTCGACGCCAATGACGAACAGCTTGATTTCCCGATCCTTTATGCCTCGGGCCGCGGCGGCTATGCCTCCGAAAGCCCCGACGCGCGCGAAGGCACGCTGGAGCCGCTGTTCAAGACGATCGTGTCGCATGTTCCGACGCCCGGCTTGGACGAAGAGGCGCCCTTCACCTTCCTCGCGACGCTGCTCGACCGCGATAATTTCATCGGCCGCATCCTGACTGGCCGCGTCCAGTCGGGCACGGTCAAGGTCAACCAGCCGATCCACGCGCTCGACATGGACGGCAAGGTCATCGAAACCGGCCGCGCGTCGAAGCTGCTGGCGTTCCGCGGGCTCGACCGCGTGCCGGTCGAGGAAGCGCGCGCGGGCGACATTGTCGCGATCGCGGGCCTGACCAACGCGACCGTCGCGAACACCATCGCCGACACGAGCGTCAGCGAACCGATCGCCGCACAGCCGATCGACCCGCCGACGCTGTCGATGCGCTTCGCCGTCAACGACAGCCCGATGGCGGGCCGCGAAGGCAGCAAGGTGACGAGCCGCATGATCCGCGACCGCCTGTACCGCGAAGCCGAAACCAATGTCGCGATCCGCATCACCGAAAGCGCCGACAAGGACAGCTTCGAAGTCGCGGGCCGCGGCGAGCTTCAGCTCGGCGTGCTGATCGAAACGATGCGCCGCGAAGGCTTCGAACTCGGCATCAGCCGCCCCAAGGTGCTGTACCAGACCGACGAGAACGGCCAGCGCACCGAACCCTATGAAACCGTCGTCATCGACGTCGACGACGAGCATAGCGGCACGGTCGTCGAGAAGATGCAGATCCGCAAGGCCGAGCTGACCGACATGCGCCCGTCGGGCGGCGGCAAGACGCGCATCAGCTTCAGCGGCCCGTCGCGCGGCCTGATCGGCTATCACGGCGAATTCCTGTCCGACACGCGCGGCACCGGGATCATGAACCGCCTGTTCGAGAAATACGGCCCCTACAAGGGCGCGATCGAGGGCCGCAAGAATGGCGTCCTCATCTCGAATGGCGCGGGCGAAGCCGTCGCCTATGCGCTCGGCCCTCTCGAAGAGCGCGGCATCCTGTTCGTCTCGCCCGGCGAGGCGCTCTATGAAGGGATGATCATCGGCGAGAATGCGAAGCCCGACGACCTTGAGGTCAACCCGATGAAGTCGAAGCAGCTCACGAACTTCCGTTCGACGGGCAAGGACGACGCGATCCGCCTGACCCCGCCGCGCCGCATGACGCTGGAACAGGCGATCGCCTATATCGACGATGACGAAATGGTCGAAGTTACCCCCGCGAACATCCGCATCCGCAAGGCGATCCTCGACCCGCACGAGCGGAAGAAGGCGTCGCGGAAAAAAGAAGCGGCGTAAGAGACAGACCGGCGGCCCGACAAAGGACGCCGGTTTTGTTTTGGGCGTTCGCTCTTTCCCGTTCGCGCCTCATTTTCCCGTTCGTGTCGAGCGAAGTCGAGACACCCATCGTTCGCGCGCGCCTTCGGGGTGTCTCGACTTCGCTCGACACGAACGGTTACAGGTGAGTTTCCCGGTAGCCGAGGACACCCCGTGACCCGCCTGATCCTGTTCAACAAACCCTGGGGCGTGCTGTCGCAGTTCACCGACAAGGGAATGACTGCGCCCGCCGACGGCCCGCGCGCAACGCTGTCCGACTATATCGACGTGCCCGGCGTCTATCCCGCCGGCCGGCTCGATCGCGACAGCGAGGGGCTGTTGATCCTGACCGATGACGGTGCGTTGCAGGCGCGGATTTCGTCGCCGAAGCACAAGATGCCCAAAACCTATCTCGCGCAGGTCGAGGGCGAGCCCGACGACGCCGCGCTGGCGGCGCTCGCCCGCGGCGTCACGCTGAACGACGGCCCGACCCGCCCCGCAACCGTCCGCCGCATCGACCCGCCGCTACTCTGGGACCGCGACCCGCCGGTGCGCTACCGCAAGAGCGTGCCCGATAGCTGGATTGAACTGACGATCACCGAAGGCCGCAACCGCCAGGTGCGACGGATGACGGCGGCGGTTGGGTTTCCGACGCTGCGGCTGGTAAGGTGGCGTATCGGGGGGTGGGAGATCGGGGATTTGGGGCTGGGGGAGTGGCGCGTCAGCCAACCTGCCTTTTAAAAAAGATACTCTAGTCATGAATACTTGATTCGTGTGGTACGTTTAAGGTACCTCGTCTCAATCTTTTCATAGGGGGAGTATTATGGGAAGCAGCGGATCAGGAAACTTCAGCGACTATTCCGGTACCCCGAAAACGGGATCGGGCAGCGGTTCGTCCGGTGGCTCCAGCGGCTCAGACAAATGCGCCGAAGCATTTACGGCTAGCCTTGAAGACGTTGCTGGTCACGATTACTACATTAACCACGGCCACGCTCCTGCGGTCGGTACCGAACTTACTATCGATGTAAGGCGCCGAGTAGTCGCTGTTGCGGGCGTTGAATCGGTCGGATCGTTACCTACTCGGCTAAACTACCTAGCAGGCTGTTTAGGGGATGGATTTAGCTACACAGGTATTGTCACTGCATCCTCAAATGGCGCCAATCCGCAAGTTCAAGCCGACTTCGTAGCTGGCTAAATGCCAGAGAAAAATCCGATACTGATTGGTGAGGTCACGGTAGACTTCACACTGCCGACGCGCACCACGGAAGCCAAGATGAGGCTTGGTGGCGTGGTGCATGCCGCTCGCGGCCTGTGGGCTAGCGGGCAACGCTATTCGGTCGCAGTCTTCTGCCCTGCATATTTAGTCGAGCAAGCACAGGATTACCTTACGCGGCACGGCTGTCAGGAATTTCTCCTTTTGGGGGAGGTGGTTGGCGCCCCTAATGTAATCGCAATTGCCGATGTAAGAGAGGTGGGGCACCAAGGTTATGAAGACATTTTGCGTGACGAGAGGAAGATCATTTCAAGTCTAGGCCGTGTTGACAAAAGGGATTCCCAAGCCCGCCTCCTTCTGATTCAAGACTGCTTTTTGAGGAGCAGTCATGGGTCGCGGGGATTTGTCGGATGC
>NZ_LNSK01000017.1:0-35954 GCF_001468495.1 Sphingopyxis sp. A083 | reverse complement strand
GGAGTGGGGTTAGGGGTGGGGGAGGGCGTTGCCCCCCTCAGGCGTCTTCGTTGTCGCGCACGTGGCCTTCGGCGGGATCGCGGGCGTAGTCGTCGTCGTCGTCGGCATCGTCTTCGTCGTCGAAATCATCGTCGAATTCGATGACTTCCTCCTCGACCATATTGTCGGCGGCGTGGATGCGCACGCCGATCAGCCAGTCGGCGAGCGGGCCTTCCCAGCCCGCCTCGACCGGGGCGAGGGCATCGGCGGCGCTGCCCGCCGGGCGATCGCCGACAAGGTCGAAGTCCTGCACCCCGTCGTCGGGCGGGGTGATGTAGACATGGGGTTCGAGCCGGACATGCGTCCATCCGGCGGTGGGGGCGAGGCCGTCGGCCTCGACAATCAGCAGCGGATCGTCCGCATCGCCGCCGACCATGGCGGCCACCTCGACTATTTCGCGTACCAGTTCGCTCATCGTGCCGACTCCTGCGAAAAGGGCGGGGCCCCAACCGGACCCTGCCCCCTGGCTAGCGGCGCTGTGTGACAGATTGACGCGTCACTGTTTTTCGAAGGCGGCGTGGATGTCGAGCTTCACCTCGTCGCTGACGAAGGGGATGCCGTAGAGGACGGCGAAGTCGCTGCGCTTGATCGTCGTTTCGGCTTCGAAACCGACGGTTTCCTTCTTGGTCATCCCCATGCCCGCGCCGTGAAATTCGACGTCGAGGGTGACGGGGCGGGTAACGCCATTGAGCGTAAGGTTGCCGGTGACCTTTGCCTCGGTCCCGTCGTCGTCGAGGACGACCGCGGTCGAGACGAAGCGGGCGTCGGCAGGGGCGGGACCGAAGAAGTCGGGCTTGCCGCCGTCCTTGCCCGCGCGCAGCAGATGCGCGGTCAGGCCGGCGCTGGCGGTTGTGACCTTCGATACCGGGATGGTGACGTCGACCTTTGCGGCGGCGGGGTTGGCGGGATCGAGCACGAGGGTGCCGGTCACGTCGCCGAAGATGCCGGTATAGTTGCTGAAGCCGAGGTGATCGACGCGCCACACGACCATCGTGTGCGCCGGATCGGCGGCATAGGTGCCGGCGGTGACGCGGCTCTTGTCGGGCGCGCCGGGGGCGCTGGGCGCTTGCGCGACGACGACGGGAACGGCAACGATGGCGAGAGCGAAAAGCGTGGTGAGCGATGCGATACGGCGCATGAGCGGAAGCCTCCTGTTGGGAAGACGGATGCTAGGCGAGGGCGCGCGCCGCCGTCAATCGCGCCGCCCGGAAACGCAGCGTTTCGTCCGCTCAGTCGATCCCGTCCCCGATCAGCGAGAAGGGCGCCCAGGCGCTGGGGTGCGACCAGCTTTTGAGGAAATCGTCGGCGCGCGGATCGTTGCGGATATCGCGCATTGCGCGCTGCAACGCCTCGGCGCGCGAGAGGCCGGGGTTCTGCTGCATCAGTTCGAACAAGCGCACGGTGAGCACCGAGGCGACGTCGTCGCGCACCGGCCAGTGCGAGGCGAGCAGGCTTTCGGCGCCCGCGAAGAAGAAGGCGCGCGCCAGCCCCGACAGCCCCGGCGCCCCTTCGCTGCCGTCGCCCGAGGCGGTGTTGCACGCCGACAGCACGACCCAGCGCGCGCCGAGGTGCAGCCCCGCGACTTCGGAAGCGGTGAGCAGTCCGTCGTCGAGCGGCGTCGCGGTGGCGGGCGGGGTGAAGACGAGCCCGGGTTCGGCAAGCCCCTTCACCTCGCCCGCGATCAGCCCGTGGGTCGCGAGGAACAGCACCGAGAGATGGTCTAGATCGCTGCGCTTGAGATTGGTTTCGGTCGCGGTGCCGGCGAGATAGAGGCGCGCGGCATCGGCGCCGAGCAGCGCCTGCATCGCCTTCAATTCGGCCTCGGTCCCCGGCAGCCGGGCGAGGCGGCGCAGCGCCGCGGGATCGGCGAGCGGCGGCGCATCGCCGATCGCGGGTTGCAGCCCGGCGGTGACGGGCAGTCCGCTGCTCCGCGTGCCGCGCGCGCGGGCGCCGGCGATGCCGCGCGCGGCCGCCTGACCCTCGAGCACCGGATCGCCGAAGCCGACCATGCGCGTGCCCGCCTGGCCATCTCCGCGCGCCGCGACCGCGCGCAGCAATTGCAGCGACTGGAGCGAAGGAAGCTGAAGCAGCGCGGGGCCGTCGGCGAGCCATTTGGTTGCGCGCAGCACCGCGGGATCGCCATCGGCGCCGGTCGGCTTTTCGGTGACGAGGATGCCGAGCGGCAGCGAGGAAAGCGACCCCGTCGCGGCGGTGAAGAGATGGCGCTTGCCGGCAAGGTCGGCGGCGAAGGGCGCGAGCAGCCGGTCGTAGAGCAGCCAGGCGGTGCCGCGATCGAAGGGGAAATCGCCTTCGCCCTCGGCCGACCATTTTGCATCCTCTTCGGGCGTCACGTCGATGCTGGCGCCGACGTCCCACAGCAGGCGGCGAACATGTGCGTTGACCTCTGCCGCGGGCATGTCGGCGCGGTTCCAGCGCAGCTTGTCATGGGTGACGAGCAGGACATGGGTGCCAAATTCGGACGGCACGAGCATGACGAAGGCTTCGTCGGGCGCGAGCAGCGCCTGCGCCTCTGCCATGCCGAGCGGACGCGGCCGGATCAGCGCGAAATAATCGGGGGTCGCCGCGGCGATCGCAGCGTCGACCTGCGCCCGGCGATCGTCCTTGCGTGCGATTTCGGATTGCAGTGCCGAAAATTGACGCTGGCGTTCGGCCGGGTCGTCGGGGAGCGTTTCGAGCTTCGTGTTGAGTGCCGCGATCGCCGTGTCGATCTGGCGCCGTTCTTCGACGAGCGGCGAAACCGAGGCGCGGGCCGCGGCGCGTTCGGCGGCGGCGCGCGCGACGGCGCGGCTGGTCGTGCCCGCCATCGCATCCTGCAGCGCCGCAAATGCCTGTTCGGCGGCGGCGCCGTCGTGCGCGCCCTTTGCCCACAGAGCGTCGGCATAAAGCAGGAAATAGTCGGCGTAGCGCCGTTCGCCGAGCCATGCCCAGGGATCGGCGGTCACCCAGTCGAGCTTCATTTCGTCGAAACGGTCGAAGCCGAGCGCGTCGCGGAAACTGGTCATGCCCAGCGCGGCATGGCGCCCGGCGGCCAGCGCCAGCGCCGGGTCGCCGCCGGCGCGCAGCAGTAGTTCGGAAAGATCGGCCTTGAGCGCGTTGAGCGTGTCGTCGGGATCGCCGAAGCTGCCGCGCCGCGCCGAGCGCCGGTCGGGGTCCAGATAGAGGGCGACATGGTCGTTGGCGGGATCGCCCAGCACATCGGCCAGCACGGCGATCGCGGCGGCGCTGCGGTCGCGCTTCTTGAGGAAGGTGGTCAGATTGTCGAGCGCATGAAGGGTACGGAAGTCGCCCGCGCCGAACGCCTTGCGTTCGACGGCCAGCGCCTCGCGATAAACGGCTTCGGCTTCGGCATCATTGGCGGGCAGGTCGTCGAGATCCCAGGCCAGATCGCGCAGCGCCTTGGCATATTCGTCGCTGTCCTTGCCATAATGACCGGCGAACAGCGCCACCTTGCGGCGGCTGTTGGCGATGCGTTCGGCCTCGTCGCCATAGCTCGACAGGGTGCGCCTCTCAGCCTCGATCGCCTTTTGCTCGGCGTCGAAATCGATCCCGGCGAGCTGGGTGCCGACGAGCGCGCCGAAACCGTAGCGGGCGAGCTGGTCGCGGGCGCGGTCGGCCTTGCCCGCGGCGACCGCCGCCTTGGCATAGGCTTCGGCAATGCCGGTCACATCATTGACCATATCCTTGTCGAAATATTCGCCGCTGCCCGCCTTGCCCTTCGTATAATGCGGGCTGGCGACCAGGATCGCGAGGATGCGTTCGTCGAGGGCGAGTGCGTCGTCGGGGCGGTTCGCGCCCGCAAGCGCGGCGCGATAGTCATAATAGCGGCGGACGAGACGGAAATCGGGGCCTTCGCAATCGTCGCCGGTGCAGGCGTCGATCGCGGCGAGGCTGTCGTCGAACAGCCGTTTGCGCAGCGCCCCTGCGTCGTCGGCGCGACCGACGAGGGCGAGCAGCGCGGCGTAGCTCGACAGCATGTCGGCGCGCTTGTCGCGCGCCTGGTCGCAGCGCGTGCCCCATGCCGGGCCCTCGCACCCCGCCCAGCGCGGTTCGAAACGCGCGATGACGGCATCGAAAGCGGCGACGGCTTCGCCGCCGCGCCCGACGTCGTTGAGCATCTGTCCATATTCGAGCAGCGTATCGCCAAGGTCGGTATCGTCGCGCGCGCAGCCCATCACCATGCCGGGGACGCGGCGACCGCAGCCATAGGCCTCCTCGGTCAGCGCATGGACATAATGGGAGAAGGGCTCGATCGCCTCTTCGCGGTAGCCGTTGATGCGCAGCGCGAGCGCATATTGGCGTTCGACATCGGCGGTCGCATAGGTGCCCGCTCCGTAGAGCCGGGTGGCGATTTCGACCGCGCGCACGAGCGCCTGCCGCGATTCGGGTGCCCGGTGCGCCCAGCTGAGATTGTTCGCGTGGACGAGCAGCTTGGCGAGATAGGGGGCGCTGTTTTCGCCGCGGTCAGCGGCGATCAGCTTGAGCGTGCGTTCGGAGATGGCGGCGCGGTCGGAAAGATCGGCCGCCAGTTCCTTGCGGTCATTCTCGGCGACCTTTTCGGCGGTCGCGGGTGACAGGTCGGGGGCGATCTGCGCCGCGGCCGGAAGCGCGGCGACGAGCCAGAACGCCGCCCATATCCCCGCCAGCATCGCCCGCATCCGCCGCATATTCCGCCCCCCGCGAACGGCCGCGCCGGCAAGGCGGCGAAGCCGGAAGCCAAGGGGTTAGGCAAAATCGCGGCGCGGCGCAAATCGGGAGTCGGGCGCTATTGCCCCGAGGCGCGGCGCTCCGCAAACCATTGGCGCAGCATCGCCGCGGTGCAGCCGGTAAAGCCGTAAGAGCCGATGACCGAGCAACTGTCGGGGCGCGTCAGGCGGGCGATATTGTCATAATCCTCGACGCGGGCGCCCCACGCGCTGCCGCCGACGGACGTGTCGTCATCCTTTCCGCGCAACTCCTTCGGCACGCGGTAGCGGTCCGATTCGGGGCGCTGGGCGCAGACGACGATCTCCTCACCCTCGGCGACCGGACAATGGTCGTCGCCATAGGTGACGAGAAAGGAGATGCGTTCGGGCGGTTCGCTGTGCTGTACGAGGCTATCGTCCTGCGCGGCGGCGGGTAGCGGGGCCAGCAGCATGGCGGCGGCAAGCAGCAGCGACGGGGCGGCGGTTGAAATCGACATGGCGTTCCCTCTGACCATCCCCGTATCCGCAATAGGCGCGCGAAGATGAACGCCAGCCGAACCGGGCTCAGGCGATGTCGAGCGACGCGGCGATGGCGGCCCATATTTCAGCGAGTTCGTCGGCGCCGGTGCAATAGGGCGGCATGACATAGACGCTGTTGCCGAGCGGGCGCAGCAGCACGCCGCGATCGCGGTAGAAGGCGGTGAGGCGGGGAGCGAGCGCCGAAAGATAGCCCGCATCGGCAACCACGAGATCGAGCGCGGCGATGGTGCCGAGGCGGCGCGGATTGGCGATGCGCGGATCGGTGGCCAGCATCGCGAGATGCGCGGCCTGGGCATCGGCGAGCGCGTCGATGCGCTGCTGCACCGGTTCGTCGCGCCAGATAGCGAGATTGGCGTTGGCGGCGGCGCAGGCGATGGGGTTCGCCGTGTAGCTCGACGAATGATAGAAGGTCTTTGCGCGGTCGGGCGAATAATGCGCCTGGAATATCGCTTCGCTGCACAGCGTCACCGCGAGCGGCATCGCACCGCCGGTGAGGCCTTTCGACAGGCAGACGATGTCGGGGATCACCCCCGCCTGGTCGCAGGCGAAGCGCGTGCCGGTGCGGCCCCAGCCGGTCATCACCTCGTCGGCGATGAAGAGCACGCCGTGCGCGGCGCAGATGGCGCGCATCTCGGCGAGCACCCATGCGGGATAGATCAGCATGCCGCCGGCGCCGAGGATCAGCGGTTCGACGATGAAGGCGGCGGGTTTTTGCAGGCAAGCGGCTTCGAGTGCGTCGAGCGTGACCTGCTCCTTGCCGTCATGGGGGAAGGGGATGGAGTCGACGTCGAACAGCAAAGGTTGCCACGCGCGGTTGTAGACGCCGCGCTCGCCGACCGACATCGTGCCGATGGTGTCGCCATGATAGCTGTGGTCGAGCACGAGGATGCGGCTGCGCGGCTCGCCGATGTTGAACCAGTAGCCGAGCGCCATCTTGAGCGCGACCTCGACGCTGGTCGAGCCCGAGTCCGAAAAGAAGACGCGGGTGAGCGGGGCGGGGGTGATGCGGATCAGTTCGGCGGCGAGGCTTTCGGCGGGCTCGTGCGTCCAGCCCGCGAAGATGAGCTGGTCGAGCTTTTCGGTCTGGGCCCGGATCGCAGCCATGATTTGCGGGTGCGCATGGCCGTGCGTCGTCACCCACCAGCTCGAGATCGCGTCGATCCAGCTGTTGCCGTCGCTGTCATAGAGGCGCGCGCCGCGGGCGCGGTCGATCAGCGGGATCGGCTCGCCGAGGCCGTGCTGGGTGAAGGGGTGCCAGACGGGGGATCGATGGTCGAGGTTCATGGGGCCGCCCTACAGTATATCGTCATCCCGGCGAAGGCCGGGATCTCGTCGGTGCGTCACAATTCGAAGTCGGGATCCCGGCCTTCGCCGGGATGACGAATGTCTATTGGAAGTCCGTCAGGTCGAAATTGGCCGCGAAAGCCGCTGCGACCCCCTCGGGGGTCAGCGCGTCGAGGTGAGGGAGGCGGCCGAGGCGCTTAGCGCCCGATAGGGCCGCGATGATCGCTTCGCTGTCGCGGGCGGCCTCGCCGACGAAGGCGATGCCGTGGATGGGGACATTGCGGGCCTTCAGCGCTTCGATCGTCAGCAGGCTGTGGTTGATCGTGCCGAGCGCGGTGCGCGCGCAGACGATCACCGGTATCTGCCAGCGCGCGAAAAGGTCGGCGTAAAGCAGCGTGCGGGTGACGGGGACGAGCGCGCCGCCCGCGCCCTCGATCAACAGGTCGCCCGGCGGCGGGACGAGCGCATCGGCGTCGATGGTCACGCCGTCGATCTCGGCGGCAAGGTGCGGCGAGGCGGGGGTGACGAGACGCCAGGTTTCGGGATGGACGCGAACGCCGGCGAGGCGCGCGACGGCTTCGCTGTCGGTTTCCTCTTCAAGCCCCGACTGGATCGGCTTCCAATAGGGCAGGCCGAGCGCGCCCGCGAGCGCCGCCGAAAAGACGGTCTTGCCGATGCCGGTATCGGTGCCGGTGACGACGAAGCGGGTCATGCCGCCGCCATCGCCGCCGACAGCGCATCGACCATCGCGTCGATGTCGCGGGTCGAGACGTTGAGGGTGATCGCGATGCGCAGCCGCGCGGTGCCTTGCGGCACCGTCGGCGGGCGGATGCCGCGGATGTCGAAACCCTCGGCCTGCAGCATGGCGGCGATCCGCATCGTGCGGGCGTTGTCGCCGATGACGACGGGGATGATCTGGCTGCCGCTCGGCGCGATGCCGAGCGCCGCGAGCCGCTTTTCGGCATGGCGGACGAGCCCCGCCAGCCGCGCCGCGCGCTCGGGCTGTTCGGCGACGATTTCGAGCGCCTGGCGGACGAGCCACGCCATGAGCGGCGAGGGCGCGGTCGAGAAGATGAAGGGACGGCCGCGGTTGACGAGGAAGTCGCGGACGATCGCGGGGCCGCAGAGCAACGCGCCTTCGCAGCCCAGCGCCTTGCCGCAGGTGTGGAGCGTGATCAGATTGCCGCGCGGCGCGAGCGCGTGGGCAAGCCCCTGTCCTGCCGGGCCATAGACGCCCGTCGCATGCGCCTCGTCGACGATCAGCACCGCGTCGTGGCGGTCGGCGATAGCGGCGAGGTCGGCGAGCGGAGCCCTGTCGCCGTCCATCGAATAGAGGCTTTCGACCGCGATCCATGGCGTGCCGGTGCCGCCGCCTGCGCGCCAGCGGAGGATCGCATCTTCAAAGGCTTGCGGGTCGTTATGCGCAGCCGCTGTGCGCTCGGCGCGGCCAAGTTTCATCCCGTCGTGCGCGCTCGCATGGATCAGCGCGTCGTGGACGATCAGGTCGCCGCGCTGCGGCAGCGTCGCGAACAGCGCGGTGTTGGCCGCGAAGCCGGTGGGGAAGAAGAGCGCCGCCTCGGTGCCATAGTGGCGCGCCGCATGCGCCTCGAGCGCTTCATGCTCGGCATGGTTGCCGCGCAGCAGCCGCGAGCCGCCCGAGCCCGCCGGAATGCCGCGCGCGGCGCCCTGCGCCAGCGCTTCGGCGAGCGCGTAGGAACCCGCTAGCGCGAGATAGTCGTTCGAGGCGAAATCGATCCCGGCGCGCGGCGCGAGCGCGCGGCGGCGGCCGTCGGCGGCGAGCGCGGCAAGATCGGCGCGGTGGGCGGCGAAAATTGGGCTATCCAATTCCGTTTGTCCTGAGGAGCCCCTGAGCTTGTCGAAGGGGCGTCTCGAAGGACCGAAGGCGTGCGGTGCTTCGAGACGGGCCTTCGCCGGTGCTCAGTCCCTCCTCAGCACGAACGGCATGA
The DNA here is from genome assembly GCF_001468495.1 of Sphingopyxis sp. A083. Classification (NCBI taxonomy): domain Bacteria; kingdom Pseudomonadati; phylum Pseudomonadota; class Alphaproteobacteria; order Sphingomonadales; family Sphingopyxidaceae; genus Sphingopyxis; species Sphingopyxis sp. A083. The sequence continues at coordinate 27,421 of NZ_LNSK01000017.1, read as the reverse complement.
GGAGGGAGCAAGGTGGCTTAATTCTTTGCCTTGTCGACCAGCTTGTTCTTGGCGATCCACGGCATCATCGCGCGCAGCTGGGCGCCGGTCTGTTCGATCGGATGCGCTGCAGCGGCCTTGCGGCTGGCCTTGAGTTCGGGCTGGCCGGCCTGGTTGTCGAGGACGAAATCCTTGACGAAGCGGCCCGAGGTGATGTCGGCGAGGACGCGCTTCATTTCGGCCTTGGTCTCGTCGGTGATGATGCGCGGACCCGTCTTGATGTCGCCATATTCGGCGGTGTTCGAGATCGAATAGCGCATATTCGCGATGCCGCCTTCATAGAGCAGGTCGACGATCAGCTTGGTTTCGTGGAGACATTCGAAATAGGCCATTTCGGGGGCATAGCCCGCCTCGACCAGCGTTTCGAAACCCGCCTGGATCAGATGGGTGATGCCGCCGCAGAGCACCGCCTGTTCGCCGAAAAGATCGGTTTCGCACTCTTCCTTGAAGGTCGTTTCGATGATGCCGCTGCGACCGCCGCCGACGGCGGAAGCATAGCTGAGGGCGAGCGCCTTGGCGTGGCCGTTGCCGCTGTTGCCCGATGCTTCCTGCGCAACCGCGATCAGGCAGGGAACGCCGCCGCCCTTCTGATATTCGCTGCGCACCGTGTGGCCGGGGCCCTTGGGCGCGACCATGAAGACGTCGATATCGGGGCGCGCCTCGATGAGGCCGAAGTGGATGTTGAGGCCGTGCGCGAAGGCGAGCGCGGCACCGGGCTTCAGATTGTCGGCGAGATCGTCGTAATAAATCCTTGCCTGATGCTCGTCGGGCGCCGCGATCATGATGACGTCGGCCCAGGCGGCGGCTTCCTTGTTCGACAGGACGCGGAAGCCGGCGCCTTCGGCCTTCTTCGCGGTCGCCGAGCCGGGGCGCAGCGCGATCGCGACATCCTTGACGCCGCTGTCGCGCAGGTTCTGCGCATGGGCGTGACCCTGGCTGCCATAGCCCAGGATGGCGACCTTCTTGTTCTTGATCAGATCCTGGTCGGCGTCGCGATCGTAGTAAACCTGCATTTTCTTCTTCCCTTATTTTCGTTCGTCATGCCGGACTTGATCCGGCATCCATTCGGCGCTCCGTTTCCGGCGAAGTTCTGAATGGACCCCGGATCAAGTCCGGGGTGACGATAGTTGAAACCCAACGCTTGAACTCTAGAGCGCCTCCGGCCCGCGGGCGATGGCGACGATGCCGGTGCGGCCGACCTCGACCAGACCGCATTCGCGCATCAGCGCGATGAAGCGGTCGACCTTGTCGCTGTTGCCGGTGATTTCGAAGATGAAGCTCGACAGCGTCGTATCGACGACCTTGGCACGGAAGACGTCGGCAAGGCGCAGCGCCTCGATGCGCTTTTCGCCGGTGCCGGCGACCTTCACCAGCGCGATCTCGCGTTCGACATGCGCGCCCTGATCGGTGAGGTCGGTGACCTGATGCACCGGCACCAGCCGGTCGAGCTGCGCGATGATCTGGTCGATCACCGCGGGCGGGCCCGAGGTGACGATGGTGATCCGCGACAGCGCATGATCGGCGCTGATGTCGGCGACGGTCAGGCTTTCGATATTATAGCCGCGCGCCGAGAACAGCCCGGTGATCTTGGCCAGGATGCCCGCCTCGTTATCGACGGTGACGGCGAGGACATGGCGCTCGCCCGTTTCGGTGGTGATTTTCATTGTGCAAACCTTCCCCTCTCCCCTTGCGGGAGAGGGATGTGAAGACTTGGCAGCTTGCTGCCTAGTCGAAGCTGGGTGAGGGGACTGCGCGCCATGCGCGCGCGCGGCCCGGCGGGCCGCACCCCCTCTCTAAGACTTGCTAGGCGGCAAGCCGCCAAGCCAAGTCTTTTCTCCCCCGCAAGGGGGGAGAAGATTTGTTCGCTATGCCGCGTCACACCAGCGCTTTCGCTTCGTCGTCCATCGTGCCGGTGACGTCGCTCGGCTGGAGGATCATGTCGGTGTGCGCCGCGCCCGACGGGATCATCGGGAAGCAATTCGCGAGCTTGGCGACGCGGCAGTCGACGATCACCGGACCCGGCGTTTCGATCATCTGCCGGATGCCGTCCTCAAGCTCGCCGAGCGTGTCGATGCGCAGGCCCGTCCAGCCATAGGCCGCGGCCAGTTTCACGAAATCGGGCAGGCTGTCCGAATAGCTGTTCGAATAACGGCTTTCGTAGGTCAGTTCCTGCCACTGGCGGACCATCCCCATCCATTCATTGTTGAGGATGAAGATTTTCACCGGCAGGCGGTACTGGCTGACCGTACCCATTTCCTGAATGTTCATCTGGAGCGAGGCTTCACCCGCGATGCAGACGACCAAACGGTTCGGGTGCGCGATCTGTGCGCCCACCGCGGCGGGGAATCCGTAGCCCATCGTGCCGAGCCCGCCCGAGGTGAGCCAGCGGTTGGGCGCGGCAAAGCCGAAATGCTGCGCCGCCCACATCTGGTGCTGGCCGACTTCGGTGGTGATGATCGGATCGCGGCCGCGGGTCGCGTCGAACAGCGCCTTGACCGCACGCTGCGGCATGATTTCGGCGCCCGCGTCCTTCTTTTCGGGAAAGTCGAGGCAGCGCGTCGCGCGCCACCCGTCGATGCGGCGCCACCATTCGCCAAGATCGCGCGCCTTGTGACCCTTGTCGGCCCAGGCGGCGATGAGCGCATCGAGCGCGCGGCCGGCATCGCCGACGACCGCGATGTCGACCGGGACGATCTTGTTGATCGAGCTGCGGTCGATGTCGATGTGGATCTTCTTCGCCTCGGGCGCGAAGGCGTCGAGGCGGCCGGTGACGCGATCGTCGAAGCGCGCGCCGACTGCGATGATGAGGTCGGCGCGGTTCATCGCCATGTTCGATTCATAGGTGCCGTGCATGCCGAGCATGCCGAGCCATTTGGGATCGTCCGACGGGAAGGCGCCCAGCCCCATCAGGGTCGAGGTGATCGGTGCGCCGGTCAGGCTGACGAGCTGGCGCAGCGCCGCGCTGGCGTCGGGGCCAGCGTTGATGACGCCGCCGCCGGTATAGAAGATCGGGCGTTCGGCCGCCGCGATCATGTCGATCGCCTGCGCGATGGCGCCGGCATCGGGTTCGACCTGCGGACGATAGCTTTGATGCTCAATCTTTTCGGGCACGCTGTAGCTGCCCGTTGCGACCTGAACATTCTTCGGAATGTCGATGACGACGGGGCCGGGGCGGCCGTGCGTCGCGATGTAGAAGGCCTCGTGAATCACGGCGCCCAGCCGGTCGGGGTCCATGACCAGATAATTATGCTTGGTGCAGTGGCGCGTGATGCCCACCGTGTCGCATTCCTGAAAGGCGTCGGTGCCGATCAGCGTCGTCGGCACCTGACCCGTCAGCACGACCATCGGGATCGAATCGAGCAGCGCGTCGGTGATGCCGGTGACGGCGTTGGTCGCGCCCGGCCCCGAGGTGACGAGCACGACGCCGGGCTTGCCGGTCGAGCGCGCATAGCCCTCTGCCGCATGGGTCGCGGCCTGTTCGTGGCGAACGAGGACATGCTTGATCGAGGGATGGTTGAAGAGGGCGTCGTAGATCGGAAGCACCGCGCCGCCTGGATAGCCGAACACCGTATCGACCCCGAGGTCGACCAGCGCCTGAACCACCATGTCGGCACCACTCATTTCCTTCACGACACGCGCTCCTTTCTTCGTGCGGCCCGATGCTGGGCGCAGCCTGTCGGCGGCCTTGTTGCGCCGCAGCAGGCAGCGGGCAATAGGTATATGATTCTATCCTGTCAACAGTCTATCACGTAATAATATTGCGATTTGATTGATTGAATCGACGGATAATGACTCTTCGTGGCGTAGCCATCCGGCGGGGGGCTGGTGGCGGAACCAGGTATATTGCCGCTTCGCATATTGGCGCGTCGCCGCCTGCGCCGCCTCGAGCGCCGCCTCGCGGCTGCTTTCGCCGCGGACATGCGCCGCAACCTGCGGCACGCCGATCGCGCGCATGACGGGGAGATCGGGGTCGAGCCGGCGCGCGAGCAGCGCGCTCACCTCTTCGATCGCGCCGCCGTCGAACATGCGCACAAGGCGGGTGTCGCAGCGCTCGCGCAGCCAGTCGCGCGGCGGCAACAGGATGAGCGGCACCAGCGCGATGTCCCCGGCGATGCCGCCGCTGCGGTCCTGTTGCCACGCGGCGAGCGGCCGGCCGGTCGCGCGCACCACCTCGAGCGCGCGCGCGATGCGGGTCGTGTCGGCCGGATTGAGCCGGGCGGCAGCGGCGGGATCGGCTTCGGCGAGCGCGGCATAAGCGTCGGCGACGGGTAGGGCGCGCACCGCTTCGCGAATCTCCGGGTCGATTTCGGGCACCGGGGCGATGCCGTCGAGCAGCGTGCGCAGATAGAGGCCGGTGCCGCCGACGAGGATGGGAACCTTCCCCGCGGCGTGCGCGTGGGACAGGGTGCGGCGCGCTTCTTCGGCCCAACGCGCCGCATTGTGGGCGGACCCGCCATCGACATGACCGAAGAGGCGATGCGGGATGCCGGCCATCTCCGCCGCGTCCGGCCGTGCCGAAAGGAGGGGGATGTCCGCATAAACCTGACTCGCGTCGGCGTTGACGACCTCAGCGTCGCCGAGCGCCTGGGCGAGGGCGACCGCCAATGCGCTCTTGCCGCTGGCGGTGGGGCCAGCGATAAGCGCGACCGGTGGACGGTGCGTGAAGGAAGAAGAAGGAGATGCCATGTTCGTTGCAACGCTGATAGCAGCCGGGAAGCTGACGGGCGAGGTGGTGCGCGAAGCGATCGACCGCCTCGATGCGACGGAGCATGAGGTAGGCGCGCCGCACTGGATCGACGAAGGCGACGCCGCGGACATCTTCTTTCAGGGCAGCCTGGTCAGCGCGCGCGCCGAACTGGCGAAAATGGATCATGGCGCGCTCGACGTCGTCGTCCAGCCGCTGGGCGACCGCGCCAAGAAGCTGATCATCGCCGACATGGATTCGACGATGATCACCGTCGAATGCATCGACGAACTGGCCGACTATGCCGGGATCAAGCCGCAGATCGCCGCGATCACCGAGCGCGCGATGCGCGGCGAGCTCGATTTCCGCGCCGCGCTGATCGAGCGCGTCGGGCTGCTCGGCGGCATGGCCGAGGCGACGATCGCCGAATGCCGGGCGGAGCGGGTCAGACTGACCCGCGGCGCGCGCACGCTGGTCCAGACGATGAAGGCGCATGGCGCCTGGTCGGTGCTGGTGTCGGGCGGTTTCCTGCCCTTTGCCGCGCCGGTCGCCGAAGCGATCGGTTTCGACAAGGTGGTTGCGAACGAGCTGGAGATCGCCGGCGGCAAGCTGACCGGCAAGGTTACCGAACCGATCGTCGACAGCTCGGCCAAGCTCGAAACGCTGCGCGCCGAGGCCGCGGCGCGCGGGCTGGCTCTGGCCGACACGCTGGCGGTCGGCGACGGCGCGAACGATATTCCGATGATCACCTCGGCGGGGCTCGGGATCGGTTATCACCCGCATCCCGCCGCCGCTGCGGCCGCCGATGCGGCGATCCGCCACCACGACCTGACTGCGCTCTTGTGGGCGCAGGGCTATGCGCGGCGCCAGTGGGTGATGGGATAGGCGATGCTGCGCGCGGCGGGGGCTGGGCTTGCCATGCTGGCGCTGTCCGCCTGCGCGGGCGGCCAATATCGCCCGGTTGCGGATACGCCGGTGCGGATCGGCAAGCCCTATGCGGTGCGCGGAACGACCTATGTCCCCGCCGCCGCGCCTGCCTATGATGCCGTCGGCTATGCGAGCTGGTACGGCAGCGAATCGGGCAACCGCACCGCGAATGGCGAGAAATTCCGTCCCGGCTGGATCACCGCCGCGCATACCACGCTGCCGCTGCCGACCTATGTCGAGGTGACGGCGCTCGACAGCGGGCGGCGGATCGTCGTGCGCGTCAACGATCGCGGGCCGTTCGCCGGCGGCGGGCGCATCATCGACCTGTCGAAAGGCGCCGCCGAAGCGCTCGGCGCGCACCGCCAAGGCGTGGTGCCGGTGCGCGTGCGGCGCGTCGAACCGTCCGACAAGGATCGCGCCCGGCTGCGCAAGGGCAAGCCCGCGGCGATGCTGGCGCCCCTGCCGCCGCGCGAGCTGGCGGCGCTGCGCGCGCGGCTGGCGGCGGGGGAACGCTGAGGCGGAAGAGGACGGCGGGCGGCGGCGTCAGTCGCAGGCGCGGTGGAGCTTGACCGCGAGCCACGCCGAGATCAGGCACATGACCGCGCTCATCAACAATTGATCGACGACGCCGACGCCCGCGAAGCCGAGCCCGATGGCGAGCAGCGAGCCCGCGACCATCGCGCCCGAATTGACGATATTGTTCGCCGCGACGGTGCGTGCGGTCTGGTCCTTGGGCACGGTGGTGGTGAGGAAGGCATAGAGCGGCACGACGAACATGCCGCCGCTGATCGCGATGCCCATCAGGCTGGCGAGCAGCGGGATGACGTCGGCGTGATTCAGAAAGCCGCCGATGCCATAGAGCGTGCCCGCGGGATCCTGTTCCCAGTTGCGGCAGACGAAATAGAAGGCGACGACGAACGCGCCCATCACGACGACGCTCGCCGGGCTGTAGCGCGCCGACACCTCGCCCTTGAGCAACCGGTTGACCGCGACCGAGCCGATCGCGATGCCGATCGAGAAGACCGCGAGGAACAGGCTCGCGACGCTCTTGTCGGCGTGGAGGATATTCTTCACCAGCGGCGGGAACTGGATGAACAGCACCGCGCCGATCGTCCAGAAGAAGCTGATCGACAGGATCGCGAGATAGAGCCGCTTGATGTGCATCGTGCCGCGCACCAGCGCGATCGACGAGCGGACGATGTGCCAGTCGATCCCCGTCTCCTCGTGCTGCGGCGGCGCCGGCGGCACCTTGCGCCCGGTCCAATAGCCGATGAAGGCAACGAGCACGACGCCGAGCGCCGCCCATTCGACGTCGATGATGCCGGCGAGGATCGTCCCCGCGAGGATCGCGATATAGGTTCCGGCCTCGACCAGCCCGGTGCCGCCCAGCACCTCGTCGCTTTCCAGATGCTGCGGCAGGATCGCATATTTGATCGGGCCGAAGAAGGTCGAGTGGATGCCCATCGAAAACAGCGCCAGCATCATCAGCGGGATGGCGACCAGATGCACCGCCCAGCCCATCCATGCGAGGACTAGCCCGGCGCCGCCGACGGCCATGATGAGGATTTCGCAGAATTTGACGATGCGGATGATCATCGCCTTGTCGCGCGTGTCGGCAAGCTGCCCGGCGAGCGCCGACAGGAGGAAGAAAGGCAGGATGAACAGCCCCGTTGCGACCGCGCTGAACAGCGTTTCGGACGCTTCGTCGTTGAAGACGCCGTAGACGACGAACAGCACCATCGCATTCTTGAACAGATTGTCGTTGAACGCGCCGAGCAATTGCGTGACGAACAGGGGAAGGAACCGGCGTTGCTTCAAAAGCGCAAAGGATCCGGTCATTGAAATTCCATCATTGCAGTCCGACATAGCGACCCGGCCGCGCCAAAGGGGCAATTCGGTTGTCGCACGGGGGGCTTATCGGTTAGGGCTTGGACGGTCAAAGCCCATTTTGGAACTTTCGCGCGATCAGGGGTCATGCTCAGCCTACCGAACATCTTGACGCTTTCGCGCATCCTGACGGTTCCGATCCTGCTGGCGCTGCTGTGGCCGGGCGCGCGCGAGGGAACGCACCAGCCGGCGCCGCTCTATTATGCGCTGGCCTTCGTCCTCTATTGCCTGATGGGCATCACCGATTATTTCGACGGCTATGTCGCGCGCGCGCGCGGCACCGTGTCGCGGCTCGGCGCCTTCCTCGATCCCATCGCCGACAAGATCATGATCGCGGCGGTAATCCTGCTGCTCGTCTTCACGCGCGACATCACCGGCGTTCACGTCATCGCCGCGCTCGTCATCCTGCTGCGCGAGATCATCGTGTCGGGGCTGCGCGAATTCCTCGCGACCTTGCAGGTGTCGATGCCGGTCACGCGGCTCGCAAAATGGAAGACGACCTTTCAGCTTGTCTCGTTCGGCGCGCTGATCCTGGCGGGCGCTTTGCCCGCGATGGAATGGGTCCGCAGCGTCGGCCTGGCGACCCTGTGGGGCGCGGCGGTGCTGACGATGATCACCGGCTGGGATTATCTGCGCGTCGGCCTGAAGCATATGGATTGACGCCGGTGGCGCTGCAGCTCGCCTATTTCGCCTGGGTGCGCGAACGCATGGGATGCGGCGAGGAGCAGGTCGAACCGCCCGCCAGCGTCGCGACCGCGTCCGACCTGATCGCATGGCTCGCCGCGCGCGACGACCGCGGCGCCCGGGCCTTTGCCGAGCCAGCGCGGATTCGCGTCGCGATCGACGGCCAGATGATGGGCAATGACGCGGCGCTCGCCGGCGCCCGCGACGTCGCGCTGTTCCCGCCGGTGACGGGCGGATGATCCGCGTCGTCGTCCAGGACGCGGCAATCGACTTTGCGACCGAGACCGACCGCCACGACGCGGGCGGGCACGGCGCGACCGCGAGCTTCGTCGGCCGGGTGCGCGGCGACGACGGCGTGACCCAATTGTTCCTGGAACATCACCCCCAAATGACCGAGCGCGGCCTCGCCGACTTGGCGCATGCCGCCGCCGACCGCTGGCGGCTGCCGGCGCTGACGCTGATCCACCGCGTTGGCGCGATGGCGCCGGGCGAGACGATCGTGCTCGTCCTCGCCAGCAGCCCGCACCGCGCCGAAGCGCTCGCCGCCTGCACCTTTCTGATCGACCGGCTGAAGACCGACGTCATGCTGTGGAAGCGCGAGACGCTGGCTGATGGCGCCGCCCGCTGGGTCGAACCGCGCGCGGGCGATCAGGAGCGCGCGGAGGGCTGGGATTAGGGAGCGGGCGGAAGGGCCGGTGTGGGGTGGTTAGCTGTCGTTCGTTGCTAGCGGTCCGGGCTTGTTAGTGACTTCGAAGCGGGCGCGCTCAAAATCGATCTTCAATGTGTCCTCGAGACCGACCGCATACCCCTCCAGGAGTGCTATGCCATCACCCTTCAGATGAAGGATAATCCCGAGGCCGTGATCCAGCCGCTCGACGCTGAGCCACACATCTTTCTGAGAGGCCTGACGTTTCCGGACAATCTCAGTACCACCGGGCCCAGGCTCTATCTCCACGAAGATCCCGCCACCTGTGTTGTCCCGTGAACGCACCTTACCGCGCTTGGAAAGCTTATCGACAATCGCTGCCCATTCGGCAGACTCTGTCCCGATCGCCTCAAGAGCTGCCAGTTCCAAAGGCCAAAAGTCTGTCACAGGACCTGAGCTTTACTCAATATCCAGAGGTCCGCAATCGGTCGTTTCCGGTCATTTCGATCCAGATCTGGCGAAGGTCGTGGTCCAGCTCTTTACACCGCCAACGGCGGCGTTCGACGCTCTGGGGCCAGGCCTTCGCCGGGGAGCGCATTATCGACGCCGGACTGTAGCTCGTGCGTCATCCAGGCCCCCTCGACAAGCTCAGGGTAAGCGGTTGAGAAAGGCGGCAACGCGCGCTTCCCACCTCAAAACCGTCTTTCGCTTCCCGGCTATTGCCTTTCTTCCAGCGCACGCCGTCGGGATACAGGCGGGGGTGCGACCCGAAAAGCTCGGCGCAAACCGGAACCCCGCCTGTGACCGAACCTTTGGTTCAGCCGCCGTCCCCCGCCGGTTTGCGATAGGGGACGAATTCGCCAAAGACGCATGTCGGACCGCGAATGCCGCTGCTGCGATCAACCAGGTAAAAGAAGTCGCCTTCGCAGGTCGACGATCCGAACTGGCGCACGACCATGATATCGCTGTCGCGCGCGAGGCCGGGGCAACTGCCCTTCAGTGTGTTGCGGTAAACCAGATTGCGCCCCGATCGATAGAGCAGGATGTCGTCCGACACGCGAATGGTGTCCGACGTCCGGTAATTGGGCAGGCATTTGACCGGGGTGCCGGGCGTCTTGCCCGCGAGCTGCTTGTCAAGCGTCGCCGCCTGCTTGGGCGTCAGCGCTGCGGCGCCGGGGGCGCCGCTTCCCGACGGCGCACAGCCGGCAAGCGAGGCGGCGGCGCCGATCAGGGCGGTGCAAAGGGCAAAGCGGGGCATGGTCATCATAGTTGTCCTGACGGGCGTTGTTTGGCGGGCGGACGCTGAACGGGCGCTGAAGCGGCGCACCTCAGGCCGCATCCTTCAGGGCACGGATGCGGCCGAGTTCGGCCGCGCTGGGCGCGCGAAGAAAGGGATTCGTCGCGCGCTCGTCGCCGATCGTCGTCGGCACCGTGGCTATGCCTTGCGCGCGCGCCGTTTCGACCGCGCTCAGGCGCTCGGCCAGCGCGCGGTTGTCGGGATCGACCGTCACCGCGAAGCGCGCGTTCGACAGCGTATATTCGTGCGCGCAATAGACGCGCGTCATATCGTCGAGGGTCGCGAGGCGCTGCATGTTCGCGAACATCTGGTCGGCGGTGCCTTCGAACAGGCGCCCGCATCCCATCGCGAACAATGTGTCGCCGACGAAGATCACGCCGTCCCCGGCAAAATGATAGGCGATATGCCCGGCGGTGTGTGCGGGGACCGCCCAGACATCGGCGACATGCGCGCCGAGCATGACCCGGTCGCCATCGGCGACGAGGCGGTCGGCAGTCGGTATGCGCTCGCGCTCGGCCGCCGGCGCGATGATCTCGCACCCGGTCTTTGCCTTGATGTCGGCGTTGCCGCCCGTATGGTCGGGGTGCCAGTGGGTGTTCCAGATCGCGGTGATCGGCCAGCCGCGCGCGTTCGCCTCGGCCAGCACCGGCTCCGCCACGGCGGGGTCGACGACCATCGTTTCGAAGCTTGCCGGATCGTGGACCAGCCAGACATAATTGTCGCTGAGGACGGGGATGCGGACGATTTCCAGCGCGCTCACGCTCTTCTCCTATGTCTCGCCGGCCTCATGCCTTCCAAGACGGACACGCGCGCGCGCCGCCTTGGTTGCACGATCTACCAGCTTCCCGTGTTGGGCATCGAGGCCCAGGGTTCGGCAGGCTCCAGATGGCCGTCCTGCAACAGCTCGACCGAAATGCCGTCGGGTGATCGCACGAAGGCCATATGGCCGTCGCGCGGCGGGCGGTTGATCGTTACGCCGGCGTCCATCAGGCGCTGGCAGGTTTCGTAGATATTGTCGACGCGATAGGCGAGATGCCCGAAGTTGCGCCCGCCCGAATAGCTTTCGGGGGCGCTGCCATCCTCGGGCGGCCAATTATAGGTCAGTTCGACCTCGGCAACGCCGGCCTGTCCCGGCGGGGCCAGAAAGATCAGCGTGAACCGGCCCGCTTCGCTGTCGAAGCGGCGGACTTCCTCAAGGCCGATCAGCTTGAAGAAGTCGATGGTGGCGTCGGGATCCGAAACGCGGATCATCGTGTGGAGATATTTGGTCATGCCCCCATATTAGGCACGAAGCGGGCGACCTTCAAACGCTTCGAACAGATTTACGAATTCATCGGGAACCGGGCTCGGCGCGCCCTGCGCTTCGGCGACATGGACGTTCACCAGAACGCCCGTCGCGCGCAGATCGTCCACGCCCGCGCCGTGCAGTTCGAAATGAAAGACCATCGAACTGCGCCCAACGCGCGCCGCGCGCACGCAGATGTCGATTTCCTCGTCGAGCAGGATGGGCGCACGATAGTCGATCTCGGCGCGCGCAACGTGGAATTCGGGGCTGTCGTGGCCGGGCCAGCGATCATATACACCCGCCGCGCGCCAATATTCGGTGATGCCGATGTCGAAATATTCAAGGTAGCGGCTGTTGAACACCACCCGCTGCGCGTCGATCTCGGCATAGCGGACGCGCTTGCGCACATGGAATTTATAGTCGCTGCGGGCCATGATTGTCCTTCAGTCCGGATGGGTCGCGAGGCGCGCGACGGTATCGATCAACAGGGCGATGTCGCCATCGCGCGACAGGCGGTGGTCGCCGCCCTTGACCAGCGTCACCTGCACATCGTCGCTGGCAAGCGCGGCGGAAAGGCGCAGGCTGATGTCGGGCGGCACGTCGCCGTCTTCCTGCCCGTGGAGCAGCCGCACGGGGCAGGCGAGGGGGATTTCGCTGTCGAGCAGCAGATTCGCCTCTCCCGACTGGAAGAAGGCGCGCGTGGTCACATAGGGCTGATCGCCATAGGGCGTTTCTTCGATCAGCGCGCCTTCGGCAAGGATGATCGCCTTTTCCTCCGGCGAGAAACCCCAGCGGGTGAAGTCGGGCGCCGCCGCGATGCCGACCAGTCCCGCGACCCGCGCCGGCCCGTCGCGCGCGACCAGCTCGCGCGCCGCAAGCAGCATCAGCCAGCCGCCCATCGACGATCCGACAAGGATCACCGGCCCCTCGACCTTTGCGCCGATCAGGTCGAGCACGTCGCCGCGCCAGTCGAGCAGCGTCTGGTCGGCAAACAGTCCGTCGGACAGGCCGCAGCCCGCATAATCGAGCAGCAGGCAGGCCTGCCCCTCGGCCGCCGCCCAGTCGAACAGCGCGGTCGCCTTGCCCCCGGCCATGTCGGACATATAACCGGGCAGGAATATGATCGTCGGCCCTGCGCCACTGGCATGGCGGTAGGCAAGCCGCGGGCGGCCGGGACGGTCGAGATAATCGGGTGTCGCCGTTTCGGTCACGCGAACGCGCTCAGATCACCCAATCGACCGTGTTCATCTGCGCCACGGCCTGGCCCTTGGCGCGGCGCTGTTCGACCATGATCTTGTTCAGCCGCTGGATGGTGTCGCTGCCGGTGGTGATGCACCAGCCGGGAACGACCGCGTGGACCAGCGCGCACAGACCGCCCCAGATCATCGTGAAGCCGAAGCGCGAGGCGACCCCGAAATGCTCGACGTAATTCTCGTCGACGCTTTTCGGATGATCGACAAACAGGCGCTTGAACATTTTGGCGGCTCCTTTCGGGTTGCCGCTGCCCTAGCGAGCGGCCGGGGCGCAGGCAAGGGCGGTATCCGGATCCTACCCGCGGGGGAACACTTACTTGCTCCCGCCAGATATATGCCGACCTTGTCCTGAGCGCCTACCCGGTAGCCGAAGTCCGCTGCCGCCTCACCACGCCGGCAGCACAGGGGTGCATCGCCTTAGTTCGCCAGGAATTCGTCGACCGCGTCGGCAAAGACCTCGGGCTGATCGAGCATGATGAAATGGCGGCTGTCGTCGATACGCTTCAGCGTCACGGTCTTGGCCGTTGTAAAGGCGCCCTTGTAGAGTCCATCGACCATCGCTTCGGGCATCACGCTGGCATCGAGCGGATAGAGCATCGTGAACGGCGCAGCGATCGCGCCCAGCTCGGGGCGAAGATCGGTGGTCATGTCATCATACATCAACTGCGCCGCCACCTTCGCGTTCGCCGCCCGCGTCCACGCCTTGACCTGCGCACGGCCGGCATCGGTCGCCGACATCATCTGCAGCGTCCGCTCGTCGGCTTCGGCGCTATCCCGTGCGGCGAGCATCGTCTGCATCGCGGCGGCCTGCGGCTCGACGCCGGCGACGGTCGCGGTCGGACCGAACAGCATCCCGAAAAAGGGCAGGCTGTCGACGACCATCAGCCGGCCGACTTCCTTGGGGGAACGGGCAGCGATCATCATCGCGGTCAGGCCGCCGAGCGAATGGCCGATGACCGCCGGAGCGGGGCGGCCCTGATCGACGATGCAATCGTCGATATAGTCGGCAATCTCGCGCATCATCGGCTCGAGTATCGGGCCCTCGGCATTCGGGCCCGGCGCATCGCCGCCGAATCCGCGCACCTCGACAAGGTGCAGGCGATGCGTCGCTTTCAGCCGTTCGGCAGTGGGCGCCCAGACCGCGCGCGGCGAGGACAGGCCGGGGATCAGCACGACGTCGGGGCCGTCGCCTTCGACCTCGACCGTGATCCGCTTGCCTTCGAGCAGGCCGGTGCCGCATCCGGCGGCGCCTTCCGCGGCATCGGCGCGCGGTGCGATGGTGGCGATCAGCAAGATGAACAGCGCGGCGATGGAAAGTCGTTTCATGGGTTCAGTCTTTCAGGAATATGGCTTCGATCGGCAGGCCGAACAGGTCGGCGATGCGAAAGGCGAGGGGCAGCGACGGATCATATTTGCCGGTTTCGATGGCGTTGACCGACTGGCGCGACACCTCGAGCCGGTCGGCGAGGTCCTGCTGGCTCCAGTCACGCTCGGCGCGCAGAACCTTCAGGCGGTTCTTCACAGGCCGCGAACCTTGCCGATGACATGTCCCAGCCCCAGGCCCAGACACCACACCGGGACGGCGGTCCACATCGGCACCGCCGGTGCAACGCCAAAGGTCGTCAGGAAACCCCAGAAAGTCGCCACCGCAAGCAGCAGGCCAGTGGCGATCAGCGCCGCGTTCACCGTCCGCGCGCGCAAATACTCATCGCTCTCCTCGATAACATAGCGTGCCATCGCCCAGATCATTCCGAACACGGGGAGAGTCGGCAGCAGCGCGAGCAGCGCGGCGAACGGCTTGGCTGCCTCCTGCTGTCGAAACAGGAGCAGCGCGCCGCCCAGTCCGATCACATACGCGAAGGAAGCGACCAGCATCCGGCGATTGTAGCGCGTGGCAACGACCGATGCGCAGCCAGTTTCGCGCTGCATGCGCTCGGTCGCGCGCACCATCGGGATCAGCAGCAGCATCGGGAGAATCATGATCGCAAGACCCCAGGGTGCCGCGATGACCTTGCTCGTTTTCAGCAGCCATGCGGTGCCGAACATGCCGATCAGAAAGGCGATCGCCCAAAATCCTGCGGCACGCCGGGCGGAGGTTTCGGTTGCGCTTGCCATGGTTCAGGCCGCCGTCCGCTTGGCGCAGGCGCGGCCGTCGCGCGGCGTCGTTGCGATCATGATCGCGGGCAGCACGATGATCAGCATCGTCGCGATATTCTCGGGAATGATGTCGAGGATCTGCGCAACGGCGACGCACATGATGGCGAGGGCCCAGCAAAGAGCACGGAAAATCGGCGGCATCGGTCAAGCTCCCTTGTTAAACAGTAAAGGAACATTGACACAGGGATTCGTTCTTGTCAAGCGACATTGACACAATGACAAGCGAGCCAATCGCGCTGGAGGCGTCAGCCTTTCGCGTGCCGCAATCGCCAGTTGACGATGTGTGCGCTGGCGAGGGCGATCGCGCCGAGGGTGGTGAACAGGCGGTCGCCGGTTTCGGGGGCGAGACCGCGGACCCAGCCTTCGTGCGCGGCGAGTCCGGCGGCGAGGAGGGCAAGGCCGACCAGCGCCGCGGCGACGGGATAGCGATGGCCGTGGTGCCGCTGGCCGTCGGCCAGCGCCAGCGCCGCCGCGGGCGCGGCAAGCAGCAGGATCACCGCATGAAAGCTCTCGGGCAGCGAGAGCCAGGCGCTCAGCGCGGGCGCCGCGAGCAGGAGCAGCGGCAGTGCGAGGCAATGCACGAGGCAGGCGAGCGACAGCCCGACTCCGATAAGGTCGGCGGCGCGCGAGCGCAGCGAGGGGCGGGCGGGGAGGCACATGGTTCGGGCTTTCGACAGAGGGGGCAGCGGGCGTGACATAATGATACATTGTATCATTGCAAGCCCTCGCGGTGAAAACGGCCCTTGCCGCTGCTTTCGCGCGCTGGCAAAGGGGCGCAGTTTATTCCGCCAGAAAGGCCCGATTTCCAATGTCCGAGATGATCCGCGTCACCCTTCCCGACGGCTCTGCCCGAGAAGTCGCACGCGGCACTACTCCGGCGCAGATCGCGGCAGAGATCGGCCCCGGCCTCGCCAAGGCGGCACTTGCCGCAAAGATCGACGGCGAACTGCGCGACATCATGCGGCCGCTGGAGGAAGACACCAACCTTGCGCTGGTCACGAGCCGCGACGAGGCCGATGCGCTCGAACTCGTGCGCCACGACTATGCGCATGTGCTGGCGGAGGCAGTGCAGACTCTGTTTCCCGGCACGCAGATCACCTTCGGTCCCTCGACGAACGACGGTTTCTATTATGATTTCGCGCCGACCGCCGACCGCGGCCCGTTTCGCGACGACGAACTGCCGCTGATCGAGGAGGAGATGCGCCGTATCATCGCCGCCGACCTTCCGCTGACGCGCGAGGTGTGGGAACGCGACAAGCTGATCGCCAAATGGCAGGCCGAGGGTGAGACGTTCAAGGCCGAATGGGCCGCCGAACTGCCCGAGGGTGAGGAACTGACGGTCTATCGCAGCGGTGAGGGCTGGATGGACATGTGCCGCGGGCCCCATTTGGCTTCGACGGGCAAGCTCGACCCCGCCGCCTTCAAGCTGACGCGCGTCTCGGGCGCCTATTGGCGCGGCGACCAGAAAAATGCCCAGCTTTCGCGCATCTACGGCACCGGCTGGCTCAACAAGAAGCAGCTCGCCGAGCATCTCGTCCGGCTGGAGGAAGCCGCGAAACGCGACCACCGCAAGATCGGCCGCGAGATGGACCTCTTCCACCTCCAGGAAGAAGCGCACGGCAGCGTCTTCTGGCACCCCAAGGGCTATCGCATCTACCGCGAGCTTGAGGCCTATATGCGCCGGGCGATCGACGGCTCGGGCTACCAGGAGGTCAAGACGCCGCAGGTGATGGACGCGCGCCAGTGGGAACAGTCGGGCCACTGGGGCAAGTATCGCGAGAATATGTTCGTCATCCCCGACGAGGTGCCGAATATCGAGGACGACGGCCCGCTCGTCTCCGACGATGCCGAGTGGATGGCGCTCAAGCCGATGAACTGCCCCGCGCACGTGCTGATCTTCCGCCAGGGGATCAAGTCGTACCGCGACCTGCCGCTGCGCATGGCCGAAATGGGCTGCTGCCACCGCAACGAACCGCATGGTGCGCTGCATGGCATCATGCGCGTGCGCCAATTCACGCAGGACGATGGCCATATTTTCTGCCGCGAGGATCAGATCGTCGAGGAAGTGCGCGCCTTCTGCGAACTGCTCGACCGCGTCTACAAGCAGCTCGGCTTCGAGAAATATGCCGTGAAGCTCGCGCTGCGGCCCGAGATGCGCTTCGGCACCGACGCGATGTGGGACAAGGCCGAGCAGGAACTGCGTGAGGCGGTCGCGCGCGCGGGCATGGCGAACGACGATTATGGCTGGGAAGAATTGCCGGGCGAGGGCGCCTTCTATGCTCCCAAGCTCGAATTCCACCTGACCGACGCGATCGGCCGGACGTGGCAGTGCGGCACGATCCAATCCGACCGCGTCATGCCCGAACGCCTCGATGCATTCTACGTGGGCGAAGATGGCGAGCGCCACCGCCCGGTGATGCTCCACCGCGCGATCCTCGGCACCTATGAACGCTTCATCGGCATATTGATCGAGCATTTCGCGGGCCGCTTCCCGACCTGGCTCGCGCCGGTGCAGGCGGTCGTCGCGACGATCGTGTCCGATGCCGACGATTATGCGAAGGACGCCGCGGCGCAGCTCGAGGCGGCGGGCATCCGCGTCGAAACCGACCTGCGCAACGAAAAGATCAACTACAAGGTGCGCGAACACAGCCTTCAGAAGGTTCCCTATCTGCTTGTCGTCGGCAAGCGCGAGGCCGACGAAGGCACCGTCGCGATCCGCACCCTCGGCCAGGATGGCCAGCGCATCCTGCCGCTCGCCGAAGCGATCGCGATGCTGAAGGGCGAAGCGACCCCGCCGGACCTGCGCCCCGCTTGACCGGCATCAAGGCTCTCGTCGGCCTGGCGCCGCTCACCTTTGCGGGCGCTGCGGCGATGACGTTCGGCGCGGCCTATGTGCGCGGGCTGACCGGCTTCGGCATGGCGATCATCCTCGTGCCGCTGCTCGGGATGATCGTGCCGCCGGGGCAGGCGGTCGTCGTGGCGATCATCCTGCAATTGCTGATCGGTCCGGTCGGGCTGCGCGTCATCCTGGCCGATGCCGACCGCCATACGGCGGTGCCGATCGGGCTGATCGCGATGGCGACGACGCCGCTCGGCATGCTCGCGCTGAAAGCGATCACCCCCGATGTCGCGCGCCTGATGATCACGCTCGTCGCGGTCGGCGCCTTCCTGGCGATCCTGATGCCCAAACAGCCCGAGGGACATCGGCCCGGCCGCGTCGCCATCGGCGGGACGGGGATTGCGTCGGGCTTGCTCACCGGCTTCGCCGCGATGCCGGGGCCGCCGGTGGTGCCTTTCTACCTGCGCCGCCGGCTCGAGCCGCGGACCGCGCGCGCGTCGATGATGCTGATCTTCTTCGCCACTGCCATCGCAGGGACGCTCGCGGCGCTGTGGACCGGGCTCGCGACGCACCGCCTGCTCATCCTCGCGCTGCTGCTGTTCGTGCCGATGTGGCTCGGCAATCATCTCGGCGGCCGCCACTTCGGCCGCGTTCCGGCGCATCTGTGGCAGGCGATGGTCGCGGTCGTCCTCGGCCTCTCGGCGATTTCGGCGGTGGTGCGGATCTTGAACTAGGGTCAGGACCCTAGAGGCTGCGCAGCGCCTGCGCGGGCTTCGCCGACAGCAAGGGCCAGCTTCCGGCGATGCCGATCAGGAAGGCGAGGCCCGCACCGCCGACCAGCGTCGCGCCGACCACCAGCGGATCGGGGGCGAAGCGGAAGTCAAACAGCTCGACCACCACATAATGCGCCGCGACCAGCCCGAGGCCGAGCGCGAGCAGCGCGAGGATCGCGGCGAGCAGCGCATATTCCAGCCCCTGCGCCCCCAGAATCTGGCCGCGCGTCGCGCCGAGCAGTTTCAGGATCACGCTGTCATAGACGCGTCGCTCGCGGCTTGCGGCAATCGCGCCGATCAGCACGGCAATGCCGGCCAGGATCGCAATGCTCGCCGCCGCGGCAATCGCCTGGCTCATCTGCGTCAGCAGGCTCGTCACCTGGCTCACCACGTCGCGCACCTGAATCAGCGAGGCCGAGGGGAAGGCGCGGGGAATGCTGCGCGCCAGCGCGGTTTCGGCCTGCGGGCCGACGGCGACGGTCGCCACCATGTTATGCGGCGCCGCGTCGAAGGTGCCGGGCGAAAAGACGAGCGCATAGTTGAGCCCGAAATTGTCCCATTCGACGGAGCGGAAAGAGGCGACGCGCGCCTGCACCTCGACCCCCAGCACATTGACCGACAGCGTGTCGCCGATCTTCAGTGCCAGCGATTTGGCGACATCGGCCTCGACGCTGACCAACGGCGGGCCCTTGTAATCGGGCGCCCACCACTGGCCCTGGGTCAGGCTGCTGCCCTTGGGCAGAACGGGGCTGTAGGTAAGGCCGCGGTCGCCGCGCAGCACCCACGCGCCTTCGGGCAGTTCGGCGAGCTCGTCGACGCGCTTGCCGGCAAATTCGGTGACGCTGCCGCGCAGCGCGGGGATCATGTTGATCGCCGCCTTGCCGTCGGTGCCCGTCACCAGCGCGCGGAACGCCGTCGCCCGGTCGCGCGGAATGTCGAGCACGAAAAAGCTCGGCGCGCGTTCGGGTACGGTGCGCGCGATTTCGGCGGTGATGCTTGTCTGGATCGCGGCGAGGGTAACGAACAGCGTCAGCCCGAGCCCGAGCGCGACGACGAGCGCGCCGGTTGCGGCGCCGGGACGATGCAGATTGGCGAGCGCAAGGCGCAGCAGCGGCCGCTTCGGGCGCGGCACCCGGCTCGCGATGCGGCGCACCAGCCAGCCGAGCGCGACAAGGATCAGGAGCAGCAGCACCGCCGCCCCGATGAAGCCCAGCGCAAACAGCGGTTCGCGCGCCGTCCCGACCGCGAGGCCGACGATGGCGGCGAAGGCGAGAGCAACGGCGGCCAGCACGCGCTTTTCGATCCGGCCCGCGCCGTCGACCGTCGCGCGGTAGAGGCCCGCGGCCGGAATATGGCGCGTCGCGGCGAGCGGTGGCAACGCAAAGGCAATCGCGATGAGCAGGCCGTAGGCGGCGCTGACCGCGAGCGGGAGCGGATAGACGGCCAGCCCCGGCTTGACCGGCAGGACGTCGCCCGCGATCGCGCCGATCGCCGCGGGGGCCAAGGCGCCCGCAATCAACCCGGCGGCAATCGCGGCAGCTGCAACCGCCAATATCTGCAAGCCATAGATACGCAGCACCGCCGCGCTGTCGGCCCCGAGCACCTTCAATGTCGCAAGCCCCGGGCGCTTGCCCGCAAGATAGCTGGCGACCCCGTTGCCGACCCCGATCCCGGCGATCACCAGCGCGGCGAGGCCGACGAGTGACAGGAACTGCCCCATGCGTTCGATAAAGCGCCGCGTGCCCGGCGCGCCGTTGCTACGGTCGGTCACCTCCCAGCCTGCGTCGGGGAAGGCCGCGCTCAGCCGCTTGCCCACGGCCACCGGATCGGCACCGGCGGGCAGGCGGACGCGATATTTGCTTTCATAGAGGCTGCCGGGCTGGATCAACTGCGTTGCGGCAAGATCGCCGAGGCCGATGATTGCCACCGGGCCCAGCGTAAAGCCTTCGCCCAGCCGGTCGGGCTCGTCGGCGATGATGCCGTCTATACGGAAGGATTTGTCGCCGAACTTCACCGCGCCGCCGACCGCCAGGTCAAGCCGTGACGCGAGATCCTTGCCGATCCAGATCGCCCCCGGCGGCGGCGGGCCGCGGCGCGCGCCGCTTTCGAGCCGCATCGTGCCGTAAAGCGGATAGGCGGCATCGACCGCCTTGAGCTCGGAGAGCAGCGCGCTGCCGTCCGGCGCATTCGCCATCGCACGCATCCGCACCGTCGCCGACGTCGCGCCCGCACCGCGCAGCCCGGCGAACTCGGCCTCGCTCGCCTGCCGCTGCGGCAGGCCGAATTGCAGGTCGCCGCCCAGGATCGTCTGCCCCCGCGACGCCAGTTCGGCGGTGATGCCGCTCGTCAGGCTACCGATGGCCGCGAGCGTCGCGACGCCGAGGAACAGGCACACCGCCAGCAGGCGCAGCCCGCGAATCCGCGCCGCCAGATCGCGCCGCGCGATACGCCACAGGGTGCTGATGGGAAGCATCAGATCCGGTGCTCCCCATTTCCGTTCGTGTCGAGCGAAGTCGAGACACCCATCGATGTTGCGCGTTCCTTCGCGGTGTCTCGACTTCGCTCGACACGAACGGGATTGAACTGCGGTTCCATCATCGTTCCTCGATCCGCCCGTCGTGCATCACGACGACGCGGTCGCAATGGTCTGCCAGTTCGGGATCGTGGGTGATGATCAGCAGCGTCGCGCCGAGCGCCGCGCGCCGCGCGAAGATCAGTTCGATGATCGCATGACCGGTCGCGGTGTCGAGGTTGCCGGTGGGTTCGTCGGCGAAGATGATCTGCGGCTCGCTCGCCATCGCGCGGGCGATCGCGACGCGCTGTTGCTCGCCTCCCGAAAGCTGCGCGGGATAATGGGTCAGGCGGTGGCCGAGCCCGACCGCCTCCAGCTCGCGCGCGGCGCGCCCGAACGGGTCGTCGATCCCCGCCAGTTCCAGCGGCACGGCGACATTTTCGAGCGCGGTCATCGTCGGCAACAGGTGAAAGGCTTGCAGGACGATACCGATCCGTCCGCGCCGCGCGCGTGCCAGAGCATCCTCGTCCATCGTTGCAAAATCGAGCCCCGCGACCATGACCGTTCCGCCGCGCGCGCGTTCCAGTCCGGCGAGCACCGCCATCAGCGAACTCTTGCCCGATCCCGACGGGCCGAGCAGCGCGACCGAGGTGCCGGCGGCGACTTCCAGGTCGACGCCGCGCAAAATTTCGACGGGGGCCTTGTCGCTCCCCAGCGTCAGCGTCACATTATGGGCGGCAATCGCCATCGTCGGCGCGACGGGCGGTCGGGGGCTGTCGGTCAAGAAAGGACCCTTTGGAAATGAGAACGGCCGGATGGCGCTCTTTCGCTCTATATGGTTTTGCAATCGCGCTTTGCCAACCGCTTGCCGGGTGCGGCTCTGCAGAGGCGCCCGCGGCGGCCGTAGCGGGCAAGAATGATCGGGTCGAAGCGGCGCCGGTGGTGCCCGCCGACGCGCCGCTCGTCATCGCGTTCGGCGACAGCCTCTACGCCGGCTACCAGCTTGGCCCCAAGGAGGGCCTCGCGCCGCAGCTTCAGGCGGCGCTTGCGGCGGACGGCCGCATGGTGCGCGTCCAGAACGCCGGGGTATCGGGCGATACCACCGCGGCGGGGCGGCAGCGGCTGTCCTATGTTCTCGACAATGCGAAGGCGAAACCCGCGCTCGTGCTGCTCGGCCTCGGCGGCAACGACATGCTGCGCGGCATCGGCCCCGACCAGACGCGCGCCAATCTCGACGCGATGCTTGCCGAGCTCAAGCGGCGCGGCATACCCGTCCTGATGACCGGGATGATGGCGGCGCCCAATCTCGGCAGCGATTATGCGAGCAAGTTCAACCCGATATTTCCCGAACTTGCCGACAAATATGGCGCGAGCCTCTATCCCTTCATCCTCGACAATGTCGTCACCGACAAATCGCTGATGCTCGGCGACAATATGCATCCCAATGCCAAGGGCGTGAAAATCGTCGCCGCGTCGCTGGCGCCGCTCGTCGAACAGGCGCTGCCGGCGCCACGCTAACCCAACAGCTTTTCGGCGCGGGCGCGCCAGTTGGTGGCGAGCAGGTCCATCGCGGCGAGCGCGCGCAGCGCCGCCGGTTCGCGCTTGCCCGCCCCGCCGATCAGCAGGTGAAAGACGTGCTCGACGCTCCAGTCGGGCAGCGGACGGTCGATCAGCTCCAACGCGTCGCCTGCGCCGACCGCGCCATCCTCGATGACACGGTAATACCAGCCGCCGCGGCGAGAGGTGACGACGGTGGCGGGCAGCGTCGCGATGCCGAACCGGTGGCCGAGCTTCCAGCACGGCTGGCGGCCCTGGCTGATCTCGACCAGCGCGCTGCCGAGGCGATAGCGGTCGCCGATGCACGCCGCGCTCTCGGTCAGGCCCGATGTCGAGATATTCTCGCCGAACGCGCCGGCGTCCTGCAACAGCGCATGGTCGCCGATCGTCTCGGCCCACCAGTCATAATGATCGCGCGGATAATGGTGGATCGCCTTGTCGGGGCCGCCGTGGACCGAAAGGTCGGCCTGCTCGTCGCCCGCGATGCCCAGCGCGCCGACCGCGCGCCGGCCTTCGACCGCGCGCTTGTCGATCGCGCTCGGCTCGCCCTTCGCGCCGAAGCGGCGGGCCTTGCCGGTCAACAGGGCGTCGATCGTGTAGCGCATCGCCCTGCTGTGGCGGCTTCCCGCGCAAAAGAAAAGGGGCGACCCCGCGGGGCCGCCCCTTTCCGTTCGTCTCGCTGACCGAAGGATCAGAAAGCGAAGCCGACGCCGACCGCGAACGCGTCGGTGTCGTCGAAGTTGTTGATGAACTGGTGGCGATATTCGACCTTGCCATAGACGTTCTGGGTCAGCTTGTGCTGATAACCGGCGCCGACATAGGGATCGTCGATCTGGCCGAAGGTGTAGCCGCCGGTCGCGTAGAGCTTGCCGTTCGTGCCGAGGTTGGCGCCCAGGCGCGCACCCGACGAGAACTGGACCTTGGCGCCGTCGATCAGCACCTTGTCGCCCGCGATTTCGACGCCGGCAAAAGCCTTGTCGCCCAGGTTGTAATCATAGCCGCCCGCAACGCCCAGGGTGGCGTCGTCCAGGCCGCTGCCGGTGATGTAACCGCCGCGCACTTCGACATGACCTTCGCCGTTCTGGGCGAGGGCAGGCGTGGCAACGACAGCCGAGAGGAGAGCGGCAGCAACTGCGAACTTCTTCATTGTCTTTTCCTTTTCTTTGACAGGGGGCGCCCTTTGGGTCGCGTCCCATGTGCAAAGATGGCGTTCGCACCTGTCGTTTCAATGAACGCATCGTTCAGAAAATGACAATTTTATTACCTGTGTTGTTTTTGCAACACAGCATAGCTATGCAAGCCGGCCTCAGCCCAGCGCCGCCTGCTTCTCTTCGGCGATGCGGTCAAGTTCGGCGCGCGAGGGTTTGGTCGCCGCGCTCTTGAGCTGGCCGCACGCCGCCATGATGTCGCGCCCGCGCGGGGTGCGAATCGGCGCCGAAATTCCGCTTTCGAAGATGATGTTGCTGAACGCGCGCACCCGTTCGGGCGACGAACATTCGTAAATCGCGCCGGGCCAGGGGTTGAAGGGGATCAGGTTGACCTTCGCCGGCAGCTTGTACTGCTTGATCAGCCGCACCAGCTCGCGCGCGTCGGCGTCGCTGTCATTCTTGTCCTTCAGCATCACATATTCGAAGGTGATGCGCCGCGCATTGTTCGCGCCGGGGTAGGCGGCGCAGGCGGCGAGCAGTTCCTCGATGCCGTATTTGCGGTTGAGCGGCACGATCTCGTCGCGGATTTCCTTGTTCACCGCGTGGAGCGAGACGGCGAGGTTGACCCCGATTTCCTCGCCCGCGCGCGCCATCATCGGCACCACGCCGCTCGTCGACAGGGTGATGCGCCGCTTCGACAGCGCCAAGCCGTCGCCGTCCATCACGATCTTCAGCGCGCCCTTGACCTCGTCAAAATTATAGAGCGGCTCGCCCATCCCCATCATCACGATATTGGTCAGCATACGGCCGTCCGCGGTATAATGGCCCGCGTCGTCATCCTCGTCGTCGATGTCGGCGGTTGATGCCATCGTGCCCTTCGGCCATTCGCCCAGCGCATCGCGCGCGAGCAGAACCTGGCCGACGATCTCGCCGGCAGATAGGTTGCGGACGAGCCGCATCGTGCCGGTGTGACAGAAACGGCAGTTCAGGGTGCAGCCGACCTGGCTGGACACGCACAGCGTTCCCCGATCGGCGTCGGGAATGAACACCATTTCATATTCCTGGCCGTCCGCCGCCGCGAGCAGCCATTTGCGCGTGCCGTCGGTTGAAACCTGCGCGGTGACGACGGTCGGGCGGCCGACGATGAAGCGTTCGGTGAGCCAGGGGCGCATCGCCTTGGCGATGTCGGTCATCGCGTCGAATTCGGTGACGCCGCGATGATAGATCCAGTGCCAGATCTGCTTGGAGCGCAGCTTCGCCGCCTTGGCGTCGAGCCCCGCCTCCTCGAGCGCGGCACGGATGCCCTCGCGCGTCAGTCCGACAAGGTCGACGCGGTTGCCGCGGCGCAGGGGAACGGTGCCCGTCGTAACGGGATCGATGTGGCCGGGGATCTGCATGATGCGCGGCCCTATAGTCGCGATCCGCGCTTTGCGCAATTGCGCGCGTCAGCGCGGCCCTTCACGCACCGTGATAGGGGTCCATCGCATCTTCGAAATCTTCGAGCGTCCCGACATGCTCCAGCGGCGGTTCGCCGGGGGCGGCGGGAAAGATCGCGTCGATCCGGCGGCGCAGCGTGTCGTCGAACGCGGCATGGTTCGAAATGCGCGCGTTGCTGCTGACCGTCAGTTCGGTGCGGATCGCGCCCTTGATGCGCTCCAGCCCCTCGGGGCTCAGCACGCCGCTGTTCAGCAATTCCTCGCAAAGCTGGATCAACCCGACGGTCGTCGCATGGGCGCGCAGCCCGATGAAATCCAGCGCCCGGTGCCGCTCGCGTGCGGCGGCATCGCATCTGCCAATGGCATTCATTGGCCCATCTCCTCATCCCACTAACCTCGCCGTCGGGCGCGCCTCTGTCGGGCGTCGTCCTTTCGGGTCGGTCGATCATGCGCGCCGGACGCCGCCTCGGCAAGAGCCGATGTGGCGTCCGGCGCATCATTTCGGGATGAGCGCGCTGCCGGTGATCGGAAGGCGGCGATCAGAGGGTGGCGAGGAACGCCAGCCGCTCTGCCACCGCGCCTTCGGCTTCGGCGTGCCGCAGCGGCAGGACATTGCGCACCAGAATCTCCGCCGGGGTCGGCGTTTCGGCGAACAGGGCCATGACCTCGTCGGCAAAGGCGTCCAGCGGCATATAGGCGTCGCGCGTCGACTGGCCGGGAGTCAGTTCGGTCCGCACCGCGGGCGGCGCCAGCTCGATCACCTCGACCTGGCCGGCAAGCTGGACGCGCAGCGCCTGCGTATAGCTGTGCAGCGCCGCCTTGGTCGCCGAATAGGTCGGCGCCTTGGGCAGCGGCACAAAGGCCAGCCCGGACGTCACGTTGACGATCGCGCCGTCGCTACGCGCGACGAGATGGTCGATCAGCGCATCGGTCAGCCGGATCGGGCCGAGCAGGTTGGTGACGACCGTCGCTTCGGCGTCGCTCAGGTCGCGCTCGCCGTCCAGCGCCTCGTACATCATCACCCCGGCGTTGTTCATCAGGACGTTGAGATCGGGGAAGCGCTGCACGATATCGGCGGCAAAGGCGGCGATCGCGTCGGCGTCGGTCACGTCGAGCGGCAGCGCGTGCATATTGGCCCGGCCCGCGATCGCCGCATCCAGCTTCGCGCTGTTGCGTCCGGTCACGATCACCACGTTGCCGGCATCGTGCCAACGCTGCGCGAGCGCCAGACCGATGCCCGATCCGCCGCCGGTGACCAGGATGGTGTTGCCTGTCGTTTTCATCGATTGTCCTTCGTTTCGGGGTTGGGGAGGCGGCCAATTTATGCCAATACTCTCCAATGGAAAGTAGGCACCTGAAAGTGCTATACTTACGCGATGGAGAGAATTGGGATTTCTGCCGTGCCCGCGATGCAAAATTATTCGGCCGCCGCCGATCCCGCGCCCGATCCGCGCGTCGAGATGCTGGTCAACGACCTGATCGGTCGAGTCGCCGACAAATGGACGCTGCTCGTGCTCGAGGAATTGGAAGAGCATGGCACCTGCCGCTTCACCCGGCTGGCGCAGCTTGTACCGGGGATCAGCCAGAAGATGCTGACCCAGACGCTGCGCGCCATGGAGCGCGACGGGCTCGTTCGCCGCACGGTCTATCCGGTGGTGCCGCCGAAGGTCGAATATGCGCTGACCGATCTCGGCCACAGCCTGGGCGAAGCCTTTTGCGGCGTGTGGCATTGGGCCGAAGCGCATCTCGCCGCGGTCGAGGCGGCGCGCAGCGCGTTCGACGCGCGCGCCTGACCGCGGCGGCGTTGCGCTGCGCGCTTATTTGGCGAGAGTCACCCGGATCGGTTCGCCGCGCGTTGCGGCGCTGGCGATGACGCGGTCGGCGTCGGCCGATGCCTGCCGCATCGTGTCGCGGCGGCAATGGCGAACGTCATTCTTGCCTTCCAGGTCATAGTCGGGCGCGCTGCCGCACACGGTGACGACCGCGCGCCAGATGCGGCGTTCCAGCTTGTCGGCGCCGCGTGCGGTGCTGAGGTCGAGGTCCGAATGGACGACGGCGACGCTGCGCGGCGCGGGCGCCGGTTCGGCGTGGGCGGGCAGGGCGGGCGCGACCGCGGCGAGCGCGGCAAGGGTCAACATCATCTTCATCATATGTCTCCGTTGACCGGCGGGTTGTGGAGGGGAGGAAGCCGGTAAGACCTAGGCCGTGTTGACAAAAGGGATTCCCAAGCCCGCCTCCTTCTGATTCAAGACTGCTTTTTGAGGAGCAGTCATGGGTCGCGGGGATTTGTCGGATGC
>NZ_LNSK01000016.1:0-49446 GCF_001468495.1 Sphingopyxis sp. A083 | reverse complement strand
CATCTACACAATGTGGCTCAAGCCGCGGACGCCGCAGAATATCGTGATTGGCGGCGCGGGAATGCCCCCGCCGCGCCGCCAATCACGATATTCTGCGGCGTCCGCGGCTTGAGCCACATTGTGTAGATGAAGACGTAGAACAGGATTGAAACGGTCAGCAGTACCGCCGCCTGCCAATTGGCGGCGAACAGCATGAGGAAGACCGAAAAGGCAGCGAGTCCGACCCCGAACTGCAACGCCGTCTGGCGGTCGAGACGACCGGCGGGCAGCGGGCGATTCGCCGTCCGCTTCATCTTCGCGTCGATAGTCGCTTCATACCATTGGTTGAGCGCCCCCGATGCGCCCGCCCCGAGCGCGATCGCGAGGATCGACGAAAAGGCAAGCACCGGATGAACGCTGCCCGGTGCCGCGAGCAAACCGCACAGCGCGGTAAAGACGACGAGCGACATCACGCGCGGCTTGGTCAGCGCGAACAGGTCGCGCCAGTCTGCGGGAAGCGACATCTCGCCGTGGGTCAGGCTCTGCGCCATGCTAACTCCAGGCCGGAAAGCGGAGCGCCCCCTGCCAAGGCTCTTAGCAGGGGGCGCAGCGTAATCAGGCGATACGCGGCAGTTCGTTGAACTGGTGGAACGGCGGCGGGCTCGACAGCGTCCATTCGAGCGTCGTCGCACCTTCGCCCCACGGGTTGTCGGCGGCCTTCTTGCCCGCGAACAGCGACCAGGCGATGTTCACGAAGAAGAAGATCATGCCGACGGCCATGATCACATAGCCGAACGACGAGATATAGTGCCAATAGGCGAAGGCTTCCGCATAGTCGGGATAGCGGCGCGGCATGCCCTGCTGGCCCAGGAAGTGCTGGGGGAAGAACAGGACGTTCACGCCGATGAAGAAGATCCAGAAGTGCAACTGTCCGAGGAACTCGTTGTACATCCGGCCCGACATCTTCGGGAACCAGTAATAGAAGCCCGCGAACAGCGAGAAAACCGCGCCGAGCGACAACACATAGTGGAAGTGCGCGACCACATAATAGGTGTCGTGCAGGTTGGTGTCGACGCCGCCATTGGCGAGCACGACGCCGGTCACGCCGCCCACGGTGAACATGAAGATGAAACCGATCGCCCAGACCATCGGGGTCTTGAAGCTGATCGAACCGCCCCACATCGTCGCGATCCACGAAAAGATCTTGATGCCGGTCGGAACCGCGATGACCATCGTCGCGGCGGTGAAGTACATCTTCAGGTTCACGCTCATGCCGACGGTGAACATGTGGTGCGCCCACACGATGAAGCCGACGACACCGATCGCGACCATGGCGTAGGCCATGCCGAGATAGCCGAACACCGGCTTGCGGCTGAAGGTCGAGATGATCTGGCTGACGATGCCGAAGCCCGGCAGGATCATGATGTACACTTCGGGGTGGCCGAAGAACCAGAAGAGGTGCTGATAGAGCAGCGGATCGCCGCCGCCCGTGGCGTCATAGAAGGTGGTGCCGAAGTTACGGTCGGTCAGCAGCATGGTGATCGCGGCGGCAAGGACCGGCAGCGCGAGCAGCAGCAGGAAGGCGGTGACGAGCACCGACCAGACGAACAGCGGCATCTTGTGCAGGGTCATGCCCGGCGCACGCATGTTGAAGATCGTGGTGATGAAGTTGATCGCACCGAGGATCGACGCCGCACCGGCAAGGTGGAGCGAGAAGATCGCCATGTCGACCGCCGGGCCGACCGACCCGCTGGTCGACAGCGGGGCATAGACGGTCCAGCCGGTGCCGGCGCCGAGGCCGCTGCCGCCCGGAACGAACATCGATCCGCACAGCATGACGAACGCAACCGCCGTCAGCCAGAAGGACACGTTGTTCATGCGCGGAAAGGCCATGTCCGGCGCACCGATCATCAGCGGGACGAACCAGTTGCCGAAGCCGCCGATCATCGCGGGCATGACCATGAAGAAGACCATGATCAGGCCGTGCGCGGTGATCATGACGTTCCAGAAATGCTTGCCCGCGGTCGCGTCCGCCGCGCCACCGAGCATATGCGCCCAGCCCGGAAGATACTGGATGCCGGGTTCGGCGAGTTCGAGACGCATCATCCCCGAAAGCGCACCGCCGACGATGCCGGCGATGATCGCGAAGATCAGGTAAAGCGTGCCGATGTCCTTGTGGTTCGTCGACATGAACCAGCGGACAAAGAAGCTGGGCGTGTCATGGTCGTGGTCGTGCGCATGGTCGTGGCCATGCGCCGGTGCAGTCGCTGCGATATCGGTCATCTGTCGGACCCCCTGATTAATTCTTGGCGGCCGGCGCGGCGGCAGGCGCCGCAGCCGGAGCCGCTGTGGTCGTGTCGGCGGCGGGGACGGTCGTCGCCGGGATCGGGCCGGTCGGCGCCGGGGCGGCCGCGGCGGGCGCTGCCGCGGCGGCGGCCTGGGCGCCGTCGGGATTGCCGCCCTTCGAGCGGACCCACGCCTTCCACTTGTCCATCGGCAGCGCTTCGACCGCGATCGGCATGAAGCCGTGGTCGACGCCGCACAGTTCCGAACACTGGCCGTAATAGACGCCGGGCTTGTCGACGGTGAACGTCGTTTCGTTGGCGCGGCCCGGAACCGCGTCCATCTTGGTCCACAGCGCGGGAACCGCGAAGCTGTGGATCACGTCGGCGCCGGTGATGATCAGCTTCACCTGCTTGCCGACGGGGACGACCATGCGATTGTCCACCGCGAGGTGATAAGGCTCGCCAGCGGCGACGGCCTTGTCCTCGGGCAGCATCTTCGAGACATATTCGCCGATACCCTGGTCGGGATAGGCATAGCCCCAATACCATTGATAGCCGGTGACCTTGATCGTCAGCGCATCCTTCTTCGGCGGCTCATATTGTGCCGCGAGCAGGCGGATCGACGGAACCGCGATCACCGCAAGGATCAGGACCGGGATCGCGGTCCAGATGATTTCGATGAAGGTGTTGTGCGTCGTCTTCGACGGCACCGGATTGGCCGAAGCGCGGTAGCGCACGACGACCCACAGCAGCAGGCCGAGCACCAGCAGCGAGATGAAGGTGATGACGGGCAGCAGCATATAATGGTTGAACCAATAAGCGCGCTTGCCGATCGGGCTTTCCTGTTCCTGGAAGTTCCATCCGCCCTCGACCGGCTGACCGATGCCTGCGGTCGGCTTCATCGGCACATAGGTCGCATCGCCGGCCGGCACCGCAGCCTTGTCGCCGGCGGGAGCCGCCGCATCGCTGGTCGTCGCGGCCGGAGTCGCATTCGTCGTCGCGGCCGGCGCCGCAGCGGGAGCTGCCGCCGGGGCCTGCGCCTGCACCGCGCCCACGGTGCCGAGCGACAAAGCCGCCGCAATTACAAGGGTTTTCAAGCTCTTCATAAGGATAGTGCCGCCCGTTGCCTGTTGCTGTTCTCGATCCCCCAACCTCTCCGTCTCGGCAGCCGGGCACAGGCCCGGACAGCCCGCGAACAGGCTGAAACTCGCCGGGGCTATAGACCCGCTTGCCGCTTGCCTCAAGCATCTCTAACACTATTTTGCAGCACGATATTCTTCGTGCCCGAAACCCGCTCATCCGACGCGGGCGACTTGATGGACAAAAGACCGAACCTCCCATGACCGACGACGAAATTCTGGCCGAGTTCCGCGCCGCAGACGCGCTGTTGCAGGGGCATTTCCTGCTCTCTTCGGGGCGCCACAGCGAATATTATCTGCAATGCGCGCGCGTTTTGATGGACACCGAACGCGCCGGACGGCTGGCGATCGCCCTCGCCGCCAAGCTGCCGCGCGACCTGCGCGCGGCGATCGACATGGTCGTTTCGCCCGCGATGGGCGGCGTCATCATCGGCCATGAAATGGGCCGCGCGCTCGGCAAGCCCGCGATCTTCGTCGAACGACCGACCGGCACCTTCGAATTGCGCCGCGGCTTCGCGATCCCGGCCGGCGCCAAAATCCTGATGGTCGAGGATGTCGTAACCACCGGCCTGTCGTCGCGCGAAGCGATGGAGGCGGTCCGTGCCGCGGGTGGCGACGTTATCGCCGAAGCCGCCCTTGTCGATCGTTCGGCGGGCAGCGTGGACCTCGGCGTTCCCTTCTACCCGCTCGTCGCGATCAACTTTCCGACCTATGCCGAAGACGAACTGCCGCCCGAACTCGCCGCGACGCCAGCGATGAAGCCGGGGAGCCGCGCGAATTGAGCGCGCCCTCCCCTCGGCGGCTGCGCCTGGGCGTCAACATCGACCATGTCGCGACGATCCGCAACGCGCGCGGCGGCGATCATCCTGATCCGGTACGCGCGGCCGAGATTGTCGCGTCGGTCGGCGGAGACGGCATCACCGCGCATCTGCGCGAAGACCGCCGCCACATCCGCGATGACGACCTCGCCCGCATCCAGGCCGCGACCGACCTGCCGCTCAACCTCGAAATGGCGGCGACCGACGAGATGCTGGCGATTGCGCTGCGCCATGCGCCGCACGCCGCCTGCATCGTCCCCGAAAAGCGCGAGGAGCGCACGACCGAGGGCGGGCTCGACGCCGCCGGCCAGCACAACCATCTTGCCCCGATCGTGGCGCGCCTGTCCGACGCGGGCATCCGCGTCAGCCTGTTCATCGAACCCGACGCGCGCCAGATCGAGGCGGCGATGCGGCTGAAGGCTCCCGTCGTCGAATTCCACAC
Source organism: Sphingopyxis sp. A083 (assembly GCF_001468495.1). Classification (NCBI taxonomy): domain Bacteria; kingdom Pseudomonadati; phylum Pseudomonadota; class Alphaproteobacteria; order Sphingomonadales; family Sphingopyxidaceae; genus Sphingopyxis; species Sphingopyxis sp. A083. Next base: position 44,783 of record NZ_LNSK01000016.1, on the reverse strand, counting down.
CGGCCGCTATGCGCATGTGGAGGGCGAGGAACGCGCCGCCGAACTCCGCCGCCTCGCCGACGCCGCCGCGCTCGCGTGGAAGAACGGGATCGAGCCGCACGCCGGCCATGGCCTGACCTATGACAATGTCATCCCTGTCGCTGCCATCCCGCAACTCGCCGAGCTCAACATCGGCCATTATCTGATCGGCGAGGCGATCTTCACCGGGCTCGAAACCGCGGTGCGCCGCATGCGCGACCTGATGGACGAGGCGCGCGGATGAAGAATTTCGTCATTGCGAGCGAAGCGAAGCAATCTCGAGCCCTCCGCCTTGCGCGAGGCCGATGGCTGGAGATCGCCGCGTCGCCTTCGGCTCCACGCGATGACGGCTTTTCGGGGTCGTCATGATCATCGGCCTGGGCTCCGATCTCTGCAGCATCGAACGCATCCAGGCTTCGCTCGACCGTTTCGGCGAGCGTTTCGAACTGCGCGTCTTCACCGAGGTCGAGCGGGCCAAGGCGGCGCGGCGGCCTTTCACCCGCGCCGGCACCTACGCCAAACGCTTCGCCGCCAAGGAGGCTTTCTCCAAAGCGGTCGGCACCGGCTTCAAGCGCGGCGTGTTCATGAAGGACATCGGCGTCGTCAATGCCCCTTCGGGCGCACCGACACTGGCCCTCACCGGCGGCGCCGCCGAGCAGCTCGCCGCGATGCTGCCCGACGGTCATAGCGCACGCATCCACCTCACGCTCACCGATGACCATCCCTGGGCGCAGGCGTTCGTCATCATCGAAGCCATCAAGGATTGACCATGGCAAAGAACAAGGCGGCAAAGACCAAGGCCGCGGACGAAGGCAGCATGCTCAAACTGCTGCGCGACATCGTGGTGATCCTGATTCTGGTGCTCGGCATCCATAGCTGCGTCGCCAAGCCCTTTTACATCCCGTCCGATTCGATGATGCCGATCCTGCGCAACGGCGACCGGCTGATCGTCAGCAAATATCCCTATGGCTGGTCCTACGCCTCGGTCAGCTTTCACCTCGCACCCAAGAAGCCGGGGCGCTGGTTCGGCAAGCTGCCCGAACGCGGCGACATCGTCGTGCTCGAACATCCCGTGACGCGCGTCGACTATATCAAGCGCGTCATCGGGCTGCCCGGCGACACGATCGAACTGCGTGGCGGCGCGCTGATCATCAACGGCAAGCCGATCAAGCGCGAGGTGCAGCCGATGCTGTCGGTGCCCGTCGATGCCAATATGCCGGGTTCGGACAGCAGCCTCGGCCGCTTCGTCACCCGCGACGCGGTCGGCAAGGCAGTTCTCGAACTGCCGATCGTGCGCGAGACGCTGCCCGGCGGAGCGACCTTCGACACGATCGACATGGGGCCGGGCTATCTGACCGACGATTACGGGCCGATCACGGTGCCCGCCGACCACCTGTTCCTGATGGGCGACAATCGCGACGGCAGCGCCGACAGCCGGGTGCCGGTCGACCGCAAGGGCCTGGGCGGCCCGGTACCTTTCGACGCCATTGCCGGCCGGGCCGAGATCATCAGCTTTTCGACCGACGGCACCGCCGAATGGTATAATCCGCTGAGCTGGTTCGAGGCGCTGCGCCCCGGCCGCGCCGGAACCAATCTCCGACCGGAGCGTCAGGCCAGCAAGAACTGAGGCGCAAGAGCGGGGAAGCGAAGCGATGGCCGACATGGAAACGCGGATCGAAGCCCCGACCGAGATCCGCAGCCAGCTCGTTCGCACCGAACTGCTCAAGGCCAGCGTGTGGCTCGGCGTCGCGCTGCTCGTCGGCGTTTGCGTCATCCTGATCCAGCCCATTCTGCTGATCTTTGCCGGTATCGTGATGGCGGCGATGCTCGATGGCGGCACCCGCCTCCTTGGCCGCGTGCTGCCGATCGGACGCGGCTGGCGCCTGCTGATCATCTGCTTGTCGCTCGTCGCCTTTCTTGCCTGGACCGTGATGTTCGCAGGTTCACAGATCGCCGATCAGGCGGCGACACTGCAAAAGGTGATCATGAGCCAGGTCGAGCGCGCCGCCAACTGGGCGAGCGAGCATGGCATGGGCACGATCGACATCGACACCAAGACGATCACCGAGAATCTCGCAGGCACCGTCGGGCGCGTCACCGCGGCGGTCGGGTCGGTGCTCGGCGCGCTCACCAGCCTCGTCATGGTCGTCGTGCTCGGCATCTTCATTGCGATCGAACCGCGACTCTATGAACGCGGCATCGCCTGGCTGTTGCCGATGAAGAACCGCGACGATTTCTACGTGACGACCGCGCGCATGGCCTTCACACTGCGCCGCCTGATGGCGGGGCGCCTGCTCGGCATGGCGGTCGAGGGGGTCGGCACCTGGCTCGCTTGTATGGCGGTGGGAATACCGATGGCGGCACTCATGGGGCTGCTCACCGGCCTGCTTGCCTTCATCCCCAACATCGGCGCGATCGTGTCGGGCGTGCTGCTCGTTCTCGTGGGTTTTTCGGCGGGCACCGATACCGGCCTGTGGGCGATCGGCATCTATTTTTTCGTGCAGACCGTCGACGGCTATCTCATCGTCCCGATGGTCGCGAAGCAGACGGTCGACCTTGCCCCGGCGCTCGTCCTCGGCGCGCAGATCCTGCTCGGCACCTTGCTCGGTATCATGGGGCTGTTCCTCGCCGACCCGATCGTCGCGATGATCAAGGTCGCTCTGGAGCGCGAGGCCGAGCGGAACGCGGGCGCCGCCCCCAAGAAAAAAGCGGCGGCAAGCGCCTAGCTCACCGCCGCTTCTTCAAAACGGAAAATCCCGATCAGGGCTGCGGCGCGGCGCCCGGCGCTGCGGGTGCGCCGCCTGGGGCGCCCTGCATCATCTGTTGCTGCTGCATCATCTGCTGCATCGCGCGCACTTCGGCTTCGCTGCGGAAGTCGATCAGTTCGATATCGAAGTGCAAGGTGCTGTTCGCGGGGATCGGCCCGGCGGCGCGGTCGCCATAGCCCAGCGCCGGCGGAATCACGACCTTGTACTTACCGCCCTTCTTCATGCGGGTCAGCGCATCGGCAAAGCCGGGGACGACCTGCGATACCTGGAGCGGCGCCTGTTCGTTCGAATCGAACACGGTGCCGTCGTCGAGCTTGCCTTCATATTTGATGAGGACGATGTCGGCTTTGGTCGGGCTCGGCCCGCTGCCTTCCTTGACGACCTCGAAGCCGATCCGCGGCGTGTGCGTCAGGGCGAACGCGACGCCGATGCCCAACAGCGCGATCAGGCCGATCCACAGCAGCCACAGCCCGCCCTTGCTCACCGGGCGCAATGGAACCGTCGTTACGCTCATGCTCTTGTCCTTCCCCTGCCCGTTCGGGCGAAAACATCGGCGAAGCCTATAGGCGGTGCGGTGCGCGAGGGTCCAGCGAGAAGTTGCGCCGCCCCGTTCAGCCGGTTCCATAGAAGCGCGCCAGCCGATCGAGCGCCAGCGTCAAAACCAGCTTGCCCGATCGCGACGGCCATCCCAGCGCCTTTTCGGCGCCGCCGATCCCCTCACCCGCACAAATCACGCGCCAGCAGATGTCGGCCAATCCCGGCCCGACATGCTCCACCGCAGCGTGGAAACGCCGATGCGCGTCTATGCGCGCCAGCGAGGCATCGGCAGCGCGGCCGCCTCCGCGGCTTTTCGACGGCGGCGCCGCGTCCCAGCGCATCGTCACCCGTCCCGCCAGCCCCGCTCGCTCATAATCGGTCCGCAGCCGCTCGCCGGCGCGATACTGCGCGTCCGAGACCATCCTGCGCGCCGCGAGCCATGCCAGCGGACTTTCCGCGACATTGACGGTGACATGCCGCATCACCTGCGGCCCCGCCCTGCCGGGATCAACCCGATCGTCAGGATGCAGGCGGGTTACGAAATGGCGCGTCGTCATGCGATTCTCCTTGCTGGGAGTGTCGGCTTGACATTGGAATATTTTGTAGGAAAGAAGAAACCGATTTGGTTATCGGAGGTTCGTCATGATCAACAGCATCCGCGCCGTGCGCCGCGCCAAGGGACTGACGCTCGAAGAGGTTGCGCAGCGCTGCGACCCGCCGACGACCGCCCAGACGATCGGACGCCTCGAAACGGGAACGCGCACCCTGTCGCTCGGCTGGATGAACCGCATCGCCAAGGCGCTCGGCGTCGATGCTGCCGATCTCGTCCAACTACCCCAGGATACCCAGCTTGCGATTACCGCGCTGCTCGGCGCCGATGGCGCCCATGCGCCGACGCGCGTCGAACAGGCGCTGACCGCGCGTCCGACCGAGGACATGATCGCCGTGCGCGTCACCTCGTCGATCGGCGACTATCGCGCGGGCGACGAGATATGGTGCCGCAAGGTCGAGGGCGACTGGACCAGCGCGCTCAATCGCGACCTGCTCGTGCCGCGCCCCGCCGGTCGCTTCATCTTTGCGCGGCTGCTCAACATCGATGGCGAAAAGCTGCACCTGCTGCCGCTTGGAGCCGGTCAGCGCCAGCAGGTGGTGAGCAACCCGCCATGGGCCGCGGTCGCGGTCCGCCTCATCCGGACGCTTTGATGGCGCGATGAGGCGGAAATGAAGCCCCTTCGCATCCTGTCGATCGCCACGCTCTTTCCCGATGCGGCGCGCCCCAATTTCGGCCTTTTCGTCGAAAAGAGCCTGCTTGCGCTCGCCGCGCAGCCGGGCGTCATGCTGACCGTCGTCGCTCCCGTCGGCCTTCCGCCCTTCCCGCTTTCGCTCCACCCGCGATACCGGGCGCTGCGCCGATTGCCACAGCGCGAGGCGTGGCGGGGCCTCACCGTCCATCGGCCGCGCTTCACGCTGATTCCGAAATTCGGCGCAGCGCGCAATCCGGCGGCGATCGCGCGCGCCGTGCTGCCGATTGCGCGGCAAGGCGGCTTCGATGTCGTCGATGCCCAATTCTTCTATCCCGACGGTCCCGCCGCAATGCGTATCGCAGACGCCTTCGGCCTTCCCTTTTCGATCAAGGCGCGCGGCGCCGACATCAGCCATTTCGGCCACGATCCAGCGACTCGCCCGCAACTGCTCGCCGCCGCCGAGCGCGCCGCCGGATTGCTCGCCGTGTCGGCGGCTATGCGCGGCGACATGGCGGCAATCGGCATCGATGCGGGCGAGACGATGGTCCACTATACGGGCATCGACACCATGCGCTTTCATCCCGGCGACCGCACCGCGGCCCGCGCGGCGCTCGGCATGGGGGACGCGCCCGCGATCGCGACCGTCGGCGCGCTGATCCCCCGCAAGGGCCAGGCGCTCGTCATCGAAGCGCTGCCTGCCCTGCCGGGCGTCCACTACTGGCTGGCGGGCGCTGGCGAAGAGGAAGCGCGATATCGCGCCCTGGCGCAGCGGATCGGCGTCGCCGACCGGGTTCACCTGATGGGGCCCGTCGCCAACGCCGACTTGCCGCAGCTCTACCGCGCGGTCGATGCCGTAGTCATGCCGTCGGTCAGCGAGGGGCTCGCCAATGCGTGGGTCGAGGCGCTTGCCTGCGGCACCCCGATCGTCATCAGCGATGCCGGCGGCGCGGCCGAACTGGTGACGTCGCCGGCGGCAGGACGGATCGTCGAGCGCACACCAGCGGCGATCGCCAATGCGGTGCGCGCGCTATTGGCGGCGCCCGCCGCGCCCGATGCGGTCGCGGCGAGCCTTGCTGGCCGCTTCGACTGGGACCGCAACGGCCGCGAACTGGCGGAGCATCTCCGTCGCTGCGCGGGCTGCTGAGCGATCAGACGACAGCGCCGTCGTCGTCCTCTTTGCTGGTCACGCGCTCGGCGCCCTGCGTCGCGGCGCTGGTCCGCGGCACGAAACTGTCGGGACCGACCTTCAGCCACACCAGGATCGGCGCCGACATATAGATCGACGAATAGGTGCCGACGAAAATGCCGAGCAGCATTGCAGCGGTAAAGCCGAAGATCACGTCCGGCCCGACCCACAGCAGCACCGCGAGCGCGATCAGCATCGTGAAGCTGGTCATCACCGTGCGCGCCAGCGTCTCGTTGATGCTGAGGTCGAGCAGCGGGATGATCTCCATCTTGCGATATTTCTTCAGATTTTCGCGGATGCGGTCATAGACCACGATCGTATCGTTCAGCGAATAGCCGATGATCGTCAGCAGCGCGGCCACGATGTTAAGGTCGAACTGCATCTGCGTCAGCGCGAAGAAACCGAAGGTCAGCATGACGTCGTGGAACAGCGCGAACAGCGCCCCGACCCCGAACTGCCATTCGAAGCGGATCCAGATGTATATCGAAATCGCGATCATCGCGAGCGCGAGGCTGAGTGCACCGGTGCGCAGCAACTCGCCCGATACCTTGCCCGACACGGTTTCGACCGACCCGGTCTTGGCGGTCGGAAACGCCTTGTGGATGCCGTCGACAAGCTGCTTGCCCGCACGGTCGGCGGCCGCCTTGTCGCCTTCGGGCAGCGCGGTACGGATCGACACCGCCTGGTCGGACCCGAATTGCTGGATCGTCGCTTCGCCGAGGCCGATATTGTCGACCTTTTCGCGGATCTCGTCGATCTTGGGCATGGTGCCCGAAAATTCGACGCGCACCGACTGGCCGCCTACGAAGTCGACGCCAAGGTTCAGCCCGCGCACCGCGACCAGCACGATCGACGCGACGATCATCAGAAAGCTGATCCCCATGGCGATGTTGCGCCACTTGAGGAAATGGATGTTGGTGTCTTCGGGGACGAGTTTCAGCAGACGCATGGGTTCGGTCCCTCTATCAAATATTCAGCGACGCCGGACGCGTCTTGTGCAGCCAGTGCGCGGCGAACATGCGGGTCACGGTAACCGCGGTGAAGACGCTGGTCACGATGCCGATGGTCAGCACGACCGCGAAGCCCTTGATCGGCCCGGTGCCGAACCAGAACATCAGCGCGGCGGCAATAACGTTGGTGATATTGGCGTCGAAAATCGCGCGGCTGGCTTCCTTGTAGCCCAGCTCGACCGCCTGAAAGACGCGTCGCCCGCGTTTCAACTCTTCGCGTATACGTTCGTTGATCAGCACGTTGGCGTCGACCGCGGCGCCGATCGTGAGCACAAAACCCGCGATACCGGGCAACGTCAGCGTCGCGTTGAAGGCGGCCATGATCGCAACGATGAGGAAGATGTTAAAGAAGAGCGCGACGTTCGCGTAGATGCCGAAGCGGCCATAGACGACGATCATGAACGCCAGCACCGCAACCGTCGCGATGATCCCGGCGATCGCGCCCTTGCGGATCGAATCGGCGCCGAGCTCGGGCGTCACCGTCCGCTCTTCGACGACGGCCATCTTGACGGGCAGCGCGCCCGACCGCAGCGAAATCGCCAGCGCATTTGCGCTTGCGACAGTGAAATTGCCCGAAATCTGCGCGCTACCGCCCAGGATCGGCTCGTTGATCGACGGCGCCGACAGCACCCGGCCGTCGAGCACCATGGCAAAGCGCTTGCCGACATTCTGCGCCGTCACCTTGGCAAAGGTCGCCGACCCGCCCGAATCGAAGCGGATGGTGACGACCGGCAGGCCGCTCTGCGGATCATAGCTCTGCTTGGCGTCGATAAGCTGGTCGCCGCTGATCATGACCTGGCGGCGCAATACTTCGAACGGCACGCCATTGCCGGCGTCGGGCGAATAGGGAACGACCTCGCTGCCGACCGGGACGCGGCCCGCGGCGACTTCGTTGGGATCGGCATTGGTATCGACCATGCGGAATTCGAGCCGCGCGGTCTTGCCGATCAGATCCTTCAATTGCTGCGGGTCTTGAAGCCCCGGCACCTGCACGACGATGCGGTCGTCGCCCTGACGGATGATCGTCGGCTCGCGCGTGCCGAGCGCGTTGACGCGCTTGTCGATGATGTCGCGGGCGGTATCCATCGCGCGGCTGATCGCCTGCGCCTGCCCCGCCTTGGTCGGCGTCATCACGATGCGCGTCGTATCGACGACATCGATCGTCCAATCGCGCTGGCCGGTCAGCCCCGCACCCTGCGTCTCGCGGAAAAGCCGCTCGCGCGCCTCGTCGAGCTGCGCCTGGTCGCGGACCAGAAAGCGGATCTTGCCGCCCGCGGTCGACAATTCGCCGATCGCGATGTCGTCGTCGGGCCCACGCTCGCCGCGCATCGCGGTGCGCACGGTCTTTTCCATATTGGCAAGCTGCGTCTTCTGGAGATCGCCAAGATCGGCCTCAAGCAGCAAGTGGCTGCCCCCGGCAAGGTCGAGGCCCAGATTGACCTTCATCTGCGCGAAGGACGGCAGGCTTTCGAACTGCCTTTGGGGAAGGAAGCTGGGAATGGAAAAGATGACACCAAGCGCCAGGATGACGCTGATGCCGATGACTTTCCAGCGCGGGAAATCGAGCATGACGGGGTTCCGATGGTCTGGGCGGCGCCGGTTCCCCGACGCCGGCGCGTCAGTCGTTGGCGGGCTTGGCGCCCGGCTGGAGGACGTCGGAGATCGTCGACTTCACGATCTTGATCTTCACGCCCTGGGCGATTTCGACATCGGCGAAATCATCGTCGACGCGCGTCACCTTGCCGACGATCCCGCCGCCGGTGACGACCTGATCGCGCGGCTTCACCGATGCGATCTTGGCGCGATGCTCCTTCATGCGCACCTGTTGCGGGCGGATGAGGAAGAACCAGAATACGACGAAGATCAACAGATAGGGCACCAGCATGATGAAGCCGGCTGCCCCGCCCCCCGATCCGGCCGCCTGGGTCAGAAGCAATTGGGTCGACATGAATGAAAGACTTTCCGTTACCGTGGCGCGCCCTTTCCCCATGGAAGGACCACGCAAAAATAAGCGCGGCGCCTATCACGCGGGGGCGTCCCGCGCAACCGTCGCTGCGCCCCTCCCCCACGGCAAGCCCCCGCCAGATGGGGTCGACGACGGCGCGATCAAGCCCGCCGAAAGAAACACCGCCAAATGGCCATCGCCGCTTGCATCGCCAGCAAAGCCGCGCTAGGGGCCTCGCCTGCCCGAAAGGGCCGGTCGGGACGTAGCGCAGCCTGGTAGCGCATCACACTGGGGGTGTGGGGGTCGGAGGTTCGAATCCTCTCGTCCCGACCAATTTTACCGCAAAACCATATCGCAAAGCGCTCGCCGCAGCTGCGCGCTATTGCCCCGCCCGCGGGAACCAGCGCGCGACGCCGCGAGTATGCGACGGTTATGCACCCCTCGCTTCCCTTGGTCGGACTCTTGGTCAACCGCCGTTCGGCAGTCGCCTTCCCCATGAAGGGCCCGCCACTCGGGACGGCGGCGCGGTGACCCGTCCGTCCGAGCCTTCGGTCACCCAGCATCGCGATCTGCGAACGGGGCGCCCGATCTGGCTCCGCCACCGTCGCCTCCCGCTCGCAATCAAAGAGCTTGCGCGATCGCTGCGCTGCGACGTGGTGATCGTCGGCGCGGGCATATCGGGCGCGCTGATTGCAGAGACGCTCAGCGACGCCGGGCTCGACGTGGTGGTCGTGGATCGTCGCGGACCCGCCGCAGGATCGACCGCCGCGTCGACCGCGATGCTGCAATATGAGATCGACCTCCCCCTCTCGCAAATGGCCGGGCGGATCGGCACGGAACGCGCAACGCGGATCTGGCGCCGCTCGCGGCTGGCGGTCGACGCCTTGCGCGAACGAACCGAACGCCTCGGTCTCGATGTCGGCGCTGCCACGCGCTCGACGCTGTATCTCGACGGCAATATTCTCGACCCGGCCGCGCTCGCCGTCGAAGCGAATGTCCGGCGCAAAGCGGGTTTCGAGGTCGAATATATCGGCCCCGCTGAGGTCGAGCAACGCTACGGGATCAGCAGGCGCCACGCGATCGTCGGCTACGGCAATTATTCGGCCGATCCGCGGCGCCTGGCGGCGGCCTATCTGCAAGTCGCACAACAGCACGGGATGCGCCTCTATGCGCCTGCCGAGGTGATCGGCGTGGAGAGCGACGACAGCGGCGTCCAACTGCAGATCGACGGCGGGGCCACGATCACCGCGGCGCACGCCATTTTCGCGACGGGCTACGAGATGCTGAAAGGTATCCCGAAAAAGGGAAATTACATTATGTCGACCTGGTCGATCGCAACGCGTCCGCAACCGCAGCGGATCTGGCGCGACGCGGCCATGATATGGGAGGCGTCCGACCCCTATCTCTACATTCGTACGACCCCTGACGGCTGCGTCATCTGCGGCGGGGAAGACGAGGATATTTCGGATGCGACGGCGCGCGACGCGAAGATTGCGGACAAGGCGAAAACGCTCGCCCGCAAGCTAGGGGCGCTGCTTCCCGCGATAGACCCCACGCCCGCTTATGCCTGGGCCGGAAGCTTCGGTAACAGCCCGCTCGGTATTCCGACGGTGGGACGCATACCGCGCATGCCCAATTGCTATGCGGCGATGGGTTATGGCGGCAACGGGATCACTTTCTCGATGATGGCGGCGCAGATCCTGCGCAGCGCCATTTGCGGCGATCGCGATCCCGACGCCGACCTGTTCAGCTTCCACCGGTCTTTTTGAACGCCCGCACCCGCACCGCTTTACCACCAACGGAAATATAATTGCGCCTTCTCGAACCTTGGGCAACAAGGCCCCTCATTCAACAGGAGAATATGATGCGCCTTGCCGTTGCCCTGATGCTGCTGCCCGTCGTCCCGCTCGCCGCCAACGCCCCGGCATTTGCCCAAACCGCGTCACAGACCCAAGCGCAGGATGCCGCGCTGTTGCAATTTCTCGATCAGGCTTTCGACGCGCGCTTGGCGCTCAGCCCGGAATCGCAAACGCAGCTTGGGCTGAAAACCAGCTACGACCGGCTCGATGACTATAGCGATGCGGCGGCGTTGCGGGAGCAGGCGCTGGCCGAAACGCAGCTCAAGGCCATGCACGCCCGGTTCAAGCCCGACCAGCTCGGCGAAAGCGCGCGGGTGAGCTATCGACTGTTCGAATATGAAGTCGAGCGCGGCCGCGAATCGCTTCGCTTCCGCAAACTGCGTTTTCCCGTGTCGACCAATGGGAGCCCCGCCGGCGACATCCCCGTTCTGCTGATCAACAATCACAAGATCGACAGCGTGGCAGACGCCGAAGCCTATATTGCACGTCTGCGCGATACCGACCGCGTCATGCGCGAAGTCGCGGCGCGAATGCGCGACCAGGCGGCGGCGGGGATCATCCCCAACAAGGTCAATTTCGCTCCCGCCCGCGCTGATGCGCTCAAAATCCTTGCCGGTGCCCCGTTCGACGGCGGCGGCGATTCGACGCTCATGGCCGACTTCCGCAAAAAGGTCAGCGCGCTCGATGCGCCGGAGGCGACGAAGGAAAAGCTGCTCGCGGATGCCAGCGCGGCCCTCACCGGCCCCTTCAAACATGGCTATGAGACATTGATCGCCGCGATCGACGAGATCGAACCCAAATCGACAGGCAATTTCGGTGCCTGGCACCTTCCTGACGGCGCGGCCTATTATGCGGACCGCCTCAAGAGTTCGACGACGACAAATCTTACCGCGGACGAGATTCACGCGCTTGGCCTCGCACAAGTCGCGGCTATCCACAAAGAGATGGAAGCCGTGATGCGCGAGGTCGGCTTCAAAGGCACGCTCGCCGAATTTTTCGACAGCATCCGCACCGACCCCAAGTTCAAATATCCGAATACCGATGCGGGCCGCGAAACCTATCTGGCCGATGCACGCGCCGTCATCGCCTCGGTAATGGAGGCTGCCCCGCGCTATTTCCGCGTTCTGCCCAAGGCGCCGCTCGAAGTGCGGGCGGTCGAGAAATGGCGTGAGGGCACGGCGTCGACGGCCTTCTACAACCCGCCGTCGGCGGACGGGACGCGGCCGGGCATCTATTATGTCAATCTTGTCGACATGAACCAGACTCAGAAGGTGCAAGTCGCCGGGATTGCCGCACATGAAGGGGCGCCCGGCCATCATTTCCAGATCGCGCGCCAGCAGGAACTGACCGGCATACCGAAATTCCGGAAATTCGGCGGCTATGGCGCCTATATGGAAGGCTGGGGCCTCTATTCGGAGCGGCTTGCAGACGAGATGGGCGTTTACAAGACGCCTTATGACCGCTTCGGCATGTTGTCGCTTCAGGTGTGGCGCGCGATCCGGCTGGTTCTGGACACCGGCATCCATTCGAAGCGCTGGACGCGCGAACAGGCCATCGCCTATTTCAAGGCCAACAGCTCGGTATCGGACACCGACATTGCGCGCGAAGTCGATCGCTATTTCAACTGGCCGGGCCAGGCGACGAGCTACATGGTCGGCCAGCTCAAGATCGCCGAACTTCGCAAACGCGCCGAAACCGAACTCGGCCTGCGTTTCGACATTCGCGACTTTCACGAGGCCGTTCTGAGCGAAGGCGCGCTGCCGCTCGACATCCTGGAAGAGCAGGTCGACCGGTACATCGCCGTACACAAGCAATAGTCGCACCTCTCCCGCGCGCCTCGCCTCACCGCGGCGCGCGGGGATAGCGCCGGCGCCCGCCAACGCCCCCCAAATGGCGTGCAAGGAACCTTGCGCGCGCTCCCGCATATCGAAGACGCATGTTTTCGATATCGTCCCACATCGTCCGCGCTTGCGAGCGAACCGCGTGAACCGCCCCGCCCTGCCGCGCCTGTCGCGCAAAGCGCGCATGGCCCTTGTCGTCGTCGCAGGCGTGGTTCTTGTCGCCGCGCTGCTGCTCGCGACCTTTCCGGTGGGAATGCTGCGCGGGACGGCCGAGGCGCGCCTGAGCGAAAAATTCGGCGCGCCCGTTCATATCGGGGCGCTGGAGAGAAGGGATGTTTTCTCCTTCTCGCCCGAGATCGAAGCCCGCAGCGTCCGCGTCGGACAGCCCGCCTGGGCGGGGCGCGGCGACATGGCGACGATAGGGCGCCTGCGCATCCGCCTGCCCATCCTGAAGCTTTTGACCGGCACGATCGCGCCGCGCTCGATCGATATCGACGGGCTGTCGCTGGCGCTGGTGCGCGATGCCGACGGACGGAGCAATTGGGGTGGCCGTCGGCCCGGCGGTTCGGACGGATCGGACGGTTCGCCACCCCTTGCCATCAGCGCTGTCCGGATAAGTGATGGCCGCTTCACGCTCAAGGATGCCAAGCGCCGCCTCGACATCGCCGGGACGATCGAAGCCAAGGACGCCAAGGGTCTCGCAATCGCCGCCGAAGGGCAATTCAACGGCGCGGCCGCGAAGCTCGGCGCGACGGCAAGCTGGACGGAGGATGCCGACGGCCGCTGGCCCTTTTCCGCCGAATTGACGTCAGACCTGCTCCGGCTACGCGCCTCGGGCACGATGGCCGCCCCCCTGGACACCGGGCATATGACCATGCGGATGGCGGCGCGCGGTACCAGCCTCAAGCAACTCGACTATATCATCGAGGCGGGGCTGTTCGGCACCCAGGCGATCGACCTTGTCGGCACGGTGCGCCGCGACGGGAGCGACTGGTTTATCGACAAGCTCGACGGGCGCATCGGTCGTTCGACGATTGCCGCCACCGCGAAGATACAGAAGCGTGACGGTCGCACCAGAATCGACGCCAGCATCGATGCGCCCCGGCTGGACTTCGACGATCTGGCCGACGACGCCGGACTTGCGGCCGCACGCGCGCAGGAAGCGCGCATCGGCCCGCGCATCTTTCCAGACACGCGGATCAATCTAGCGAAAATGGGGCCTACCGACGGCGTCATTCGCATCACGATCCATCAACTGCTCGTAAAGGGCGGGTCGGTGTTCAAAAGCCTTAAGGGTCAGCTGTCGCTCGACCACCGGATACTGACGCTCGACAAGGCCGTCGCACAGCTCGGGCGCGGCACCATGACCGGCCGGGTCAGGGTCGATTCGCGCGGCAAGATTCCCCTTTTGACCACCGAATTGCGTGTCGAGGGAGCAAGCTTCGACGATTTCATCGGCCAGCCCGACATGATCCGCGGTCCCGTGCGCGGGCTGGTTCGGATTTCGGGACGCGGCGACACCGTCCGCCAGGCCTTCGCTTCAGGAAACGGGAAGATCGCCTTCGTCGCGAGCGGCGGCGCGATGAACCGCGCAGCCGCTTATGTCATGGCGCAGGACCTCGGCGGAGCGATCGGGCAGAAACTAGGCGACGACGAGGCCATGACGCCGATCCGGTGCGCGATCCTCGCCTTCGCGGCCAAGGACGGACTGCTGACGCCCGCCCCGCTGGTCATCGACACCGCCATCGCCCGGGCGCGCGGGCGCGGCCAGATAAACCTCGATGGTGAGCGCATCGCGCTGGCCATGAATGGCGCGGGAAGCGAGAAGCCCGATCTCAAGCTCGTCGATCCGGTGAAGGTCGAGGGAACGCTGTCGCAGCCCACCATCGATTTCGCGCCGCCCGGCAAGAAATCGGGCGGTGGGGTGTTCGGGGCGGTGACACGGTCGATCGGCGCGGCGCTCGGTCTGCGCAAGGATCCGCAGCGCGATGCGCCGCTTCCCAAGCCGGGAACGGTCAACTGCCGCGCGCTCGCCGCCGAAGCGCTGCGCTAGGGGCCTGCCCCCACGTTCGGAACGCACCCCGCGCCGTGCCGAAACGGCGAAGGGGCCGGAGCATTTTGACCCTGCTCCGGCCCCAGCCGCATGTTGCCTTTGATCGGGGTAGAATGATCAGAAGGCAATCCGCGCGGTCACGCGTGCGCCATGGGTGTTGCGATCGCCGGCCAGCGTACCGCTATAGGCGGCGCCGATCCGGAAATTGCCCGCGCTATAATCGAAGCCCGCTTCGATCTCGGCCGAATTCTTCGGGATCGGCGTGCCGATCAGGGCGAAGCTGCCGCCCCCGGTGGTGAAGGCCGCGGACACCGGCGCACCGCGGTCGCCCGAAGCCCGGTTCCACGCGGCGGACACATAGGGCTGGAAGCCCTCACCGATGTTGAACCGTGCGCGGCCGCCCAGGCTGACGAAGGTCGTTTCCTGCTTTGCCGCCGCGATCGAAAGCGCCGCATTGCCGCCGGCTTCGGCAAAGGCGTCGCTCTTGGTGCGGACATGGGCAAGACGGAAGAAGGGCGTCAGTGCAAGGTTGCTCGTCCGCACGTCATAACCAAGTTCGCCGAAGAGCTGCATCGTGTCCGCATCGCGCTTCGACGTCAGCGTCTGCGCCAGCGTCGCGACGCTGATCGAACGACTGGTGTCGATATCGTGCCAACCATAGGCAAGGCCGGCGGAGGCGCGAACGCCCTCGCCCGTGCCATAGCTGACATGTGCGGCCAGATATTTGCTGTCGGCCTGTGCATGGTCGTTGCGGCCGCCGAGGCGGAAATCGCTATCGCCGATCCCTGCCGAGATTGCCGCCGCGAAGCCGTTGCCGCCATAGCCGATGCCGGTGACGAAGCCCTTGTGGTCGGTATCCATGCCAAAGCGTCCTCCCTTGGCATCGAAGTCGCCCCAGCCGCCAAAGGCCGAACCCCAGAGGAAGAGGCCGGCCTCGGCCGGACCCGACATGCTGTACAACGCGTTGCGCAGGTGCCGGCTATCGTCGGTCAGCCCGCTGAGCGTGCTGGCAAGAATTTCGCCTGAGAGATCACCGAAAGCGGCCTGCGCGCCGGTCGCATTCTGGTTGACCACCGCTTCGAACAGCGGATCGTCGATGCCGCGCGACTGGACCGCCGCGGCAACGCTCGCCTGGTTGAACCCGATCGCCACGTCGGCGAAATCGACGTCGTTGCGATACAGCGACAGCGTCACCGAATTGGCGCCGTAACGCAGCAGCGGATCAAGGAAGGCCAGGTCGCTGGTCACCGAACCGAAGGTGCCGTCGATCCCGCCCGCACCCGTCAGGATCACATAGTCGGTGCGGCCGTTATAGTCGCCGTCCTCCGCCAGCACCGCCACGCTCGCATCGCTGTCGATGGTGACGAGGCCCGTCGCATCGACGCGGTCACCCGCACCCGCGGCATTGACCTCCACCTCATAGACCGAACCGGCCGCGAAATTGAGATCGCCGTTGACGGTAAGGCGCCCGATCGAGTTGCCCGGCGTCAACTTGCCGTCGCCATTGATCGTCGTCGTGCCGACGCTGCCGTTGCCGCCCAGCGCGCCGCCGGCATTGACGGTGACGTCGGAGACGATCGAACCGTTGACGGCAAGCTTGCCGCCATCGACGGTCGTCGGGCCGGTATAGTCGCTGTCGCCCGACAGGTTGAGCGTACCGTCACCCGATTTGACGAAGCCGCCGCTTCCCGAAATGGTGCCGGCAAATTCGCTGTTGTCGTCCTGATCGACGGTCAGTTGATTGTCGCCGAGCACGACTTGGGCGCCGCTATCGCCAGCAAGGCCGCCGATCGTCTGGTCCTTTCCGGTGATGTCGAGCGACCCGCCTTCGCCCAGATTGAAGTCGGTACCGGGGTCGATCGTCCCGCCGATCCGCACTGCGCCACCGAAGATGTTGGTCACGCCCTGGAAGCCATAGTCACCCATGAAGGTCAGCGTGCCGTCGCCCAGCTTGTCGAGCGTGCCGCTACCCGAAAAGGCGCCGAGGAAGTCGTAATCGTCCGAACGGTTGAAAACGAAACGCCCGTCGTTGACGATGTCGCCCGCGAAGCTGCCTTCGGTGCCGCCCGCGCCGAGTTCGAAATAGCCGTCGCCCTCGGTCTTCACATCGCCCTGAAGCAGGCCGGTGAGGACAAGGCCGCCGTTCGACACGATCGTCCCGCCGGTGTGCGCCACCGTATCGGTATCGACAGTGAAGACCGCATCGCCGATCAACTGCAGCTTGCCGCTGCCGCTGATCGTCAGTTCGTCAAGGTTCGAGACGGTCTCATCGTCGCCGAAGTTGAGCACGAGCAAGCCGTTGGTCGTCACCGCCGGGGTCAGGATGGGCGATTCCGCGCCATCCTCGCCGATCACTTCATTGACCTGCAGCGCAGCGCCTTCATCGATCACGACGTTGCCGAATTCGCCGACCATGCCGCTGGTCGACCAATAGCCCGCCGCGACCGTCAGCGCTTCGAAACCCGATACCGAAGTCAGCTGCTGCGCCTCGGTCAGTTCAAGGATGTCGCCATCGAGCACCAGATTGTCTTCGCCCGCCCCGGCGTCGATCAGGCCATCGACGGCGCTCCCGGTCTTCAGCGTCACCACATCGTCATATGCATCGAGCTGGATTGCGACCCCATTCCCTCCACTCAGCGTGCCCGCATTGGTGACGTTCGACTGGACATGAGCGATGATCGCCGCGCCATCGGAGCTGGTGATCGTCCCGCTGTTGATGAAATTGCCGAGCAAGCCGGGCGTATCGGCAAGGTCGCTCTGAATGAGGACGCCGCCGGTGGTGCCGGCGATCGTGCCCGCATTGTCGACGGTGCCGCCGCCCGACAGGATGATACCGAACCGGTCGCCACCGATCGTTCCGCTCGCGCTGTTGACGACATTGGCCGCAAAGCTCTCGCCATCCTGTCCGTCATAGGCGTACATCGACACGCCATCGGCAAAGGAAGCCCCCGCACCGGTAATGGTACCGCTGTTGGTTACGGTGCCGCCGCCGATCAGGCGGGCGCCATCGTTCGATTCGCCGCTGATGGTGCCGCTGTTCTCGACCGTGGTTCCGATCGCGATGCCGACCAGATCGCCGATATCGTCATCGAATTGATAGGCGGTGGTGATCCCTGCGCCCGCGCCCGAGATGGTGCCGCTGTTCGTCACGCTCGACGTTGCGGTCGTGATCGTGATCCCGGCGTCGGGCGCGGCGGCGAAGCCGTCGTAGCTGCCGTTGCCGCGGATCGTCCCGGCATTGTCCACCGTGAGCGTCCCGGTCGCAAAGGAATATATGCCCGATGTTGCGCCCTCGATCGTTCCGCCTTCCAGATTGGTGACGGTGACGTCGGCACGCGATCCTTGCGAAACCGCGGCACCGAAGTCACTCAGGATCGTACCGCTGTTTTCGAGCGTGGCGCTCGACATGTCGCTGCCGAAGCCGACGCCATAGCCGTCGCCGCCGCTGCCGCCCAGGTCGCCCGTGCCGTGGATCAGGCCGCTGTTGACGACGCTGGCGGTCAGCCCGCTGCGATCCTCGCCCGGTGCGCTGTTGAGCGCGGTGCCCTGGATGAACACGCCGCCAGCGACGCCGACGATCTCGCCGGCATTATCGACCGAACCGCCCCCCGACAGGATGATACCGAAGCGCTGCCCGGCGATCGAACCGCCGTCCTGATTGGTCACGCTGGCCGCATAATCCTCGTTCGGCTGATCGGTATAGGCAAACATCGAAATGCCGTCGGCAAAGGCTTCGGTGCGACCTTCGATCGTACCGCTGTTGGTCACACTGCCACCGCCGATCAGGCGGACGCCATCGTCATTGTCGCCGATGATCGTACCGCTGTTGACGACCGCCGTGTCGACCGCGACGCCGCTATATTCGCCCGTGAAGGGATCCATATAGGGAGCGGTCGTAATGCCCAGACGATTGCCCGAAATGGTGCCGCTGTTGGTAATGGTCGCTACCCCGCCGGTAACGGTGATGCCCGCGTCGGGATAGAAATAGAGGTCGTTGCTGCTGCCGTTGCCCCGGATCGTGCCCGCGTTGACGATCTCTGCCGTACCATCATCGATGCGGATGCCCGAAGCCGCGCCGGTGATCGTCGCGCCGTCCTGATTATCGATCATCGTATGGCCACCGGCCATATAACTGACGTTGACGCCATCGTTGCCGCCGCCGGTGATCGTGCCGCTGTTCGTCAGCGTCGCGCTGGCCAGCCCATCGAAGGCGACCCCGAAAGCGTTGGTGCCGGTGATCGAACCACTGTTCGTCACACTGCCCGCGACATCGGCAAGGCCGAGCGCATTCTGGACGACGACGCCGGTAAAGCCGCCGCTGATGCTGCCGTCATTCTCGACCGAACCGCCAGCCATCAGGTTGACGCCGAACCGCCCCCCCGACACTTCGCCGTCGGCTTCGTTGGCAACCGTCGCCGAAAAGTCTTCGGCATCCTGATCGGGAAGCATCGCGATATAGACGCCGTCGACGGTGCCGCTGATCGACCCGCTGTTGGCGACCGATCCGCCGCCCTGGAACCTGACGCCCGTGCCGTTCTGCGCCGTGATATAGCCGCTGTTGACCACGCTGGCGTTGACGGCCGTATTGACGAAAATGTTCGGCGCGGTCTGCAGCGCCGCGGTCGTGATCGCGTTGGTGCCGCCGACGATCCCGCCGCTGTTGACGATGACCGCATTCGCTGAGGCTATGTTGATGCCGACCTGGCCCTGGCTCTGGATCAGCCCGGCATTGTCGACGGTGAGCGTGCTCGTATTGGCGGCGATCGCATTGCCGCTCGCCACGATCTGTGCGTCTTCGCCATTGTTGACGATCAGGTCGCCGGTCGATTGACCGGTGATACCGACCCCCTGCCCGATGATCGCACCTTCATTGTTGATGGTTACCGTCTCCAGCGAACCGGTTGCGACCACACCGATGAACCCCTGGACGAGTCCGTCGTTGGTCAGCGTCGCGCTCCGTCCCTGCTGGTCGGGCGTGGCAGTCATGACAACGCCGATGGGCGTCTGCGCTACCGGCGTCGCCGGATTGAACTGTCCATAGGCACGGATCGTGCCCTGGTTCTCGATCGTGCCGCCCCCCTGCAGGACGGCGCCGATAGCCTGGCCTTCGATCAGCCCGTCTTCGCTGTTGACGATCGATCCGACGCCTTCAACCCCCTCGGCGATCCGGTCGGGAAATTCGGCGATCGCGACGCCGATGCCGTTGATCCCGCTGCCCGGCGCGCCATTGGCGCCGCGGATGGTGCCATCGTTGGTGACGCTGCCGCCGCCGACGAGCGACACGCCCGCTCCGCCTTCCCCGCTGATCAGACCGCTGTTGACGACGACCGTGTCGGCGGCGAGCGCCGCCGGCGGCAGATTGTCGCCATTTTCATCCTCGCTGAAGAAATAGGACGTGGCGATCCCGTTTGCCGCACCGCTGATCGTCCCGCTGTTGGTGATCGACGCCCCCGGCTGAGCGATGACGATGCCACCGGCTGGCCGGCTGTCCAGCCCCGCCGGCGAAAAGCCGTCCCCGCGGATCGTCCCGGCATTGTCGACGATGACCGTGCCATTATCCGCGTAGATACCGATGTCGTTGCCAACGATTTCCTCGTCCTCGCCGACATTGATCTCGACCGTCCCGGGTTGGTCCACATGCACGCCGAAAGCGGGGGTCTGCTCCTGCGCATGGGCGGCAGCGCCCAGTTGCAGGATTGAAATTCCGGCGATCGCGCTGGTCGTCAGCAGACGCGATTTGGCAATGGTCGACATGATGTGAAAACCCCTTCAGTTTCAAGCCCGAGCGGCAGGGTTTCCGAAAGGCGCCTCGCGCCCCGGATGACCTTGTCCGCAATGTCCGTCACGATCCCCTGTCCTTGGGAGCAACCGGCCACTCGGGGTCGCATCGAGTGGCCGGTTACCGGTGCCCGTTCCCGCGGGGCGGATTGCCTCGCAGCAATCGGCACCCGGCGAACGACCCCTTAGTCCCTGATTGGATGCCGTAATTTAGCCGGCACCCTGGCGTCACCCCCCGCGCGGGGGGTGCCTATGCAAAAATCGGTGCAAGCAAACGCATTAGTGCCGCCTCCCCGTCGACACCGCACTTCTGATAGATTTGCTTGATCTGTCCGCGCAGTGTTTCAGCCGTCACGCCGCGTTCGTCGCTGATCTGTGCGCGGGTCTTTCCTTCGAACAGACGCAGCGCAATGTCGGCCTCTGCCGGGCTGAGCCGGTAGAGCGTCGAGAGGAAGGGCGTAACGCCCGCGCGGTCGCGTCGGGGCGGGTTGACGACCAAAATCGCGTGCGGTCGCTTGCCCAGCGACCAGTCGCGCTCGGGAAGGCGAAAGCCCTCGATCATCAGCGACGGCGCCGCATCTCCGGTCGCCAGCATCGTGCGGCCATGCCGCGCGCCCTCTTCGGCAATCAGCGCCTGGATCAAGGCACGGAGCGTATGGGGGGCGCCGCCGGCATCGATCGACAACCCGACCTGCCGGACCGTTCCCGCGTGCAGCAAGGCCTCCGCCGCCAGCGTATGCGCGAGCAAATTGCCCCGGGCATCGAGTATGAAGGCGGTCGCCGAAATTGCGTCGAAAGCACCGGCAAGCAGTTGGGCCTGCTGGCCTTCGAGCTTTTCCTGCAAGCGCACCGCGCGGCGGGCTGCGGCGGCCGCTTGCGCAAATATACCGCGCTGATCGTCGGTGGTGCGGCCATCGCCCCGATTGCGGAGCGTCGCCAGCCCGACAATGCCAAAGTTGTCGATGACGAGATTGGTCTGGCAGCCGAAGGGAATGCCGATCTCTTCGCACCAGTCGACATAGTCGCGCGATTCGAGCGTCTCGACCGCGGCATCATAATGCGCTTCGTGCAGGATCGGATCATAATGGCCTTTGGCAACATGCTGGTTCGACACGGCGATGCGGAAATTCGTCGTCTCGCCGTACCAATCGTTGCTCTGCGCCTTCGCGATCATGTCGGGGCCGAAATTGGTAACGATATTGAAAGGCCGCTCGCGAGCGCCACCGACGCCGATCAACTGTCCGTGGCTGGATCCGGTATGGCTCGCCATGCGGTCGAGCGCCCCCAGCCAATTGGCGGGTTCCAGTGCTGCTTCAAGAAATATGTCGTCCCAATCCGGCGGGATACGCTGCCCCATGCCCTGCCCTCATCACCCCGAGTTGACCGCGCTGCGCGCAGCCCATGCTCAAAACCGACCCCTGCCTTATACGGATATCATTGCCCTGCGCGCCGACCGTCGAAGTCCGCCGTGGGGACGTCTACCTAAAAGCGCGGCGGCGGCGTCGTCCATCCCGGAATGTATGGTTCTTTCAAAAAATCACGCCTCGGCAAGTGCTTCGGCGACGATTTCAGGGTGCGAATAGGCGAGCATCTGGCCGGCATCGGCGATCCGCCTGACCGGCGTGTCGGGCAGTCGCGGTTGCCAATAGGCGATCGCGGCGTCGGGTGCGTGCAAGATATAATGGGCGCCCTGCACGATGCGCCACTGCGCCTTTCCGGGCAGCGGTTCGACGTCGAAACCGGTCGCCCAGGCGCGTTGTTCCTCCACATAGCCCCGAATCCGGCCGCGCGCGAAATCGCGCGTCGCGCGCAGATAATCCGCCACGAACTGCGGATCGCCCTCGGCCAGCGCGAGATCGGGCGGGCTGTCGCGATAGGAGCGGATCATGCCGTCGCGCATACGCGTCGCGGTGGCGAAGCGGGCGAGCGTGCGGATCATCAGTTCGATCACCGCCGGATTCGCCGCAAAGCGCCGCTTGACGATGCCGAGCGGCCCGCGGTCGTGCGGCGTGTGATCGATCGCCGGGGTCGGATTGACGAGGACGGCGCGCGCCACCAGATCGGGGTGACGGTGCGCGAGGCAGACCGCCGCCTGACCGCTCCCCCGAGCGACAAGATCGATATGCGCGATGCCCAGCGCGGCGCAGACCGCCGCGACATCGTCCGACGCGGGGCGATAGAGCGACGACCAGTCGGCCGCCGGATCGGTACCCCCGAACCCCGGCCGGTCGATGGCCAATACGCGGAAGCCGCGCGCCGCCAGTACGCGCACCAGCCGCGTCGGCGGCGCGCGCGCGGTTATCGTGCTGTGCAGGATCAACACCGGCTTGCCTCCCGCCGGGCCATAATCGGAATAGGCAATCCTGCGGCCCCCATGGTCGATCGCAGCGGCGGGCAGCACATGGCCGTCGAGCATCGTTATCTCGGGCTCGGCATCGACCGAAGGATGCTCAAGCGCGGCGGAAACGATCCGGACGACCTCGGCCGCATTGCCGGTACCAAGGATCAGGTGGATATTCTTCATCTCGGCATCGATCACCGATTCCGAAAGGTGCAGCGATCCAGCGATTTCGGCGCGGCTCTTGCGGATCGCGACGGCACGGGCGATTGCAAACTGCCGATCACTGAGCCCGAACAGATCGTGCAACTGCGTGGGTCCGGCATGATGATCGCTGATCGCAAGAACCTGTCCGACGATCAGCGGGATCGTGTCCAGCCCCAGCTTGACCTTGATCTCCGCGAGCATGTTGCGCGCCGAAACATAGGAAATGCCCGCTGAAACCGCCGCGTCGCGCAACGCCCCGGTATCGACGAGACTCCACAATAGTTCGGCCTGACGCGGCGAAAGCGCGAATATTCGGGCCACGTTGACGCGCGACGCATTGTCGTGGGCGCCCATGCAGTCGGATGCCGGGTTCGAGTTCAATCTAAGCGTCGCCCCTGAATCTTGAATCAACCCAACTGTCGCGATTTTCCTTTTGAAAACAAGATCAATTGCAATCGCCAATTCATCCGGACCCGCCGGTCCCGCGAACGCCGAGGCGCGGCGGCAGTCCCATCCACAGGAGGCCGCAACTGGTCAATGCATCCGCTATGCCGGTACCATGATATGCCGGATCAACCATCAGAAAATCGATTTCGAGATCCGTCTTGCTATGGCGGGTAGCGACGAGGAAGGCGAGACGGGCAATTCATCGAGCCATGCCTCCAGAAGGCCAAAGCGAGCCACGCCAATGGATTTCTGTTGCGAATCGGGCTCACTTCCAACGCGCCTCTCATCGCGGTCAAAATCACCAGAAGGTTGGGTTCGCTGCAATCATTCGGCATCGGAAACGGTCGCGATCAAGGCGGACGGGAAGGTCAGCGTAAATGCTGCGCCCCCGTCCGGATGATTGCTCGCCGAAACCGAGATACCGAGCGCGTCGGCGAAGCCCTTGACGATCGCAAGCCCGAGCCCGCTGCCGCCATGCCGGTCGCCGCCCTTCCCTTGCTCGAATGTGTCGAAGATCGTGCCTTCCGATCCCGGTTCCAGACCGCCGCCATGGTCGCGCACCGTCAGGGCTACGGCATCGGGCGTCCGGCGGCCGATGATGGCGATGGGCCCGGCGCTGCCCCCATGCTGGATCGCATTGGCGAGCAGGTTGAGCAGAATGTGATGGAGCAGCCGCTCATCGACCCGGACAAGCGGAAGACCCGCGGGAACCTGGAAATCGACATGATGTCCGCGCAGCAGATCTTTCAGATCGTGGACCACAGCCGCCACGGCGTCGGTCAGATCGACCGGCGCCACATCCAGGCTGAGACCGCCTGAATCGAGGCGAACCAACTCGACGAGATTGTCGAGAAAACGCCGCAATCGCGATACCTCCGCGCGCGCGAGCGGCAGCGCGGACGCGCCGGGATGCTCGCTCGCCAGCGCCTCGATCGCGGCGGTCACGCCGGTCAGCGGGGTGCGCAGGTCGTGCCCGATCGACGAGAGCAGCGCGGCGCGGAGGCGGTCGCGTTCCTCGAGAACCGACAGGCTGCGCATCTCGTCTTCCAGATGCAAGCGTTCGTGCGCCAGCGCCGCCTGGCCGACGAGCGTGGCGAGCAGCGCGGCGCGGTCGGGCGAGATCGGGTCGCGGCCGTCCTCGCTCGCGATGCCGAGGATCGCGAGAACCCCGAGCCCGGTCTTGAGCGGATGAAACTGCCAGTCGGACGCAACCAGCGTATTCGTCCCGCGTCCCGCAGGCTCCCCGCTCGTCCAGGCCCATTCGGCCGCCGCCTGATCGATCGGCGAGATCGCCGCATCGACGGGCCGGGCGACCAGCGGTTGCAACAGCCCGCCCTGCTCGGCCAGAATGATGCTGCGCACGCCCAGCAAGCGCGCCACTTCCTCGCAGGTTACCGCCGCGGTGGTTTCGCGATCGGAGGCGCGCGCAAGCATCTGCGCGAAGGCGGCAAGCGACGCATTTTCCTGCGCGCTGCGAACCCCGATCCGCGCGCGCGTTCGCAGCCGGCCGGCAAGATTGCTCACCACCGCGGCGACGCCGGTAAGGATCAACATGGTGAGGACGCTCTGCGGATCGGCGATCGTGAAAGTGTGCCGCGGCTCGAGGAAGAAGAAGTTGAACGCCAGCGCCGCCACGAGGCTCGCGAACAGCCCCGGACGCAAGCCGTAAAGCGTCGCGGCGACAATCACCGGAACGAGATACAGCAGATCGACGGCCCCGGTCCCGATCCATGGTTCGGCCAACCGCGCGGCGCCCGTCATCAGCGCGATGAGCCCCAGTCCGACCGCATAGCTCGACGGGCGCCCCCAGCCGCGGGTCCAGTCGAGACCCCGGCGCGTGGCAGGAGATTCGCGGGGCGACGGGATGACGTGGATGGCAAGATCGCCCGCGTCGTGGATCAGCGCCTCGACCACCGAACCGTGGCGCAGTTCGAACCACCAGCTACGCTGCGATCTGCCGATGATGAGCTGGGTCGCGCGCATCACCTCTATCTGGCCGCGCAGTCCGGCAATAACGCTCTCCGCAGGAACGGTAGCAATCGTCGCGCCGAGGGTAGCGGCGAGTGCGAGCGACGCGGCTATCCGCCGCCGGGCGTCGTCGTCGAAGGCGGCGCTTCGTCCCGTCTCGATATGCACCGCCGTCCATGGGGCGTTCAGCCCGTCGGCAAGGCGCTTCGCGGTGCGCACGAGCATATCGCTGCCTGGCTGTTCGCTGATCGCGACGAGAATCCGCTCGCCGGCGGCAAAGGTGCCCGCTTCGCCGCTCGCGTCGAGATCGTGCAACATTTGCCGGTCGACGCTCAGGGCAGCCCGGCGCAGCGCCATTTCGCGCAGTGCCGAGAGGTTCGCCTTCGAGAAAAAATGGCCAAGCGCACGGCTTGCCTCGTGCGGCACATAGACCTTGCCATCGCGCAGCCGGTCGATCAGTTCGTCGGGCGGCAGGTCGACGAGCTTGATTTCGGCCCCTTCGAACACGCTGTCGGGTACCGTCTCGCGAACGCGCACCCGGGTAAAGCTTGCGACGACGTCATTCAGGCTTTCGACATGCTGGACGTTGAGCGTCGTGTAGACGTCGATCCCCGCATTCAGCAGTTCCTCGACATCCTGCCAGCGTTTGGGATGCCGGCTGCCGTCGATATTGGTATGGGCATATTCGTCCACCAGCGCGAGTGTCGGGGCGCGGCGGAGCACGGCATCGATGTCCATCTCGGTCAGTTGGTGGCCGCGATAGGCGACTTCGCGGCGCGGCACGACCTCCATCCCGTCGAGCAGTGCTTCGGTCTCCGCCCGACCGTGCGTTTCCACCACGGCGACGACGACGTCCTGTCCGTCGCGCCGCAACGCGGCGCCTTCGCTGAGCATCGCATAGGTTTTGCCCACGCCCGGCGCCGCACCGAGAAAAATCTTCAGCCGCCCGCGCGCCTCGCGCTTTGCCTGCCGCAACAGGGCTTCGGGTGAGGGTCTCTTGGTGGCCGATACCATGCGCCCGCTTACCCCGGACGCGGACACAGGGCCAAGCGACAATCGGCGATCTTTATGGAATCCTTATGCGCCCGGCGAAATTCGACCGCGAAATTTTACGGCGAAGGGGCGTAGCGGCGTCGCATTCAGTCCGGCTCCCTCGGGAGTCGCCCGTTGCCGGAGACCTATGATGACCGATCTGATGTGGCTCGCCCTTACCGCGCTCCTGTTCGCAGCCACGCTCGGCTACGCGCGCATCTGCGACAAGGCCTGACCATGAGCGCTTCGTCGATGCTCGCCGGCGCCGTCGCTGCGGCGCTGTTCGTCTATCTCGTGGTGGCGCTGCTGCGCCCCGAACGTTTCTGACCGGAGGCAATTCCATGACCTTGTCCGGATGGATGCTCATTTTCGCCTTCGTCGCGATCCTTGCCCTTCTTGCCAAGCCGATGGGCCTCTGGCTCTTTGCCCTTTACGAAGGGCGCACCACCCCGCTTCACCGCATCCTGGGGCCAGTCGAGCGGGGCTTCTACCGAATGGCCGGGATCGACCCGACCGAAGAGCAGGGCTGGCGGCGCTACGCGCTTCATATGCTGCTGTTCAACCTCGCGCTGCTGCTTTTCACCTATGCGGTGCTGCGATTGCAGGGGGTACTTCCCGTTAATCCGCAAGGCTTCCGCGCGGTCGGCGCCGACGGCGCTTTCAATACGGCGGTCAGCTTTACGACGAACACCAACTGGCAATGGTATTCGGGCGAGACGACGCTGTCGAACCTGTCGCAGATGCTCGGGCTTACGATCCAGAACTTCCTCTCCGCCGCCACCGGTATCGCGATTGCCTTCGCGCTGTTTCGCGGTTTCGCAAGGCGCGAAACGGGAACGATCGGGAATTTCTGGGCCGATACGACGCGCATCACGCTCTATCTGCTGCTTCCCATCTGCACGGTCTACGCGCTGTTCCTGATCGCGAGCGGCGTGCCGCAGACGCTGGCGGGATCGGCTCACGCAACGACGCTCGAAGGCGTTCGGCAGACGATCGCGCTCGGCCCGGTCGCAAGCCAGGAAGCGATCAAGATGCTGGGCACCAATGGCGGCGGCTTCTTCAACGCCAACAGCGCGCACCCTTTCGAAAATCCGACCGCGCTCACCAATCTGATCCAGATGCTCTCGATCTTCCTGATCGGCGCCGGGTTGACGTGGTGCTTCGGCAAGGCGGTCGGCGACACGCGCCAAGGCTGGGCAATCCTCGCGGCGATGGGACTTATTTTCATCGCCGGCGCCAGCATTGCCTATTGGCAGGAGGCCGCCGGCAACCCCGCACTTCATCACCTCGGCGTTGGCGGCGGCAACATGGAGGGGAAGGAAGTTCGCTTCGGCATCGCCGCCTCTTCGCTCTTCGCCGTTGTCACCACGGCGGCGTCCTGCGGGGCTGTCAATGCCATGCACGACAGTTTCACCGCAATCGGCGGCCTGATCCCGCTACTCAACATCCAGCTCGGCGAGGTCGTGGTCGGCGGTGTCGGCGCGGGCATCTATGGCTTTCTGCTTTTTGCCATCCTCGCGGTGTTCGTCGCGGGCCTCATGGTGGGGCGCACACCCGAATATGTCGGCAAGAAGATCGAGGCGCGCGAGGTCAAGCTCGCCGTCCTCGCCATTGCGATCCTGCCGCTGGTCATCCTCGGCTTCACCGCCATTGCCAGCGTGCTCCCCGTGGGGCTTGCCGGACCGCTCAACAAGGGGCCGCACGGCTTCTCGGAGATTCTCTACGCATTCAGCTCGGGGGCCGGTAACAATGGCTCGGCCTTTGCGGGCCTGAGCGCGGGCACTCCCTTCTACAATGCCATGATCGGGATCGCGATGTGGCTTGGCCGGTTCTTCGTGATCGTGCCGGTGCTCGCCATCGCCGGTAGCCTCGCCGCAAAGCGCCACACCCCCGCTACCAGCGGCTCTTTCCCCACCACCGGGGGGCTGTGGATCGGCCTGCTGATCGGGATCATCCTGATCATGGGCGGCCTCACCTTCCTTCCCAGCCTCGCGCTAGGTCCCGTCGCCGATCATCTCTCGATGATGGCCGGCCAGCGCTTTTGAGGGATCAGCGACATGACGACTCCAACCTCGATGTTCAGCCCCGCACTGGTCGTTCCGGCGATGCGTGATGCGGTAAGGAAGCTCAATCCGCGCGAGCTGATGCGCAACCCGGTGATGTTCACCACCGCCTGCGTTGCCCTGCTCCTGACGGTGCTGCTCGCGCTCGGCGACCCCGGCCTGTCGCTGGGTTTCGAAATCCAGCTCGTCGCCTGGCTCTGGCTCACCGTGCTTTTCGGCACCTTTGCCGAAGCCCTGGCCGAGGGACGCGGGCGCGCCCAAGCGGCCTCGCTTCGCGCGACGAAGGCCGAGTTGCGCGCCAAGCTGATGCTCGGCGTCGGCGAGACTTATGAAATCGTCGCCGCAAGCCAGCTCGAAAAGGGCGAGATCGTGCTGGTCGAGACGGGCGACCTCATCCCCGCCGACGGCGAGGTGATCGAAGGCGTCGCATCGGTCAACGAAGCGGCGATCACCGGCGAAAGCGCCCCCGTGATCCGCGAGGCCGGCGGCGATCGTAGCGCCGTGACAGCCGGCACGCGCGTCATCTCCGACCGCGTCAAGGTGCGCGTCACTGCCGAGCCGGGCCAGGGTTTTCTCGACCGCATGATCGCACTCGTCGAGGGTGCTGAGCGGCGCAAGACGCCCAACGAGATTGCGCTGACGATCCTGCTCGTCGGGCTGACCATCATCTTCCTGATCGCCGTCGCGACTATTCCGGCCTTCGCCTCCTATGCCGGCGGATCGATCCCGGTCGCATTGCTCGCGGCCCTGCTCATCACGCTGATCCCGACGACCATTGCGGCGCTGCTCTCCGCTATCGGGATTGCCGGAATGGACCGCCTCGTGCGCTTCAACGTGCTGGCCAAGTCGGGCCGGGCCGTCGAAGCCGCGGGCGATGTCGATGTTCTCCTGCTCGACAAGACCGGCACGATCACGATCGGCGACCGCCAGGCCAGCGAGTTCCGCGCGCTGGCGGGCGTCGATGACGAAACGCTGGCCGAGGCCGCACTGCTCGCCAGCCTGGCCGACGAAACCCCCGAGGGTCGTTCGATCGTGACGCTTGCGCGCGAGCGCTATGCGATACGCGTGGCGGCGCTTCCGGCCGGGTCCGACGTCATCCCCTTCACCGCGCAGACGCGCCTTTCGGGGGTCACGGTCGCCGGGGTGACGATCCACAAGGGCGCGGTCGATTCGATCTTCAAGGCCCACCCGGACACCGCATCCTCGCCTGCCGCGCAGGAGTTGCGCCGCATAACGGACGAGGTTGCGCGCGCCGGCGGCACGCCGCTCGCGGTGGTCAGGGACGGGCGTCTGCTCGGCGCCATCCACCTGAAGGACGTCGTGAAGGCGGGCGTTCGCGAACGCTTCGGCGAATTGCGCAAAATGGGAATCCGCACCGTCATGATTACGGGCGACAACCCGCTGACGGCCGCGGCGATCGCCGCCGAAGCCGGGGTGGACGATTTCCTGGCCGAAGCGACGCCCGAGGACAAGCTTGCCCTCATTCGCCGCGAGCAGGCCGAGGGACGGCTCGTCGCCATGTGCGGCGACGGCACCAACGACGCCCCCGCGCTGGCGCAGGCCGATGTCGGCGTCGCGATGAACACCGGCACGCAGGCGGCGCGCGAGGCGGGCAATATGGTCGATCTCGACAGTGATCCGACCAAGCTGATCGAGGTTGTGGGCCTGGGCAAGCAATTGCTGATGACGCGCGGCGCGCTGACGACCTTTTCGGTCGCTAACGATGTCGCCAAATATTTTGCGATCATCCCGGCGATCTTCGTCTTTCTCTATCCTGAGCTCGGCGTTCTCAACGTCATGCGCCTTGCCACGCCCGAAAGCGCGGTGCTGTCGGCGATCATCTTCAACGCCTTGATCATTCCGTGCCTTGTTCCGCTCGCGTTCAAGGGCGTGCGCTACCGGCCGATGCCCGCCGGCCCGTTGCTCGCGCGCAATCTTTCGATCTTCGGCCTCGGCGGACTGGTCGCGCCATTTGTCGGCATCAAGCTGATCGACCTCGCCGTGTCCGGCCTCCAGCTTGCGTAAGGACAATTCCATGTTTTCCGAACTCAAATCCGCCCTTCGTCCCGCGCTCGTGCTGACCGCGCTTTTCGCTCTCCTCCTCGGTCTGGTCTATCCGCTCGCGCTGACGGCTATGGGCCAGCTCGTCTTTCCGGAGCAAGCCAATGGCAGCCTCGTCCGCGACGGCTCAAAGATCGTGGGGTCGAAGCTGATCGGCCAGAGGTTCCTGGCCGACGCCTATTTCCACGGGCGCCCCTCGGCCGCCGGCGCCGATGGTTATGATGCTGCCGCTTCCTCGGGGTCGAACCTCGGTCCGGCGAGCAAAGCGCTCGCCGATCGCGTCGCCGCCGACGTCAAGGCGCTCACTGCAACGGCACCGGGCCGCCCTGTCCCGCCCGACCTGGTGACGACCTCCGCCTCGGGGCTGGACCCCCACATCAGCCCCGAGGCGGCTTTTTTGCAGATTGCGCGCGTGGCGAAAGCGCGCGGCATCGACGACGCCAGCCTCCGGGCACTGGTCGAGGCATCTGTCGAACACCCGCTCGCAGGAATCCTTGGCGAAAGGCGCGTCAACGTGCTGATGCTCAATCGGGCACTCGACGCGCGCTTCCCGACGAAATAGGCAGGCTGAATGGTGCCACCGGCAAAAATCCTGATCATCGAGGACGATGCTCATATCCGGCGGCTGCTGCAGGCCACGCTGCAACGCGCCGGTCATCAGGTGATCGAAGCCGACAGCGCCAGGCAGGCGATGGCGCTGTTCGACATCGAGCGGCCCGATGTCGTGCTGCTCGATCTCGGCCTGCCCGATCGCGACGGGCTGGAATTGATCGAGCCGCTGCGGCTGCGCTCGAACGCCACGCTGATCGTCGTATCGGCGCGCGAAAACAGTGCCGAGAAGGTGACGGCGCTGGATCTGGGCGCCGACGACTATGTAACCAAGCCCTTCGATACCGAGGAATTGCTCGCCCGCATCCGCACGGCCCTGCGCCACCAGCGCGCGGCCGCGTCGGGCGAGGAACCCACGGTCGTGGAGGCAGGCGCGCTGCGAATAGACCTTGCGCACCGCCGCGTCTTTCGCGGCGCCGAGGAGGTTCATCTGACCCCGAAGGAATATGGCGTCCTGGCCGAGCTTGCGCGCCGCCCTGACCGCGTCCTGAGCCACACCCAATTGCTGACCTCGGTGTGGGGCCCGGCACAGGCCGATCGCGTGGAATATCTGCGGATCGTCGTCCGCGGACTGCGCCAGAAACTGGAAGAAGATCCGTCGCAGCCGAAGCGGATCGTCAACGAACTGGCGGTGGGGTACCGGCTGCGGACTTAATCTGGCCGGTCGCGGACTGACAGCCCGGACGGAGCCATCGGACGAAAAAAGCCGGGACGAACCTACCGGTACATTTGAACTATACCGCTCGGCCCGCCCCTGTGTTAGCCGCAACTTATCTTAATTGCGCGGATCACGGCTTGGACGGACATGCTGCCATTGTATTTTCAAGCGGAAATGCCCATGAAATTTCCAAAGAGATTGAAGCGCAGATGGACGCAGATTCTTCTGACTCTTCTATCATTCTGTTTCTGGCCGCAAACCGCTCATGCCGAGCATCTATGCGCCGGAAGGTCCAACGAATACACCATCAGTGAAGTCTATGATCAAACCGGCAACATCGTCGAATATTGGTGCGAATGGGGGTCAGACGGCAACCAAGGCGCGGCGATGCGATATTATTCGCCTGAAGAATGGGCGGCATTCGCCAAGCATGGGGCGGAGGTTGAAGCCGCCAATTCAGAGCAACGCAAACTGATAGGTCAACGATATCGTCAGCTTCAGGAAGGCCTGTGGTTTCTGCCTGGCGAGGAACCCTTCGCCGGATGGTCGCCCGAACCAGCTTCCAGTTCACAGCGTGCCACCGAAAAAGGGAAAGCGGATAAGGATTGCACCGTCAGCTATTGGACACCTGCCGGCGCCGTGATCATGTCGGCCCTTGAAGGCAGGAACGGTCCCGCCGTCATCCAGTATATGGGTTACAGCATCCCGGCGCCGGACAAATCCCAGTCGAGGGCGTTTTCGCTGACGCAGTCCGGGGAAATCCAAACCGTAACGGCTCTGATCTCCAAAGTCGGTCTCCGGAGCAAAACAATGGGCATGGTGAGTTTCGCCGTGCCGAGCGGGGCCATTCTGGTGGGCGCGATCGAGGATATTCAGGATTACAGCCTGGCAGACAATGGCAAGACCATCTTCTCCGGGCAATGGCATGATGGATTGAAGGCGCGCGACGCGCTCGCCCAATGCCTTGCTCAAAAGAAATAGCGACAGGCGAACCGCAGCCCGGCCATGGAAGAGCGTGTGATGCGGCGAGCGACGGTCCACAGTCCGCCGCTCGCCGCAATCGCCGGCATCCCCTGCACCGGGACGCCGGGGCGGCTATTTGCCCGCAAGCTCCTTCACCAGCGCCGGCGCGGGATAGATGGTTTCGAGCGCTTCCTGCACGGCAGCGGTCGAAACGACCACGGTGCGGTTGAGCGTGCCGTCGTAACCGTAATTGCCGCCGAGCGAGTGGATATTGCCGTCGAAGGCGGCGCCGATCACGGTGCCTGCCTTGTCGATCACCGGTGAACCCGAATTGCCGCCGATGATGTCGTTCGTCGTCACGAAGTCATAGGTGACCGCCGGATCGATGGCCGCCTTGTTCGCCGCAAAGGCCGGAGCGACGTCGAACGGCGGATTACCCGTCGCGCGGTCGAAGGTGCCACCCATTGTCGTCGCGATCGGCACCGCATTGCCGCGCTCCATCCAGCCCTTCACCTGCCCATAGGAAATGCGCAACGTGAAGGTCGCGTCGGGATAGAGCGTGTCGCCATAGGCGGCGAAGCGCGCGTCGGCGATCTTGCCGCCGGCGACGGCGAGCGGACCGCCATAGGCCTCGTCGACCGCGTTTTTTAGCGCGCGCTGGCGCGGCGCGAGGCGCAGCGCAAAGCGGATCATCGGATCATCGCTGGCCTCGATCGCGGCAAGCCCGCCATCCCACAATATCTGGCGATAGGCGGGATCGGCGAGCTTCGATCCTTCGACCAGCCGCTTGGCGAGCTGTTCGGGACTGTCCTGACCGAGCAGCAATTTGGTGTCTGGATCGTCGGCGCCCAGATATTCGCGCGCCTTCGACAGGCTCCATTCGAGCGTCAGCTCGTCGAGCCAGGGATAGACCGGCTTCGCATCGAGCAGGCTCTTTTTAGTCAGCGGCAGCGCGCTGTCGGTGTAGCCGGGCAGGCGCTCGCCATTGGGCTTCGAGCGCTCCTGCGCCGCATAGACGAGCGTTTCGGCATAGCCATAAAGATCGCTCATCGGATTGGTGAAGCGCGCCGGCAAATAGAGCGAGCGATAGTCGCCGACCGCCTTGTCGACCGACGCCCAGGGATCGCCGATCGCGGCATTCCCCGCGCTCTTCTCCTTGAGTTCGTCCTCCTTGGCGACCAGTGTCGCGGTGAAGGCCGGGTCGTTCAGCGCCTTCTGGCGGCCGATATAGACTTTCAGGCTGTTTTCGAGCCCGTTGAGCAGATCGAGCCCTTCGCGCTCATGATCCTTGCTTTCCTCCATCGCGCGCAGCAGGCGGCCGCGCAGTTCGGAATAGGTCGTCACCGTGATCGGCAGGCGCAGCTCGCGCTCGAAGGCAAGCTGGCTGGTCGTGTAGAGCCGGCTGGTCGAACCGGGGTTGCCGACGACGAAGGTCATCTCGCCCTCACGCGGCGCGCGCGGGTTCCATTGCAGGTGCGCGGGCGTCACGACCGGCTTGCCATTCTCGTACGCGCGCAGGAAGCTTGCATCGAGCGAATAGCGCGGGAAGTTGAAATTGTCGGGATCGCCGCCGAAGGTCGCGGCGCGATCCTCGGGCGCCCATGCCAGCCGCACGTCGGAATATTTGCGATATTTGTAGAGCTTGTACTGACCGCCGCCGAACAGGGTGACGACCTGGCAGCGCGTCTTGTCGGTGTCGGGACAAACGCTCTTTTCGATTTCGGCGATCTTCGCGTCGCGCGCCTTGGTCAGCGCTTCACCCGCGAGCGATCCCATCGCCGCCTTGATAGCCCCGGTGACGTCGCCGATGCTGGTGACGACCTCGGCCTGCTGACCGGGGCATTTGAGTTCCATGTCGCGGCGGTCGGCGACATAACCGTCGTTGAGATAGTCGGCGCCCGCCTTCGAATTGTCGAACAGGCAGCTTGCGACACAATGGTGGTTGGTCAGGATCAGGCCTTCGGCCGATACGAAGCTTGCCGAACAGCCGCCGGTCAGACGCACCGCAGCCGCCTGCACCTTGCCCAGCCACGCCTGGTCGGGCGCCCAGCCATACGTCTGCTTCACCTGCTGCGCCGGAAAGGCATCAAAGGTCCACATCCCCTCTTCGGCGAGGGCGGGAGGGGCAAGCAGAGCAGCGCCGGCGAGCGCGGCCGCGGCGAACGAAATGGGGCGATATCGGGTCATTGGCAAAATCCATCATTTGAATCATCGACATCCCGCGCCGAAAATGGCCGTGCGGGAATGGCGCGCACCTTGCGCCGGATCGACCGCAATCTCCACCGACAATTTCGCGTTCGCCAGGATTGCTTCGGGCCACCAGCCGGTTGCAGTTTCGTGCGTCGCCGCCTACGCCGCCTTCCCATGCGTATGATCCTGCTCGCCGCCGCGCTGCTCGCCGGCGCCTCGCCCCTCGCCGCACAGACGGCGACCGCCCCTGCCCCCATATTGACCACGCCCGAAGCGAAGGACGTATGGACCCACGCCGATCCCGAGGTCGCCCGCGTCACCCATGTGTCGCTGAACCTCGATGTCGATTTCGCGACCCGCACGCTGGGCGGCACCGCGACGCTCGATCTGCTCGTCGCCAACAATGCCCAGTCGATCGTCCTCGATGCCGACAATCTGGCGATTTCTTCGGTCACCGACGCCAATGGCAAGCCGCTCAAATGGGCGGTCGGCGATGCCAATCCCGAACTCGGTTCGGCGCTGACGGTCGAACTCGATGGCGCGCAGCGCATCGTCTTGACCTATCGCAGCCGGCCGGGAGCCAATGCGCTACAATGGCTGCCGCCCGAAATGACTGCGGGAAAGACCAAGCCCTATCTGTTCAGCCAAGGCCAGGCGATCCTCAACCGGAGCTGGATTCCGACGCAGGACAGCCCCGGTATCCGTCAGACATGGGATGCGACGCTGACCGTTCCGGGCGATCTCGTCGCGGTGATGAGCGGCGAGAAGCTGAGCGGCGACAAGGGCGAAGCGCTGCCCGACGGTCGCCGCCGTTTTCGCTTTCGCATGGACAAGCCGGTGCCGCCCTATCTGATCGCTTTCGCGGTCGGCGACCTTAAATTCCGCTCGCTCGGCCCACGCTCGGGCGTGTGGACCGAAGCGACGATGCTCGACGCCGCGGCGCGCGAATTCGGCGATGTCGAAAAGATGATCGACGCGGCCTCGGCGCTCTATGGCCCTTATCGCTGGGGCCGCTACGACATGCTCGTCCTGCCGCCCTCCTTTCCCTATGGCGGCATGGAAAACCCGATGCTGACCTTTCTCACGCCGACGATCATCACCGGCGACCGGTCGAACACCGACGTCGTCGCGCACGAACTGGCGCATAGCTGGTCGGGCAACCTCGTCACCAATGCGACCTGGTCCGACAGTTGGCTCAACGAAGGCTTCACTACCTATTTCGAGAACCGGATCATGGAGGCGCTCTATGGCAAGGAGCGCGCGGCGATGTATGCCGATCTCGACTGGGACAATATGATGCGCGACATCGACGCCAATGGCGGCCAGACCGGCGCCAAGACCCGGCTGCACGGTGCACCCGGCGACGGCACGCTCGATTATACCAAGGGATCCAACTTCCTGCGCATGATCGAAACGACGGTCGGCCGCGCGCGCTGGGACGCCTATCTCAAATCCTATTTCGACCGCCATGCCTTTCAGCCGCAGACGACCGCGGGTTTCCTGACCGATCTGCGCGAAAATCTGCTGAAGGGCGACCCGGCGCTCGAACTGTCGTTGCAACTCGACCGCTGGTCCTATGCCGCGGGCCTGCCCGACAATGCGGTGCACCACAAGAGCGCGACGCTGGCCGCGGTCGATGCCAAGCTTGCCGCCTTCAACGCCGGCGGTCCGGCGCGCGCCATCGCGCCCGAAGTATGGACGACGCAGCAATGGCTGCGTTTCCTGAACGGTATCCCGCGGGCGCAGAGCGCGGCGCGGCTCAAGGAACTCGACGAAACGCTGGGTTTGTCGGCGTCAACCAACGCCTATGTTCGTTCCGCCTGGCTCGAGCTTGCCATCGCCAACCGCTACGAACCCGCGCTACCGTCATTGCGCCAGTTCGCCGGCACCGTCGGGCGCGGTCTGCTGATCCGGCCGCTCTACACCGGGCTGAAGCGTCAGGGCGCGTGGGGCGATGCGATCGCGCGCGACCTGTTCGCCCGCTCGCGCGCCACCTATCACCCCGCGGTGGCATCGGGGATCGAGAAAATCCTCGCTGGCGATTAAGCCGCCGGGGCGCCGCCGCCGAGCGCCTGATAGAGGGCGACATATGCGTTCAGGCGGTCGGCGCGGAGCTGGATCAGCGCGAGATCGACGCCGAGCAGCGACCGCTGCGCGTCGAGCTGTTCCAGATAGGGCGAATAGCCCGCGCGATAGCGGTTGGTCGCGTGCCGCAGCGCATCGGCCACCGCCGCGCGCTGCGCCATCAGCGCCTGTTCCTGCGCGTTGAGCCGGTCGATCAC
Organism: Sphingopyxis sp. A083; assembly: GCF_001468495.1. Lineage (NCBI taxonomy): Bacteria > Pseudomonadati > Pseudomonadota > Alphaproteobacteria > Sphingomonadales > Sphingopyxidaceae > Sphingopyxis > Sphingopyxis sp. A083. Next base: position 7,726 of record NZ_LNSK01000016.1, on the reverse strand, counting down.
CGCCAGCTGGTCCTCGACCTCGCGAAAGGCGGTGAGAACCGTCTTGCGATAGGCGAAAGCCGCCTGATCGCGCTGCGCCGTCGCGGCGTCGAACTGGCCTTGCAGTCGCCCGCCCGAAAAGATCGGCGCCAATATACTGCCGCCCACCGACCATATGCTGATCGGATCGCCCAAAGCCGACGAAATCACCGCCCCGGCCGACGCCGCCAACCGGACTTGCGGCAGGAATTGTGCCCGCGCGGCACGCAGATTGGCGTCGGTCGCCGCCAGCGCATATTCGGCCTGCGCGATGTCGGGCCGCCGCCGCACCAGGTCAGACGGCAGCACCGCAGGCACCGGCGGCACGGCGAGCGCGGCAAAACCTTCGCCACGCGCGATTGCATGCGGCGTATCGCCGACGAGCAGCGACAGGCCGTTTTCCTGCCGCGCGATTGCCGCCTCGATCGCCGGGATCTGCTGCGCCGTCGCCTGATATTCGGCCTCGGCCTGTCGCAGTTCGAGCTGCGAGGTATAGCCGGCCTCGGCGCGGCTGCGCGCGAGCCGGAGCGCCTCCGACCGCGAGGTCAGCGTCTCGGCGAGCAACTGCCGCCGCGCATCGAGCGCGAGCAAGGTGATATAACCACTCGCCGCCGCCGCACTGACCGACAGCGTCGCCGCCTCGCGCGCCGCCGCAACCGCCGCCGCATTGGCGCGCGCCGCCTCGCGCGTCGCGGCATTGCGGCCGAACAGGTCGATCTCGTAGCTTGCCTGGAACACCGGCTGCGCGGTGAAGCTTTCGGTTGGCTGGCCGAAGGCGTTGACGCTGCGCGCCTCGGCCCCCTGCCCGCTCAGCGACAGGTTCGGCCACAGCAGCGACCGTGCGACGCGCTCCTGCGCCCGCGCTTCGGCAACGCGCGCCGCCGCGATGGCAAGATCGCTGTTATTCGCGCGCGCCTGTTCGACCAGCGCGGTCAGCCGCGGGTCGCCGAATGCCGACCACCAGCGGCTGTCGATCGCCGCACCGTCCGTCGGCAGCGCAGTGCGCCAGTCGGCGGGCGGTGCGACCGCGCTCGCGGCGGGCGGCGGCGTCAGCGCGGGCGCGCAGCCCGCCAATGCCAGCGCCAGACCGGCAAGCGGCAAGGGGAGCGGCCTCATTCGCCGCGTCCGGTATGAACCGTCGCCACCACCGACATGCCGGGGCCGAGCCGCTCGGCAAGCTTCTGCTTCGGATCGATGCGGATACGCACGGCGATCCGCTGCGGCACCTTGACGAAATTGCCCGATCCGGTGTCGGGTTTGATGATGCTGAACTCGCTGCCCGCCGCGGGGGCGATATTTTCAACCACGCCCCTCAGCTCGGCGCCGCCCAGCGCATCGACGCGCAGCGTCGCGCGCTGGCCGACGCGGATGTTCGCGGTCTGCGCTTCCTTGAAATTGGCGACCACCCAATGTTTCTGGGGCACGAGATACATGAGCTGGGTGCCCGGGCTGACGAGCTGGCCGACGCGGACCGACACTTCGCTCAGCTTGCCCGCGCGCGGGGCGCGAACGATCGTGTTCTGAAGATCGATGTCGGCCAGCCCGCGCGCCGCCTTTGCATTGGCTACCCCGGCCTCCAGACCGCCGCGCCCGACGCTCACCGATCGCACCTGCTCCGCGGCGATCGCGCGCTGCGCCTCGGCCTGCCGCACCGCCGCTTCGGCCTGGCGGAGCCCCGCGAGCGTCTGGTCACGTTCGCGGATCGACACCGATCCTTCGCCGACCAGATCGTTGACGCGGCGCATATCGGCCTGGGCACGGGCGAGCTGCGCGCGGGCGTTGGCGACCGCCGCCTCCTGCGCCTTCACCTGCGCTTCGGCCGAGCGCCTGCTCTGCGCGCTATTGTCGAGCGAGGCGGTCTGCGCGGCAATATTGGCGCTGCCCTGCGCAACGCGCTGGCGGTAGATGCGGTCGTCGATCCGCACCAGTTCCTGCCCCGCCGCGACAGTCTGGAAATCCTGCACCAGCACCGCGGTCACATAGCCGCCCACCTGCGGCGCGATGATCGTCGTCTGGCCGCGCACATAGGCATTGTCGGTCGTCTGGCTGTTCGCGCGGAAGGGCGGTAGTCCCCAGGCGTAGAGAATGGCGAGCGCGCCGACGAGGATGATCGCGCCGAACAGGATGATCCGTCCGCGCGAACGCGGCGGCGCCCAGCCATCGGCCGGCGCGTCGGCGGGCCGTTCCGCCGGGGTCGGATCGGCAGCAGCCGGTGCCGGGGTCGGCATCGGGTCCGGCGTCGGAGCCGGTGCCGGCGTTTCGGGCGCGGGCGGCGCGCCTTCCTGTTTGTCGTCGCTCATTGATTTTGCGCCCTCAGTTTCTGCAAGACTTCAAGTTCCCGTGCCAATGGATTGATTCCGCGGCGTCGATCATAAACCCAGCGCGCGAACATCGCGACGAAGGCGATCGCCGACAGGCTGCCGATCACGACGAACACGTCGTTGAATGCCAGGATCGTCGCTTCGCGCGCCGCCTCGCGCACCACCTGCCCCGCGGCGGTCGCGCTGCGCAGCGCCGGGTCGGCGATGCTGCCGGTCAGACTCGCCGCGATCGCGTTGATCCCCTGCGCCAGTTCGGGGTTGGTCGTCGACAGGGTTTGCCCCAGCGTCATCAGATGCGCCTTGGTGCGCAGCGTGTGAAAGGCCGATAGCGCCGCAACCCCGGCAAGCCCGCCGATCGTCTGCGACAGGCTGAACACCGCCAGAAAGCTGACCATATAGGCAGGGCCGCGCGAAATGGCGCGCAGCAGCCCTTCGAGCAGCAGCGGCCCCATCACATAGACCGCGGCGAAGGCGATCGCGCCTTGCGAGAAATACAGGTTCACCGGCCCGGTGCGCAGACCCGAATGGGTGTCGAGGAACGCGCCGACGGTGATGACGGCAAGCGCGACGAGGATCGGCCGCCGCAGGTCGGTCGGGTCGAGCCGCGCGATCGACAGCACCGCCCCCATCAGCGTCGCGAACGACAGCACCGCATAATAGGCGACAAGCTGATCGTTGACGAGGCCGGTAGCCGACAGCAGCCCGCTCGCCCCGAAATTCTGTTCGGACGTCAGCACGCGGACCAGTGCGCCGGTCAGCGCGAATTTTATGAGGTTGCGACTGCCGATCCAGCGCGTGTGGAGCATCGGATTCCGGCGATAATGTTCGATCAGGAAGGCGGTGCCGATCAGCACCACCGACGCCGCCAGCGCGCCGCCGAGCCACGGCGTCGACCACCAGATGATGCGCCCCTGCACCAGAAAGGCGCAGAGCAGCCCGACGCCGACCGCCAGGATCGGAAAGGTGATGAGGTCGAGCTTTTCGAACGAGCGGATCGTTTCGCCCGGCGGGAGCTGCAATATGTTGACCGCACCGACCGCGACGAGCGAGAGCGCAAATTGCAGCACGAACAGATTGCCGATGTCCCCGTCGGCGAGCAACAGCGGCGATACGGCGCGCGCTAGCGGAATTGCCACCTGTCCCAGCCCGATGCCGAGCAGAAAGCCCGCGATCCGCATCTTCGCCGGCAGGCCTTGCATCATATAGAAGGCGGCGAGCGTCGACAGCCCGCTCGCGGCGATCCCCGACACGCCGCGCGCGATCAGTTCCATGCGGTAACCGGCATCGAAAAGCTGGACGAAATTGGCAATCAGGAGCGCGATCATCGTCGCGCGCACGAAACGCTGAATGCCGAATTGCTGGCGCGACTTGTAGAGCAGGATGCTCATGCACGCATTGGTCATATTATAGGAGACGGTGACCCAGCCCGCATCTGCGGGCGTCAGGTCGAGATGCCCCTGCAGCACCGTCAGATTGGCGATGAGCAGGCCGTTCTGGAAACCGCCGACGATCGCAAGATACAGGCCGATGACGAAATAGCCGACCTTGCGCCCGACGGGATGGTCCGGCGACGCGGGCGACCCAGGCATGATCGGGCGTTCGTGCGGCTTGAACACATAGGCGCCGCCGGCTGCCGCGGGCGCTGCGGGATCAGCCACGCGCGTGCCTCCATCCTGCGCGCGGCCGTCGGCACGCGCGCGCCGGGCCGAAGTGCAAGGCGCCCCTGATCCGCATCCTGTGCGCCACAATATGCTCCTGACCGGCGAAGGCAAAGCGGGGAAATGCTTTGCCGCCAGTTCGGTTCCGCGCGGCGCATACGAATGGCACCTATAGGGCGGCGCGCGTCAGGCGGCGGTGAGATCGCGGCGCGCGTGGCGGAAGACCTCCGCGCTGCCCCATATGGCAAGCAGCGCCATGATCGCGGCCACCAGAAGGTCGGGCCAACCCTGCCCGGTGCCGAACACGCCGAGCGCCGCCCCCATCACCGCCAGATTGCCGATCGCATCGTTGCGCGAGCATATCCACACCGAGCGCATATTGGCGTCGCCGGTCCGGTAGCGATAGAGCATCAGCGCGACCGCGACATTGGCGGCGAGCGCGACGACGCCGATCATCCCCATCGTTTCGGCATGCGGTGCGCTGCCGTCGATGAAGCCCCAGATCGTCGAGCCCAATATCCACAGCCCGAACGCCAGCATCGTCGCAGCCTTCAGCATCGCCGCGCGTGCGCGCCAGGCGATCGCCATGCCGGCGACCGTCAGGCTGATCGCATAATTGGCGCTGTCGCCCAGAAAATCGAGCGCATCGGCCTGCAGCGCGCGCGAATCGGCTGCGACGCCCGCGACGATTTCGACGAGGAACATCGCCCCGTTGATCAGCAGAGCGATCCACAGGATGCGCCGCCACATGGGGTCGTTCAGCGCGGTCGCTCCGCTTTTTCCGGCGCAGCATTGATCGGCCATCGCCTGCATCTCCTTCCGTCTCGGCCGCCGCAGGAATTGCCGGGCGGCCGCTTGGTTCTTCGAGTCGGCATCCTATATGCACCCTGTAGCAACTACAGGGTCAAGTGATGAAGATCGGCGAACTGTCGCGTGCCACCGGCACCAACATCGAAACCATCCGCTATTATGAGCGGATCGGCCTCCTCACCGCCCCGGCGCGGACCGAGGCCAATTACCGCAGCTATGGCGACGCGCATCGCGCGCGGCTGCGGTTCGTGCGCCACTCGCGCGAACTGGGCTTCACGATCGACGAAATCCGCTCGCTGCTCGACCTCTCCGATCATCCCGAACGCGACTGCGCCGACGCCGACCGCATCGCGTCCGCGCATCTGGAACAGGTCGAGGCGAAGATCGCACAGCTTTCGGCGCTACGCGACGAGCTGACCCGCATCGTCGGCCGCTGCCGCGGCGGCTTGGCCGGCGATTGCCGGGTGATCGAGGCGCTGGGCGATCATGGTCAATGCGACGGCGCGCATTGATAAGACACGGTCGCAGGGGCGACGCGAGAGGCGGCAGCTGAAAAAGGGAAAGGTGGGACGATTCTGTTGCCCGGCTCGTCCCCAGCCGCTGGTATCCGATTCTGTTGCCCGGTTCGGTCCGAACCGCGTTCTATTTGTCTAACCTTAGGCCGTGAGGCTTATCGGTTAGGCAGCAAGAGCGAGTGCTTCGTTATCGTTAGCACCTATTGGTTTTGAGCCTTTAACGGGTTACTCAGCCCGGAAGAAAACATCGTCTTTGAACACACGTCGATCCTGGTTCGGCCCCGTCAGAAGCCCGCGCACCCCTTCGAAAAGGACGCGGGCTTGTGGTGGAGCCGCCGGGTACTGCCCCCGGGTCCGCTGTGTCTATTCCACGACACCATTTATCCTCATAGCCGGTCGAAACCGGCCCTTCCCATATAGGAAGCCCGCCCGCACTTTGGAAGAGCGCAGGCGGGCCTTTCGTCCTGAATCGACACCGGACCCACGCCGACGCGCGATGAAATGCTATTTCTTGCGCAGTTCGTCGCGGATTTCGGTAAGCAGATCGACCTCGCTCGGCCCCGCGGGCGCTTCGGCCGGCGCTTCCTTGCGCACCACCTTGTTCACCGCGCGCACGAGCAGGAAGATGATCCATGCCAAAATCAGGAAGTTGATCACCGCGGTGATGAAGGCACCATAGCCGATCATCGCGACGCCCGCCTTTTTCAAGGCGGCATAGTCGGTCGCGGCGATGCCGTCGGGAATGCTGCCGAGCAGGATGAACTTGCTCGAAAAATCGACTCCGCCGAACAGCCAGCCGACGAGCGGCATGATGACGTCCTCGGTCAGCGATCCGGTGATCGTCGCGAACGCGCCGCCGATGATGACGCCGACCGCCAGATCGATGACATTGCCGCGCGCGATAAATTCCTTGAACTCGTTCAGCATCTTATTGCTCCCCGAACTGCTGATCCTGCCGTCATGGTGGTGCGCCGGTCATTGCGCAAAAGCAAGGGGCATCCTATTATGTGTATTGTTGCGGCAAAACGCCGCCTGAGGGAGCCTGATGACCATGTCCTATCGTTCCGCCCGCTGGCTGATTGTTCCGGCCGCCGCGATGAGCCTGTCGGCCTGCGGCATCAACAGCGTTCCGACCAAGGAAGAAGCCGCGAAGGCCAAATGGGCCAATGTCGAAGCCGCCTATCAGCGCCGCGCCGACCTGATCCCCAACCTCGTCGAAACCGCCAAGGGTGCCGCGAAGATCGAGCAATCGACGCTCGAAGGCGTTATCCAGGCGCGCGCATCGGCAACGCAGGTGAAGCTGAGCACCGACGACTTGGAAGACCCCGCGAAGGTTCAGGCCTTCCAGCAAGCGCAGGGCAATGTGTCGAGCGCACTCGGCCGCCTGCTCGTTACCGTCGAACAATATCCCGAGCTCAAGAGCCAGGCGCGCTTTGCCGACCTGATGACCCAGCTCGAGGGAACCGAAAACCGCATCAACGTCACGATCCAGGACTATAACGCCGCGGTGCAGGACTATAACACGACGATCCGCACCTTCCCCGACATCATCGGCGCCAAGATCGTCCACGGCGCCAAGCCGATGACCCCCTATAAGGCGGTCGATCCCAACGCGAACGTCGCGCCCAAGGTCGATTTCGGTCAATAAGGTGGGCCTGATCGCCCAGCTTCGTTCCATAGCAACGGCGGCCCTCTCCGGGCTGCTGTTGCTGACGGCCGCGCCCGCGGCGGCGCAGGATTTCCCCAAGCTCAGCGGGCGCGTCGTCGATCAGGCGGATATCATTCCGGCGGCCGAGGAAGCCAATCTGACGGTCCAGCTCGAACAGCTGGAAAAGACCACGGGGCACCAGCTCGTCGTCGCGACGGTGAACAGCCTCGATGGCAATGACATCAGCGACTATGGCTACAAGCTCGGCCGCGCGTGGGGCATCGGCGGCAAGGAGAATAACGACGGCGTCGTCTTCCTGATCGCCCCCAACGAACGGCGAATGAACATCTCGGTCGGCTATGGGCTTGAACCCGTGCTGACCGATGCGCTGTCGGGCCGGATCATCCGCGACGTGGTGACGCCCAAATTCAAGGCCGGCGACATGCCCGGCGGCATCCAGGACGGCGTGAACGCGATCGCCGAGCAGATCCAGCTGCCGCCGGAGGAAGCCGCGGCGCGCGCCGCGAAGGCCGCGAAGGCCGAGCGCGACCGCGCCGACAATGGAAATATCGGCGGGCTGATCTTCGTGGCCTTCATCATCTTCTTCTTTTTCATCCTGCCGATGCTCGGCGCCTTCGGGCGTCGCGGACGGCGGCATCGCAAGCATCGCCCATGGGGCGGCGCCCCGATCATCATCTGGGGCGACAATGACTGGGGCGGCGGTTCGGGTGGCGGCTGGGGCGGTGGTTCCTGGGG
>NZ_LNSK01000015.1:0-53219 GCF_001468495.1 Sphingopyxis sp. A083 | reverse complement strand
GGTCGGGGCCTCCTCGTGCCGTTCGGGCGCCTTGCTGGCGTGTTCGGGAGCTTGCTCGGCGGCTTCGCTGGCCTCCAGGCTCACCATGGTGATGCGTTCCTGCTGCTTGTCGGGCAGCGATCCCAGACCGGTGGTGAGCAGCAGCAGGAGCAGCAGCGCCGGAATCAGGACAGCGAGGCCGATCGCGAACAGCCGGCGCCCCGCCCCGATGCTGAGCTGTTCGACGTAGGGAGTGGCTGGAACAGGGTTCAGCGGACGCAATCTTCGGTGGCGGCGCGCGTTGGTCGCGGCCGGGGAGGCACGCGCGAGCGATAGGCGGGAGGGCAATTTTTGACAAGGGTGCCTGCAAGCCCGCAGCGGGCATGCGGTCAGCCGCGGTCCCGGAATCAGACCGCGCTGGCGCCGACGAAGCCCAGACCCGCAGCGAGCTGGATCGACTGGGCGCGGCCCGTTGCGCCGAGTTTCGCGGCGGCGTTGCGCAGGTGAAAGCGCACCGTCGATACCGACAATGACAGGATGATGCCGATTTCCCCGTCGGTCTTGCCCGCCGCGGCCCAGCGCAGGCACTGCACCTCGCGCCGGGTCAGCGTCTGCGGCACGGTTGCGTTGCGCGGCCGTCCGCGCGCTTCATTGTGCGTGGCGACGAGGCGAAGCGCCAGGCTGTGCAGACGGTCGGCCTGGTCAGCGAAAATATCGGCGACGCCCATCGGCTCGCGCGAGCACCAGAACACGGCGCCGACAAGTCCGCGCGGCAGATGCACCGGCGCAACGATCGCTTCGCCGAACAGCGGACTGTTCTTCGCCTGCTCGCAATCGACGGCGTCGAGCAGGCCGGTGGCCCGCCACGTCTGCAAGCGCCCGTCGCTGTAGAAAAAGGGTTCGGCGGTCAGGCGCGCGGCGGTGAGGAAGGCGACGTGCAGCGCCAGCTTGCGATCGCGCCAGTATCGATGCGTCGGATCATACCATTTGAAGCTGGTTTCGGCATAGGGACGGCCCTGTTCGTCGGCCATCGGATCGGGATCGCCAAGATCGGCTTGCGCTGCGATGAAGGGCAGGCCGATTGCGTCACCCGCCGCCTGCACCGCCTCGATCAACGCCGGAAGCTGTTGCCAGCAAACTGTCCGATAATCCGTCACGCCGCCTCTTTCCGAACCCGCATACTGACACAGATGCCAGCTTGTCGGGCGGCCCGCAATTATATCCTCTGCGGGCGTTCGGACTGCGCGCCACCCGCGATCAACGACGGGGACGCCGCGGCCGCTTGAGGGAGGATGACATGAAGGCTTTTCGCTTGTTCCTGCTTGCCGGTTCGGCCGCAAGCTTCGCCTGCGCCGCACCGGCCTTCGCCGCCGATGCCGCCGCCGAAGCGGCCGACAAGGCGCAGCCGGCCGAGGGCGAGATCATCGTCACGGCACAGCGCCGCGCCGAATCGATCAATGATGTCGGCATGGCGATCCAGGCGGTCGACGGACAGACGCTGGAGGATCTGCGGGTCACCGACGTGCGCGACCTGACCGCCGTCGCTCCCAGCTTCACCGTTTCGCAAAGCTATCAGGGCGTACCGACCTATACGCTGCGCGGCATCGGCTTCAACACGATCAACCTGTCGTCGACCTCGACCGTCGGCACCTATGTCGACGAAGTCGCCTACGCCTATCCGATCATGAACACCGGGCCGATCATGGATCTGGAACGGGTCGAGGTCTTGAAAGGGCCGCAAGGCACGCTCTATGGCCGCAACACCACCGCGGGCCTGATCAACTTCATCACCGCGAAGCCGACCGACAGCTTCGAAGGCAGCATCAGCGCCGATCTCGGCAATTATCAGACCTGGAATATCGGCGGCCACCTGTCGGGCCCGCTCGCCAACGGTATAGCGGCGCGCATCGCGTTCCGTAGCGAGAACAGCGACAAGGGCTGGCAGGTCAGCAACACGCGCGGTGAGCGGCTCGGCGAAGTCGACAAGCTGGGCATCCGCGGTTCGCTGGCGATCGATCCCGGTCCGGACACCCATTTCGACCTGTCGGTGACTTGGTGGCGCAACAAGTCCGATACCGTTGCGGGGCAGGGGATCGGCTTCACGCCGGCGACTGATCCGGTGACGGGGACAAGCAATTCGCGCTTCTTCAACGCCGCGGGGCTTGCGACCTATATCGCGGGCAACGCGCCGACCAGGGCAACGCAGGCCGACTGGGCGCCCGAGGCGGCGCGTTCGGCGGATATCGGCACCGGGCTGGGCCTCGACGGCCCGCTGCGCGAGGATAATCGCTTCTGGGGTCTGAAGCTGCGCTGGGACCAGGATATCAGCGACGGCGTCAAACTGGTGTCGCTGACCAGCTACAATGATTTCAAGCGCAACGCACTGTCCGACTGGAGCGGCGCGCCCTTTGAAATCCTGCTTCAGAATACCGTAGGGCGGATCAAGAGCTTTGCGCAAGATCTGCACGTCGAAGGCGAATCGGGCGCGGTGAACTGGCTCGTCGGTGCCTATTACGCCAATGACCGGATCATCGATTCGAACCGCACCCTGCTGGGTCAGAACGCCAATGTCGGGCTGATCCGCGCGGCGGGCGTACCGCTTCTGGCGAGTCCGATTTTCAATTCGGACGGTTATACCGCGACCGATCTTGCGCAGGCGTTCCGCACCTATGAAGATTTCGGGCGCATCCGCACGAAGACGTGGAGCGTTTTCGCGAATGCCGACTGGCAATTGTCCGACCAGCTCAAGCTGACGACCGGGCTGCGCTATACCGAGGACAAGCAACGCTACAACGGCTGTTCGCGGGACTTCAACGGCAATATGCTGCCCAACGTCAATGTCGTGAACCGCGCGCTGTACCTCCAGACCTATGGCGTGCTCGCCGATCCGATCACGCAGGGACAGTGCAACACCTTTGATCCGGCGTCAGGCACGTTCGGCGAGGTCAGTTCGCTTCTCAAGGAGAATAATCTCGCGTGGCGCCTCGCGCTCGACTGGTCGCCCAGCCCCGACACGCTGCTCTATGCGTCGGTCTCGCGCGGCTATAAATCGGGCACGACGCCGATCAACGCCGCAAATCTCGCGCGTCAGAATGCGCCGGTAAAGCAGGAAAAGCTCACCGCTTATGAAGTCGGGCTGAAGGCGACGCTCGCCGACCGCATGGTGCAGGCCAATGTTTCTGCCTTCTACTACGACTATGCCGACAAGCAGATCAGCACCTATTTCGCCGATCCGATCTACACCGCGCTGTCGCGTCTCGACAATGTGCCCAAGTCGAAGGCCTATGGCGTCGAGGGCGAGCTGATCGTGCGGCCCGCGCCGGGCGTGTCGCTGTCGACCAACGCCTTGTGGCTCAAGACACGGATCAACGGCTATGCCGGCACCAATGCGGCCGGCCAGTCGCAGAATTTCGACGGCGCCGAATTCATATATAGCCCGCGTTTTCAGGGCAGCGTCACGCTGGCCTATAATACGCCGGTCAGCGACAGTCTCGGCCTGACCGGCGCCGTCAGTGCGCGCTATCAGAGCAAGTCGAACACGATCTTCGAGGATCTGCCGCTCTACAAGATCGATGCCTATGGCACGGTCAATGCAAGCCTGGGCCTGAAGAGCGATGCGGGCTGGTCGGTTCAGCTGTGGGCCAAGAACCTGTTCGACAAATATTATTGGTCGGCGGTGGCGAGCAACGCCAATGTGGTCGTGCGTTTTCCCAATCCGCCGCGAACCTATGGGTTGACGCTGGGCTTCGATTTCTGAGCTCGCGAGAAGGGTGCAGGCAAGGCATGCAGGAAAATTATCTGGGCACGATAATCGACTTTTCCTCTCCAGTCGGCGAAGCGGCCCTGCTTGCACCCGACAGCGTCCAGTGGCGCGTCTACAAAAACCCGATCGCGCTGGGTATCGGCGGGATCGCGGCGGTTCTGCTTGAATTCGCCGAACCGCGCATCCGGTCGGGGGTATGGGATCATTCCACCTACAAGGCCGATCCGATCGGCCGGTCGCGGCGCACCGGGCTCGTGGCGATGCTCGCCTGCTATGGCCCCGCAAGCGTCGCGCGCGAGGTGATCGGCAAGGTCAACCGGATGCATGGCGCGGTGAAGGGGCAGACGCCGGCGGGGGAGGCGTATCGGGCGCTCGACCCGGTGCTGCTCGACTGGGTAGCGGCGACCGCGGCCTATGGCTTTCTGACCGCCTATGATCGCTTCGTGCGCCCGGTGAGCGATGCCGACAAGGATCGCTTCATGAGCGACGGCGCGGTGATCGGACGGGCGTTCGGCGCGCTGCATACGCCGCCGACGATCGCCGACTTCATGGACATGATGGCGCGGCTCGAGGCGCGCTTCGAACCCCATCCGATCCTTTTCGAATTTCTCGACATCATCCAGTCCGGCCGCGCCGCGCCCGGCGTGCCCCGCCTGCTGCACCGTGCGATCGCGCGGGCGGCGGTGTCGCTGCTGCCGCCGCATATCCGGGCGCGGCTCGAACTCGGACGTTCCTATGACCTGACGCGCTTCGACCGGTTCGCGCTCAAGGTGGTCGGGCGGCTCGCCGACCGCCATGTCGATCGCAGCGCGCCGGTCTGCCAGGCGAGCGAGCGGCTGGGCCTGCCGTATGATTTCGCCTTTCGCCCGGCGGGCGAACAGCGGGCGCTGCTCGCCAAGCGGACGTTCGCCGCGACCTGAGAGCGCCGACAGATGACCAACTTGTAATCCCGCCGCCATCGGCCGGGCAGGGGCCCGGCTCTATTGATCGGTCGTCGGGCAAGGCCGATCCGAACCGTTCCCCCCCTCCCTGGAACGGATCGGCCGCCCTGACAGCCCCCGATTGCGGGTGGTTGAACTGTCAAGGAGTGGAAGTCTCATGCGTAACTATAGCAAACTCGCTGCCGCCGCCGTCCTTTCGCTCGCCATGGTGAGCGGCTCGGCCTTCGCTGCCGACGCGACGCCGACCAAGGCGGCGACGTCGAAGCCAGCCAAGAAGGCGACGCACCACGCGCACAAGATAAAGAAGGCCGAAAAGAAGGCCGCAACCAAGGGCTGATCGCCAGCGTCAGTTCCCGGTTGCCGAGGCCGGCCCGCCGACGCGGGCCGGCCTTTCGGCGTCCGGCGCCGGAAGATTATCGAGCGAGCAGCGGAAGCGCGCTCAGAAAGGCGCGTGCGAGGTTCCTTGCGGCGGTGTCGATTCCGGCGCGGTCGGCTTCGTCGCCGGCTTCGTAGGTGTAGGCGGGGATGCCATAGGTCGCGTGAAACCAGTTTTTCGACGTGCCCGAGCCGGGGTTGGCGTTGCGGCGCTCGATCGTGAAGGGATAGCCGGAGAGCGCCTTCTCCTTCCCGCCAAGCCATGCCGCGAGGAACGCCTCCTCCGCGGGCGTCGTTTCGTCGGCGCCCTGCACATAGAAGAGGCTGTGCTGCGTCGAATGGAAATCGACCATGGCAATCGGGCGCACGCCTGCGGGCAGGCGATCGAGCCAGGTTTTGACCGCGCGCGTTTCGGGCTGCGAAAAGATGCCCCAGTCGCGATTGAGATCGACGCCGCCGCGGTTCGCGCGCCAGTGACCCCGCGCGACGCCGTCGGGGTTCAGCAGGGGCAGGATAAGGAATTGTGTCGCTGCGGTGTCGACGCGCCCCGCGGCGATCTCGTCCGCGAGCGCGCGCAAAAAGGCATCCATCGCGAGCGCGCCGGTAATTTCGGGCGGATGGGCACGTCCGATCAGGACGACGAGCCGCGGCGCCTTCGCGTCGCCGATATGGACCGCCGATAGCAGCCGACCGTCGAGCGACGCGCCAAGGGTCAGCCGCTCGGCTGCGGGTAGCGCGGCAAGCCGGCCGAGCAACGCATCATAGCGGTCGCTGCCGAACAATTCTTGTCCGCTGACGATCCCTTCGCCGGCGGGCAGCGAGAGCGTGGCGCTCATCCCGTCCGCCGCAACGCTGGCGGACAGGGGCGCGACGGTGCCGCCTACGGTCAATTTGGGCGCATAGCGATGCGCCGCGCCAAGATAGTCGAGTTCGACCGAAATATCGGCCGACCCGCTCGCCCGGTAGCGAAAGGCGTACCAAGGACTCGGGTTGATCGGCGGCGCATGTTCAGGGCCGATCAATATCGCGAACGACCGCTCGCCCCGGATGACGCAGCGCGATGCGGGCGCTTCGTCGAAATCGAAGTCGATCCGTACCGTGCGTGTCGCGCACCCCGAACCGCGCTCGACCGGCGCGGCGGCGAGGGACGGGGGAAGCGGGGGTGTGCCGCTGCACGCCCCCGTCCCTCCGATGACCAGCGCAAGCGCGACGCGCTGCGCCAGGGCGCTGGACAGCCGCATTGCGCTAGAACTTCTTGCGCAACTCGACATGGAACACGCGGCCGCGCGCGGTGTAGAGATTGCTGAAGAAGCCATAATCCTCGTCAGCAAGTGGCGGATCTTCGTTGAACAGATTGTTGATCGCGAAGCGCAAGCGGGTGCCGTCGAGCGGGGTGTCATTCTTGATCGTGTAGGCGATCGAGAGGTTCAGCGTAAACTGGTCGTGCACCGGGTAATAGTTTGCGTTCGGGTCGTCGGAATCGATCAGCACGTCGCGGATCACGCTCGTGTCGTAAACCTTGCCCGTATATTGGCCGAACAGGCCGATATCGACCGGGCCGCTTCCCCAGTTGATCGCGCCGGTCGCGCGCCATTTCGGCCGGCCCTCGATCTCGACCAGTTCGCCCAGACCGCCGACAGTAACGTCGAGCGGCAGGACGCCCGAGGCGATGCCATCGATGATTTCCTGACCGTCGGGACCCGCCGACTGGACGAAGCTCATCAGGTGCGCGACGTTGAGGCTCAGGCGGAATTTTCCCATGCCGAAATCAGGCACCTTGTAGAACAGGCCGAAGTCCCACCCCTTCGAGACGCGGCTGTCGAGGTTGAGATAGGGGTCGAGCACCTGGGTGATCTTGCCCGCGGGGGCGAGGCTGGTGCCGGTGAACAGCGCAACGTCCTCCGCGGTCGGATCGGCGCGGATCACGTTGGGGTTGCTGCTGCCGTTCAGGCGGCGCAGCAGGTCGAGCGCGATGGCATTGTCATCGCCGAAGGTGCCGACCAATCCGGTCTGCTTGACGCGCCAATAATCGGCAGTCAGCGTCAGCCCCGGAATGAAGCGCGGTTCGAGCACGATACCCAGGTTGATGCTGGTGCTGTCCTCGGGCTTAAGGTTCTCGGTTCCCGAACGATAGCTGATCGTGCCCGCGCCGGTGCAGGAACCGAGGCTGGAGATCAGCCCCTTTTCGAGCTGCGCCTGGCACAGGACGAAATCGTCGCGCGTGTTCGACCGCGTCGTTCCGGCGTCATTGACCTGCACCAGATTGGGCGCGCGGAAACCGCGCGACCAGGCGCCGCGGAAGGTCACGCCGGGAAAGACCGACCAGGATGCGGCGATGCGCGGCACCGCGGCGGTTGCGTCGATATCCTTGAAATGCTCGACGCGGCCGGCGAGCTGGACATCGAAGCGGTTGATCAGCGGGATATTCATTTCCGGGCTGACGACCGGCACGAGAAGTTCGGCGAAGGCCGAATAGACCTCGCGCGAGCCGCTGGTATCGGGCGAGGGGCTGGTGCCCGCAACGTCGCTGCCATTGACATCGCCGGTCACGCTGTCGGTGAAGGTGATCGTCCCGTCGAGCCGCGGATCGCGGTCATCGTAGAAGGTTTCGCGGCGCCATTCGACGCCTGCGGCGATACCCAGATCGCCGCCCGGCAGCGACAGGAGGTCGTTGCGGCTGATCTTGAAGTCGCCGAGCGCGAGGCTGGTACCGCCCTTGCGGTAGACGTCGATACGGAAGGGATCGATCGAAGAGGCCGGGTTGGGGGTGCAGTCGCCGATGCCGGGATCGGAGGTGACGCAGCCGCCGTTGAACGGATTATAGGCGTCAGGCGTCGTCAGGTTGATCTGGTTCTGCATCAGCGTGAGCGACACACGGTTGCGCGTTAGGTCGTTGAGCTTCGCTTCGGAATAAACGAAGCCGGTGTCGAAGTCCCACGCGCCGATATTGCCGCGCAGCCCGCCGACGAGGCGATAGACATTCTTGTCGACCGACACGTCGCGATTGCCGACATCGACGAAGCGATAGCGCTCCATGATGACGTCCACACCGCTCGCGGCGATGGTGGTGCCGGGCAGGCGGTTGGGACTGCCGACCGGGCCGAACGGGTTCCAATAGGCATTTTTCGAAATGCCGACCGGCACCGCGCTCAGGATGGCCGAAGCATCGAGCTGGCGGTTGTTTTCCGACCGGTAGAAGCTGCCTTCGAAATAGGCCTCGACATTGTTGCTGAGTTCGTAGCTCAGCAGCGCCATCGCATTGTAGCGACGCTTCTGGCTGATCAGGCTGTTGCCATAGATTGTGTTGTAGCGGACCGCAGTGGTCGGCGTCGTGCCGTCGCGGGCGCAGAGACCGTCGCCGAAGCTCAGCTTGCAACCGGGAAAGCTCGACGGCTGGAGGTAGAAATCATCGTCGCCGATCGGCGTCCGGCTCGACGGCGACGAACCCTGAATATCGAATTGCCCAAACGGACCGAAGGTGTTGCGATTGTTGAACGACGCGTCGCCCTCGAAGTCCGTGCCTTCGACCAGCGGCAGGCGATTATCGTCCGCGGCATAGTCGCGTGCGGCATTCGACAGGCCGTTTTCATAGAAATAGCCGCCATAGACGGTCAGGTTGCCGCGTCCGCCGCCGAAGTCGAAACCATAGCCGCCGGAAATCTGGTAGCTGTAGAGGCTGGTGCCGTCGGAGGCGCGCCAGTCGCCTTCAAGGAAGCCGCCCTTCATGTCGCCCTTGAGGACGGTGTTGATCACGCCCGCTACCGCGTCCGCGCCATAGATCGCCGACGCGCCGTCGCGCAGCACCTCGAGCCGCTTGACGCTGCCGGGCGCGATTTCATTGGTGTCGGAGCTCACCACCGGCACGAGCAGTTCGGTCTGAAAGCCGGGGTGAAGCGTCATCCGGCGGCCGTTGATCAGCAGAAGCGTGTTGCCGGTGCCGAGGTCGCGCAGGTTGATCGAGCCGACGTCGCCGCGGACATTGTTGACGGTCGACGAATTCTGTTCGTTGAACGCGACGGTGCCGGCCTGCGGGATCGCCCGGAACAGCTCGTCGCCCGACGACGCCCCGGTGTTTTCGATCGCCGTTTCGTCGAGCACGGTGACGGGCAGGACGTCGTTGATCTTCGCACCCTGAATCTGCGACCCGGTAACGACGATCGCCTCATTCGCGTCTGCGGGCGGTGCCGGCTGGTCCGCGCTCTGGTCCGCCGCGGTTTCGGCGGCGAGCGGTTCCTGTGCCTGTGCGACGGTAGCCGCAAGCAAGCTCGGTCCGCAGAGTAGCGCCAGCTTTGCGATGGTGATTGCACGCATGGATATTTCCCTTCCCCTCTTGTCTGTATTCATCGATCGAATGGCCGCCTGGTCATCCAGGCTTCGAACAGATCGGGCCATTGGCTTAGGATCTGGTCGGGCGTGCCGAGACCCCATCCGTGGCCGCCCTCCTCGAAAATGTGCAGCTCGGCCTTCGCGCCCTTGGCGAGCAGCGCCTGGAACAGTGACAGATTATGGCCGGGCGGTGCGATCGGATCGTCGGATGCCGAAAATAGGATCATCGGCGGCGCGTCGCTGTTCGCCAGCGTATCGAGCGACCAGGCGTCTTCGGCGGCTTTGGTCGGATGCTCGCCGATAATCTCGCGCCGCGTCCGCGTCGTGTCGAACGGCTTGCGCAACTGCACCACCGGAAAGAGCAGCGCCGCGAAGTCGGGGCGTGCCGGGGCGTTTTCGAAACGATCGGTGCCGTCGTAGAATTTCTGGTCGGGCCGCAGCGCGGTGAAGCCTGCGAGGTGCCCGCCAGCCGACATGCCCATGATTCCGATGCGGTCGGGCGCGATGCCGAAATCGGCGGCGCGCGTGCGCACGATCTTCATCGCTCGCTGCGCGTCGGCGAAGGGCGCGCTCGCGTCCCAGCCGTCGCGCGGAAGGCGATAGATCAACTCGAACACGGTATAGCCGTGCAGCTGGAGCCATTTCGCCGCGGGCGTGCTTTCCTTCCACAGCTGGATACGGAAATAGCCGCCGCCACCGCAGACGATGACCGCGCGGCCGTTGGCGATATTGGGCCGGTAGACGCGCAGCCGCGGGGTCGCGATATTCGATACCGCGCCATAGCCGGTCCCCGCGCCGCCGATCTTTTCGGGGCCGCTGGGGCCGTTGCTGCCCGGCGGTTTGCCGGGCCAGAGCGGAATTTCCTCGACCGCAAAGGCAAACGCCGGGGCCGATCCGGCAGCGCCGACGGCACCTGCGAGCGCCGCGCCGCCGGCAAGGATGGACCGCCGCGAGATCATGCGCTTTCTCCTGCTTTGCTCATCGCAAGGCTGTGCGGGCCGGAGCGTTCGTGGCGCTCGCTATCCTCGCTCGGTAGCGCCATCGGCGTGCCGGCCATCGCCGCCGCCAGCCGATCGGTATCGAGCGCCTTTTCCCATTTGGCGACGACGATCGTCGCCACCGCATTGCCGATGAAGTTGGTGAGCGCCCGGCATTCGCTCATGAAGCGGTCGATCCCGAGGATCAGCGCCATACCCGCAACGGGAACCGACGGGACGACCGAGAGCGTCGCGG
Source organism: Sphingopyxis sp. A083 (assembly GCF_001468495.1). Classification (NCBI taxonomy): domain Bacteria; kingdom Pseudomonadati; phylum Pseudomonadota; class Alphaproteobacteria; order Sphingomonadales; family Sphingopyxidaceae; genus Sphingopyxis; species Sphingopyxis sp. A083. The sequence goes on along the minus strand of NZ_LNSK01000015.1, from coordinate 42,602 downwards.
CAAGGATCACGAAGCCCGCGCCGGTCACCCCGGCGGCGCCCTTCGAGCTGATCATCGCGACAAGGACGAGCGCGAGCTGCTCGCCGAGCGACAGGTGGATGCCCGTCGCCTGCGCAATGAACAGCGCGGCGAGCGTCATGTAAATGTTGGTACCGTCGAGGTTGAACGAATAGCCGGTCGGCACGACGAGTCCGACCACCGTCTTGCGGCAGCCGGCGACTTCGAGCTTTTCCATCAGGCTCGGCAGCGCCGCTTCGGATGACGAGGTGCCCAGCACCAGCAGCAGCTCTTCGCGGAGATAGCGGATCAGCGCGAAGATCGAAAAGCCGGTGAAGCGTGCGACCAACCCGAGCACGACGACCACGAACAGCAGCGAGGTGAGGTAGAAGGTCGCGACGAGCGTCGCGAGGCTGGCGAGCGACCCGATCCCGAACTTGCCGATGGTGAAGGCGATCGCGCCGAACGCGCCGATCGGCGCGAACTTCATCAGCATGTGAACAAGCTTGAAGATCACTTCGCTGAACGACGTCAGCAGATCGAGCACCAGGTCACTCTTGGGGCGCGTCGTGAAGATTGCGACGCCCGAAAGGATCGCGACGAGCAGAACCTGCAGGATTTCGCCGTCGGTCATCGCGCTGAACAGCGTCGTCGGGATGATGTTGAGCAGGAAGCCGGCGAGCGATTGTTCCTCGGCGGTGTGCGCGTAGGTCGCGACTGCGGTGGTATCCAGCGCGGCGGGATCGATGTTGAGGCCGGCGCCGGGCTGCACGATGTTGGCGACCGCCAGGCCGACGATGAGCGCCAGCGTCGAAAAGGTCAGGAAATAGATGAAGGCCTTGGCGGCGACGCTGCCGATTGAGGACATGTCCTTCATGCTGGCGATGCCGGTCGCGACCGTCAGGAAGATCACCGGCGCGATGATCATCTTCACCAGCTTGATGAAGCCGTCGCCCAGCGGCTTCAGCGCCTCGCCGGCATCGGGATAGAAATGCCCCAGCAGCGCGCCGAGCAAAATCGCCACGACAACCTGGAAATAGAGCTGGCGATAGAGCGGTACGCGCTTGCGTCCGCCCATGCCGTCATCTGCCGCGATGCTGATCGACCCCATGCCATCCTGTCCCCTGTCCGCCGGCTCGAACCGGCCGTTGCGGGAATTCTAGGATGGTTCGCGGCGGGCGCAACGATCGCGCTCCCTCCCTTCGGTTCTATATAAAACAACGGCTTATGATGATCTCCGATCAAATTTGTGCAGATTTCCGCATATTTCGGATATACAAAGTGCGGATATTCGCACATCAATCGAGCGATGACGGTGCTGGGAATCGATCTGCGCGCGCGGCGCTGGGCCTTGGCTGCGGGGCTATGCGCCTTGCTCGTCGTCGCGCTCGCGGTCGCGATCACCGATCGGGTGATGCACGATCGCGCGCTGTCCGAGCAGGCCGGACTTGCGCGTAACGACGCGGCGATATTGGCGTCGAGCCTGCGCAGCGAGCTCGACAAGTTCAGCCTGCTTCCGATCGCGCTCGCCGACGATCCGCAGGTGCGCGCGCTGGCTGCGGGCGACGGCGCTTCGGTGGCGGCGCTCAACGGGCGGCTCGAGGCGCTTGCGCGCCAATCGGCGGCGGCGGCGATCTATGTGATGCGCGCCGATGGCACGACGCTCGCGGCGAGCAACTGGCGACTGCCGACCAGTTTCGTCGGGTCGAAATATGCCTTTCGCCGCTATTTTCACGATGCGCTGGCCAACGGCTCGGCCACCCAGTTCGCGCTCGGGACCGTCAGCCGCGAGCCGGGGCTCTATATCGCGCGGCGCATCGGGACGCGCGCCGCGCCGCTCGGCGTCGTCGCGGTGAAGGTCGAGTTCGACGGGCTCGAGAGGAGTTGGCGCGACACGGCCCAGCGCGTCTATGTGACCGATCGCGACGGGGTAGTGCTGCTGGCAAGCGACGAGCGTTGGCGGTTTCATCTGGCCCAAGGCGCGAGCACCGACGCGCGCGATGCCGAGGCCGATCTGCGACAGTTCGGCATCCGGACGCTGCGCCCGCTCGCGATCGTTTCGCCCAATGAGGGCGAGGCGGTGCGTATCCCGCTGCTCGACACGCGGCAGCCGATCCTTCCCGACGGATGGGTGCTGCACCTGCTCGCCGATCCGGCGCAGCGCGTCGATGCGGCGGTGGCGACCGGGCGGCTGGCGCTGGCGCTCGGCTTTCTGGTGCTGGCGGTTCTTGCCGCGACGGGCGTCGTGATGCGCCGACGCCGCGATGCGCGCGCGCAGGCGCTGCTCGACGAGCGAACCCGCACGCTGCGCGAACAGCTATCGCAGGCCAACCGACTGGCGACGCTCGGCCAGATATCGGCCGGCGTCGGGCACGAGATCGGGCAGCCGGTCGCCGCGACGCGGGTTTTTGCGGAAAATGGGCAGAAGATGCTCGCGGCCGGCGAGGTCGAGCAGGCGTCGGGCAATTTTGCCCGCATCGTCGATCTGGCGGATCGGATCGGACGGATCACCGGCGAACTGCGGCGCTTCAGTCGGCGGCAGCCGGCCGACCGCCGCGAAATGCCGCTCGGCGAGGCGATCGACGGGGCGCTGCTGCTGCTGCGAGATCGCATCCGGTCGATGCACGTCGCCATCGACCTGCCGCCCGAGGAGGCAACGCAGGTCGTCGTCGCCGCCGAACATGTCCGGCTCGAACAGGTGCTGGTCAACCTGCTGCAAAATGCGCTCGATGCCGCCGGAGAAGGGGGCAGGGTGACAGTCGCCGTCGATGCGGGCGGCGATGCCGTCTGCCTGCGCGTGATCGACAGCGGGACGCCGCTTTCGCTGGTGCAGGCCGACGATCTGTTCCGGCCCTTCGCGACGACCAAGCCCGACGGCCTCGGCCTCGGCCTTGTCATCGCGCGCGACATCATGCGCGATCTTGGCGGCGAGCTTTCCTATGATGCGGATGCATCCGCGACGACCTTCGTCATGACGATCCCGCGCGCATGACCGGCGTGCGGCCAACGGTCCTTTTCGTCGAGGATGACGAGACGCTGCGCGAGGCGACGGTGCAGGCGCTGACGCTCGAAGGTTTCGAGGTCTCGGCCCATGCCGACGCCTTATCTGCGCTGCGCGCCGTCACCCCCGCCTTTGCCGGCGTGATCGTCAGCGATATCCGTATGCCCGGAATGGACGGGATCGCCTTTTTCGACCATCTGCGCGCGCTCGATCCCGAAATGCAGGTGATTTTCACGACCGCGCATGGCGATGTCGCGATGGCCGTCGAGGCGATGAAAAATGGTGCGGCGGACTTTTTCACCAAGCCCTATTCGGTCTCGCGGCTGGTGCATGCGATCGGCCGGGCGCACGACAGGCGGGCGCTGGTGCTCGAAAACCGGCGCCTGCGCGACGCGCTACGCGAACGGGAGCATCGGCGGATCGGCGGCTCGTCGCAGACCGCCGAGCGGCTGCAGCGCCTGATCGCCGAAGTCGCGCGTGCCGATGTCGACCTGATGATCTCCGGGCCGACGGGCGTGGGCAAGAATTTCGTCGCGCGGCTGGTCCACGACCTCAGCCCGCGGCGCGACAGGCCCTTCGTGACCGTCGATGCCGGCGTTCTGATGCACGACGACGCGAATCTGATCCTGTTCGGGCGCGATCCTTCGGTGGCGCTGTCACGGTCGGGCCTCGTCGAACGGGCGCAAGGCGGCACGCTGGTTCTCGACGAGATCGAGAGCATTCCCGAGCGCGCCAAAGCCCAGTTGCTGAGCCTGATCGACACGCGCCGTTTTCTTGCGATCGGTGCCGAGCGGCCGCGTTCGGTCGACGTCCGCATCATCGCCATCTCGCGCAGCGCGGGTGAAGGAGAGCGCGCGCGGCCACTCGATCCCGCGCTGCTCCACCGGCTTGGCGGCATCGCGATCGCGCTGCCCGAACTGGCGAACCGGCGCGAGGATATTCCCGATCTCTTCCGCGAATTTGTCGCCGCCTTCGAGGCCGAACTGGAGCTTGAGACGAGCGATCTCGGCGAAGCCGAGTGGCGCCATCTGCTCAGCCACGACTGGCCGGGCAATATACGCGAACTGCGCACCTTCGCGCGCAACTTCGTCACGGGCCTGACGCGCATCGCGCAAGGCTCTGCCCGCGGCGCGGAACCGCAAAGCCTGCGCGAAATGGTTGCCCGCTTCGAACGCGCGGTGATCGAGGACGCGCTGCGCGACGCAAAGGGACAGGTGGACGAGGTGCAGCAAAGATTGTCGCTGCCGCGCAAGACGCTTTACGACCGCCTGACGAAATATGGCCTCAGGGCCAAGGATTATCGGCGGTAAGGCGGCGCGATGATCGTTCACAACGGACGGCAAGTCGCGACATATGGTGTTTCGGCCGGTGTCGGCCGAAACGCCGGTGCAGAGCTTGCGGCGTGCAACAGAGGCCGGAGGGGGCTGTCATGAATCCCGATGACATAGCGCTGGACGTGAATTTCAGAAACCGACCGGCAAATGCGCGGGGCATTCGTATTGCCACGATCAGATTCGGCATCGCGTTCTGGGTTTTTGTCATGATCGTTGCGGCATTCATCATCGGCGCGACGAGCGACGTCTCACGATCATTCCTGTTTTACAGATTCGTCGATTTTGTATCGCTCTCTGCGTTGGCGCTTGCCCTGTCGTATCTCATCTTTTTGCTGCACGAGAAATCGGTACGGCGCCGCACTTCGGAAGATTCGCTACCTCTCCTCATCATAGCGTCCTTTTTTCTATCGGTTGCGCTGGCTGCATTATGGGCAGGCTCCCATGCTCTCTACCCTGTAATCGCCGCAATTCTAAGTCTCGTGCCAACGGGGACGACGAACGTCATGGTCTACTTCGGAGCTGCGTGGGGGATTCTTTTTGCGTGGGGCTGTCTGTTCGTCGCGTTGATCTATGCGTTCGAGTTGAACGACCGCAAGGTGCGTCTCGCCGCCATACGAGAAGAGGCGCTGAGTGCCCAGATGCGCGCGCTGCGCTATCAGATAAATCCGCATTTCCTGTTCAATACGCTCAATTCGATTGCCGGGCTGATCGAAGAAGGTGCCGCTACGCAAGCCGAACGCATGGTGCTTTCCCTCTCCATCTTTCTGCGGACCACATTGGCGCTTGATCCGTTCCATGACGTTCCGCTTGCCGATGAAATCGCACTGCAGCGAGAATATCTGGAGATCGAACGCGAGCGGTTTTCCGACCGCATGAGCTTTTCGATAGCCACCGACGCCGATGTGGCCGATGCGTTGGTCCCAAGCCTTATCCTGCAACCGCTCATCGAAAATGCTCTCAAGCATGGCGTGGGTGCGACCCGCGGCAGGGTTGAAATATTGGTCAGGGCCTGCCGGGCAGGGGATCGGCTGTGCATCGCGATCGAAAACGACATGCCCCGGAATGATGACGGGGATATGCCGAAGACGTCGGGTTTGGGAGTGGGCCTCAAGAATGTGGCCGAACGATTACGCGCTCGCTTCCAGGGCAATTACGCGATGAAGTCCGGGCCTGTTGGCGAGGGCCGCTTCGGTGTCTCTCTGGAACTGCCTTGGCGACTGGCGTGACCGAATGCATCGGCTTTCAATGCAAATTGCGGATGGCGCGATGAGCCTGTTATCGGGCGCGATGGTGCCGGCTGTCAGACTCGAACTGACGACCTACCGCTTACAAGGCGGTTGCTCTACCAACTGAGCTAAGCCGGCGCGTTCGCGCCCCTTGCGTCAAATTATGCCAAAGGTCCAGCCCTCGGTGCGTGCGATCGCCGGGGTGAGCGGTGCGGGGGACCAGGGTGCGGCATCGGCGGCGATCGCGCGGAGCCATGCGGCGCTGAGCAGCGCGTCGCTCGCATGGTCGCTGACCGGCCCTGCGAGCCCAGCCGGCGGCGAACCGAGCGCTGCAAGCGCGGTATCGAGTGCGGCGCCGTCGCGGATCTTGCTGCGCCCGGCGGGCACGCCCGCGGCGCGGGCGGCAAGCGCGGTGTAGATTTCGACGAGCAGCGGGCCGCGCGGGGGCGCTGGATCGAGCGGCCAGAGCGGGAGGGCGCCGCCGAGATGGTGGAGCAGCCGCATCCCCGACAGGCTGGCCTTGCCGACCTGTGCCGCGCCGACGAGGTTGAAATTGCTCACGCTAGCCGCCTGGCGGGTCGCGCGCTGATGCTGTTCGACGATACGCAGCCGTCCTGCGCCACCCTCGAACAAGTCGCCGACATCGCCCTTTGCGTGACGGAAATGGCGGCGGGCCTCCGCATGATTGAGAAAGCCATGCGCCTCGAAATGCGGATCGTCCGCCGCATGGCGCGCGACGAGCGCCCATAGCGCGCGCATATCGGGCGGACTGTCGGGCCATTGGGGGAAATAGGCGTCGCGGTCGGCAAAGGCGAAAGCAGCCGAAAAATCGAAGCCGATCAGCATGTCGGTGCCTTGTACTGCGACGTCGCAGAGCCAGTCGAATATTTCCGCGCGCGACCAGACATGCCCCGGCCGGACGAGCGCGGGCGCCGCCGCGCCGCTCGCCACGGCGAGTGCTATACCACGCTGGCGCGCGCCGCGGGCGCCCGACCAGTCGATGGCGGCAAAATGGGTGAATGGGCGCATATTTGGCGTGTAGCGCGGCGCGGCGCCTTGCACAAAGGGCCGCCCGGTCCCAAATGCGACCCATGCTGATCGAAACCGAATCGACGCCGAACCCCGCGACGCTCAAATTCCTGCCCGGCCGTCCGGTCATGGAAACGGGAACCCGCGACTTTGCCAGCCCCGAAGAGGCCGAAGCCTCGCCCTTGGCGCAGGCGTTGTTCACCCTCGGCGATGTGAGCGGCGTCTTCTTCGGGCGCGACTTCGTGTCGGTGACGATCGCGCCCGGCGCCGAATGGTCGATGGCGAAGCCCGATGTGCTGGGCATCATCATGGATCATTTCCTGGGCGATATGCCGCTGTTCAACCCGGCGAGCGCCGCGGGGATCAGTGTTCCGGGCGAGGCGGAGGGGGGCTTTGCCGACGACCCGGCCGATGCCGACATCATCGACCAGATCAAGGAACTGATCGAAACGCGCGTCCGCCCGGCGGTCGCCAACGACGGCGGCGATATCGTCTATCGCGGGTTCGACAAGGGCAATGTCTATCTGAAGATGCAGGGCGCCTGCGCCGGCTGTCCCTCGTCGACCGCGACGCTCAAGAACGGGATCGAGTCGCTGCTCAAACATTATGTTCCCGAAGTCACCGCCGTCCACGCGGTCTGATCTGATCCCAGCCACAGGAGTATGTCCCGATGAGCGAGCCGCTTTCCGACAGCGCCCTCGACCAGCTTTTCCGCACCGCGCGTACCTATAACGGCTATCTCGACAAGCCGGTGTCGGACGCGCAGCTTCGCGCGATCTGGGATCTGATGAAATTCGGCCCGACGAGCGCGAACAGTCTACCGGCGCGCATCGTCTGGTGCGTTTCGGACGATGCCAAGGAAAAGCTCGCTGCGCTGTCGATGCCCGCGAACGCCGAAAAGATATTGAAGGCGCCGGTCACCGCGATCATCGCGATGGACAATGAATTCTACGAACATCTGCCCGAGCTGTTTCCGCACACCGACGCGCGGAGCTGGTTTGCGGGCAATGCGCCGCACGCCGCGACCACCGCGTTCCGCAACTCCAGCCTGCAGGGCGGCTATTTCATCCTAGCCGCGCGGGCGCTCGGGCTCGATACCGGGCCGATGTCGGGGTTCAACAACGACGCTGTCGACGCCGCCTTTTTCGCCGATACGCCCAATGTGAAGAGCAATTTCATCTCGACGCTGGGCTATGGCGATCCGGCGAGCATCTTCGACCGCAGCCCGCGGCCGGACTTTGACCGCTTCAACCGCATCGCCTGACGCGCTCCGGCTCGTCATCGATTGTGCCAGCGAGGCCTGCACGGTCGCGCTGATCGATCGCGCGCGCGTGGTCGATGCGCGGCACGAGGTGATCGGACGCGGCCATGCCGAGCGGCTGGTTCCCCTGATCGCCGAACTGCAAGGCGGGGGACGAGCGGCCGGGATATTGGTTGGCTGCGGGCCGGGCAGCTTTGCCGGCGTGCGCATCGGCGTCGCGGCGGCGCGCGCGCTGGGACTGGCCTGGGGCGTCCCCGTGCGCGGCTTTTCGACCCCGGCCCTCGTCGCCGCGGCGGCGGCCGAGCCGATTGCGGCGGCAGGCGGCGCGCTCGTCGTCATGGAGGGCGGGCACGGCCAATGGTTCGTCCAGCCCTTCGACGCCGACCTGACGCCGCGCGGGCCGGTGCAATCGCTGTTGCCCGACGCCGCCATCGCGAACGGGGATGCGTTGATCGTCGGCAATCGCGCTGAAGCCTTTGTGGCGCGCCGCGGCTTCGGCGAGGCGCTGGCGATGCTGCCCGACGCGCGTGCGCTGCCTGCGCTGCCGGCGGAAGCCCTGTTCGACGACCCCCGTCCCATTTACGGGCGGGCACCCGACGCAAAACCGATGGCGACGCCATGAGCGAGGCGGTGCGGATCGCCACCGCGCGCGTCGCGGACCTGAACGCGGCGATGCGGATCATGGATGCGGCGTTCGATCCCGCCTATGGCGAAGCGTGGAGCGCAGGTCAGTTGCTGACGCTGTTCGCGCTCCCTTCGGCACGGATTTGTCTGGCATGGGCCGGGGAGCGGGCGTGCGGCTTTTATGCGGCGCGGATCGCCGGTCCCGAAAGCGAGTTGCTCCTGCTCGCCGTCGACCCGGCCTTTCGCGGCCGCGGCGTCGCAAAAAAACTCATGACCGACTGGCAGAATTGGGCATCGGGCGAAGGCGCCGAAGACTATTTCCTTGAAATGCGGGCCGACAATGATGCGATTCATCTTTATCGCGCAGCGGGTTTTACGGAGTGCGGACGGCGCCCTGCTTATTATCGCGGGCGCGATGGCGTAATGCGCGATGCGATTACGATGCGGCGCCCAGTCAAGGACGCCGATCATTAGCAATTGAGGCATTGCGAAATTCCCACCAAAATGGCATGAATTTCCTCGGGGTATAAACCCCCCAATAATCAAATCGCTGATTATCCGGGTCTTTATATGGGGAATGAGTTTCATGTCGGAGTCTGCCGATACAAATGAAATGCTCGTCACACTGACTGCCGACATCGTCGCGGCGCACGTCAGCAATAACAGCGTCGCGATTTCCGATCTCGCGATCCTGATCAATAACGTCCACACAGCCTTGTCGAACCTTGGCGAAAAGCCGGTCGAGGAAGAAAAGCCGGTGCCCGCGGTGTCGATCCGCGCGTCGGTGAAGCCCGATCACATCGTGTGTCTGGAAGACGGCAAAAAGCTGAAAATGCTTCGCCGCCACCTGATGACCCACTATGGCATGACCCCCGACGATTATCGCGCAAAGTGGGGCCTTCCGGCCGATTATCCGATGGTTGCGCCCAATTATGCCGAACGCCGGCGCGCGCTCGCCAAGGAGATCGGCCTGGGCACCAAGGGACGCGGCGGTGGCCGCAAGCGCAAGAAAGTCTGAGCTTTTCACGGCGCAGAATGCAGGGGCGGTGCCGGGGGGCGCCGCCCTTGTTCTATGCGCGGGGCGACCCTATACAGATTGAAGAAACAGGACGCGACCTGCGCGCTTTGCACGAAAGGCCATCATGCCCGGTTCCATCGATCTTGAAGCCCTTTGCCACGAAAAGGGCCTGCGGATTACCGAACAGCGTCGCATCATCGCGCGCGTGATTTCGGATTCCGAAGATCATCCCGACGTCGAAACGCTGTACGAGCGCGCGTCGAAGATCGACAGCGGCATTTCGATCGCGACCGTTTATCGCACCGTGCGCCTGTTCGAAGAAGCGGGCATCCTCGACCGCCATGATTTCGGCGACGGCCGTTCGCGCTACGAAGCCGCGCCTGAGGCGCATCACGATCATCTGATCGACGTCGAAACGGGCAAGGTGATCGAATTCGTCGATCCCGAACTCGAAGCGTTGCAGAAGGTGATCGCCGAACGGCTGGGCTTCCGCCTCGTCGATCACCGCATGGAGCTTTACGGTGTCGCCATCGATCGCAAGCGCGACTGATCGCGCCCGGATCACCTGGCGCTCGGTCTTTCGCCTTGCGCTGATGGTGCTGACGCTCCTTTTCCTGATCGTCCCGCACCTTTTCTACCGCGCCATCGGGCGGCCATCGCCGATGGTCATGGCCTTTCTGAATGCGGTCGGCTGGATCGCGGGATTGCGGATCACGACGACCGGCACGCGGCTGCGCCGCGATGTCCTGTTCGTGTCGAACCATGTCAGCTGGCTCGATATATTGGCGCTCGGCGGTGCGGCGCGATCGGCCTTCGTGTCCAAGGCCGAGGTGGGCACGACGCCGCTCGTCGGCTGGCTCGCCGACCAGAATCACACCATCTATGTCCAGCGCGAGGCGAAGCGCGAGATTCACAATCAGACGAACGATCTGCGCAACGCGCTCGCGCGCGGGCGCCCGGTGACGCTGTTTCCCGAGGGGACGACGGGGCCGGGCGACGGCTTGCTGCCATTCCGGCCGTCGCTGTTGCAGGCGGTGATCCCGACGCCGCCGCGGCTTCAGGTGCAGCCGGTGTTCCTCGACTATGGGGTCGATGCGCCCGATATCGCGTGGCTCGATCCCGAATCGGGCCTCGACAATTTCAAGCGTCTGCTGGCGCGCAAGCGGCCGATCACATTGACCATCCATTATCTCGATCCGCTGCCCAACGATGCGGAGGCGGACCGCAAGCTGCTGGCCGAGGCGGCGCGGGCTGCGATCGCCGGCGCCATGGCGGAGACGCCAAACCCTTCCGCGATCAGCCGCCATCGCCTATAGGGCGCCGATGACATCCGACTCCCCCGCCAAAAATCCCGCCAAGACCTTCCACGTCAAATCCTTCGGCTGCCAGATGAACGTCTATGACGGCGAACGCATGGCGGAGATGCTGGGGACGCAGGGTTATGTTCCCGCCGCCGATGGCGCCGACGCCGATCTGGTCGTGCTCAACACCTGTCACATCCGCGAAAAGGCGGCCGAGAAGGTCTATTCGGACATCGGCCGACTGAAGCGCGAGGACGGGAGCACGCCGACGATCGCGGTCGCAGGCTGCGTCGCGCAGGCCGAGGGCGCCGAGATCGCGCGTCGCGCGCCGAGCGTCGATGTCGTCGTCGGCCCGCAGGCCTATCACCGGTTGCCCGACCTGATCGCGCGCGCCGAACGCGGCGAAAAGGCGATCGACCTCGACATGCCGCTCGAAAGCAAGTTCGGCGCGCTGCCGAAGCGCGCGGGTGGTCAGCGCCCGACGGCCTTTCTGACCGTGCAGGAAGGGTGCGACAAATTCTGTACCTATTGCGTCGTGCCCTATACGCGCGGTGCCGAGATCAGCCGGCCGTTCGCCGACCTGATCGCCGAGGCGCGCGCGCTCATCGCGGGCGGGGTGCGCGAAATCACCCTGCTCGGGCAGAATGTGAACGCGTGGGACGGCGAGGATGACAAGGGCCGGGCGATCGGCCTCGACGGCCTGATCCGCGAGCTTGCGCGGGAGGACGGACTGGAGCGCATCCGCTATACCACCAGCCACCCCAACGACATGACTGACGGGCTGATCGCGGCGCATGGCGAGATCGACAAGCTGATGCCCTTCCTTCACCTGCCGGTGCAGGCGGGCAGCGATCGCATTCTGGCGGCGATGAACCGCAGCCATAGCGTCGACAGCTATTTGCGCGTCATCGAGCGCGTTCGCGCGGCGCGTCCCGATATTGCGATCTCGGGTGACTTCATCGTCGGCTTTCCCGGTGAGAGCGAGGCCGATTTCGAGGCGACGCTCGATATCGTGCGCGCGACCAATTACGCGATGGCGTACAGCTTCAAATATTCGCGCCGCCCCGGCACGCCCGCAGCGACGATGGACGAACAGATCGACGAAGCGGTGATGAACGACCGCCTCCAGCGGCTGCAGGCGCTGCTCAATCAGCAGCAACAGGCGTTCAATGAAGCGACGGTCGGGCGCGCGACGCGCCTGCTGCTCGAACGCAAGGGCAAGCATGACGGCCAGTTGATCGGCAAGTCACCCTGGCTGCAATCGGTGCATGTGACGGCGCCGGGGCTGGCGATCGGCGACATGACCGATGTGCGGATTACATCGGCCGGGCCCAACAGCCTTGGCGCCGAGCCGTTGATGGAAGCGGTTGCCTAGTGCCGGCTTTGAGTTTGGGTGTCCCCGCGAAGGCGGGGACCCATCTCTTTTCGCCGCATTCCGGTGCCACGGGAGATGGACTCCCGCCTTCGCGGGAGTACACAGGTTGTTACTGAAAGAAGGAGCCCTGCCCACGTGTCGAAACGCCCGCTGACCGCCGCATCGCCCGCCGAACCTGGCGACCGCGTCCGATTGTCGGTGGAGTTCGAGCGAACCCAGCTTCTGGGCATATTGTTCGGCGAGTTTGACCGTAATCTGGTGGCGATCGAGAACAGGCTCGGCGTTTATATTTCGGCGCGCGGCAACCGCGTGCAGATCGAAGGGGAGGCCGAAGCCGCGGCGCGGGCGCGCGATGTGCTGACCGAAATTTATACGCGGATCGAACGCGGCGAAGAGATCGACAGCGGGCTGGTTGACGCGGTGATCGCGATGACGGCGCAGCCGACGCTCGACGGCATCATCCGCCACGAAACCAGCGACGCGCCGCCGGTGATGATCCGCACGCGCAAAAAGACGATCGTCCCGCGTGCGCCCTCGCAAATTCCCTATATGCAGGCGCTGGCACGCGACGACGTGATTTTCGCGCTCGGTCCCGCGGGCACGGGCAAGACCTATCTTGCGGTTGCGCAGGCCGTCGCGCAGCTCATCACCGGCAGCGTCCAGCGCCTGATCCTGTCGCGCCCCGCGGTCGAAGCGGGCGAGAAGCTCGGCTTCCTGCCTGGCGACATGAAGGAAAAGGTCGATCCCTATCTGCGTCCGCTCTACGACGCGCTGCATGATTGCCTGCCCGCCGAGCAGGTCGAACGTCGCATCGCGAGCGGAGAGATCGAAATTGCCCCGCTTGCCTTCATGCGCGGGCGCACGCTTGCCGATGCCTTCATCATCCTCGACGAAGCGCAGAATACGACGATCCCGCAGATGAAGATGTTCCTCACCCGCTTCGGCATGAACAGCCGCATGGTGATCTGCGGCGACCCGAAACAGGTCGACCTGCCGCTGCCCGCGACATCAGGCCTCGCCGATGCGGTCGCGCGGCTCGAAGGGCTCGAAGGGATCAACATCAGCCGCTTTACGAGCGCCGACGTGGTGCGTCATCCCATCGTCGGGCGGATCGTCGAAGCCTATGAGGGGCCGGGAAGCTGAGCGCGGCGGCGCCCTGACGCGAAAGCTGTTCAGTCTTTGGAGCGGCTGGCGTCGATGCTCCATATCCCGGCGCCGCGCGTCGCGATGAACAGGAAGATGAAGGTATAGAGGATGATCGTCTCGCCGCCGTTGACGATCGGATAGAGCCCGTTCGGCGCGTGAACGACCCAATAGCCGACCGCCGACATGCCGCTGGCGATGAAGGCCGCGGGCCGCGTGAACAGGCCGATGATGATCAGCGCGCCCGCGACGAGTTCGATCGTTCCGGCGGCATAGAGCATCGGGTTGAGCGGCATCGGAAAATCGGTCGGGAAATTGAAGAATTTCTGCACCCCGTGCGCGAGGAACAGCAGGCCGGCGACGATGCGCAGCAGCGCATAGGCCTGTTCACGATATCCATCGAGAAACTTCATCACACGCCCCCTTCGGTCGTTGTCGATGCGCGACGCTATCGCAAAAGAGCGTCGTCGCGAAATTTTTTCGTGCGCCATGTCACAATCGACCGGCGCTGCCTCGTCATGTCGGCACAACCCGAACAAAGGAGTGATGACATGACCAAGGTAACCGAACCCTTCGCCGCAGCGCCGCAGTTGATGAAGCAGTGGATGGCGGTTTCGCTCGCGGTGCAGGACAGCCTCGAGAAAAGCCTGACCGAACTCGTCAAGATCCGCGCCTCGATCGTCAACGGCTGCGCCAATTGCATCAACATGCACACCGCCGAAGCCCGCGCCGGCGGCGAGAGCGAGCAGCGCATCTATCTGCTGTCGGCCTGGCGCGAGGCGCCTTGCTATACGCCCCGCGAACGCGCGGCGCTCGCCTGGACCGACGCCTTGACGCGTCTGTCGCAGGGGCACACACAGGGCGAAGCCAAGGCGGCGCTCGAGGCCGAATTCACGCCGGAGGAACAGGTGAAGCTGACGCTGATGATCAACATCATCAACGGATGGAACCGCATTGCGGTTGGTTTCGACCTTTGGCTCGAACAGCCGGCGCGCGCTGCGTGACAGCGACGATGCCTTCGCGCGCGGATGCGGCGGATGCGGCGGATGCGGCGGCGAGTTTCGATCCGCTGCGTCCGCTGCTGACGCGCGTCGCCTATCGCATGCTCGGCTCGGTTGCCGATGCCGAGGATGTGGTCCAGGATGCCTTCATCCGCTGGCTCGGCGCCGATCGTGCGTCGGTGCATGAACCTGCTGCCTTTCTGCGGCGCACCGTGACGCGGCTTTGTCTCGACCAGCTCAAATCGGCGCGGGTGCGGCGCGAAACCTATGTCGGACCGTGGCTTCCCGATCCGATTGTCGGCGAGGAGCCCGACGACGATGTTACGCTGCCGCTGATGCTTGCGCTCGAACGGCTATCACCGCTCGAACGCGCGGCCTTTCTGCTCCATGACGTCTTCGGCGTCGGGTTCGACGAAGTCGCGGCGACGATTGGCCGCGATGCGGCGGCGACGCGCCAGCTCGCGACCCGTGCCCGCGCCCACGTCCGCGACGCGCGCCCGCGCTATCTGCTCGAGCGCGAGCGCGGACTCGAAATCGCCAGCGCCTTCTTCGCGGCGTCGCGGAGCGGCGACATGAGCGCGCTCGGCAATTTGCTCGCGGCCGATGTCGGCATGTGGTCCGATGGCGGCGGCAAGCGGCCCGCGGCGATGCAGCCGGTACTCGGCTTCAACCTCGTCATGCGGGTGCATCGCAGCCTGGCGGTCCTGTTCGGAAAATATGCCTCGACGCTGGTCGAGGTCGGGACGATCAACGGATTGCCCGGCTTCGTGACGCGCGAGGCCGATGGCGAATATCAGACGACGGCGCTGGAAATCGAGGATGGGCTGGTCGTCGGCATCTATGTCATGCGCAACCCCGACAAGCTGCGCCATATGCACTAAAGACGCGCGTGACAGCACGTCGCCGCACGAGCGATTGCGCGCTCTGTATTGGGGGTGTAATACGGCGCGAAGAATGACCGCTTTTCCCTTTTCCGACGATCCGCCGCCCCCGGCGATTGAAGAGCCGCTGTTTCCGCATGCCGAAGCGCCTGCGACGCCGGCGGGCGCGAAGAAGCCGCGGCCACGATGGCTGCGCTGGCTGTCGCGCGGCTTTGCGGCCTTTGCGATCCTCTTCATCCTGCTCGTCGGCTGGCTGGCGATTACGGCGCCGCTGTCGAAATCGCTCGAGCCGATCGCGCCGCCGCAGATTACCCTGCTCGCATCGAACGGCACCCCGATCGCGCGCATCGGCGCGGTAGTCGACAAGCCGGTGAAGGTCGCCGACCTACCCGATCATGTCACGCAGGCCTTCATCGCGATCGAGGACCGCCGTTTCTACAATCATTGGGGCGTCGATCCGCGCAGCGTCGCGCGGGCCGTATGGAGCAATGTCACCGGCGGCCGCACGCAGGGCGGCAGCACGATCACGCAGCAGCTCGCCAAATTCACCTTCCTGACGCCCAAGCGCACGCTGGGCCGCAAGGCGCGCGAGGCGCTGATCGCCTTCTGGCTCGAAGCATGGCTGACCAAGGACGAGATCCTCGAGCGCTATCTGTCGAACGCCTATTTCGGCGATAACACCTATGGTTTGCGCGCCGCGTCGCTCCATTATTTCTATCGCCAGCCCGAAAAGCTGACCCCGGCGCAGGCGGCGATGCTGGCAGGGCTAGTGCAGGCGCCGTCGCGGCTCGCCCCGACCAAGAACCCCGATCTGGCCGAAAAGCGGATGCGGCTGGTCGTGCAGGCGATGGCGCGCGAGGGCTATCTGACCGCGGCTGAGGCGAAAGCGATGCGGCCGCCGCGTATCGACGTGCGCGAGCGCGACGACCTGCCCACCGGTACCTATTTCGCCGACTGGGCGCTGCCGCAGGCCCGCAAGCTCAGCGACATCGGCTATTCGCGCCAGACGATTACGACGACGCTCGACGCCCGTTTGCAGGCGGCGGCGCGGCGTGCGGTCAATCGCGCCGCGCTCGGCAAATCGCAGGTGGCGCTGGTCGCGATGCGCCCCGATGGCGAGGTCGTGGCGATGATCGGCGGGCGCGACTATGCCGCATCGCCGTTCAACCGCGCTACGCAGGCACGGCGCCAGCCGGGATCGACCTTCAAGCTGTTCGTCTATCTCGCGGCGCTACGCAAAGGCTGGCGCCCGGACGACAGCATCGCCAACGGGCCGATCGAAACCGGTACCTATCGGCCGAAAAATGCCAGCGGCACCTATTCGCCGAGCATCACGCTGGAAGACGCCTTCGCGACGTCGAGCAACGTCGCGGCGGTGCGACTGCTGCAGGAAGTGGGCGATGACCGCGTCATCGCGATGGCGCGCGATCTGGGCGTGACTGCACCGCTGGCCAAGGGCGACCCGAGCCTAGCGCTCGGCACCTCGACGATGACATTGATGGAACTGACCGCCGCCTATGCCGCAGTGGCGGCGAACGCCTATCCGGTCGTTCCGCACGCCTTCAAGAGCGAGGACAAGGGCTGGTTCGAAAATATGGTCTGGGGCCCGAGCCATTTTTCGGCGCGCGAGCATGACGGGATCGAGGATATGCTGGGCGCCGTGGTCAATCGCGGCACCGGGCGCGCGGCGCGGCTGCCGATCGCCGGCTTTGGCAAGACGGGGACGAGCCAGGACAATCGCGACGCTTATTTCATCGGCTATACCGATGGGCTGGTTGTCGGCGTGTGGGTCGGCAACGACGATAATTCGCCGCTGCACGGCGTGACTGGCGGCGGCGTGCCGGCGCGGATCTGGCGCGATTTCATGGTACAGGCCAGCGGCCGCGGCGCCGAACCGAAGAAGGCGCCGCCGGCTGTCGATCCCGCGGGGCCGGTCCAGCCGCTTGACGTACCCGACGTCGGCACGATCCCGGTCGGCGACAAGACGAGCATCGGCGTCGAGGACGGCAATGCCGTCATCAGCACCGAAATCGGCGGCACGCGCGTCGATCTGCGTCTCCCGATCGGTGACCGGCAGACGCCATCGGGGCAGGGGCCGACCCTGACACCGGCAACCCCGCCGGCGCAGCCCCAGCCGGTGCCAGCAACGCCGCCGTAACGGGGGTGGGCAAGCGATTTCGCATGGCGCACGGCGCGGCGCGGCAGTAGCGAGGGGCAATGACCACGCCGATTCTCTCCGTCGATAGGTGCAGCCGGCCAGCGGCCGCGATCCGGCCATGCTGAGCGTCGAAACGCACGAGGCCAGCCCCTGGCCCGACGATCTCGATTGGCAGGCGCGCGCTGGCGAAGCGGCCGCGGCCGCGCTCGCGCTGACCCCTTACGCCGCGCTTGCCGATGCCGCGCCGCTTGTCGAAGTGGCGATCCGCCTGACCGACGATGATGAGGTGCAGGCGCTCAACCGCGATTTCCGGGGCAAGGACAAGCCGACCAACGTCCTGTCCTTTCCGCAGGTTCAGCCCGACCTTCTCGAAACGATGAGCAACAGCGACGACGGCGAGATATTGCTCGGCGACATCGTGCTGGCGCGCGAAACCTGCGTGCGCGAAGCGGCGGAGAAGGGGGTTTCAGTCGCCGATCATGCGACCCATCTGATCGTCCACGGGACGCTGCATCTGGTCGGATACGACCATGTCGACGACCATGGCGCCGAGGCGATGGAGGCTTTGGAAGTGAAAGCCCTTGCATCGCTGGGCATCGCCAATCCATATGCGGTGCAGGATTAACGGCAAAAGCGAGAGACATGCCCGACGAGCAGGGGTCTTCGACCCGATCGGAAGAGGACAGTAGATCCGGCCTGTGGGCCGGAATACGGACGTTGCTGTTCGGCGGTAACAGCGAACCGTCGCTGCGCGAGCAGATCGAAGAGGTCATCGACGAGGCCGAGGAAGAGGGCGCGGAGCGCCGCGGCAGCAGCATCGTCGGCGATCTGTCGCCCATCGAACGCAAGATGCTGCGCAACCTGCTGCACTTCGGCGAACAGACGGTCGACGATGTGGCGGTGCCGCGCGGCGAGATCATCGCGATTTCGGAAAGCGCCAGTTTCGAGGAAATCGTCGCCATCTTTGCCGACGCGGGGCACAGCCGCTTGCCGGTCTACCGCGAAACGCTCGACGAGGTCGTCGGGATGATCCACGTCAAGGACGTGTTTGCCGTGCTCGCCGAAGGGCGCACGCCGCCGCCGCTGCTCGACCTGTTGCGCCAGCCGCTCTATGTGCCGCAATCGATGGGCGTGCTCGACCTGCTCGCCGAAATGCGCGCGAAGCGCACGCACCTTGCGATCGTCATCGACGAATATTCGGGCACCGACGGCCTGGTTACGATCGAGGATCTGGTCGAGGAAATCGTCGGCGAGATCGAGGATGAGCATGACGACGAGCCGACCGCGCTGTTCGTGCCCGACGCCGACGGCTGCTGGGACGCCGATGCGCGCGCCGAATTAGACGATATCGGCGAAGTGATCGACCCGCGCCTTGCCGAAGTCGATGAGGATGTCGACACGCTCGGCGGCCTCGCTGCGGTGCTCGCGGGGCATGTCCCGGCGGTCGGCGAGGTGCTGCACCACCCGAGCGGGTGGCGCATCGAAATCACCGAAGCCGACGAAAAGCGTGTTCATCGTCTGCGCCTGCATCCGCCGGTGGTCGTCGATCTGGAAGCCTCGGCCGATCGCGGCGCCGACTTCTGACGAATTGCCTTTGACGGGGCAAAAGACTAGCGGAAACCGGATGGACGTTTCGGACCTTCGCATCGCGCTGTTCAGCGGCAATTACAATATGACGGTCGATGGCGCGAACAAGGCGCTCAACCGCCTCGTCGGCTATCTGCTGCGCCAGGGAGCATCGGTGCGCGTCTATTCGCCGACGGTTGCCGAACCCGATTTCGAGCCGACCGGCGACCTTGTCAGCGTGCCGTCGATGGCGATCCCGAACCGCCCCGAATATCGCATCCCGCTTCACTTCTCGGCCCGCGTGCGCGAGGATATCGCGAAATTCGCGCCCAATATCCTGCATATCTCCAGCCCCGACCGTGTTTCGCGGCAGGTGGCGGCGTGGGCACGGCGGCGCAATATCCCCGTCGCCTGTTCGGTGCACACGCGCTTCGAAACCTATTTCCGCTATTACAACCTGTCCTTCCTCGAACCGATTATGGTCGCATGGCTCCGCCGGCTCTACCGGCGCTGCGACGCGCTGATCGCGCCGTCGGAAAGCTTCGCGCAGGTGCTGCGCGAACAGCGGATGAACTATGACATCGGCATCTGGACGCGCGGCGTGGAGCGCGACATTTTCCGGCCCGACCGGCGCGAGGCGAGCTGGCGGCAATCGTGGGGCATTGCCGACGACATGCCCGTCATCGCCTTCCTCGGACGGCTGGTCATGGAAAAGGGGCTCGACGTTTTCGCCGACACGATCGACGTGCTCGAACGCCGCAAGGTCCGCCATCAGGTCGTCGTGATCGGCGAAGGTCCGGCGGGCGACTGGTTTGAATCGCGGCTGCCGCAGGCAAAATTCGTCGGCTTTCAGGGCGGTCCCAATCTCGCCCGGGCGATCGCGTCGTGCGATATGCTGTTCAACCCGTCGGTCACCGAAACCTTCGGCAATGTCACGCTGGAGGCGATGGCATGCGGCCTGCCGGTGGTTGCGGCACGCGCGACGGGCAGCGCCAGCATCGTCAAGCACGGCCAGACGGGCTATCTCGTCGATCCCGGGTCAATCACCGGCTTTGCAGACGACCTTGAGCGCTATTGCACCGATGCCGGGCTGCGCGCGGCGCATGGTGCGGCGGCGCTGGCCGAAAGCATGGCCTATGAATGGGACGCGATCAATCAGTCGGTCGCCGACACCTATTTGCGGCTGATCCGCCAGAAGCAGCGGCAGCGGAGGTAGCGCGGCATGGCCGGGGATCTGTTCGGCGACGATGCGCCGGCCGGTGCGGGCGATGCCGCCGGGCCGGTTCCGCTCGCCGAACGGTTGCGCCCGCGCAGCCTCGCCGATGTCGTCGGACAGGAGCATCTGACCGGCGCCGAGGGCGCGATCGGGCGCATGGTTGCGGCGGGACAATTGTCCTCGATCATCCTGTGGGGGCCGCCGGGCACGGGCAAGACGACGATCGCGCGCCTGCTCGCCGAAGCGGTGGGGATGCGCTTCGCGCCGCTGTCGGCGGTGTTTTCGGGCGTCGCCGACCTTAAAAAGGCGTTCGCCGATGCCGAAAAGATGGCGGCGGCTGGCAAGCGGACGCTGCTTTTCGTCGACGAGATTCACCGCTTCAACCGCGCGCAGCAGGACGGCTTCCTGCCCTTTGTCGAGCGCGGGACGGTCGTGCTCGTCGGAGCGACGACCGAGAACCCCAGTTTTGCGCTGAACGCCGCGTTGCTCAGCCGCGCGCAGGTGCTGGTGCTGCAACGGCTTGATGAAGCGGCGCTCGCGCAGCTTGTCGACCGGGCCGAAGCGGATGTCGGGCGGAGCCTGCCGGTGACGGCGGACGCGCGGGCGGCGCTGATCGCCAGCGCCGATGGCGACGGGCGCTTCCTGCTCAACCAGGTCGAAACCCTGTTCGCGGCGGCGATCGCCGATCCCCTCGACGCGGCCCAGCTTGCGCAATTTCTCCACCGCCGCATGCCGGTCTACGACAAGGACCGCGACGGTCATTACAATCTGATCTCGGCGCTGCACAAATCGCTGCGCGGATCGGACCCGCAGGCGGCGCTCTATTGGCTCGCGCGCATGCTCGTCGCGGGGGAGGAGCCGCTCTATGTCCTGCGCCGTCTCGTCCGGTTTGCGAGCGAGGATATCGGGCTCGCCGACCCGCAGGCGCTGACCCAATGCCTCGCCGCCAAGGACGCCTATCAGTTTCTCGGCTCGCCCGAGGGCGAACTCGCGATCGTGCAGGCGTGCCTCTATCTCGCGACCGCGCCCAAATCGAATGCTGCCTATGCCGCGCAAAAGGCGGCCTGGACCGCAGCGCGCGAAACCGGCTCGCTTGCGCCCCCGGCGAACATTCTCAATGCGCCGACCAAGCTGATGAAGGATCTGGGCTATGGCGCAGGCTATGCCTATGACCATGACGCCCCCGACGGCTTTTCGGGCGACAATTACTGGCCCGATGCCATGGCGCCCGCGACCTTCTATCGCCCCGTCGACCGCGGTTTCGAAAAGCGCATTGCCGAGCGTATCGCCTGGTGGGACGAGCGCCGCCGTGCGGCGCGGGAAGAGGGGTGAGCGCCCCTCGTTTCGATGGCTGGGACGATGTCGTCGCCTTTGCCTGCGCATTGCCCGATGTCGAAATGGCGCCCTTCTATGGCACCCCCTGCCCGAAGGTGAACGGCAAGGCCTTCGTGTCGCCGGGCCGTGAGGCCGGCAGTTTTCACGTCATGTGCCCGATCGAGGAAAAGGAGCTTTTGCTTGAAACCGACCCCGGCATCTTCTGGCAAACCCCGCATTATGAAGGCTGGCCCGGCCTGCTCGTCCGCTTCGTGCCCGCCGATCCCGGCCGCGTCGCCGACGTCATCCGCCGCGCCTGGTGGGATCGCGCCAAAAAGGCGCAGCGCGCGGCGTTCGGGCCGCGGCCCTGACGTGCGCTGGCGGGCGTTTCTTGTCGCAGCCATGGCGCTCACGGCGATGCCGGCGCAGGCCGCGGACGCCGGGGCCGATCTCAATCGGGCTTGGGCGGCGGGCTATCGCGCCGCCTTTACCTGCTCGTCGCTATGGGACGGCGCGGGCAAGGCGATGGCCGATATCGAACGCGACGAACTGATGGGCATATATCCCGAAATCGAGGCCGATGTCCGCGCGTTGACTGCCGATGTCGATCAGACGGCGCGCCGCGTCCTTGTCCGTTATCGCGACGACATGCCGCCGCGCGTTGCGCAATGGACCGGGCGGGACGGCTGCGTGACGCTGCCGATCGGCGCCGATACTGCGTCGGGTCCCGGCGTTTCGCCGCAGAAGCGCGCCGACTTTGACGCCCGGTCATGGCCGCTCGGCGACCAGGGTGCGCGCGCGCCGATCCCGCGCGGTCTGACGCCCTATGAAGCGGCGGTGATGAACATTGCCGGTTTCGGAGGGCGGACAAGCGCGCTGCTGATCGTCAAGGACGGCCGGATCGTCGTCGAGCACTATCAGGCCGGGCACGACGTCCATACGGCGCAGCGGACCTTTTCGGTCGCAAAGTCGCTGGCGGCAACACTTATCGGCAACGCGGTGCTGCGCGGCAAGCTCGACGTGGCCGCGCCCGCAGCGATTGCCGAATGGCAATCGGCAGGCGATCCGCGCGCCGTCATCACCACAGAACAGCTCATGCGCATGGCAAGCGGGCTGACGAGCGACAGCGCCGGCAATCGCACCGATGCCATCTATATGGGCGGCGCATCGGTGCGGGCGTGGACGACGCAATGGCCGCTGCTCAACCCTCCGGGCAGCCGCTATCGCTATGCCAACAATGACACGCTGCTCGCAACGCTGTCGCTGAAGGCAGCGCTGGCGAAGGAGGGCGAGGCGCTCGATCCCGCGGCCTTTTTCGACCGGCTGGGCATGACGCGCACCTTCGTCGAACATGACAAGGATGGCGATTTCATCCTGTCGAGCCAGGTGTGGACGACCGCGCGCGATCTTGCCCGGCTCGGCCTGCTCTATCTGAACGACGGCATGGCGGACGGCGAGCGCATTCTGCCTGCCGACTGGCGGCGCTTCGTTTCGACGCCGAGCGGCCCGCAGCCGGACGGGCCATTCGGCTATGGTGCCGGTTTCTGGCTGCTCGACAAATCGGCGGGCGTGCCGTCCGATGCCTTCGGCGCTTTCGGTAATCGCGGCCAATATGTAGTCATCATTCCGTCGCGGCGACTGGTCATCGTCCGGCAGGGCTATGACGACGCGGCGCAGCGGCTCGATATTGCCAAACTCACCGCTGCGGTCGTCGCGGGCGACGACAAGGCCGGCGCCCGGAAATAAGGCCTCACTCCATGCCGGGGTAGCGCGCGAAGCTGGGCATCTCGTCCAGCTTTTCCATCCAGCCGATCCGTTCGGCGACCTGGATTTGCGCGCCCGCGGGTATCAGGTCGGGATCGTCGAGCGTCCCCGACTGTACGTCGATCTTGCCGGGGAAAATCTGGTCGTTGGTATAGAAGAGGCCGGTGCCGCAATCGCCGCAGAAATGGCGCCGTCCATGCTCTGACGAAGCGTAGATTTTCGGCGTGCCGCTGAGCTCCAGATCGGCCTCGGCAACCAGCGCCCACCCGACCATCGGCGCGCCGGCGTGGCGGCGGCAATCGCTGCAATGACACAGGGCGTGATGTTCGACCGCCGTCGGCATTGAATATCGGATCGCACCGCAATGGCACTGGCCGGAGGCGCGGGCAGGGGAATCGGTCATGTCTCTCTCCTTGGCTGGAAGGAGAACATACCATAAACATTTTTTCAAAAGCAATTACGTCGGCGGTCAGTGAAGCGCGACAAAAGCTTTTTGAGTCTTTGACAAGACAGGTTGTAGCACTCAGGCGGCGGAATAACCCACCACATGATCCGCGCGGAAGCGCCAGATGTTCGAGCTGCCCTTGATCGTCATGATGTACCCCGGCGTATCGGCGCTCTGCACGTCCATCAGCACCTTGCCGGACGCCAGCCATACTGTAACGTCCTTCCCATCTTTTGCCGCGGCGGAGATTTCGGCCGCAAGCGTTTGGGCAATCCGAACGTCGTCTTCTGTAATCATTTGGGTTCTCCTCCGCCCCCACGGATAATCAGTTCGCGTGCCGTCGTCACCTGTCCGCTGACACGATAATTGACGCCGACCTCTTCGATCGAGCTACCCACGAAAAGCTCGCGAATGTCGGGATGGTCGTTGATCGACAGGATGAAGCGACCCTGCGCGCCTTCTAAGAGGTCTCTCAGACGGGCAAAATCGGCGCGTGAGAACACGCCCTTGCCGTAGTCGGCCTCGCACCCATGGTAGGGCGGGTCGCAATAGAACAGCGCCCCTGGACGATCGTAGCGGGCAATGAGCTTCTCAAATGGCAGCCGCTCGATGTGAACCGGCGCGAGGCGCTCGTGCACAGCCTCCAGCATCGGGACCAGCTTTGTCAGGTCGAACCGCGCCGGACCGGTCCGCGTCACGCCGAAATTGCGGCCCTCGACCTTCCCGCCGAACGCGAGGCGCTGAAGATACAGGAATCGCGCCGATCGTTCGAGATCGGTCAGCGTGTCCGGATCGACCCGCATCAGCCGCTCGAACTCGGCTCGGCTTGCGAGCTGCCATTTAAGCGTGTCCAGGAATTGCTGGTAGTGGCGCTGGAGGATGCGAAAGAGCGTCGTCACGTCCGCCGAGATGTCGTTGATCACCTCGGCTGGCGGGCGACGGTCCCTGCGGAAGAAAACCCCGCCCATCCCCACGAATGGCTCGACATACAGATCATGCGGCGTGCGCCCAATCAGCTCGACGAGGCGCCGCGACAGATTGCGCTTGCCGCCAATATAGCCTGCTACCGGGCGCGTCGGCCCGACCAGTTCAAAATTCAATCCTTCGTTCACTTCTGACACCTATCGCTTGCCCCGCCGGTGCGCCGGTGGGGGAACGGAGCGATGCCGCGGCATCGCAAGGTGCGGGGTCCAACTCCCTGCGGTGACGGGCGCTGCAACGCCCGTTGCCTCCCCCTTGCGGGGACTGCGAATTACGGATGCCACCGCCCCCAGACGCAATGCGCGACCTCATGGCCGATCCATTGCGGCTGATACGAGCGGGCGGGGTCCACGACATGAACCTCGCACCCGTCGGGACGGATGATCGACCACGCCATAAGGTCGCGCCCCTCGGGCTGCTGCGCGGCCTTCGGCGCCTTGGCGCGAAGGTCGGCGATCGTCGGATGCGTGATGATCGTGATCGCGGGCTGCGTCCGGTCGAACTCCTTTTGACCGAAGCGATAGCCGTCGGCCGCGCCGCCCTGATCGCATCCAGCGGTCAGCAGGAAGATGAAGGCGAGCCGCTTCATGCCGCGGCCTCCAACGCCGACAAGCGATCGTGGAGCGCCCAGGACAGAAGCAGGTTCATTTCATCGACGCGGAACCCGAATAGATGGCCCGCGGCGCGGACAAGCTGGCGCTCGCCCGTTGGCTCGCGCTCGATACGCTCGACCTCTTCGGTGACCGGGCGCATGATCTCGGCGCCGTCGGGTCCGAACTCGCCCGTTCCCTCTTCGCCGACCTGCACCTCGTCAACATAGACGACGTCCTGATAGACATCTTCGAACTGGTCATTCCAGCCGTCGAAGCAGAGCCATGCCGGCGCCACCGGTCCGGTCCACGTGATATCGGGCAACAGAATGCCCTCGATGTCGACCAGCGGCGGCGCGAGGCCCTC
Organism: Sphingopyxis sp. A083; assembly: GCF_001468495.1. NCBI lineage: Bacteria > Pseudomonadati > Pseudomonadota > Alphaproteobacteria > Sphingomonadales > Sphingopyxidaceae > Sphingopyxis > Sphingopyxis sp. A083. Next base: position 17,010 of record NZ_LNSK01000015.1, on the reverse strand, counting down.
GTCGGCGACGATCTGCCAGATCCGCTGCGCCCGCGCGCCGAAGTGCCAGCGCGCGCCGTCCGGGCCCTTTTCGGTCACGGCGTCGGTGAACTGATACCAGCCCAGCTCGTCGAGGATCGCTCGCGCGATGCGACGATCCTGGGCGGCGCGGTCCTCGGTAGCGCGGCCGATCCAAACCTTGTAGCGCTCGTCCGAAGTGTTGATCGTTCCGGTCGCGGCATAGATGACCGTCCAGCGGGCGGACGACCATCCAAACGCTTGAGCATTATCCGCGCCGGGGGTTACATTCCCCGAAACGTCGATCGTAACCCTGTCGACGCCGCCAGTCGCAAGGCGAAGTTCGCGGGACGAGGCGTCAGTCCAACCTTGGGCATTTATTCGATAGCCGGCCGATATCGCGAGGAATTGCAGCGACCGGTCCCATGATGTGTTCGACAGAATGAGGCTTGATGTGCCGCCACCGCTATGCTCGACATCGACATGCCCGATCGGCGCAGTCGTCCCGATCCCGACATTGCCGCTGGCGCCGATCCGCAACCGTTCTGTTGAGTTCGTCGCTAGGGTCAGCACGCCGGTCGCATTTTGCACCGCGATGCCGACGCTGTCGCCATAGCCGGTCGTCACCGCGCAGCCCACCGCGCCGATATCGTTCACCGCGGTTGAACTGAAGTTGATGAACCCGACCCCGGCAGGCCCGCCGATGCGCATCTTGCCATCGGCCCAGTAATAGCCGTCGCCGTCCTTCGTCAGGAAGAAAGCCGTATCGAACAGGCAGTCAACCTTTACCCCGCCGACCCCGAGATAATAGCCCAGAATTCGCGATCCGGCGGCGCGTGTCTGCACCACGCTTGCGGTCGGGGCGGTTGCCACGTCAGGCATCGGATTTTCCTTTCAGCTTGGCGGACCGGCGCGCGACTTCGCGCTCGATCCATTCATTGTCCTTGGCGATGACGGCCGCGGCGAGGTCGCCGAGCGCGACGCCGGTCGCCCGCGCTTCGTGCGCGAGCATCGGCGCCAGCTCGGCGGCGCCGAGGTGGAGAATGAGGCGCGCCTCCATCGCCTTGCGCATGTGCGCCTCGCGCTTGGCGCCGTCGCCGAACTCGGCGCGGTAAGCGTCGTCGACGCGTCGGGCATCGACCTCGGCCGCGATGCCGGCATCGTCGACCCAGCCGCGCGCGGTGGCATCCCAGCGCATCCGCTCCCAGCCGGGCGGGCAAGGTGCCGATCCGCGCCCGCGCATATTCTCGCCATCGAGCGAGGCCACGTTGCGCAGCAGCTTCCCCGAGCGCTGGTTGAAGATCGACATCATAGCTGTGTCGCCTTCTTCAGCCCGCTGAAGACGTTGTTCGCGGTCGGCACGCCAGCCGAGTAGGAGCCTTTCCTCGGGCGGAACTCGAAATAATAGTCGGTGCCCGATGTCAGCCCGCTCAGCGTCTGGTTGATGGAAATCGCGCCCGTTTCGAAGGTGACATCATCGGGATCATATGTCCGAAGGCGAAACGCGTTGATCGTCGAATGCACCTCGCCTGCGGGCACGTCGGTGAACGGCCCGGTCGCGGACGTCGAATAGCCCCACTTCGCATAGGCGTCGTTTTCGCCATTTGCGCTGCGATTGAACGATATCACCGCTTCCAGCTTGATCTGCCCCGAAGCCCCCGCACGCACCGGTCCGATGATGACCCCGCTCGAAAGATAGGCACTGGTGCTGTTCGACTGCGACTCGCTCGACTGCGCCGATGTCTGCGCCGTGCCGCTTGCGGGCGGCGGAGGAGGCGGCGCATCGAGAGCGGGAACAATCGCGATCTTTCCCGTCAGCGTGATGCCGTCATAGGTTGATGCGATCGAAATTTCCGCAGCGCCTGCGGCGCCGTTGAAGCCCGTGATCGTGATATCGCCGCGATCGGTGGTCGCCGATGTCGTGTCGATCGTCCCGGTAACCGAACCCGGAAAGGTGGCTGTCCAGGTCGTCGCCGCGTCGACCACGGCATTGCCGCGCTTGCGGCTGTTCAGCAGCACGCGATCGACGAGCTGGCCGGTCTTCGGCACGCCCAGATAGTCGCACAGGATCGTCTGCGTCGGCGCCAGCGTCATCGTCGCGGTCGATCGCCCCGCCTCGACCGCGATCTTGTCGAGCAGCGCCTGGCGCGCATCGTAGAAGGCATTGAAGGCGTTGTTGAACGCGACGCGGTCGATGGCCGTGTCGGCGCTGTAATCATTATAGGCGGGGACGAGGGCGGCGAGATATGCGGTCAGCGCCGCGACGGCGGCATCATAGACAGCCTTCTCGGCCACGATCGCATAATAGACCGCGTTGTTCTGGATGCCCGGCTGCTCCGACAGGATCGCGGCATAGCGCAGGGCAAGGTCGGGCTTCTCCGACTTATCGAGCGTGTTGTCGGCGACGATCGCCGCGATCTTGCTCTGCGCGCTGATCGCATCCGCCTTCGCGGCATCCGCTGCCACGCTCGCGGTCGTCGCGAGATCGAGCGCATCCACCGCGACCTGATCCTGGACGTCTTCATAGCCTGCGCCGAGCCATGACGTTCCATCGGCACCGACCCATGCCTGCCCATCCGCCCCGATCCACGGGCGGGTCGTAAAGCGGTAGGGATGACCGTCAGGTGCGAACCAGATCGTTCCCCGCGGCAGCTCCAGCGGCGGCGCAGGAGAGCGGTCGGTCGGCTCGCGGTCTTCGATCGGCGTCCCGTCGGGCAAGGTGATAGCCCCGACCGTTACCGGCCCGAGGATGCGCCGCGTGCCCCTCACACTGTCGACGACATAGGAAACCGCGGCATAATAGGTTCCGCCCGGCGCCGCGGGAATTTCCTTGCGGGTCACGTCGGGGCCGGTGACGCCGGTATCGTTCCACTGGGTGGCGCCGTCGGGAGCCGTCGCGCTCTGCACATACTCGATCCGAACGAAGCGTGCCTGGCTGTCATCGGTGGCGCCCGCAACGATCAGGATCGGGGTGGCGAGGCCGCCCGCCTCCTGATGCCCTGCCGCAAGCGTCCAGGCGCCGACCGCGGGCGCGCCGATCGCGGGCGGCGCGGGCTGCTGCGCCGCGATCGACCCGTCGTCGAGCGGCGCCGTGTCGGAATAGACCGATGCCGATATCTGGCGCAGCGTCAGCGTGTGATGCCATTTCTCGTCCGATCCCCACGCCTCGACTCGGAAGGTCAGCGTCGCGCCCTTGAACCGGCGATCGGACTGCCACTGCACCCAGTCGCCTTCTTCGATATTGGCGAAGCGCGGCGGCAGCGTGACTTCGGCGCGGCCCTTCAGCCGGCCAAAGCGACGCTGTATCTCGCCGACGCGCTGCGCCTGCTTGACCCATTGGACGAAGCCCAAAAGCACGCGGCGCTCGCGCGGACGCTTGTCGGTGACGATGTCGGCAGGATCGCGAAGCACCGGCGCCGCATGCTCCGCCCACTTCTGCGCCGGGTCGATATAGGTGACGACGACGGTGTTGATCCATTCGTCGCTGCCGGTGGAGAGCAGGCCGTTGTTCCAGCGCACGCGCGAACCGACGACCAGATCACGGTCGGTAAAGGTCGCGACAATCGCGCGCGCTTCGCCGGGGTCGATCTCGACGCAGCCTTCCGGTTGGACGATCGTCCCCGCGCAGGCCGAGGCGAAGTCTTCCTCGATCTCGATATAGGGTTCGGCCGCGCCGATCGCGCCGCCGACGCGATAGCGCTTCTCGCCGCCGACCAGCTCGTCGCAAAGGTTGGCGCGCGCAAAGACATTGGCGGGTGGCGCTTCGGTCGCACTCAGCCCGCGACCGATCAGCAGCTGGGCCGGATCACCGACTCGGTCGCAGGCGTAGAAGCCGCGCACCCATTTGTACCGCGTGACGATCGGGTTGTCGGAATATTCCCACGTCGCCGGATTGTCGATGCGGTGCGCCCCGGCGCCGCCGACGCTGCTATCCTTGCGCGCGTCATAGCAAAGCGCGCCGCGAACGATCCACTGGAAGCGCGGGCGACCGCCCGGCCACACCGGGCTGCTCGCCTCGGGATCGTCGGCCTTGTAGGCGACGACGACATAGGCGACGCCCGCGCCGTTGTCGTTGGCCGTCCACCCCGGACCGTTTGCGGTCAGGATCGCGGGAACGGCCTGCGTCTCGGTTCCCGACCGCCAGAAAACCTGAAGCTGGTTGTTATAGCCGGCGACATAGCCATCGGCCGCATAGGCGACATAGGCGTCATTGACGTAGAAGCCCTGCAATCCGGCGCAGCGATGATCGGCGAGCGCAAGCACCAGCACCTCCCAATCGGTGCCATATTTGCCGCCGTAGTTGAACGCGTCGACCAGACTTCCCGCCGTCGAAGCCGTGCCGACGATCGCCTCGCGCGGCACTTCGCCGAGCTGCACCTGCGCCGAGGCGGCGGCGCGGCGTTTGTTGCCGAGCTTCGGCTGCAACAGGGCGCCGCCGATCATCGAGACGCCGGCAATGATGAGCTGCCAGTTGCCCGTGACCGCGCCGACGACCGCCAGCGCGACGCCGGCAATGATCTTGACGACCTTACTCATCGAGCGCGCCTGCCGACATCGTGTCCCACGCGATCGTCATCGCGCTGCGCGGTTGGCGCTCCAGCCCGTGCGCGCCTGGTCCCACGAGCGTCACGCCCTCGACGACCATCAACCGTACGCCGAACAGCGGATCGGGAACGCCGGCAATATCGCCGCGCTGCGCTAATGCAGGTGGGATGCGTCGCAGGCGCCGGTCCATCGCGGCTTCGAATCCGCCTTCAGCCTCAATGATTGCGCGCGCGGCTCGTCGGCTGCTCCACCGCAGATCGCCTATGATGCTGACGCCCGTTTGCGCGACAATCGCTGCATCAGCGAAGTGAGCGCAATCGCGCCGCCCGCGCCACGAAAAAGCTCTATCGACGCGCATGTCGAGCAAGGCGATCAGCGCCTCGATTCCGCGGACTCGGTCAGTTGGCACGGACGTTCTGCCGATTGTAGAAGTTGCGGCCGCCACCGCCGTAGCTGCCGCCGACCGCAGAGCCGGCCGTCGCGGGCTTCCGCCCGCCCCAGTAGAGCGTCTTTTCGCCTGCGAAGGCGATATTGCGGAAGAAGCCGTCGTTCGCCTTGATCAGGCGTTGGTCCGCATCGCTGCGCATCCGGCCGCCGCTGCGACCGAGGCCGCGCGCAGCGGTTTCAAGGTTGGCGGTCAGGGTCGATGTGCCGCCGATCTCGTCTTCGCGGAGCAGCTCGTCGAGCCGCCCGCGTTTCCAGATATGGGCATCGAGCAGCGTCACGCCGTCGCCCTTGAAGATCATCCGCCAGAGCGTGGCCGGGGCCTGCTCGACCTCCTCCGCGTCGAGCAGCTCCAGGACATGCTCCTCAATGCCCGACAGCGAGAGGGTGATGCTCTGCTCGGACGCGCCGAGGGCGCCGCCCGCGACCTGGACGAGGCTGCGGTCGCCGATCGGATCGAAGGGTTCACCGCCAAGTTCGATAGGGCCGTGCCCGCCCCAGACGCGGATCGGCGGATCGGCGTCGATCTTGACTGCGCCGACGACGATTGCGGTCCCGTCGGCGAGCGCCTGAAGCGCGGCGGCTGATATCGCTTTCATGGCCGCAAATCCTGACCGGCGACCAGCGTGGCCCCCGAAAGCGCTCCCCCGGCGCCGGTCGAGCCGATGCGGCTGCGATCGGGGATCTGGCGCATCAGACAGGCGGGCTTGTCCAGATGCGCGATGGCGCCCACCGGGACGACCAACGGATCAAGCGGCGGTTCGACCGTCACCGTGATGCCGCCTCCGGCCGACGCGACAGCTGGAACGACGACGCGCGCCATGGTGCGCCGATCATAGCTGCCCGCCGCCGATCCGGCCGCATCCCATTTCCAGCCGATATAATCGCCGGTCGCCAGCGCCAGATTGGCGGGGAGGCCCGTCAGCCCGATCGCCGCATTGCCGTCGGCGTCGACATTCTGCGCCCAGCTAGTCGCCGAGCCGGTGAAGGCGCCGCCTCCGGCCCGCGTCATTCCGGCAAAGCCGCGCGGCGTCGATCGGGGATAAAGGCGCGTGGGGTCGCTCGCCAGGAACAGGCGCTGCCGGCCGCGCAGCCGCGCGATGAATGCGCGCCAAAGGTCGGCGCTGTCGCGATCGACCTTGTCGAGTTCGAACGTCGCGAGCCACAGCGGCCAGCCCGCCTGGACGCCGCCTTGGCGGCCGCTCGATTCGGGCGCCGCATAATCGACGCGCTCGGGTTCGAACTCGACGCGGGCAACGCCCGCGGGCAGTTCGGGCATCGGAAGGGGTTGCATCATCGCCAGCCTCGCGTCGAGATCATCCGGCGTTCACCCGCATCCTGCACGGTGCTGACGATCCTGCCGGGAAGCGATTGTTCGAGCCGGTCGAGCTGCGACTGGACGCGCCCGATCGCGGCGGGATCGGCGCCGGTGGCATCAATTGAGATCGGCATGCTGATCGACGTGCCCGCGGGTCGGAACTGCGAACTGGAGAGGGTGCTGTTCGGTCGGACCAGCGCACCCCGCGGCGTCGAGATGATCGGCTCGGGACCGCGCTCACCGACAATACCGAACTGCCCGCTCGGGATGAGGCCGCCAGTCGCGAATCCACCCGCAAACGAACTGAAGATCGAACCGAGCGCCGATCCAGCGCCGGAAAGTCCGGACCCCGATGCCCCAGCGAGCCCGCCGCCGCCCCCGAGCGCGTTGAGGAGCGGCATGATGACCATCTGCTGCACCGCGATGCGCAGCAGGTCGGCGATGATCTGGTTGGCGACATCCTTGAAAACCGACCCGAGCGACTTCGCCCCGGTGATCACGTCGACAAGTCCCTGGTTCAGCGATTGCAGACCGCTGACCTGCACCTTTTCCAGCTCGTCATTGATGTTCTTTCCGACATCGCCAACATCACGGCGGTAGCGCTCCAACGGGCTTTCATATTGCTGCTTTATCCCCTGCTGGTCACCGGCCTGCAGCTGGTCGAGAATGCGCAGCCGCTCAAGGGCGATTTTCTTCTGGGCGTCTGTCGCGGTCTGGCTGGCGATGACCGCCTCAAGCTCCGATCGTTCCTGCTGATAGGCGAGGTCGAGCAGGCGAAGCTCGATATCTCGCCGCTCGGCCCGAGTACGCGCCAAACGCAGTGCCCGGTCGCCAAGATCACGCTCATTCTGGATCGACGCTTGCGCTATCTGGAGGGCTTCACGGGCGAGTTCCTCGGCCTCTTTCCGGGCGAGCAGTTCCTTCTCAAGGCTCTCTTTTATCGCGAGCTGCGAGAGCAGCTTCGCCTTCTGCGCCGCGCTGAACTTGTCATTGTCCTGGACAGCCTGCCGCGCCTGGGCGGAGGTAATGTCGAGCGCCTGCCGTTCGAGACGATAGCGCTCCGCGATCGACGTCGCGAGGTTGCGGCGCGCCGCGATCGTCTGGAGCAGGATCGCGTTCAAATCCTGCTGATAGCGCTCTTCGGTCTTGTCGGGCTTCGCCGTGTCCGCGCCGCCCTTCTTGTCCTTCTCGTCCTTCTTCTTGCGCTCGCGGGCATTTTTGCGGGCCTGCTCGCCCACCGCGTCGAAGAACTCGCCGAGAGGGTCGCTGGACATGATCTCGGCGACGCGGGCATTGCGGCCCTGGACGGCATTGCCGAGCCGGCCAGCGGCGGGATTGGCGAAGCGGCCGATCTGCGGCGCGCTGAGTTCCGGAATCGCGCCGCTGAAGCCGAACAGCTCCAGCGCCTTTTCGCCGCCGACTGCCGCGACCGCCGAATTGACCCCGCGGATCAGCGCGTTCACGCCATTGACCCCGGCTTTCACCATCATGTTGATGCCGTCGATCACCAGATTGACGGCGCCCGTCACCGCAGCGGCCATGATGTCGGGGAAGTTCGCCCAGACGAACTTCACATCCTCGAACGCCGCGCGAAAGCTGTTGATGATCAGATTGCCGGTCCATTTGACCCCGGCGACCACCATGTCCCATGCCGCCTGGAACCAAGGCGCGACCGCATCGACGACCGGCTTCAGCACCGACGAAAGCCCGTCGGCGATCACCTGCCATGTCGCGAGCGCGACATCGCCGAAGTTCACCGACTCCTTCGACGCCTGGTTGATCTCATAGGTCATGCCGGCGACGGCCGCGCCGCCGAGCGCGATCGCGGCCGACAGCAGCGGGAAGCGCGCGATAAGCCCGCCGACCATATTGCCGGTTTCCTTCAGCGCGCGCGTGACGCCGCCCTCGCCGGCATAGATTTGCTGTATCTGGCTCCCCTGCTGCACCATGACCATCAGGGGGTTCATCCCCGATGCAAGCGAGACGCCGATGTCGTTGAGCTGGAACATCAGCAGCTTTTGCTGGAACGCCGCCTTGCGCGCGGCGTCGGTCGAGGCGGTGACCGCCGTCGTATGGTTGCGCAGCGCCGGAACCGTCGCCTGCGCTGCCTGCGCCTCGCGGCCCATCGCCGCCGCGGCGCCGTCGGCTGCTGTGCCCGCCGACCCGAGGGCGCGGCCCGTATCGATTGCGCTGTCGGCCGTGCGATCGAGCTGCGCGCCGAGGCCGCGCGCCTTTGCCTCGGCATTGTCGATGCTTCGCTCATAGCCCTGGTCGTCGGTCCGCAGGACCAGGAGGGCTTCGCCAAGTACCTCAGCCATCGACCGGCATCCCGCCGGCGCCGACGATCGTCACGCCGATGCCGATGCCGCCAAGCTGATCCGGCGATGCGACGACTGGCTTTGGCAGCTCCATGGCGACGCCATCGCGCGTGCATTCGAGCCGGGCGATGACGCGCTCGGCGTCATCCGGCTGAAGCGCGCCGAAAGAGACGGCGTTGGTGTCGATGTTCGACAACCGCTCCTCGGCATCGAGACGGGGCAGCATCACCGCGAAAGCCCGGACGATCGCTATCGGCGCTTCGTAGAACCACCAGCGGGGGTCGCCGCCGAAGAAGCGCTGGATGCGGGGGATGATGCTCCCCCAATCGTCTGGTTCGCCAGCGTCTTGCCGATCGCTCCCACCAGCTCGGCCTTCCGCGCCAGCAGGAGCATGGTAAAAACCTCGACGGCCGAGAAGCGCTGGACGCCCGACAGCTTGGCAAAGACATCGGCGGGGACGCCGACCAGCACCTTCGCGGCCAGCTCGTCGATCAGCGTTTGCAGCTCGGGGCCTTTCGCCTCGTCGGCGGTGAACTCTTGGATGTGCTGCCCCCAGAGGGCGAAGCGGTGCGTGTCGACGACCGAAAGCTCCTCGGGCGACAGCATTTGATATTTCTTGCCATCGATCTCGATGACGGGACGCTCGACGAGCGTCGACAGGTTCAGAATAGGTGTAGTGGCCATGGAGCGCTCCTTCGCCGGGTTGGTGGCCGGGCTATGCCCGGCCTGTCCCGACGTCGCGCCCCGGACGCCTGTCCGGCAGGAGGGTGAAGGCTATGCCGAGCCGCTCGCACTCGGCCTTGATCAGCGCCAGTTCGGCGGCTGCTGCCTGCGCGCCCTCGCGTGCTTGACGAGCTGCGCGCTTGTGGCTGCGCAGCTCGTCGGTCAATTGGCGCGCGCGATCGAGAAGATCGGCGCCCCGGCGCATCAGGGCAGCGCGGCCTGGTGCTGCATGATCAGCCGGCCGAAGCGTTCAAGCTCGGTCGCGGCGGCCGAATGTTCGAGCGCCATGAACTCCATTTCAAGGCCCGACGGCTTGCCCTTGGCGAATGCCGGTTTCGGGTTGGCATTCTGGAAGCAGACGGGCACTTCATATTGCGCCTTGAAATTGTCGCCATAGGCCGACTGGCCGCGCGCGAGCATCGCATAGGTCACGACATCGGGACCACGCGACAGGCCGATCTTCTTGTAGCCCGCGGTCCCGGCTCCGGCTGCGACCGTCGTCGGCTCGGCGCCGCCCAGGGCAACCGTATATTGTTCGAGCGTCATGTCCCACATCGTGACCGAAATGATCAGCCCTTCTTCGGTACGCCACGCCTTCACCGGCGCGATCGCGCCCGCCGGGGTTGCCGTGTCGATCTTCTGGGTGTGCTGCACGGCAAGACCGTCGTCGGAATAGTTGCGCTTGCCATTGGTGCCGAGCTTGGACCAGCCCGCGCCCGGCACTGCGTCGATCAGGGGAAAGGCAGTGTCGACCGGGGCGAACCACAGATCGAGCGGGCCGGCGAGAATTTCATAGGGTGCGGGCATTATTGGACCTCCTGCAATGAATAAAAGACCTGGAATGATTGGAAGGACTGCGGCCACTGGCCGTCGCGGTCGCGCGCCTGGGAAAATCCGCCTGCGCGATTGACCCAGTGGACCAGCGTGCCGGCGTGCGTTTCGCGCTCGATCGACCACAGCCGGCGCGCCGCTGTCGATCGAACCCGGTTCGCCTCCTCTGGCGTGGCGCCATAGCCGAACAGGTCGATCCGTTGCGCATCGACCTCGGCACTGCCGCGCCCGGTGAATTCGGGACCGCCCGATGCGGCAACGACGATCGCGCGCTTGGGCATCTCGGCCGCGATCCCTTCGGGCAGTTCGCCGCCGTAGATCGCGTCCCCGACCAGCGCGGTCGTCGCAGCATCGCCGGCAAGCGCCGCGACCAGCGCAGCGATGACATCAGGCTCCGCCATCGGCTTCTCCGCGCTCATAGGCTCGCCGGATATTGTCCGACAGCATGGGGTAATATTGATCGGCGGCGGGCCGCAGATAGGGGCGCTTCGGGATCGTCACGGACTTGGCGAAGCGGACGCTGCCGTCGGGCTGCGGGATTGCCAGCGCCTGTGCCTTCACTGGCCTGATCACGCCGCCCAGCTCGTGGATCAGCGCGTAGCGGACGTCCTGGACGCCCCACACGCCGCGCACCCCTTCGCCCTCGGCTTCGGCGAAGGTGACGATCGCGATGCCGCCTTCCAGCACGCCGGTGCGGTTCTGCCACGCATGGCTGCGCTTCGCCTGGTTGACGCAGGCGCCCATCGTGCGGTTCACCCCGGCGATCTGCGCCGCCTTCAGCTTTGCGGTGACCGCGGGGCCGTTCCAGGTCAGGCTCTTTTCAGCCATCAGGCGACCCGCACGAGTGCGGCCTCCTGGTGATTATGCTTATATTCGACGGCGCCTTCGATCCGCAGCGGTCCGGGGATCAAAATGGTCGAGCCAGATCGATCCGTGATCTTCGCCACCTGATCGCCCTCACGCACGTCGATTCCAAGCGCGAACATCATGCGCAAATTCTGGGCCGTCACGCTCTTCTTGCCATCGACCACGTCGGCCGACGACTTCGAATAGGCAAAACAGGGAACCTGCGCGTGCGGCGCGAAGTCGATCGCGGGCATGTTCCAGGCATCCTTGCCGGTCGCCTGGTTCCGCTCGACATGCGCGACCATGGTAAGGCGCTGTCCGATCATCGCCGAAAGAACCCACGGACCAACTGGAAGGCAAAGGCCGCGGCCCACAGCAATACCCCGCCCAGCAACACCGCGCCCAGGTTGACAAACACGGAGCCGAGGCAGGTCATGCCGGCAACGCCAAAGGAGCCAATCCGGCGCTCACACCGGAATGGAGATTAACGTCGCGACCCGCTGCAAGTCCGGCCCAATAGTCGCCGGCCACCTTGATCGCGGATAGCTTTGCGGCGCGCGGATTGAGCGGTCCACGCTCCGGATAATGCTCGGCCAGATATTGGTCCCGCAGCGGATCGGCGGGCCGTTCCGGCACCAGGGCCTCGATCTTGCGGCGAACGGCGAAGGCCCAGCCCTCGCAGAACACATCGGCGCGCAGTCTCTTCCGGGCAAGCTTTACCCGCTTCAGGGGGCCGGCAATATAAGCCTGCCGCTGGGCCTTCAGGGTGCGAAAAAGGACCGTAAAGGCATAGCTGGCAATTTCGGCAGACGGTCCGCGACCGATGAAGGTCCGCGTCCCGGTACCGTCGATGAAGCTGCAGACGTCTAGCGCCCGCTCGACGCACTTAGCCAGGATCGTTTCCCATTTGGGTGGGCGGGCCGCGCGCGAGCCGCGCGCCGTCGCCTCCTCGATCTCGGCCATGGCAAGTTGCGCATCGGTTATGCCATGCTCAGCCATCAGCACACGCGCCTTGGCGAGAGCCGCCGCGGCTTCATGCTCCGACGACCCCCTGCCAAGGGCTAGCAGCTTCCTGATCTTGTCGATGATCTTGCGGTCAATCATTGACGTCTCCGAACAGTTCTTCCGCGCACTCGCGGCAATGCTCGCCCTCCATGTCGTCAGGCAGGAAATCGCCGCCGCAATAGGCGCACTCGACAAATGCATCGAAAGGATCGTCGCCCAGGATGCTCATGCCAGCAGGAACCCACTGGCCGGGATCAGCCCGGCGATTACGGCCTCGCGATCGGCAATGGGATCGCCGCTCAGCGTGATCGAATAGTCGCCAGCGCGCTCGCTCTTCATCGCGCCGCGATACGACAGGTCGATCATCGCGATCTTGATCAGCGCCTCGTCGCGCGCGGGTTGGGTGGCGCCAGCCGGCGTATAGGTGATGCGAACCATCGGCGCCCAATAGGTGCGGCCGTTCGGGCCGCCGGTCAGGCGCTGGATGGTGCGGCCATCGTGCAGGATGCGATAGTCGCCGGGAAGCAAAATGGTCTCGGCGGTGGGGTCACCGCTATTGCCGGGATCAAGCTCGACGATCGTCACGTCTGCTCCTCCCGCCGACATGTCGATCGGCGGGGTGATGCGCAGCGAATGATTGAACCGGCTATGCGGATCGCCGGGATCGCCCAGCTCCTTCGTGACCGGCCCGACCGGGCCAAGGCGCGCGTCGAGGTCGGACGTGATCGCAATGATCATATCCTCCAACTCGCTATCGGGCAGATCAGTGCCCGAGCGCAACCTGACCCGGTCGAGCAGCGCCATGGATCAGCTTGCGCCCTGATCCGCGGCGCCGGATTCGGCTCCGCCGTCCTGAGCGCCAGCGTCTTCCTGATCAGCAGCGGGACCAGCCTTTTCGGCAACAAGCGCCTTCGCCGACTCGACGATATCGCCCCACTTGGTGGTGGCGTTCGTCCCTTCGACGGCAGGCGGCGCTGCGGGGTCGATCGCCGCGATCTGGGCGAACGTCGTCAGCCCCGCAGCCGCAAAGCCCTTTGCGACCTTCGTCCCGACATACTTGATGCGGGTCAGGTCATCGCCGGTCGCAGCCGCGCCGGCCGAACCGCCGCCAGCGCCCTTGTCACCGCCCGGCTGCTTTTCCTTGTCCTGGCCGGGCTGCTTTTCCTTGGTCGAGCCGCCGCCAGCGCTTTTGCCGCCGCTACCGTCGGGCTTTCCGCCCTTGCCAGCGATCGTGCCATCCACCAATTTGAAACGATCAACCGCCGATTGCGGAATTTCGTCACCGGCCGCGCAATAGAGAATGGCGCCTGCCTCATCGCCTTCGCGAACCAGGCGTTCCTTGTCGGTCGTCAGATACAGCCGCTCTTTGGCAATCATATTGGTCATTGCAGTTACTCCGTGCTGGCCCAGGCGACGAGCAGCCAACCGCCCGTGGTGTTGGTGGTCGTGTTCTGGATCACGCCACCCTTCGTGGCATGGATGGAAAATTCGGCCGTCCGACTGACGCCGGTCGGGGGTGTGCCCTCCGAAACATGGAGGACCGAAAGTAGGGTGTCCGTCGGCTTCAGATTGCCGGGGACTTTATGCTCGCCGACGACATTGCCCGGAATGAGGGCCGTGCCGACGCGGCGAGAGAATCCGGTGATCGTGGTCATGATCTATCTCCGCACAATGCTGGCCGGGCGCGGGGAGAGAGGTTCGCGCCCGGCCAGCTCGCCAAACCCCCTTGGCGATTAGAGGCCGGTCACCGAGGCGAAGGCGGCAGGGCGGAAGAAGACGAGCGCGGCTCGCGTATCGGCCCGCACGGTGCGCTTGCCTTCCGTGAACTGCGTCCCGACGAAGCCGATCTGGACGTCCACACCGCGGCGCTCGAATAGGCTGACCCATGCCGGCTGGAACGAGCCGGTGTAGCCGGTGCCCGCCGCGTCGGCGTCCGACTGGACGACCGGGAGGCCCCAAAGGCGTTCCGGGCCGGCTTCGCTCGGGCTGCCCCAGATGTAGACGCCATCGACCGTGCGCAGCAGGCGGATGCCCTGCCAGTCGGTTGGGTGCATTACGTGGTGCGTCGGGATCGCGCGGCCGGTCGTGCGGATTTTCGTCATCGCCTTGAAGAAGGCGTCGGGAACCGGATCGGCGCCCTTCGCCTGCGTCTGGATGCCAACGGTGTTCTTCAGGCCGCGAAGGTTCGGCGCGGTGCCGTCGCCGATCAGGCACTGGCCGTCGAGCCGCTGGCGCACGCCAAAGCTAAGGCGGCCGTTGATGTAGCTCTGCATCATCGGCACATCTTCGAGCTGCTCGTCGGTGACGGGCAGGCTGTCGGTGATCTTGCGAACGGGCGACGACTTCTCGGTGAAGGCGAAGGTCGATTCTGCAAAGGCGGCGCCTTCGGCCTTCTCGGCCGCCGCATGCGTGCGCGTCGTTTCTTCCATATAGGTGACGCTGTCGGCCCCGCAGCGCGCCATCGGAATGATGTCGAGCAGCTGGATCGGACGGGTGACGGCTTCGACGAAGCCCGGAAGGCGCATCGACTCCGGCGCGAAGCCCGCCGCCGTCGTCATGAGGGTTTTGGCGCCCACCGTTTCATATGCGCCCGACGAGGCGAGCAGGTCGGACAGATAGACGTCGTCGAAGTTGAGCGTGATGCCGCCGCCCGCGCCGCCGCTTGCGAACTCCTGGTAGGACTTCGCCTCGGCGACCAGTTCGCCGAGCGACTTGATCCGGCGCTGGCGCTGATCGCCTTTGTTGCCGTCGGCCGAACCGCCACCGGGGAGCGCCCAGTTGCGGCGGCTCTTTTCGCGGTTGGCCTGATCCTTCGCCGCCTGCTCGGCCGCTTCCAGCGTACCGATATGCTCGCCGAGTTCATTCAGCTCGGCGTTTGCGGCCTTCACATGCTGGGCAACGGCGATCGAACCCTTGACCTCACCCAGCGACGTGACCTTGTTGAAGTCATAGCCGTCGGCCGTCTTGGCCTGCTCGAACACCTTGTTCAGCTCATCCTGCCGCGTAGCCATCTTCTCGCGGGCCTGCGTCAGGGTCAAACTCTTCACCGTCATTTTGCTGCTCCCTATGGGTCGGAATGCCTGTCCCCGCGAAGGCGAGGCGTCCGGCCCATGTGGCAGCAGCGTAAAGGGGCATGCGCCCCGGACACGTGTCCGGCGCAGCGAGTGACAGCGATGCGGTGATCGGCACCTGTCTAGACGAAGGTGACCCCAGATGACAACCGGCCCGCCGCCACCTCGCAACGGAGGGGGAGACGGGCCGGTCCAATAGGCCCTAAGAAGCGCTAAGAAGGCCCATAGGGCAATGAGAGGGTCTGGCGGCGGACAGGTGGCCCCCTCGGCCTGCCCTGAAGGCCCTGTGCGCCGATCAGATACCGAAGCGGCGCAAGGTGTCCTGATATTGAAGATGATGCGCCAGCGCCGTGTCGGTCGCCACCGATTCCGCTGCCTTGCAAGGATCGACGGCGGCGCCGTCGCTCGCCAGAACCCGCTCGATCGCCTCGTTGATTTCGCGCAGCTGCTTACGCCCTGCGGCCGACACGGCCGCAGGATCCATGTCGATGGCCGAAGCCAACTCGCCGAGATTGGTGATCAGACCAGCCAGATGTTCGGGCCGAAGCTTCGCACCCTTGATCGAGATCGTGCCGGTCCGGTTGCCCGCCCCGCGCAGGACGGGGGAGAGTTCATCCACGTCGACCTTGCTCAGCACCCTGACCCGACTGCCTGCCGTGACGCGATAGGTGTATTCGGCTTCATAGCCGAACGACCACTCTTGCACCGGTTTGCCCGTCGCCATGTCGAACAGGAGCGCTTGGTGCCAGTCTTTCCCTGTCGTCGTATTGAGGTTGAGGAACATCTCGGCATAGGCGATGTCGTTCTCCTCATAGATGCGGGCCTTCCCGAACGGGGTTGCGCGGCGATTGTGCGCAGGCACCATCATCGCCCACTGATCGCCGCCTTCCTTCCAGCTGAAGGCGCCACGCTCGTAAGTATCGCCATCGCTATCGACCTCGGCCAAGCGAGCGATCAACGCCAAACCCTTGCCGCGTTCGTCCATGTCGGTGATGGACAAGCTCTTCATGTGCATGTGTCAGTCCTCTTCGAAATTGGGTGCAAAGCTGAGGGTGCCGTTCGGATGCTCGGCGTCGGCCATCACTGCCGCCTGCTGAATGCCGACGATCGACCCGTCGCGGGCGATGTGGGAAAGCAGCGACCGGCCCGGTCACCGCGCGCTTGGATTTCGGGAGGCCCGCAAGTTGCAGCTCGGCCAATTCCTCGGCCGTGAACCATACCTTGTGCTGCATCAGCATGCGCTGCGTCCCCCATTGTCAATCGCGCGGTCGATCGGCGCGGCCATTCGTTCGACGGCCCGCAGCTCGGCGCTCAGTTCCGCGATCTTCGACTTCAGATGCCCAAGTCGGGCTGTGTGGATTTCCTCACCGACCAGCACCGCCGCGCCGATTTCGCGCAGTTCGCGGTCGAGGAGGTCAAAGCGGTTGGTGACCGCGATCAGCGCGAGCATGCGCGCAAAGCTGATATTATGATCGCCCTTGCCCGGCGCCGAATAGGCGTCGAGCATCGCCTTGGTGACGCTGTCCTCCAGAAGGACGCTCATTTCGGCGGCGATGACTTCGCGCGGCCGCGCGTCGCTGTTCAGCGCTTCGCCGACCGTGCGCGCGATCCGCGCGTCCATGCCCGCGAGCGCCGCAGCGTGCGTCGCGGGACGCGGCGCCTCGAACGCGAACGCAAGCTGGTCGGTGGAACGCGCCTTGACCATCAGCCTTGCGCCTCGACGGTTTCAAGCGCGGTCACCAGCAACCCCGCTGCCACTGCGAGCGGCTGGCGGTTGATGCGGCGGGCGAGCGACAGCAGCCGCTCGATCACGTCGTCAGGCAGGCCGAGCCGGTGAAACGTCTCGATGATGTAGACCCGGTCACGATGATCGAGCGCCGACAACAGCATGTCGACGCGATGCGGCGTCAGC
>NZ_LNSK01000014.1:0-61569 GCF_001468495.1 Sphingopyxis sp. A083 | reverse complement strand
TCGGGCCGCTGATCGGCTGGGTCGCGGCGACGGGCAGCGTCGCACCGCTGCCGATCGCGCTGTTCCTGCTGATCTTCCTCTGGACCCCGCCGCATTTCTGGGCGCTCGCGCTGTTCGTGCGCTCCGACTATGCCGCAGCGGGAATTCCGATGATGCCGGTGGTCGCGGGCGAGCGCGCGACGCGCCGCCAGATCCTGCTCTATGCTGTCGTGATGGCGGCGGCGGCAATCGCGCCTTGGCCGCTCGGCTATACGGGCGCGCTCTATGGCTGGACTGCGACGATCCTGTCGGCGCTGTTCGTGCTGCTGTCGGCGCAGGTCGGCTTGCGCAGCGCGGGTGCGGACGACCGGATGCAGCCCGAAAAGCGCCTCTTCGCCTTTTCCATCGCCTATCTTTTCATCCTCTTCGGCGCGGTGGTCGCCGATCACTGGTTGCCACTATGACCGACGAAAATCCGCAACAGCCGTTCGACGAAGCCGAGTATCGCCGCCGCCAGCGCGTGCGCGCCAACCTGATGGGCTGGATCCTCGGCGGGCTCGCTTTCCTCTTTTTCTTCATTACGATGGCGCGCATGGTGGTACCGAAATGACGAACGAAGCGACACGCCGGAAAAATGGCCGCACCGCGGCGCTCGCGGCCTTGCTCGCGGCGGCGATGGTCGGGCTGGGTTTCGCGGCGGTGCCGCTCTACAATCTTTTCTGCCGCGTCACCGGCTTTGGCGGCACGACGCAGCGTTACGATCCGGTCGCCGCGGCCGAGACACCGAAGGTGTTGAGCGATACCGTCTCG
Source organism: Sphingopyxis sp. A083 (assembly GCF_001468495.1). Lineage (NCBI taxonomy): Bacteria > Pseudomonadati > Pseudomonadota > Alphaproteobacteria > Sphingomonadales > Sphingopyxidaceae > Sphingopyxis > Sphingopyxis sp. A083. The sequence continues at coordinate 60,780 of NZ_LNSK01000014.1, read as the reverse complement.
GTGCGCTTCGATGCCAATGTGTCGCCCAAGCTGCCGTGGAAATTCTATCCCGAACATCCCACCGATACGGTCAGCATCGGCGCGCGCGACATGGCGATCTTCATCGCGCAGAATAATTCGCCGCACCCGATCACCGGCACCGCGACCTTCAACGTAACGCCCGACCAGGCGGGGAAATATTTTACCAAGATCCAGTGCTTCTGCTTCACCCAGCAGACGCTGAAGCCGGGCGAACAGATCCGCATGCCAGTGCTGTTCTTCGTCGATCCCAAGATCAAGGACGATCCCGACGCGCGCGACATTCAGGAAATCACCCTCAGCTACACCTTCTACCCAGTGGACGAGGGCAAAAAGGCGAGCTAAGGCCGCAACCAATAGAGTCTTACCAAGGACCGGCAGATGATGGGGATCATCGCGCTGGGGCAAAAAACGGGAACTGTGACATGGCCGGTGCCAAACATCATGATTATCACCTCGTAAATCCCAGCGTCTGGCCGCTTTTCGGCTCGGTCGCCGCGCTGGTGATGTTCTTCGGCCTCGTCATGGCGATGCACGCCGACCATTTCGGCGGTGCCGGCAAATGGGTGCTCGGCCTCGGTTTCATGGGTGTGATCGCCACCTTCTTCAGCTGGTGGGGCGAGGTCATCAAGGAAGCGCACGCCGGCGATCATACGCCGGTCGTTCAGCTGCACCTGCGCTATGGCATGATCCTGTTCATCGCATCGGAAGTCATGTTCTTCGTCGGCTGGTTCTGGGCCTGGTTCGATTTCTCGCTGTTTCCGGCGCCGGTCGAGATCGTCGACGGTGCGGTGACCTCGCTGTTCGGGCAGGAAGGTGCGGTGGCCGCGTCGATCTGGCCGCCGAAGGGCATCCATGTCATCGACGCCTTCTCGCTGCCGCTGCTCAACACGCTGATCCTGCTCTGCTCGGGCACGACGATCACCTGGGCGCACCATGCGCTGATCCACGGCGATCGCGAAGGGCTCAAGAAGGGTCTGTGGCTGACCATCATCCTCGGCCTGACCTTCAGCTGCATTCAGGCCTATGAATATGCCGAAGCGCCGTTCCCCTTCGGCACGATCAACTATACCTCGGCCTTCTTCATGGCGACCGGCTTCCACGGTTTCCACGTTCTGGTCGGCACGATCTTCCTGATCGTGAACCTCGTCCGCGTCTACAAGGGCCATTTCACGCCGACGCAGCACTTCGGTTTCGAAGCCGCTGCCTGGTACTGGCACTTCGTCGACGTGGTGTGGCTGTTCCTCTTCATCATCGTCTATGTCTGGGGTGGCTGGGGCGCACCGGTTGCCGCGCACTAAATTGCCGGACAGCGAACAGCATCAAAAGGGGCAGCCGCCGGTCTGGCGCGCTGCCCTTTTCGGTCTCTGCCCCGAATGCGGCGCGCCGACGCTGTTCGACGGGCCGACCAAATTCGCGCCGCGCTGCCGCGCCTGCGGGCTGGACTACTCGACCTACAATGTCGGCGACGGGCCGGCGGCGTTTCTGACCATGATTATCGGTGCGCTGATCGTTGCCGCGGCGATTGCCGTCGATTTCGCATTCGAGCCGCCGTTGTGGGTGCATGTGCTATTGTGGGTGCCGATCACGGCCGCCGCGGTCGTCTACGGCCTGCGGGTTGGCAAGGCCGCGCTGCTCGCGAGCGAACATCAGCGCAAGGCGGCGGAAGGGCGCCTGGTGGATCGGCATGACGACGACGCCTGACGCTCCTTCGCCCGGCGAAGCCGTCGCGCCGCCGCGCGGCTGGCCGGTGATTCCGACGATCCTGGTTCTCGCCGCCGTGGCGACGATGATTGCGCTTGGCATCTGGCAGTTGCAGCGCAAGGGCGAGAAGGAAGCGCTGATCGCGCTTTACGAACGCAACGGGGCGATGTCGGCGACGGTGACCTATCCGAAGCTGCCGCCGGTTCCCGACGCGATGCTCTATCGCAAAAGCAGCGTTATCTGTCTCGAGCCGGTGCGCTGGGATCCGCGCAGCGGCACCGATCGCAAGGGCGGAGGCGGTATTCGCATGATTGCGGATTGCCGCACCGGCGCCGAGGGACCGGGTGTGCTGGTCGACATCGGTATCGCCGACGATTTCACGCCGCCCAAATGGACGGGCGGCACGGTTCAGGGCACGATCGTACCGGGGCCCGAGCAGCCGAGCCTGATCGAGCGGCTGACCGGCCGTGCCGTGCCGGCGCGCGCGATGCTGGTCGCCGACCAGCCCGCCGCGGGACTACGGCCCAGCGCGGTGCCATCGGCGGCGGACATGCCCAACAACCACCTCGCTTACGCCGTGCAATGGTTCCTGTTCGCGGCGATCGCGCTGATTATCTATATCATCGCGGTGCGCCGCCGCTTGCAGCGGTGACGGTGCGCCGCTAGGCGCTTTTCCGTCATGGACTATATCAGCACCCGCGGCTCCGCGCCGACCCTCGACTTCCGTGCCGCCACGCTCGCCGGCCTTGCGAGCGACGGGGGGCTCTACGTCCCGGCCGCCTGGCCGCAGATGTCGGCGCAGGATATTCGCGCGCTCGCGGGGCTCGACTATGCCGAAACCGCGGTGCGCGTGATGATGCCCTTCGTCGCCGGCGTGCTCGACGAGGCCGAACTGCGCGAATTGTGCCGGGCCGCCTACGGCCGCTTCAGTCATGATGCGGTGACGCCGCTCGTCCAGCTTGACCATCGCCTCTGGCTGCTCGAGTTGTTTCACGGTCCGACCCTGGCGTTCAAGGATGTCGCGCTGCAACTGCTCGGCCAGCTGTTCGAAAAATTCCTGAGCGGCGGCGATACCGATCTGACCATCGTCGGCGCGACGTCGGGCGATACGGGATCGGCGGCGATCGAGGCGGTCGCGGGGCGCGAGCATATCCGTATCTTCATGCTCCACCCCGAAGGGCGGGTCAGCGACGTGCAGCGCCGCCAGATGACGACCGTGCTGGCGCCCAACGTTCACAACATCGCGATCGACGGCAGCTTCGACGACGCGCAGGCGATGGTGAAGCGGCTGTTCGGCGATGCCGAGGCGCGCAGCGTGCTGACGCTGTCGGCGGTCAACAGCATCAACTGGGCGCGACTGATGGCGCAGGTGGTCTATTATTTCTATGCCGCGGTCCGCCTCGGCGCCCCCGACCGCGCGATCGCGTTCAGCGTGCCGACGGGTAATTTCGGTGACGTGTTCGCAGGCTATGTCGCGGCGCGCATGGGGCTGCCGGTGGCGCGGCTGGTCGTCGCTACCAACGTCAACGACATCTTGCACCGCGCCCTATCGCGTGGCGATTACAGCGCGGGCAGTGTGACCGCGACCGCGACGCCGTCGATGGACATTCAGGTGAGCAGCAATTTCGAGCGGCTGCTGTTCGACCTCGCGGGTCGCGACGGGGCTGCGATCGATGCGATGATGGCCGAATTCGACCGCAGCCGAGCGATGTCGATTCCCGAGGATATGCTTGCTGGCGCCCGCGACCTGTTTTCGAGCGCGCGCATCGATGCCGATGGCATGACGCTGGCGCTGCGATGGGCGCAGGAACATGGCGGGCAGATCATCGATCCGCATAGCGCCGTCGGGCTGGCCGCGGCGCGCGCGCTCGATATCGATGCCGACGTGCCGGTGGTGACGCTCGCGACTGCGCATCCCGCCAAGTTCCGCGATGCGGTCGAACGCGCGACAGGCGTTCGTCCGGCGCTGCCCGCCCGCCTCGGCAATCTGTTCGACCGCGAGGAGCGCTATGAAAAGCTGCCAGGCGACTATGACGCGGTAAAGGCCCATATCCTGCGCGAGGCGGCCCGTGGCTGATCTGCTGCCGCTCGCGACGCTCGTCGGCGAGGGGTGGGACGATTACGGGCTGGTCGATAGCGGCGGCGGGCGCAAGCTCGAACGCTATGGCCCCTATCGTTTCATACGTCCCGAACCGCAGGCGATGTGGCAGCCTGCGTTGGCCGACAGCGAATGGGATGCTGCCGACGGCGAATTCATCCCCGCATCCGACGAAGATGGCGGCGGCCGCTGGTATTTTCATCGCCCCGTGCCAGCCGAAGGGTGGCCGCTCGCATGGCGCGAAGCGCGCTTCACCGCGTCCTGCACCCCGTTCCGCCATCTCGGCTTCTTTCCCGACATGGCACCGGTGTGGGACTGGCTGCGCGGCTGCGTCGCCGACAAGGCCGATCCCGCGTTCCTGAATCTGTTCGGCTATACCGGCGTCGGCAGCCAGGCGCTCGCCGCGGCCGGCGCGGCGGTCACGCACGTCGATGCGTCGAAGAAATCGGTGGCGCAGGCGCGCGACAATGCTGCACTCGCGGGCATGAGCGACCGGCCGATCCGCTGGATCGTCGACGATGCCGGCAAGTTCACCGCGCGCGAGGTGCGGCGCGAGCGGCGCTACGATGCGATCCTGCTCGATCCGCCGAAGTTCGGACGCGGCCCGGGCGGTGAACGCTGGCAGATCGAGGAGGGGCTGGCGCCCTTGCTTGCCGATTGCCGCCAGCTCCTCGATGCCGACAGCCGCGCTCTGTTCCTCACCGTTTATGCGGTGCGCATGTCGGCGCTGGCGATTGGCGAACTGCTGGCGCAGATTTTCGCCGATTTGCCGGGCAAGGTCGAATGCGGCGAGCTTGCGGTGCGCGAAGAGGCGCGGGGGCTACTGATGCCCACGGCCATTTTCGCGCGCTGGAGTCGCTGACTCTCGATTGGTGATCGATGGGCAGGGGGCGTCAGATCCCCGCCAATTCGATCCGGTTGCGGCCGCTTTCCTTGGCGCGGTAGAGCGCGTCGTCGGCGGCTTTCAGCGCGTCGCGCGCATTATTGTAACCGAAAACGTCGGCGACCCCGCCCGAGAAGGTGATCTGGCCGAAGGGCTCGTCGGTCTTGCGGTTGATAAGGCGGCGGCCTGCGAGTTGTTCGCGTGCTTCGTCGAGACGAGCGGCGGCTTCGCTGGGCGGCAGGCCGCGGAACAGCATGACGAATTCCTCGCCGCCGTGGCGTGCGACATGGCAATGGTCGTTCGAGATATGCGCCAGCGTATCGGCGATCAGCTTGATGACGCGGTCGCCCGCCTCATGGCCGTGGGTGTCGTTGACCAGCTTGAAATTGTCGATGTCGCAAAAGGCGACGCTGAGCGGTTCGCAGCTCGCGCGCGCTTCTTCATAATGGCGCTCGAGCAGCACCTCGAAGGCGCGGCGGTTGGGCAGGCCGGTCAGATAGTCGACCTCGGCGTCGCGCTTGGCGCGGGCGAGGCTGCGGCGCAGCGATTTCGTTTCATCCTCGCTGCGGCGCATTTCTTCTTCGGCATGGCGCGTGCGGTCGAGCATCGCCTTGGCGAGATCGGCGAGATGGGTGACGAGTTCGCCGGTGACCTGCACCTGCTGAAGGTCGGTCACATGCTTTTCGAGTTTGACGCCATAATCGCTCGTCGCGTTGCGCGCGGCCTTGGTGTTGGTCTGGAAGGTGTCGAGGTTGGTTTCGAGGCGGGTGACGAGGCGATCGAGTTCGGCGCGGTCGGGCTGGATCGGTTCCTGCTGCGCCAGTTCGTCCAGCCACTGCTGGGTGATTCCGTCGCCGGTCTGCGATCGCGTCGCGATCTGCCGCGCAAGCCTTGGATTGATCCCCGAAAAGGCACTGTGCGCGATCAGGAGATTGGCCGCCGATACATCGAGATCATGGTCGAGCAGGAAGGAAGCGATCGCACCGACGAGCTGCTGACGGGCTTCCGTCACCATGTCGCGCGGGGTACGCCCCCCGAGCGATGCGGCGTCTCCTGCTTGGGCGCCGGTTTTTCCGTGGCGGAGCCCCAGCCAACCAAGGAGCCGCCCTACCGGCTCGTTCGATGATGTAGCATGTGTGGTCATACCCGCTTTAACGGGCGCCGGCGTCGGCCTTTAAGGTGGCGCGGCGCGTCTTTTGTACCGGTACGGACAAAAAATTTCAGGGGATCACGCGGCCATCGTCGCGGCGCGGCATCGGGGCGATGAGCGGGAGCAAAAGACCGGTAAAAGTCAGCCATCCGGCCGCGGTAAAAAGTGCCGTCGGCAGGTCGGTCAGATCGGCGAGCGTCCCGAGCAGCCAGGCGCCGAGCGCCATCGCGCCGAAGGTTACCGCCTGATAGATCGACAGGCAGCGGCCCAATATCTCTTCGGGCGAGCGGAGTTGCATGGCCACGTTGAGCGTGGTCAGTGTCGAAACCCAGGCCGCCCCGGCGACAAAGGCGGTCGCCAGCAGCGGCGGCAGCGTCAGCGCCGTGGCCGCCGGCACCATCGCGGCGGCAAAGACCAAGGACGCGATGCTGACAACCCGGTCACTGCCCCAGCGTTTCCGGGCTTCGCCGACCCAGAGCGCGGCGAAGATCGACCCTGCGCCGAACGCGGCGAGGCAGAGGCCGTAGATGATCTCGGTTCCGTGCAGCCGATCGCGGACGAGCGAGGGCAGCAGCGCCGAAAAGGCAGCGCCGGCGATGCCGAAGGCAAAGCCGCGCGTCAGCACGCGGCGCAGCGGGCTCGAGCGGGCGCAATAGCCGATGCCGATCGCGATCGCGCCCAATATGGGGGTGCGCCGCGGCGGCGTGACTTCGGGGTGCCAGCGCAGCAGGACGACGATCAGCGCCAGATAACTGAGCGCATTGATCCCGAAGGCGGTGGCGGGGCCGGTCAGCGAGATGAGCAAGCCGCCAAGCGCCGGGCCGGCGCTGCGCGCGAGGTTGAAAGCGACGCTGTTGAGCGTGATCGCCTGTGGTAGATCCTTCGGCCCGACCTGCAATCGCACCGATGCCTGCCATGCAGGGCCGTTGAGCGCGGTACCGCACCCGACCGCGAGCGTGAAGCCGAGCAGCAGCAGCGGCGTCAGCGCCCCCATCCACGCCGTGACGGTCAGCGCTGCCGACACGATCAGCATCGCGCTTTGCGCCGCCAGCATGATCCGGCGGCGATCGAAATTGTCCGCGATTGCCCCGGCAAAGACGCCGAGCAACATGATCGGGATTGTCGCGCTCGCCTGCACCAGCGCGATGAGCAGATGCGAGCCGGTGAGCTCGGTCATCAGCCAGGCGGCGCCGACCGACTGGATCATCGACCCGATATTGGACGCCAGATTGGCGATCCAGATCGCGCGGAACGCAGGATAGCGAAAAGGCGCGAAGGGAGAGGATGCCCGGGGTGTCGTTGGCGCGTTCACCCCTCCGCGCTAGCTTTTGCGGCCGCGAGACGCAATATGGAGGCGATGCGGATGTTCGATTCCGACCTGCGCCGCCGTGTTGGCGTCTTCCTGGCGTGGCTGGCGCTCGTTGCGCTCGGCGCGGGCGGCCTCGTGCGTGATGCCTCAGCCCCGGCCCGGCTGGTCGATCAAACCGCCGCCGCCATCGCGGGAGCGCCCTATGATGGCGGGCATCCTTTCGTCCGTGCCGGCGGCCTTACGCTCAGCGCGCATTATCGCGCCGGCGACGATGACCGGCATCCGGTGGGCGGCGATCCCGCCACGCTGTCCGCCGCGCCGCCAGCATTGCCCGCCGTCGGACTGTTCCGGCCCGACTTCGGCCGGGTCGCCGCTGGCTGGACTCACCGTGCTGCCGCGGCGCCCTATTCGGCGCGCGCGCCGCCGATGATTGCCATCTGATCGACGGGCCGTGCGCCGCCGTGCGCCGGCCGATCCTTGCCCCCAGTGCGGAGGGCGATCATCGATGGAATTTGAACATGACCGAACCAATTGCCGCCGGGCCTCCGCTCGGCGCCGACGCGCTGCGCGCCGAGGATATATTTCGCCGTTATCCCGATGTGTCCGAAGAGGAGGTCGCGCACGCGCTCGCCTTTCTCAAGACCGGACGTCATCTCGAGGTCGGACGCGTCACCGGAACCCCTGATCTGCGCGCGAATGTTGCGGCCTTTCGCGCCCGGTACGGTGCGAAGCTCACATTGGGCGTTGCCGACTATCTGAAGTTCGCGGTCGGCGTGACGCTGTTTATCGGCGGGCTCTTCCTCGTGCTCGGGCGCTGGTAGGGGCAGGGCGGCGGGGGTGCGGACTGTCAGCCGCAATCCCGCCGCCTTTTCGCGACGCTGACCGGCGCAAATATTCCTGCGCCGCCCACTGGCGCGCCGGGAATTGACTGGTTACATGGGCCGCCACCGAACGAATCGCGTGTGCCGCCCGCCGCCGCGGGGTCAGGCGCCGCCCGCACCAGAAAGTGGCACCCATGGAAATCTTCACCGGCCTGACCTTCGACGATGTGCTGCTGGTGCCGGGCCCGTCGGACATTCTGCCCTCGGACGCCAATCTGTCGACCCGGCTGACCAGCGAGATCAGCCTCAACATTCCGATCCTGTCGTCGGCGATGGACACGGTTACCGAGGCCGACATGGCGATCCTGATGGCGCAGATCGGCGGCATCGGCGTCCTCCACCGCAATCTGACCGTCGAGGAACAGGCCGCGGCGGTGCGCCAGGTGAAGCGCTTTGAAAGCGGGATGATCGTCAATCCCATCACCATCACGCCCGACGCCCCCTTGTCCTATGCCACCGCGCTGATGGCGCAGCACCGCATTTCGGGGATTCCGGTGGTCGAGACCGGCGGGAAGCTGGTCGGCATCCTCACGCACCGCGACGTGCGCTTTGCCGATAATCCGGGCCAGCCGGTGCGCGAATTGATGACTGCGGAAAATCTGGCGACGGTCCGCGCGGGCGTCAGTCAGGAAGAGGCGCGCAAGCTGCTCCACCAGCGGCGCATCGAAAAGCTGCTCGTCGTCGATGAGGATTATCGCTGCATCGGCCTGATCACCGTCAAGGATATGGAAAAGGCGGTCAACTTCCCCGATGCGACCAAGGACGAGAGCGGCCGGTTGCGCGTTGCCGCCGCGACCAACACCGGCGACACCGGGGTCGAACGGGCCGAGGCGCTGCTCGATGCCGAATGCGATCTGATCGTGGTCGATACCGCGCACGGTCACAGCAAGATGGTTGGCGCGACCGTCGAGAAGATCAAGAAGCTGTCGAACCGGGTCCAAGTGCTGGCGGGCAATGTCGCGACCGGTGAAGCGACGCGCGCGCTGATCGACGCGGGCGCCGACGGGGTGAAGGTCGGCATTGGTCCGGGATCGATCTGCACGACGCGGATCGTCGCCGGGGTCGGCGTGCCGCAGCTCACCGCGATCCTCGACAGCGTCGAAGTTGCGGCCAAGCATGGCGTTCCGGTCATCGCCGATGGCGGTTTGCGCACCTCGGGCGACATCGCCAAGGCGCTGGCGGCCGGGGCGTCGAGCGTCATGGTCGGATCGCTGCTCGCCGGGACGGCCGAGGCGCCGGGCGAAACCTTCCTCTACCAGGGGCGCACCTACAAGAGCTACCGCGGCATGGGCAGCGTCGGGGCGATGGCACGCGGCAGCGCCGACCGCTATTTCCAGCAGGACATCAAGGACCAGATGAAGCTGGTTCCCGAAGGCATCGAAGGCCAGGTACCGTTCAAGGGCGCGGCGAAGGATGTCATCCACCAGCTCGTCGGCGGCGTGAAGGCGGCGATGGGTTATACGGGCAGCCGCACGCTGCCCGATTTCCGCGAGCGCGCCAAATTCGTGCGCATCACCAATGCGGGCCTGCGCGAAAGCCATGTCCATGATGTGTCGATCACGCGCGAGGCACCGAATTATCCGGCGGGCTGAGGCCATCGCATGACCCCCGCCGCGCGCGTCCAGACCGCGATCGAGATTCTCGATACCATCGCTGCCGCGGCGCGCGAGGGCGGGGCGCCCGCCGACGCCCTGTTTGCCGAGGCTATGCGGGCACGGCGCTATGCGGGATCGAAGGACCGGCGCGCGATCCGCGGCCACGTCTATGACGCGATCCGCGCGGTGCGGTCGGTGCCGGTGTCGGGGCGCGCGGCGATGCTCGCGCTCGCCGACCGCGATCCGGCGCTCGCGGCGCTGTTCGACGGATCGCCTTACGGGCCCGCGCCGATAGGCAGCGACGAGCCGCGCGCCGAAACCGGCGTCGTCGCGTCGGCGCTTGCCGAATTGTTCGATCCGCTGATCGAGAGCGCGGAAGAGGAGGCGATGCTCGAACGCGCACCGCTCGACTTGCGCGCCAACCGCCTGAAGGCGTCGCGCGACGAGCTTGCCGAACTTTTTCCCGAGGGGCGCGCGATCGAGGGCACGCCCGACGGCTGGCGTCTGCCGCCCGAAACCGCGGCGATCCAGCATCCCGCCTACGAAGGTGGCACGTTCGAGGTGCAGGATGCGGCGAGCCAATATGCGGCGGCGGCGCTGGGTGCCGAAGCGGGCGCACGCATCGTCGACCTGTGCGCCGGGGGCGGCGGCAAGGCGCTCGCTATTGCGTCGTTGACCGGCGATGCCGCCGACATATTGGCATGCGACGTCAATCGCGCGCGGCTCCAGCAATTGCCGCCCCGTGCGGAGCGGGCGGGGGCAACGCGGATCGAGACGCGCCTGCTCGATCCGGGGAAGGAAGCGGCGATGCTGGCCGATTGGTGCGGCAAGGCGACGCATGTTTTCGTCGATGCACCCTGTTCGGGCAGCGGCACCTGGCGGCGCAGCCCCGAACTGCGCTGGCGGCTGACGCCGGCGCGCCTCGACCGCCATATGGCCGATCAGGCGAACCTGCTCGCCATCGGTGCCGATCTGGTGGCGCCGGGCGGCAAACTCCTTTATGCTGTCTGCTCGATCATCGCGCGCGAGGGGCGGGCACAGGTGCAAGCGTTTCTGGACCGACATCGGGGCTGGACCGCCGACAGTGGCTATTTGCCGGACGGCATCGCGCGCGCCGCGGGCGCGGGCTATCTGTTCACCCCGGCGCACGACCGATGCGACGGCTTTTTCCTCGCACGGCTGACCGCGCCATGTTAGCGTCGCCGCAAATGAAGCGATGGGAGAATGCGATGCGCATCAGTTTACTGGCCCTTGGCGCCGGTCTTGTTCTGGCCAGCCTGCCTGTAGCCTCCGATGCGCAGCGTGCCGACAATGATATCCTGCCTCAGTCCGTAGCGCTGATGAACCAGGGCCAGGCGGCGCAGGCGAAGGGCGATCTCGACGCCGCGATCGACGCCTATGAATCGGCGCTTGCCGCCGACCCGCGCAACCGTTCGGCGATCATCGCGCTGGCGCAGGTCGCGCGCGCGCAGGGCCTGCCGGGCAAGGCCATCGGCCTTTATCGCGAGGCGCTGCTGCTCGAACCCAACGACATCGCCGCGCTGGCGGGGCAGGGCGAAGCGCTCGCCGACAAGGGCGCGATCGAACTGGCGCGCGAAAAGCTCGCCGACGTCCAGCGGCTGTGCAAGGATAAATGCCCGCAGGTCGCGGCGCTCGAAAAGGCAATCGCCAATGGCGACACGAAGCGCGTCGTCGCGGCAGAGGCAATCACGCCCAAACCCGTCGTCGCGACCGTGACGCCCAGCCAGAACTGAGGCAGCCAAAACTGAGGCAGCCAGAACTGGGCGCGGCGCGCCGCTTGCGCTCCCCTATTTATAGATGCACGCGTCCAGACCATCGCGCCGGACCTGGCCGATGCGCGCCGCGATCATATTGCCGTAACGGCGCGTGAAGCCCGACGGACTGATTGCCTCGCGCTTTTTGGGGAGCGGCAGGATCGCGGCAATGCGCGCGGCCTCGGCCGGGCTGAGGCGGTTCGCACCATGGTTGAAATAGCGCCGGGCGCCCGCTTCGACGCCATAAGTGCCGATCCCCGTCTCGGCGACGTTCAGATAGACTTCCATGATCCGCCGTTTGCTCCAGAAGGTTTCGATCAGGAAGGTGAACCAAACTTCCGGCACCTTGCGCAGATAGCGGGTCCAGCCGCTGCCCTGCCACAGAAAGACATTTTTTGCCGTCTGCTGGCTGATCGTCGACCCGCCGCGCAGCCGCTTGCCCTTGGCATTGCGCTCGATCGCATCTTCGATGGCTTCGGTGTCGAAGCCGTTATGGGTGCAGAACTTTCCATCCTCGGCGGCGATGGCGGCGCGGATCATGTTGCGGTCGATCGCCGAAAGGCTCGTCCAGTCCTTGGTGATGCCGTTGCTGTCGGCGAGCATGGTGAAGGTGACGGGCGGCGGCACCACCGCATAGACGAGCACCCACGCTGCCGACACTAGGGCGAACCATAGGAGCCATTTGAAGGGCCGGAGATACCAGGGGAGCGTGCGCTTTCTTGCGCGGGATCGGGATGCCATGCCGGGCAAATTAACCGCTCGCGCGCCTGAGGCAAGCGCGCGATCGGAACAAGACCGCTAACCTCGCCCCCAACCGGCGCGGGCGCGAGGATTAGCGTTCAGGCGCCGATTAGGCGGCGTTCACCGGCAAGCTTGAGCATCGCCTTTTGCAGCTTTTCGAAGGCACGCACCTCGATCTGACGGACGCGTTCGCGGCTGACGTCATAGACCTGGCTCAGATCCTCGAGCGTTTTCGGGTCGTCAGTCAGGCGCCGTTCGGTCAGGATGTGGCGTTCGCGCTCGTTGAGCGTTGCGAGCGCTTCGGTGAGCAGCTCGTGCCGCACGTCGCGTTCTTCGGCCTCGGCCACGCGCTCGTCCTGAAGCGGGCCTTCGTCGCCGAGCAGGTCCTGCCACTGGCTGTCGCCATCCTCGCCCATCGGCACGTTGAGCGACGTGTCGCCGCCCATCGCCATGCGGCGGTTCATGCTGACCACCTCATCCTCGGTGACGCCCAGATCCTTTGCGATCTTGGCGACGTTTTCGGGGCTGAGATCGCCGTCCTCGAACGCCTCGAGATTATTCTTCATCCGGCGCAGGTTGAAGAACAGCTTCTTCTGGGCCGCGGTAGTGCCCATCTTGACAAGACTCCACGAGCGCAGGATGAATTCCTGGATCGAGGCGCGGATCCACCACATCGCATAGGTGGCGAGACGGAAGCCGCGTTCGGGATCAAATTTCTTCACGCCCTGCATCAGCCCGATATTGCCTTCGCTGATCAGTTCGCTGACCGGCAGGCCATAGCCGCGATAGCCCATCGCGATCTTAGCGACGAGACGCAGGTGCGAGGTGACGAGCTGCGCCGCAGCTTCGCTGTCGCCATGCTCCTGAAAGCGCTTGGCGAGCATATATTCCTGCTCGGGCGTCAGAAGCGGAAATTTGCGGATTTCGGCCAGATAGCGGTTCAGGCTCGCCTCACCGCCGAGCGCGGGCACCACTGCCGGAACATTGCTTTTGTTAGCCATGGAGAGTGTCTTCCCTAAAACCTGAAAATATCCTGCCGCGATTGCCTTTCGCGGTCAAAATAGATTTTCATTCGAAACCTAAACGCGCAGTTCATCGATCAGTTCCCGCATGTCCGCTGGGAGTTCGCTGTCGAGCGCGATGCTGTTACCGGTCACCGGATGAATAAAGCCCAAATGGGCTGCATGCAACGCCTGACGCGCGAAATGACGTGCTTTCAGCAAGTCCGAAAGTGGCTTTCGGGCGCGCCCATAGACCGGATCGCCGACGAGCGGGTGGCCGATATGCGCCATATGGACGCGAACCTGATGCGTGCGGCCCGTTTCCAGCCGGCATTCCACCAAAGTTGCGTCTCGCAGCGGCTCGATCGTCCGGTAATGGGTGATCGCATGTTTGCCGCGGCCCGGCTCGACCACCGCCATCTTCTTGCGATTGACGCTCGACCGGCCGAGCGCGGCCTCTACCGTGCCGTTGGCGGGCATCGGGCGACCGGTCGCGATCGCGAGATAGCGGCGGTCGATGCTGTGCGCGGCGAATTGCTTCGCCAGCCCCTCATGCGCCTTGTCATGTTTCGCGGCGACGATCAGTCCGCTCGTACCCTTGTCGATACGGTGGACGATGCCGGGGCGCGCGACGCCGCCGATTCCCGACAATTGTCCGGCGCAATGATGGAGCAGCGCGTTGACCATCGTGCCGTCGAGATTGCCGGCGGCAGGATGAACGACCATCCCCGCGGGCTTGTCGACCACAATCAGATGCTCGTCTTCAAAGGCGATGACGAGATTCATGTCCTGCGCCACATTATGCGCGGGGGCGGGGGCGGGCAGGCGCAGTTCGAGCTTCGCCGGTGCGGATGCCTTGGCGGCGGGATCCCACAGGATGCGCCCGCCGGCATCGGTAACGCGGCCGCCCTTGATCAGCGTCTTGACGCGCTCGCGCGACAGGCTGGGCAAAGCCTCCGCCAGCGCCCGGTCGAGCCGCAACCCGGCCGCGCTGTCGCCCAACGCCACGGTCAGAATGTCGTCGTCCCCCTTCATTGGTCGTCATGTGGCCCCGTCCGGGCAATATTCAAGGGGATGGCGCTTGCCCTGAAGGGGGCCGCTGCCCTAGGAGCGGCGGTGCCGGAAACTGCCGAGCTTGGGGAGCCACTGCATCCATGACCGACGATCGCGTCGATTTCGCCTCGATGATGGCCTCGCGCCTGTGTCACGACCTGCTGAGCCCCGTCGGGGCCTTTGCCAACGGCCTCGAGCTGCTGGCCGATGAAAAAGACCCCGAGATGCGGGCGCGGGTGCTCGACCTGCTCGAACAAAGCGCACGGACATCGGCGGCGAAGCTCAAATTCTTCCGGCTCGCCTTCGGATCGGCGGGCGGCTTCGGCGAAGCGGTGCCGCCGACCGAAGCGAAGGGCGCGATCGAAGGGATCATGGCCGACCGCCCGATCACGCTCAACTGGATGATCGGCGAGGACGCGCTGCCCAAACCGGCGGTCAAGATCATCCTCAACCTCGCGCTGATTCTGGTCGATGCGCTGGTCCGCGGCGGACGGCTCGACATCGGCTGCGAGCGGCAGGGCGAAAATATCGAGATCGCGTTGCATGCCGAGGCCGAGCGCATCCTGGTCGATGCCGACGTCGAACGCATCCTCGCGGAAGGCGAGGCGGCCGCCGCGATGACTTCGCGAACCGCTCCCGCGGTGCTCGTTCAGGCGGTGGCGGCACAGAATAACGGCACCGTGATGCTGGCGCGCGAAACGCCGACGTCGTTGCTCGTCGGCGCGGTGCTGCGGCCCGCCGGGTAAAGCGCTCCTTAACCATTGTCGGTCATGGTTGCGCCTTGATTTTGGGGCGCAGCGGAACCGCGATGGACGATCTTCTGAACGATTTTCTGGCTGAAACGTCGGAAATCCTTGCCGATGCCGGCGGGGCGCTGGTCGTGTGGGAGGCCGATCCCGCCGACCGGGCGCAGCTCGATTCCATCTTTCGGATGATGCACACGATCAAGGGAAGCTCGGGCTTTCTGGCTTTGCCGCGCGTGACCGCGCTTTCGCATGCCGCCGAAGAGGCGCTCGACCAGGTTCGCCGCGGTCATCGCGCGCCCGACGCTGCGCTCGTCACCGGCGTGCTCGCCATCGTCGATCGACTGTCGATGCTGTGCGAGCGGTTGGCGAGCGAAGGCGCCGAGCCGGCGGGTGAGGATGGCGACGTTATCGCGTCCCTGTCGGGCGATGCGCCTGATCCGGTGCAGGCGGACGCGGCACCCGCGGTTCCGGCGGCGATCCGGATGCGGCGCGACGACGATATCATCACCGAATTGCAGGGCTGGCGGTCGATCCGCGTGCCGCTGCCGCTGCTCGACAGCGTGATGACGGGGGTTACCGACATCGTGCTCGCACGCAATGAATTTGCGCGGATGCTGCGCGAGTCTGGAGCCGATGCGGCACTGATCGGCGCGTTCGACCGCCTTTCCGATTCGATCGCGGGGATGCGCCAGTCGGTCAGCCAGATGCGGATGCAGCGTATCGACAAGCTGTTCGCGCCGCTGCCGCGCATCGTGCGCGATCTGGCGCAGGAACTGGGCAAGAAGGTCCATTTCGATACGAGTGGCGGCGAGGTCGAGCTCGACCGCGAGATGATGGAGAATATTCGCGATCCGTTGATCCATATCGTCCGCAACGCCATCGATCACGGGATCGAGGCGCTCGACGAGCGCGTCGCGGCGGGCAAGGATATCACCGCCACCATCAGGGTTTCGGCGCGCCAGTCGGGTAATCAGATCGAAATCGAAGTGCGCGACGACGGGCGCGGCCTGTCGCCCGACGCGCTGGTTGCCAAGGCGATCGCCAACCGGCTGCTTTCGGCGGCCGACGCACGGACGCTGACGCCGGCCGAAAAACTGGAGCTGATCTTTCGTCCGGGCTTTTCGACCGCAGCGCAAATCACGGAAATTTCCGGCCGCGGCGTCGGCATGGACATCGTCAAGGCGAATGTCGAAAAGATCGGCGGCCTTGTCGAACTGCGCAATGAAGAGGGGCGCGGCCTGTCGGTGTTGCTGCGCGTTCCGATGACGCTGACGATCATTTCGGGGCTGATGGTGCGCGCAGCAGGGCAATATTTTGCCATTCCGCGCGGATCGGTGCGCGAAATCCTGCTCGAAACGAACGACAGTGTTCGCATCGAGCGGCTCGGTGGCGGCGAAATCGCAACGGTGCGCGGCGAGCAATTCCCCTTGCTGCGGCTCGAGGATGTGCTGGCGCGTCAGCGCGGCGACGACGACGATGTCGACGACCGCGCGCTCGTCATCATCCGGCCGGGGCAGGGGCAGAGCTATGCGCTCAGCGTCGCGGCGATCCACGACCATGAGGAACTGGTCATCAAGCCCGCCGCGCCCATGATCATGGCGACCGGCCTTTATGCGGGCACCACGCTGCCCGACAACGGCCGGCCGGTGCTGTTGCTCGATGTTCAGGGGCTGCTCGCGGCGTCGGGCGTCGATGCCGGTGAAGCCGGCCGCAGTCAGGACCGCGCCGACGAACGCGAGGCGCAGGCCGAACGGGCGCGCAACGCGACGCAGTTGCTGCTGTTCCGCGAGGCCGACGGCCGCACGCGCGGCGTCTGCCTGTCGGTGATCGAACGGGTCGAGGAAGTGCCCCAATCGGCGCTGTTCGAAAGCGGCGGCGCCGTTCGGGTGCAGGTTGGCGACGAGATATTCCCCGTCCACGCGGCAACGGTGCCGGCCGGCGAGGCGGCGGTGAAACTGCTGCGACTGTACGACGGCGATACCGTGATCTGTTACCCGATCGCGGCGGTGATCGACATCGTGCGCCTGCCCGACGTGGTTGAACCCGCATCGGCGCCGGGCCTGATCGCGGGTGTGGTGCTGGTCGGCGGCGAGCCGGTCGAACTCATCGATCCTTTCTGGATCATGGAATGTCACGCCGGCGGCCGCACCGCTGTCGCGGGCCGCGCGCCGCTGTGCCGGCTCGTGGGCGATGCCGACGGGTGGGGCGAGAATTTCCTGGCGCCGCTGCTGCGCGGCGCGGGCTACCGCGTCGCCACCGCCGCCGACGCGGGCGAGGAGGCCGATGTGATGCTGTGCCTGACCGAAAGCGGACAGGGCTGCGGCCATGATGCGGGCGATCTTCCCGTCATCTGCTTGCGGTCGGCAGTGGTTTCGGCAAGCCCCGAGGGCGCGAGCGTCTATCGCTACGACCGTGCGGGCTTGCTCGCTGCGCTGCGCCGTAAGGTCGGAGGAGCGCGGTCATGATGGAAAAGCTGTATCTGATCGCGCGCATCGCCGACACGCGCGTCGCGCTGCGCTCGCGCTCGATCAACTCGGTCGTCACGGTCGGGGCGCCGGTCGAAGTGCCGGGCGCGCCGCCGCACGTCGCGGGCCTGTTCGCGCTGCGCAGCCGCGTCTTCACGCTGATCGACCCGCATGTCGTCGTCGGCCTGCCGCCGGTGGCGGTCGCGAGCGGGCAGCGGGTGATCGTCGTCGATGTCGCGGAACATGGCTACGCACTGCTTGCCGACGAAATCGAGGATGTGTGCTTCATCGACGCGGCCGAGACGCGCCTGGCCGGCAAGCTGATGCCGGGATGGGCGCGCGTCGCCGAAGCGATGATCGAGCATGAGGGCGCGTCGCTGCTCGTGGTCGATCCGTCGCATTTTATCGTACCGCCCGCGCTTAAGGCAGCGTGATGCGGGCCGTATTAACATAGTGGACACCCCTTCGCCGTAACGTGGCGTAAATTCCGGGGTCGGAGGAATAAATGTCGAAATCCTGTCTGGTCGTCGATGACAGCAAAGTCATTCGCAAGGTCGCGCGACATATTCTTGAAAGCATGTCCTTTTCGGTCGACGAAGCGGCCGACGGGCAGGAGGCGCTGACCTTCTGCCGCGCCAATCGGCCCGACGTGATCCTGCTCGACTGGAACATGCCGGTGATGAGCGGGATGGAATTTCTCGGCGCCTTCAACGATCTCGATTTCGGGATCGAGGAGCGCCCGCGCGTCGTCTTTTGCACGACCGAAAACAGCATCGACCATATCCGCGCCGCGATCGAGGCCGGAGCCGACGAATATGTCATGAAGCCGTTCGATCGCGAGACGCTGGAAGGGAAACTGCAACTCGTCGGCGTTGCCTGAGCCCGGACGTGTCGCTGCCCCAATCTTCGCTGACTGATCCCAAGGTCGAAACCGACATACCGGCGGCGCGCACGGTTCGCGTGATGCTGGTCGACGACAGCCTGGTCGTCCGCAGCATCCTTGAGCGCATTGTCGACGGTACGCCGGGGCTGACGGTGTGTGCCTCGGTCGCATCGGCGCATGATGCGCTTGCCTTTCTGGCGACCGAGCCCGTCGATGTCGTGGTGCTCGATATCGAAATGCCGGGGATGAACGGGATCGACGCGCTGCCGCATATCCTGCGCAGCGCCGTGAACGCCCGTGTCCTGATCCTGTCGTCGAACTGCGTCGAGGGCGGCCCGTCCGCGATCGACGCGCTCTCGCTCGGCGCGAGCGATACGCTGGCAAAGCCGGGGCGG
This sequence comes from Sphingopyxis sp. A083, assembly GCF_001468495.1. Lineage (NCBI taxonomy): Bacteria > Pseudomonadati > Pseudomonadota > Alphaproteobacteria > Sphingomonadales > Sphingopyxidaceae > Sphingopyxis > Sphingopyxis sp. A083. Next base: position 42,083 of record NZ_LNSK01000014.1, on the reverse strand, counting down.
GGCAGCTTTTCGGGTCGCTTCGCCGAGATTCTGACCGACCGAATCCTGTCGCTCGGCCAGCGGCAGCCGATCCCGCCCGAGGCGCGGCTCGCCCGCCGCGAAATTCCGCCACCGGCCCAGGTGGCATTCGATGCGGCGGCGCCGCTCGCCTGCATCGCGGTCGCGGCCTCGACCGGCGGCATTCCGGCCTTCACCAACTTCCTCGCCAATCTCGATCCGCGGATTTCGGCGCCGATCCTGCTGACCCAGCATCTGCCCGATGCCTTCATGGAATTTTACGCGCGCCAGATTGCAACGATGACGGCGCGCACCGTCCGCGTCGCGGCGGCGGGAATGCCGGTGTTGCCGAACCATATCTATCTTGCCCCCGGCGATGCCCATCTGATGGTCGTCAATGCAGGGCGGCGGCAGGAAATCGCGCTCGATCGCCGTCCGGTCGACAATGGCTGTTGCCCCTCCGCCGACCCGATGCTGGCTTCGGTCGCCGACGTCTATGGAGCCGGCGGTGTGGCCGTCGTGCTGAGCGGCATGGGCCGCGACGGGGCGACCGGCGCGGCGCGGCTGAAGGATGCGGGCGGCACGGTCCTCGCGCAGGCGCCCGAAAGCTGCGTCATCTGGGGGATGCCCGGTGCCGTTGCCAAGGCGGGGATTGCCGCGGCGACGCTCAACCCCGACGCGATCGCGCTGATGCTCGGCGCCTATCTTGGCGGCAGCAAAAAGTCATGATGGGCGGCGGTGCCAGCGAGTCCGCTTATCGCGTGCTGATGGGGGTACTCGAATCGCGCACCGGCCAGACGCTGTCGCCGAACCGGATATGGCGGATCGAAATGTCGCTGAAGCCGGTGATGCAGCGCCACGGTATCGCCGATCTCGACGCGCTCGTCGCATCGCTCGTCACCTCGACCAGCCGGCAACTGCTCGACGACACGGTCGATGCGATGCTCAACAACGAAACCTATTTCTACCGCGAACACAGTGTGTTCGATGACATAGCGAAGACCGCGCTTGAGCATATTCGCGAAACCAATGCGGCCAAGCGGCGCGTCACGATCTGGCATTGCGGCGTGTCGACCGGCCAGGAAGCCTATTCGATGGCGATGCTGCTCGCCGAACAGGGCGAGCAATGGGCGGGGTGGCAGGTCGATGTCGTCGGCACCGACGTCAGCTATCATGCGATCAGGCGCGCGCGCGTCGGGCTGTACAGCCAGTTCGAGATTCAGCGCGGTCTCCCGGTGCAGCGCATGGTGCGATGGTTCGACCAGACCGAAGGCGGCTGGCTTGCCAAGGCCGACCTCAGGCGCCGGATCGACTTTTCGGTGCAGAATATGCTCGTCGATCGCCCGCCGCTTGCCAGCCCGGCCGATCTCATCTTTTGCCGCAACCTGTTGCTCTATTTCTCGCTGCCGATGCGGCAGAAGGCCTTCGCGCGGCTGCGTTCTGTCGCCGCGCCGCAAAGCTTTCTGGTGCTGGGGGCGGGCGAGACGGTGCTCGGCCAGACCGACCAGTTCGTGTCGAGCCGCCGCCTGCGCGGGCTTTACGAGCCCGCCGACCAGCAGGTGCGCGCGCCGGTCGCGGCCTGACCTTGCAATTTGCGCCCGACTGGCGCAAGCGAACACAAGGCAGGGCAGGAATGGGCCGCGACACGCATGAGCGACTTTATCGAACGCTGGTCACCCAATTTCGACGAGCGCGCGCTGCCCATCTCGATGATCGTGCTGCATTATACCGGCATGAAGACCGGCGCCGAAGCCCTTGATCGGCTTGCCGATCCCGAGGCGAAGGTGTCGGCGCATTATGTCGTCAGCGAGGACGGCCAGATCACCCATATGGTGCCCGATGACAAGCGCGCTTGGCACGCGGGCAAGTCCCACTGGCGCGGGATCAGCGACATCAATTCGGCGAGCGTCGGGATCGAGATCGTCAATCCCGGTCATGAATTCGGCTATGTTCCCTTTCCCGACCCGCAAGTCGCCTCGGTCGTGCGGCTCGTTCATCAGATCAAGGACCGCCACGCGATCACGCGCGGCAATGTCGTCGGTCATTCGGACATCGCGCCGACGCGCAAACAGGATCCCGGCGAGCTTTTTCCGTGGGGCGAACTGGCGCGCCGGCGCCTGGCGCTGCCGCGGCCGACCAAGAAACTGACCGATCCGCTATGGACGGACGCCGGCTTCCTGCTCGCGCTCGAACGTTTCGGCTATGATGTCACCGACGGCTTTGCCGCGACCGTCGCCTTTCAGCGCCGTTTCCGCCCCGAACTGATCGACGGAACGATCGACGGCGAATGCCGCGCGATCCTGCTCGCGCTGCTGCTGCCGCAGCCCGAGGGTGATTGATCGGCTGGGAGTGACCGGAAACGACCGATTGCGGACGTAGGCCTCATGGCTTTATGTGGGAACATGGATATCGCCACTCGCACATCGCGGAAGACGCTGCCGTTACCGGTGGAACGGGAGTCATTAGAGCTCGGGCTATTGTTTTCAGATGATGAGGCCGAACGGATAAAGCGTGGCCACATTCCAAAGGACATGGACGATAAATGGTTCATTTTCTTCGAGGAGGGCTGGCTCTATTTTCACCGATCATGGACTGGTCACTGCATATATGGCGTTCGGCTCGACGGATCACCAAGCGGCGTTCGTGTCATTGAAGCGTGGGCTAGTCGCAACAAGGATGAATACAATTCGCCCGGCGTTGAAACCGATTTGCGAATGATCGAGCAGTTGATAGCTACCCGCCTTCTTGTCTAATCGAACGTCCTCTTCCCACCCCACTTCCGCCGTTCGCGCAATCGCTCGCAATCGGCGCTCGTTCGCGCTATAACCGCATAAGGCCAGAGGGTCGGGCGATCGCCGCCGCGCAAGCGGGGGAGGAAAGTCCGGGCTCCACGGAAACCACGGTGCCGGATAACGTCCGGCGGCTTCGGGCAACCGGAGCAAGGGAAAGTGCCACAGAGAGCAGACCGCCAATGGCTTCGGCCCGGCGAAAGGTGAAAGGGTGCGGTAAGAGCGCACCGCGCGGACGGTAACGGACGCGGCACGGCAAACCCCACCGGGAGCAAGGTCGAATAGGGATGGCACGAGGTGACTCAGGGCTGGTTCCGGCCCCGCCGTCCGGGTTGACTGCTTGAGCGTCCGGGCAACCGGCCGCCTAGAGGAATGATCGCCCATCCCCGGCAACGGGGTGGACAGAACCCGGCTTACAGACCCTCTGGCTTCACTCTCCCATCCCCGCGCGCCCCGCGCGCGGGAACCGCGCTGTCCAGCCCCGCGTTGGATGCAGACAGTCTGAAGGGAGACGAACCATGAAAGTCGTCGACGACCATGTCGAAGTGACCGACGAAGAAGCCAGCAGTGGCGTCAAAGGTCATGGTGTGCGCTATGTCCTTGCGATTTCACTGTTTCTGGCGGTAATCGTGCTGTCGATAGTGTGGATTATCCCGGCGCTGATGGGGCAGGGGCAATAGTCATTTCGCCGCTGCGTCGAACGCATCTTCGCCGCTGGGCGCGTCTTCCATCCAATAGACGCGGATCGGGCGGCGAAAACGCTTGAGTCCCGTTTTTTGATAGGACGCATTTTCGCCTGACCCGCTTAGCTTGAGCGTGGAGGTGATGACGTCGCCGGTCAGCAGATTCCAGCTCAGTTCGCTGCCGTCGTGCGCGAAGGTGCGGCTATACATCGTCGCATCGAGGCCGATGAGCTTCATCCGCCCAGCCTCCGGGTCGAGCCGAAAGCGATAGGTCGCCGTCGTCGCGGTCGTTCCGCCGGTCAGGTCCTTGACCACCAGAACGCCCTTCGCGACCGACATCTCCGCCGCGCCGAGCGGATAGGCGTCGAGGTCGAGCATGCCCAGCGGCGCATGGCCGAAATCGATCTTGCCCTTGCCGGCCAGGCGAACGCGCAATGTCCTTTTGTCGTCACCGCGGACGATATAGGCGATGTCGTCGACGCCATCGCTATTCAGGTCGCCCGCGATGCGCGTTTCAAGCTCTTCGCCGCGGCTTAGGTCAGCCTTGATCTGTGCATCGCCCGGCGGCTGCATCGCCTGGGTACCATTTGCCGCCAGCGACAATGCAACGACGATAATTCCCCGCATCGACCCATCTCCTTGCGTGACGATCGGATATCCTCGCACGATCTTTCGCGTGTCGCTGTGATCTGGCGCACAGACGGCGGGAGCCGCGATTACGGATAGGCGATGGCGACGATTTCCCATTCCTTGGGCCCGGCGGGGAGTTGGACTGTGCGCAAATCGCCGGTTGCGGCGCCGCGCAGCGCCCGGGCGAGCGGACTGTTCCAGCCGATCCGGCCGGCGCCCGCATCCGCCTCATCGTCGCCGACCAGCGTGACGGTGCGGCGCGCATCCTCCTCGTCCGCGAGTTCGACCGTGGCGCCGAACCAGATGCGGCCTTTGTCGGGCTGTTCCGCGGGATCGATAACGCGCGCTGCCTTCATTCGGCGCGCAAGGAAGGACAGCCGCCGGTCGATCTCGCGCAACCGTTTGCGGCCGTAGATATAGTCGCCATTCTCGCTGCGGTCGCCGTGGCCGGCGGCCCAGCTGATCGTTTCGACGAGCTTGGGACGTTCGGTTGCGAACAGCAGATCATATTCGGCGCGCAGCGCGGCGAAGCCCGAAGGGCTGATGATATTGGTCTTGTCCCCCGCCATCGACCGGTCAGCCGGGTGTGCGCTTGCCGAGATAGAAGCTCAGCGGTGCATTGGGCAGCGACCGGTCGCCGTCGCGCAGTGTGTCGTAGACGACCGCATTTTCGAGCACGCGCTGCACATAGTTGCGCGTTTCGAAAATCGGAATCGCCTCGATCCAGTCGATCATGTCGACCGTGCCCGATCGCGGATCGCCATTGGCGCGCAGCCATTTGTTCACATTGCCGGGACCGGCGTTGTAGGCCGCGACCGCGAGCGGATAGCTGCCGCCGAAATAGCTGAGCATCTGCTGAAAATAGGTCGATCCCAACGTCATATTATAATTGGTGTCGCTGGTCAGCGAGCTCGCGTCGTAGCCGAGGCCGAGCTTGTTTGCGACTTCGCGCGCGGTTCCCGGCATCAGCTGCATCATCCCGCGCGCGCCGGCGTGACTGATCGCCTGGCGGTCGAACTGGCTTTCCTGACGGGTGATCGCGTGGATGAAGGTCCAGTTGCTTTCCTGCCCCGCCGGGACACGCACCGTGGGGAAGCCCGAAACCTCGACCGCGTCGAGGCTGTTCGCCTGCGCGCTGCGGCCGATCATGACGCCGAGGTCGGGACGGCCGATCGACGCGGCGAGCTGGCCCGCCAGAACATGGTCGGTCGGCGTCGTCGCGCGCTGCGCCAGCGCCCGGAGGAACAGCGACTGTTCACGCCAGGCGCCGATCTCGCCCAGCGCGCGCGCGGCGCGCACCAGCCGGTCGTCATCGAACGCCTCGCGCTCGGATGCGCTGACCCGGATCGTCGGGACGGGCGCCGGCTTGGGCTGGCGACGGCCAAGCCGTTCGAGTGAGAGCTGGCCGTAAAACTGGTCATAATGTTCGGCAGCGTCGGCGAAATGCGCGTTGGCCGCAGCCGTGTCGCCCGCTGCGAGCGCGGCGCGGCCGGCCCAGTAAAAGCCCTTGGTGCGCGTCTGCGCCGAGCGTGCGGCTTCGCCATAAGCGCGGAACAGTCGCACCGCTTCGCCCGGCCGGCCAAGGCTCTTGTAGGCGAGCTGGCCTGCGAGCCATGCCAGCGAGGTATAATCGTCGCGCACGCCGAGCGGCTGTTCGCGCACGACCGTCCCCGACGGCAGCGCGTCATCAAGCTGCCGCGCGATATTATAGGCGGTCGTCTTGTCGCCCGCGGCGTCGGCCTGACGCGCATTGGTGAGCAGGGTTTCGAGCCATTCCTCGGCATCGGTGGGTGCCGAGGCCAGATTGCGCGGCCCGGCGAGCAGCGCGCGCGCTTCGCCGACGCGGCCGGCCTTGCGCAGCCACGTTGCCTTGTCGGCGATATAGCCGGGATCGGTGCGGGTCAGCGACGGATATTGCGCTTCGATCGCCGACGCCTGCATCGCGGCATCGACCGCGCCGCTGCGCATTGCCAGCCGCGCCGCGAAGATCGGCCGCCGGTCGGGCGAGGTGAAGGCGAGTTGGCGCGAGGCGGGGCCGGTCGCGCCCAGCCATAGCAGCTTGTCCATGCGGGCATCATGATCGGCAAGCGAGATCGCGCCTGGGAAGAGGCTGAGCACCCGGCTGACCTCCGCCTCGTCGAGCGTGCCGCCGGTCCAGGCGCGGCGCACCGCGGCATAGGCTTCGTCGCGGCGGCCCGACGCGTTGAGCGCCAGCGCCATGCGCAGTTCGCCGCTCGCAGTGCGCGGCGGAAAAGCCTGGAAATAGGCGAGGGTACGCGCGGGATCGAAGCTGTCGATCGCGATCGCCTTTTCGGCGCGGACGCGCATCTTGTCGGCATCGGGCCAGTCGCGATTGGCCATCAGGAACCGCGAAAGCCGGTCGAAGGACGCGTTCTGGTCCTGCGTCAGCCGCCGCCATTCGAGCACCGCATCGCCGACGGTGTTGGTGGCGCTCGGCGGCGAGGTCGAGACCGACGCGAGCCCCATCTGGGCGCGATACCACGCCATCTGATCGGGCGTCAGTTCGCTCGCGGTGGCGACCGATGGGACAAGCAGCGCTGCGGCGAGCGCGAGGCGGGAAATTGGGGGCAGCGAAAACATGCCGGCCATGTTAGTGGCAAACTCCTTGCAGGGCGCTGAATAGGCGTTCATGACGCGGCGCGCTGACCGGATTCTATCGGTGAAAGCGGCTTTTTGTAAAGGAGCGGAGCATGTTCTCGGGGTCGATTCCCGCTTTGGTGACGCCATTTCGCGACGGTGCGTTGGATATGCAGGCCTTTGCCCGCCTCGTCGACTGGCAGATCAAAGAGGGAACGAGCGCGCTTGTGCCGTGCGGCACCACCGGCGAGAGCCCGACGCTGAGCTTCGACGAACATTATCGCATCATCGACGCGTGCATCGAGGCGGCGGCGGGACGGGTGCCGGTAATCGCCGGCTGCGGGTCGAACGACACCGCCACCGCGATCCGCCACATGCGTCATGCGCAGGCCGCTGGAGCGAGCGCCGCGCTGATCGTCGCGCCCTATTACAACCGGCCGACGCAGGAAGGCATGCTCGCCCATTTCAGGGCGCTCGCCGACGCGAGCGATCTGCCGATCGTCGTCTACAACGTCCCCGGCCGCACCGTCGCCGACATCAGCGCCGAAACCATGTGCAAGCTTGCCGAAATTCCGACGGTCGTCGCGACCAAGGACGCGAGCGGCGATCTTGCGCGCGTGACGATGCACCGCGCAGGGGCGGGCGCCGATTTTTGCCAGCTCAGTGGGAACGACGACTTGTGGTTGCCGCACGCCGTTCTGGGCGGGGCGGGCTGCATTTCGGTCACCGCCAATGTCGCGCCGCGCCTGTGCGCCGATTTCGCCGCCGCCTGCGCCGCGGGCGACTGGGCGCGCGCGCTGGTCCTGCACGACCGGCTGTTTCCGCTGCACAAGGCGATGTTCACCGACGCGTCACCGGCGCCGGTCAAATATGCGCTGTCACGGGTGCACGACTGGTTTTCGCCCGATGTGCGCCTACCTATCATTCCGGCGTCCGCTGCATCGCGCGCCGCCGTCGATGCCGCACTGGTTTCGGCGGGCGTTCTCTAGGTTTCAGGTTTTCTTCATTCATGGCCCGTCCGCAATCCGCCCCCGAATTCGACAAGAAGAAGGTCGTCGCCGAAAACCGGCGGGCGCGCTTCGACTATGCCATCGACCAGGTGTTCGAGGCGGGGATCGCGCTGCAGGGCACCGAGGTGAAATCGCTGCGCTTCGGCGAGGGGACGATCGCCGAAAGCTATGCCGAAGTCGCGGGCGGCGAGGTGTGGCTGATCAACGCCAACATCCCCGAATTCAGCCATGGCAACCGCTTCAATCACGAGCCGCGCCGGCCCCGTAAGCTGCTGCTCAATACGCGCGAAATCAATAAATTGCACGCGGCGGTGGCCCGGCAAGGGATGACGCTGGTGCCCTTGAGCGTATATTTCAACGGACGCGGGCGCGCGAAGGTCGAACTCGCGCTCGCCAAGGGCAAGAAGGCGCACGATAAACGCGAGTCGATCAAGGAACGCGACTGGAAGCGCGACAAGCAGCGATTGATGAAGGAACGGGGATGAGCGGGGGGAAGCCGCGCGACAAGGCGGCGGTGATGAACTGGATCAAGCGCCACTCGCCGTCGCGTGAGGAGCTGCTCGAAAGCCGGTTCGTCAAGCCCTTTGCCCATCGCGTCGCGCATAGCCATTTGTGGCGCTTCACCCGCACCTCGGTGCGCCGCGGCACCGCGCTCGGCCTGTTCGTCGGCATCTTTTTCCTGATTCCCGGCGCGCAGATACTGGGCGTGGCGCTGCTTGCGCTGCCTTTCCGCGCCAATATCCCGATCGGCGTCGCGATGACCTTCCTGTCCAACCCTGCAACGACGCCGCTGCTGATCGCCGCGGCGGTATGGCTCGGCAATGATCTGTTCGGGCTGCATGCCAATGTCGCAACCTTCTCGATCATGATCGACAAGGGCGCATCGGTCGGCGAATGGGCGCGCTGGCTGTTGTCCGACGCCGCGCCGGCTCTGATCGCGGGTCTCTTCGTGATCTCGGTCGTCACCGCAGTCGTCGGCTTCCTGCTCGCAGCGGTGATCTGGGACAATTGGATCCGCCTGCGCTGGCGGCGCAAGTTGCGCCGTGCGCGCGACCAACGACTTGAGTCATCGACGAGCGACACGGCGGCCGGTTGATCGCCCGCCGTCAGCTTTTATAGCTGTCTCCATCGCAGGAGCCGCGCCGTCCATGGCGCGGAGGATCATGTCCTGCCCGTCAACCTGGGGATAATCATGACACGTATGACGCATTCTTCGCGCCTGATGGCGACCGCCGCGCTAGGCGCGATGCTGTTCGGCATGGCGCCGGCGATTTCGGTTTCGGCCAAGGAACAGGCTGCCGCCTCGGCCAAGGCCGACAAGCCCGAAATCGGCGACTTCGGCTTCGACACGACCGGTATGGACAAGAGCGTACTGCCCGGCAACGATTTCTACGCCTATGCCAATGGCACCTGGGCCAAGAACACCGCGATCCCGGCGGACAAGTCCAACTATGGCATGTTCACCGCGCTCGCCGACCTGTCGCAAAAGCGCACGCAGGAGATTCTTGAGGCGGCGAAGGGCGATCCGAACAGCATGATCGGACGCGCCTATGCCTCCTATCTCGATTCGGCGTCGGTCGAGGCGAAGGGGCTTGCCCCGATCCAGCCGTGGCTTGCGAAGATCCGCGCCGTCGACAAACCGGGCCTCGCCGCGTTGCTCGCCGAAGCCGACCGCAACGGCGTCTCGCATTTCTTCGGCGGCTATGTCGGGCAGGACGACAAGAATCCCGACGTCTATATCTACACGATGTTCCAGGGCGGCCTCGGCATGCCCGATCGCGACTTCTACCTGAAAGACAATGAGCGCAACGCCAAGCTGCAGGCGGCCTACCTCAAGCATCTGGAAAATGTCCTGACGCTTGCAGGCGAACAGGACGCCGCGGCGCGGGCGCAGGCAATCTATGCCTACGAAAAGCAGATCGCGATGGTCCATTGGGACAAGAATGACAGCAGCGACGCGACCAAGGTCTATAACAAGATGACGCTTGCCGAACTGGAAAAGGCGGCGCCGGGCTTCGACTGGACGACCTTTGTTCGCGGCATCGGCGTCAAGGAAGACGCGCTGCTCGTGTCGCAGCCGAGCGCTTTCACCGGCGAGGCGAAGCTGATTGCCGACGCGCCGATCGGCGTGCTGCGCGACGCGCTGCTCGTCCGCAGCCTCGACGGCTTTTCGGACGTGCTGCCCGATGCGGTCGCGCAGGAAGCCTTCTCCTTCTATGGCACCGCGCTGTCTGGAACGCCGCAGATGCAGGAGCGCTGGAAGCGCGCGGTCGATTTCACGACCGGCAATCTGGGTGAAGCGGTCGGCAAGGATTATGTCGCGAAATATTTCCCGCCCGAAACCAAGGCGGAAATGGACAAGCTGGTCAAGAATGTCATCGCGGCGCTCGGCCACCGCATCGACAATCTTGCGTGGATGCAGCCCGAAACCAAGGTGAAGGCGAAGAAGAAGCTGGCCAATTTCACCACCAAGATCGGCTATCCTGATCGCTGGAAGGATTATGGGTCGCTGGAAATCCGGGCCGACGACCTGTTCGGCAACGCGCTGCGCGCCAACCAGTGGCAGCATGACGACAATATCGGCCGTCTCGGCGGTCCGATCCGGCGCTGGGAATGGGGCATGACCCCGATGACGGTCAATGCCTATGCCAATTTCGGGATGAACGAGATCGTCTTCCCGGCCGCAATCCTGCAGCCGCCCTTCTTCGATCCGAAGGCCGACCCGGCAATCAACTATGGCGGCATCGGCGCGGTGATCGGCCATGAGATCAGCCACCATTTCGACGACCAGGGTTCGAAATATGACGAAACCGGCAAGCTCGCCGACTGGTGGACGCCCGAGGATGTGAAGGCGTTCGAAGTGGCGAGCAAGGCGCTCGTCGCGCAATATGACGCCTATGAAGTGCTGCCGGGCGAGCATCTCGACGGCACCTTCACGCTGGGTGAGAATATCGGCGATCTCGCCGGCCTCAACATCGCCTATGACGCGTACAAGGCGTCGCTGGGCGGCAAGGAGGCGCCGGTGATCGACGGGCTGACCGGCGACCAGCGCTTCTTCCTCGGCTGGGCGCAGGTATGGCGGCGCAACTATCGCGAACAGAATCTGTCGCAGCGCATTTCGACCGATCCGCATTCGCCCTCGATCCAGCGGACTTGGGTCTCGCGCAATCTTGACCCTTGGTATAAGGCCTATCAGGTTAAGCCGGGCCAGAAGCTCTATCTGGATCCGAAGGATCGTGTTCGCATCTGGTGATGCGCTGACTGGGAAAGTGTGAATTGACCGCGCAGAGCCTGCCTTCCGCTGATACCGATTTCAGCAGGGGGGTGGGCGCTGCCGGTCCGCTTTCTGCAATTCAAGGACTTTCCCGGATCGACCTTGCGCTGCTCGGCGGTCTCGCGCTGGTGTCGGTCGGGCTGTTGTTCTGGGCCACCGGCGACGCGGTGCTTGCCGCCGGTTTCCTTGCCGGACTCGCGCTCGCGGCGGGCGGCATGATCCTCGCGCGGCGTCTGTTTCCGGCGGCCGCGGTGGGCGAGGCAGCGCCGACCGATTGGTCGATGCTGCGCGCCGCGGTCAATCATGACGATATTGCGATTGCGATCACCGACCGGGCCGGACGTCTCGTCTGTGCGAACGACCTGTTCGCGACATGGATGGGCGGCTTCGTCACGCCGCCGGGCCTGCCGCTCGAAGGGCGCGGCGCCGAGCTGCTCAAAAATGCGGGCCGGACCGCGTGGCGCGACGGTGAGGGTGGGGTCGACGAAATCGCGGTCGGGCCCTTGCAACTTCGCGCGCAAGTGCTGCGATCGGGGCAGGCCGAAGACTATCTGATCTGGCGCTTTTCGGCCCATGAACGGCTCGATCTGGCGGGAGAGATCGTCCGCCACCTCGACGGACCCGCGGGGCGCACGCTGGCACAGGCGGGGGTGATGGCGGCGCTGGTCAGTGCCGAGGGCCGGTTGCGCGTTGCCAATCAGGCGTTTCTTTTGCGCGCGCTCGGCGAGGAGGATGCGCTGCATTATGCGGGGCGCGATGTCGCCGGCATGTTGCGGCTCGATGATGCCGGCGCGCTCTATTTTGCGCGTGAGGGCGATCGGGCAACGCCGGTGCGGATGCTGCAAATCCCGCTGACGCCGGCCGATACGCACGGGCCGATGCTGCTCGCCATGCTCGACGAGGAGATCGGACCCGCCGATCGCGGCACCGCGCAAAGCTATATCGAAACGCTGCTGTCGCTGCTGCCCTTCGGGCTTGCGCTCGTCGATCGCGACGGCCGCTTTCTTTACATGAACCGCGCTTTCATGCGCGCCGCGGGGGTCGCCGATGGCAAGAAGCCGCGCTACCCGGGCGATCTTGTGGTCGGCGAGGACAAGGGGCCACTCGCCGACATGATCCGCCGTCACAGCAGCGGGCAACAGGTCGGCGGCGATCTCTCGATCCGGCTGGCCGGACAAGGCGACGAGCCGGTGTCGATGCGCGTCGTCGGCGTGCGCGGGCTGGGCGAGGCGGCGGTTCTGCTCAGCCTCAAGGATTCGAGCGAGGAGTCGCGCCTCAAGCGGCAGGTGGCGCAGGCATCGAAGATGCAGGCAGTCGGCCAGCTTGCGGGCGGCGTCGCGCATGATTTCAACAATATCCTGACCGCGGTGCTCGGAAGCTGCGATCTGATGCTGATGCGGCACACGCCGGGCGACAGCGACTATGACGATATTCAGCAGATCCGCAGCAACGCCAACCGCGCGGCGAGCCTGACGCGGCAGTTGCTCGCCTTTTCGCGCCAGCAGACGTTGCGGCCGCAGATATTGCAGCTTCCCGACGTGATTTCGGAAGTATCGCATCTGCTCAAGCGGCTGATCGGCGATACGGTGCAATTGTCGGTGCATCACGGTCGCGGGCTGGGTGCGGTGCGCGCCGACCCCGGGCAGCTCGAACAGGTCATCATCAACCTTGCGGTCAATGCGCGCGACGCGATGCCCGGCGGCGGGACGCTGACGATCGAAACCTATCCCGTTTCGGCCGCTGACGTGCGCCAGATGGGCAATGAATTCATGCCGCCCGCCGATTACAGCGCCCTGAAGGTCAGCGATACGGGCACCGGCATTCCGGCCGAAGTGCTGCCCAAAATCTTCGAACCCTTTTTCACGACCAAGGATGTCGGCAAGGGGACGGGGCTGGGACTGTCGACGGTCTATGGCATCATCAAACAATCGGCGGGCTTTATCTTTGCCGACAGCAAACCGGGCGCGGGGACAAACTTCACCATCTACCTGCCGGTCCACCGGGCCGAAAGCGGCGTGCCGGCGACGCCGCCGCCGGCCGCGAAGGCGAAGAAAAGCCAGTGGGGCACCGGCACCATCCTGCTCGTCGAGGACGAGGATATGGTGCGGGCGGTCGCCGAACGGGCGCTGACCCGCGCGGGTTACACGGTCGTCACCGCGTCGCAGGGCGAAGAGGGGCTTGAACGCTTCGCCGCGATGGACAAGATTGACCTGGTGATCAGCGACGTTGTGATGCCGACGATGGACGGGCCGACGATGGTCCGTGCCATGCGCGCCAAGCGGGCGAACCTGCCGGTGCTGTTCATGTCGGGCTATGCCGAGGAGCAATTGCGCCAGTCGATCAACATCGACGATGTCGCCTTCCTGCCCAAGCCTTTCTCGGTCGCGCAGCTTGCAGAAGCAGTGTCGATGGCGCTCGACGATGCGGCGCACAGGGTGGGCCATGGCTGAAGACCGGTTGATCCTGCTTGTAGAAGACGATGTCCTGATCGGCATGATGCTCGTCGATATGTTCGACGCGCTCGGCTATCCCGAACCGGCGCAGGCGACGACCAACGAAGAAGCGCTCGCGGCAATCGCGTCGCAGCCAGTGGCGGGCGCACTCGTCGATATCAACCTGGGCGACGAAAAGGGCTGGCCGGTCGCCGATGCGCTGGCGGAGCGGGGGATTCCCTTTGCCTTCACCTCGGGCGGCGGCGACGTGATTCCCGCGCCGCATGCGAACCGCAAGCTGGTGACGAAGCCGTTCCGCATCGCCGAAATCGAGGCCGTTCTGGACGGGTTTTTCGCGGAATAGCGCGCACCTTGCGGATAGCGCGCAAAAATATCTGTTCTCCACTTGTTCCAATAGAACAAATGACGTACACAGCTCTGGCGTTGCGGTGGTTCTGCCTTCGCTCTAGAGCTGGAAAGGAACGGTCATGGCCGGACAATTATCACTCGTCGAATCGGGGAAATCAGTGAACAGCACAGACAGGCAGAAGGCGCTCGACGCCGCACTCGCGCAGATCGATCGCGCGTTCGGCAAGGGCTCGGTGATGAAGCTCGGATCGAAGGAAGCGATGCAGGTCGAGGCGGTCTCGACCGGATCGCTCGGGCTCGACATCGCGCTCGGCGTGGGCGGTCTGCCGCGCGGCCGCGTCATCGAAATCTACGGTCCCGAAAGCTCGGGCAAGACCACCCTCGCGCTGCATTGCATCGCCGAAGCGCAGAAGACCGGCGGAACCGCGGCCTTCGTCGATGCCGAACATGCGCTCGATCCCGTCTATGCGAAGAAGCTGGGCGTCAATATCGACGAACTGATCGTGTCGCAGCCCGATACGGGCGAACAGGCGCTTGAAATTGTCGATACGCTGGTGCGCTCGAACGCGATCGACGTGCTTGTCGTCGACTCGGTCGCCGCGCTCGTCCCGCGCGCCGAAATCGAAGGCGAGATGGGCGACAGCCACGTCGGCCTTCAGGCGCGCCTGATGTCGCAGAGCCTGCGTAAACTCACCGGCTCGATCAGCCGTTCGCGCTGCATGGTGATCTTCATCAACCAGCTGCGCATGAAGATCGGCGTGATGTACGGCAATCCCGAGACGACGACGGGCGGCAATGCGCTCAAATTCTACGCCTCGGTCCGCCTCGATATCCGCCGCACCGGCCAGATCAAGGACCGCGACGAAATCGTCGGCAACACCACGCGTGTCAAAGTCGTCAAGAACAAGGTCGCGCCCCCGTTCAAGCAGGTCGAATTCGACATCATGTACGGGCAGGGCATTTCGAAGATCGGTGAAATCCTCGACCTCGGGGTCAAGGCCGGTCTGGTCGAAAAATCGGGCGCCTGGTTCAGCTATGATTCGATCCGCATCGGTCAGGGCCGCGAAAATGCGAAGAATTTCCTGACCGAAAATCCCGAACTGATGGAGCGGCTCGAAAAGGCGATCCGCAGCCGCACCGATGCGGTGGCCGAAGAGATGATGACCGGCCCCGACGCGGACGACGACGATATCTGATCCGAATCCGGCGAGCCGTCGCAATACGGCTCGCCGGCGAACGGCGGCGGGCCCGTGCCTTCTCCGGCACGCCTCCTTGGATCTGCCCGACCCCTCTCTTGGCAGGTCGGCCCGGCCGCCGTTGACCATGCCGGCGCTGACCATGCTGGCGGGGGCATGTACCGCATCCCGGCTTGCGTGTTCAGGGGCAAGGACTACACAGGCTCGATGCCCGCGATCCGCCTTTTCGGTTTGCCGACCGACGTCAACAGCAGTTTCGAACGCGGCGCGGCGGGGGGTCCTGCCGCGATCCGTGCGGCGCTGCGCAGCGATCGCGGCAATATGGCAAGCGAACTCGGTCTCGAAATCGGCACGGATATCGCCTTCACCGACGATGGCGACCTGCCGCTGACCGAGCATGTCGCACACGACGATGCCGCGATCCGGCGCCATGTCGCGATGCTGCACGAGGATGGCGAAATTCCCATCGCGCTTGGCGGCGATCATGCGGTGACATTTCCGCTCGTCGAAGCCGCCGCCGCTTGTTTCGGCCCGCTCAACATCCTGCACATCGACGCGCATCCCGACTTGTACGACGACTTCGGCGGCAATCCGCGCAGCCACGCGTCGCCCTTTGCCCGGATATGCGAAGCGGGCCATGCCGCGCGGTTGGTCCAAGTCGGTATCCGCACGTTGAATCGCCATTGCGCCACGCAAGCCGATCGCTTCGGCGTCGAAATCGTCCCGATGGCGGGCTTCGTTCCCGAAGCGGTGCCGGTGCTGAGCGGCCCGCTCTATATCTCGATCGACCTCGACGGGCTCGATCCGTCGGCGGCGCCCGGCGTCGCGCATCCCGAGCCCGGCGGGCTGACGGTGCGCGAACTGCTTGCAGTGCTGCACCGGCAGTGCGCGCCGATCGTCGGCGCGGACATCGTCGAACATCATCCGGGCCGCGATATCGGCAGCGTGACCGCGATTGTCGGCGCCAAGCTGGTGCGCGAGCTGGCGGCGCTGATCGATCGCAACGGATATTGGCGCGGATAAGAGGAGAATGCGATGAGCTTGATCGTCCACCATCTGAACAACAGCCGCTCGCAGCGCATATTGTGGCTGCTTGAGGAAATCGGCGCTCCATACGAAATCCGCCACTATCAGCGCGACGCGGTGACCAACCTCGCGCCGCCCGAGCTGAAAGCCGTCCATCCGCTCGGCAAATCGCCGCTGCTCGAGGACGATGGACGGGTGATCCAGGAATCGGGCGCGATCGTCGAATATCTGTGCGAGCGCCATGGCGGTGACGCCCTGGTCCCGCCGCGCGGCACCGACGATCATGTCCGGCACCTCGAGCTGCTGCACTTTGCCGAAGGTTCGGCCATGACTCCTGTTCTCCTCAATCTCTACGTCGCCCGCCTCGGCGACGCTGCGGCGCCGCTGCGGCCGCGGATCGACGAACAGCTCGGCGCGCATTTCGCCTATCTCGAAAGCGAGATCGGCGACGCCGGGCATTTCATCGGCGATCGCCTGTCGGCTGCCGACATCATGCTGAGCTTCCCGGCCGAGGTTGCCGCGATGAACGGTGCCGATCGCTATCCGCGCCTCGCCGCCTTCGTCGCGGCGTGCCACGCGCGCCCCGCCTGGCAGCGCGCGCGCGAACGCGGGGGCGATTATTTTGTCTTTTGATCGCCGGTTCGGCGGGCTGCTGCTGCTCGCGCTGTTCGCTGCAGCGAGCCCGGCGGCGGCCGCACCACCCGTTCTCGGGCCCGAGGTCGAGCGCGACGTCGTGGCACCCGAGGGCAAGAGCTTCGAGCCCGCCCCAGCCGATGAAGAAGGCGCGATCGACCGCTTCGCCGGGTTCACGATGGCGCTGGCCAAGCGCGACTATGAGGCGGCCTATGCGATGCTGCGCCTCTCGTTTCAGGCGTCGAACCCGCGGCTGGAATGGGAGATGAACCTGCGCAAGCGAACCGCGCTGTGGGCCGACGGCACGCTGCGCATCCTGCGCCTGACCTGGTATGCCGACCCGGCGGGGCAGCCGCCCGGCCTGTATGCCGCTTTCGATTTTCGCGGCGATCGCAAGGATGGCACGCTGGATTGCGGCTATGTCGTCGTCCATCGCAGCGCGCCCGGTGCCGCCTTCACCGTCGTGCGCGTCGATACGTCGGAAGTGCCGCCTGACCTGATCGAGGACGGGGTGCCCAAGGCCGACGTGCTGCATCAGCTTCCCTGCTATCTGGGCAAGGGCATCGCGACCGCCTTTTGAGCGCAGCGGCGCTGAGCCAGCCGACATCGGACTTGCGGCGCGCGTCCGTTGTCCGCAATATCGACCCGCTTTCATCCGGCCGACGGATGACGGGGGGAGTTCGGGGTTATGGCTGGTCTGGTATTGGCGCTGTTGCTTGCGGCGGCGGGAGAGCCCGCAATCCGCGTCGAGAAGCTGGCGGAGGGTGGTTTCAGCGCCGATGTCGCCGATATCGAGGCGGCGCGGCTGACGACGACGATGGAAGAGGTCCAGCGGATTGCGGCGCAGCGCTGCGGCAAGATGAAGGTGCGTTTCGGCCGGTATAATTTCGACAGCCGCGTCGATACGGCCCGCAATGTCATGATGATCGAAAACCTGCGGCAGAAATTCTTCTGCTACGATCCCGCGACCGATCCCTACAAGCCCGTTCCAGCGGACTGGAAGGCGAGCGACGCCGATACGGCGGCGGCGACCAGCTTTGTGACCCGCTTCCTCGACCGGCTCGATCGCGGCGATCAGGCCGGGATCGCGATGATGGACCCACTGGCGGAAATCACGCCGAAGGACTGGGCAAACCTGCATGCCGGCGCCACGCAGTTCCAGACCGGCGACGGATCGATGACGCCGCAATTCGTCGCGTGGAGCAACAATCCGGACGGAGCCGCCTATCCCGGCGCCTATGTCCTGTTTTCGGTGCTCGACGATCATCCGGGGATTGCCGGAACGTGCGGCGGGATATTGGTGCAGCGCGTTCGCGAAGGCGAATATCGCATCGCCCAATATGATGTGCAGTTCATCTCGCAGGCGCTGGTGAACCAGCAGGGGTTGACCGGGCAGCAGCTCGACCAGCTCTGCCAACGCTAATGCTGCGCGTCTGTGCTTGAGTAACGGACGATCCGGCACTAGATCGCGCGCATGACATCGACCAACGACATCCGCCGCTCGTTCCTCGACTATTTTGCCGGGGCCGGCCACCATATCGAACCGTCGGCACCGCTGGTGCCGTTCAACGACCCGACGCTGATGTTCGTTAACGCGGGCATGGTGCCGTTCAAGAATGTCTTCACCGGGCTGGAGAAGCGTCCGTACAGCACGGCCGCGTCGTCGCAGAAATGCGTCCGCGCCGGCGGCAAGCACAACGACCTCGACAATGTCGGCTACACCGCGCGGCATCATACATTCTTTGAAATGCTGGGGAATTTCTCCTTCGGCGACTATTTCAAGGAACAGGCGATCGACCATGCCTGGACGCTGGTTCACAAGACCTGGGGCCTGCCCGCCGACAAGCTGACCGCGACCGTCTATCACACCGACGACGAGGCGTTCGACCTGTGGCGCAAGATTGCGGGCCTTCCCGAAGAGCGGATCATCCGCATCCCGACGAGCGACAATTTCTGGTCGATGGGCGACACCGGCCCGTGTGGGCCGTGCAGCGAAATCTTTTACGACCATGGCGACCATATCTGGGGCGGCCCGCCGGGATCGCCCGAAGAGGATGGCGACCGCTTCATCGAGATCTGGAATCTGGTGTTCATGCAATATGAGCAGATGCCGGATGGGCAGCGGGTCGACCTGCCGCGCCCGAGCATCGACACGGGCATGGGGCTGGAACGCATCGCGGCGGTGATGCAGGGCGTCCACGACAATTACGACATCGACACGTTCAAGGCGCTGATCGCCGCGTCGGTCGACCTGACCGGCGTTGCCGCCGCGGGCGGAAGCCAGGCAAGTCACCGTGTCATCGCCGACCATCTGCGCGCATCGAGCTTCCTGATCGCCGACGGTGTGCTGCCGTCGAACGAAGGGCGCGGTTATGTGCTGCGCCGGATCATGCGGCGCGCGATGCGGCACGCGCATCTGCTGGGCGCCAAGGATCCGCTGATGTACCGGCTGCTTCCGGCGCTGACGACCGAGATGGGCGCGGCCTATCCCGAGCTGATCCGCGCGCAGGCGCTGATTGCCGAGACGCTGGAGCGTGAGGAGGTCAAGTTCCGCCAGACGCTCGACAAGGGGCTGCGGCTGCTCGACGAGGCGACCGTGGGCATGGGCCAGGGCGCGACGCTGCCCGGCGATGTCGCGTTCAAGCTCTATGACACCTTCGGCTTTCCCTATGACCTGACCGAAGACGCGCTGCGCGCGCAGGGCATCGCAGTCGACCGATCGGGCTTCGATGCGGCGATGGCGCAGCAGAAGGCGGCGGCGCGCGCGGCATGGAAGGGCAGCGGCGAAAAGGCGTCGGACGAAATCTGGTTCGACCTTGCCGAAGCCAACGGCAGCACCGAATTCACCGGCTACACCTCGACCGAGGGTGAGGGTGAGGTGATCGCGATCGTCAAGGACGGCCAGCCGGTCGAGGCCGCCGAAGCCGGCGACACGGTCGTCGTGCTGACCAACCAGACGCCCTTCTATGGCGAAAGCGGCGGCCAGATGGGCGATGCGGGAACGATCACGACGCTGGATGGCGCCAAGGCCAATGTCGAGGACACCGGCAAGCCGCTCGGCCGGCTGCACACGCATCAGGCGAAGCTGGAGGCGGGCAGGCTGAAGGTCGGCGACACCGTGCATCTGTCGGTCGATGCCGCGCGCCGCGATCGCATCCGCGCCAACCACAGCGCGACGCACCTTGTCCACGCCGCGCTGCGCAATCGGCTCGGCGCGCATGTCACGCAGAAGGGCAGCCTGGTTGCCGAAGACCGATTCCGGTTCGACTTTTCGCACCCCAAGGCGCTGACACCGGAGGAAATCGTCCAGATCGAAGCCGATGTGAATGCGCAGATCCGGGCGAACGAACCCGTCTCGACGCGGCTCATGACCCCCGAGGATGCGATCGCGGCGGGAGCGATGGCGCTGTTCGGCGAGAAATATGGCGACGAGGTGCGCGTGCTCAGCATGGGCAAGGGCGGCGAGCATAGCTATTCGGTCGAACTGTGCGGCGGTACGCACGTCCGGGCGCTGGGCGACATCGCCTTGTTCAAGATCATCAGCGAAAGTGCGGTTTCGTCGGGCGTCCGTCGGATCGAGGCGCTGACCGGCGAGGCGGCGCGCCAGTGGTTGCTGGGCCGCGACGAGGCGCTGAAGTCGGCGGCGGCGGCGCTCAAGACCTCGCCCGACGAGGTGCCGGCGCGCGTTGCCGCGATGGCCGAGGCGCTGAAGAAGGCCGAACGCGAGCTGGCCGACGCGAAGAAGGCGCTGGCGCTTGGCGGCGGCGGTGCGGCCGGCGGAGCGGCGGCGGGTCCGGCGGTCGAACAGGTCGGCGATGTCGCCTTTCTGGCGCAGGTCGTCGAGGGGCTCGATCCCAAGGAACTGCGCGGCACGGTCGACGGCCTCAAGAAACAGGTCGGCAGCGGCGTCGCGATGCTCGTCGCGGTCAATGATGGCCGCGCGTCGGTCGCGGTTGGCGTGACCGACGACAAGACGGGCAGCCATAGCGCGGTCGATCTGGTCAAGGCCGCGGTCGCGGCGCTCGGCGGGCAGGGCGGCGGCGGCCGTCCCGACATGGCGCAGGGCGGCGGCCCGAACGGCGGCGCGGCGGACGAAGCCATCGCGGCGGTCAAAGCCGCGCTCGCCTGAAACGGTAGGACGTGAAACCGACAAAGAAGGCGCGGCGCACCGATCATGCCGAGAGGCTGATCGCGGCGCCGCTGGTCGATGTGTTCGCGGCCTTTACCAGCGCCGAAAAACTGGCGCGCTGGCTACCGCCCGAGGGCGCGACGGGCGAATTCGAGCACAGCGATCTGCGCGAGGGCGGCGGGTTCCGCCTGCGCCTGACCTTCGACGACCCCGATGTCGAGACCAAGAGCGACGATGACAGCGATCTGGTCGCGGTGCACATCCCGGTGCTCGATGACGGGCGGCTGATCGTGTGGGAGGTCGAATTCGTGTCGGATGATCCCCGCTTTTCGGGCACGATGGCGATGCACTGGTATCTGTCGCGCAAGGGCGGCGGGACGCTGGTCACGGTCGATGCGCATCATGTGCCGCCGGGGATTTCGGCGAAGGATCATGAAGCGGGGCTGACGTCGTCGCTGGCGAAGCTGGCGGCAGTGGTGGAAGAAAGAGCGGCCAGTTAATAGCGACCTGTATCTCCGCGAAGGCGGGGCTCCATCATCCGGCAGTGCAATTACGAGCCGGCGGGAGATGGGTCCCCGCCTTCGCGGGGACACACAATTAAGAGTAGGGCCTGGAAAGGTTCAGCCCTCCACCCCTTTCGCTTTCCCCCACGCGCGGGCGGCGGTGTAGCCGAGGTAGCCGGTACCGAAGAGCGCGTAGAGCGGTTCGGGGATGCCGGCGAGATAGGCGTTCATGCCCTCTGCGATGCCCTTTGCCATGTCGGGGCGCGTCGCGGCGATCAGGCCCATCGGGATCGCCCATAGAAGCAGCGTATACATGACGTAGAGGAAGCTGGGCCGCGCGCGGCTGGTCCAGGGGTCGGTGCTGTTCGCTTCGGCGACGATCGCGGTCATCCGTGTCTTGATGGCCTCCATTTCCTGGCTGCCCTCGAGCTTCAGCAGTTCGAGCTTGGCGCGGTCGCGCGCTTCGGGGTCGGGGATGATCTTGTCGATCAGCTTGGCGACGGGGCCGATCAGGCCTTCGATGATGCTCATATTTGCAGATCCTTTTGCTGGAAGTTGTCAAAGTTCACGGTACGTTTCGGTATGATGATACCCGTCAGCCGCCGCCGATGCGGTTCGCGAGCCAGCCGTAGAGAAAGGCCTCCTGGCTCGGGCGGCGTTCGGCGAGCGCGATGTAGCGTTCGCCCTGCAGCGCCTCCATCGCGCGCAGCAGCACGGTCTCGCCGCCCTTGCCGCGCGCTTTCAGAAAACCGTCGAGCGCCGACAGCGTGCGCGGGCCGATGGCGCGGTCGACGGTAATGTCGGGATAATCGCGCGCCGTACGGTTGAGCGCGTTGAGTGCGCGCTGGAGAAAGCCAGTGGCGATCGCGGTGCCCATGTTGACGCCGGTATCGAACAGTTCGGCCGCAATGCGCGGCGCGCGCGCGGCGACACGATCGAAGGCGGGGCGCAGCCAATAGATGCGGCGATAGATGTTGGCCGCCTCGGCACGGGGCAGATCGCGCATCGGCCCCGCATAGCCCTGCGCCCGCGCCACCGCCTCGGTGACCCCCCAGCGCGTCGGACCGCCGCGATCGGCGGGGTGGTTTACATATCCGCCTTCGCGGTCGATGACGGCATCGATCAACGCGTCGATGGCAAGGCGGGGCAGGTCGGCAAGGGACATGATTCGCTCCTGTGGTTCATTGAGATATCAAAACGAACCATATTGGAATATTGTAGGAAAGGATTTTCATGCGCGCGCTGCAAGTGAGCCGATTGGCCCCCGATCACGCGGGTTGCGCGATCGCAGACCTGCCGGTGCCCGAACCCGGGCCGGGCGAGGTGCGGGTACGGGTGCGCGCGGCGGCGGTGAATTTTCCCGACCTGCTGATGACGCGCGGCGCCTATCAGCTCAAACCCGACCTGCCTTTCGTGCCGGGACTGGAGTTTTCGGGCGAGGTCGACGCGGTGGGTGCGGACGTCGAAGGCTCGGCGCCCGGCGATGCGGTGATCGGCGGCAATCGTTTCGGCGCAATGGCCGAATATTGCATCGTCCCGGCGGCGACGCTGCGGCGCAAGCCCGCCGCGCTCGACTGGGCGGCGGCGGCGGCCTGTCCGGTCGCCTATCTGACGGCTTATGTCGCGCTCGTCCGCTGCGCGCGGGTCGCGCCCGGCGACTGGGTGCTGGTCCACGGCGCGGCGGGCGGCGTGGGCCTGGCGACGGTCGATCTGGCGCGCGGGCTGGGCGCGCGGGTGATTGCGGTGGCGAGCAGCGCCGCAAAGCGCGACGCCATCGCCGCGCTTTACGCGCCCGAGGCGGTGATCGAGGCGGCGCCGGGTTTTCGCGAGACGGTAAAGGCGTTGACGGGAGGGAAGGGCGCCGATGTCATCTTCGATCCGGTCGGCGGCGATGTGTTCGACGAATCGACGCGCTGCATCGCTTTTGGCGGCCGCTTGCTGGTTGTCGGCTTTGCGTCGGGGCGGATTCCCGAGATTTCGGTCAATATCCCGCTGATCAAGGGCTTTTCGGTCGTCGGGGTGCGCGCGGGCGAATATGGCCGCCGCTTTCCCGAGCGCGGGGCCGAGAATATCGCCGCGATCGACGCATTGGCGGAGAGCGGGGCGATCCGCCCCCATGTCCACGCCGTGCTCGACCTTGCCGATTGGCGCGCCGGTTTTGCGATGCTCGAACGGCGCGAGGTGGTCGGGAAGGTCGTGCTGACGCCCTGACGGCACGGCGCTTTGGCGCGTGACTGCGGCACCACGGCGCAACTGATATAGTTTTGCGACAATCGATGGGCCATTGAGCCGCGGGGTGCCCGGCGCTTTGCCGCCCATAGTGAAGGACACAATGTGAGGAAATTTCTGACGATTGCTGCGCCGCTGATGCTCGCGATTCCGGCCGCGCATGCGCAGCCGCCGGCGCATAATGGCGAACGCATGTTCGCGATGATGGATGCCAATGGCGACGGCAAGCTCGACAAGGACGAGATCGCCAAGATGATGCAGATGCGCGCCGAGCGCATGGGCGAGCCATCGATGGCGACGCCCGAGCGGGTCGATGCGCTGATGAAGCGTCTTGACACCAATGGCGACGGCTTCGTCGACAAGGCCGAAATGGAAGCGATGCGCAAGGCGCGCGCCGCCGCCCCGCCGTCCGAAGCGCCCGCCGACGGCGCCGATCAGAGCGAATCCAATTGAACGGACAGAATTGAACGGGCCGGCGGCGGCTTCGGCCGCCGCCAGTCAATTACCGCCGGTCAACGCGCGCGCGATCAGGAGCAGCGTTTCCAGCCCGATCCGCGTACCGCTTTGCCCGGGGTCGCGCCGGTCGGGTCGCCGCCGCGCAGCACCGCGGTACCGTTGACGAACACATCACGCACGCCGGTCGCATATTGGTGCGGATTTTCGAAGGTCGCGCGGTCGGCAACGGTCGCGGGATCGAAGATCACGACATCGCCGAAATAGCCCGGACGCAGCGCACCGCGATCCTGAAGGTTGAGGTTGCCCGCGGGGAGCGAGGTCAGCCGCCGCACCGCCTCTTCGAGCGGGATCAGCTTTTCGTCGCGAACATAGCGGCCGAGCAGGCGCGCGAAATTGCCGTAGGTGCGCGGGTGGGCGCCCGATTTCAGGAACACGCCTTCGGCTGCCTGCGACGCGGCATCCGAGCCGAAGCTCATCCAGGGAAGCTGGACCTGGCGCCGGACATTGTCTTCGGACATCAGGAAATAGACGGTTCCGACGCGCGAGCCATCCTCGACGACGAGGTCCATTGCGGTTTCTTCGGGTGATTTTCCGCGCATCGCCGCCACTTCGGCCAGCGTCTTGCCGGTGAGCGGCTTGAGCGCGTCATTCTTGAAGCCGGTCAGGATCATCTTGTCGGCACCCGCGCCGATGTAGAGATTTTCCCAGTCGCTGCCCGGCTTTTTCATTTCGGCCGCGACGCGGGCGCGGATCGCCGGATCCTTCAGCCGCTCGATCCACGCTTCCAGTCCGCCCGCCTGAACCCAGGTCGGCATGGCGGCGTCGAGCCCGGTGGCGCCCGCGGTATAGGTGTACATGTCGGCGGTGATCCGTGTTCCCGCGGCGCGCGCCGCCTCGATCTTGGCGACGACGGGCGCGAATTTGTCCCAGTTCGCGCGGCCCGCCATCTTGAGATGATAGATTTCGGCGGGTGCGCCGGACCGGCGCGCGATGGCGATCAGTTCGTCGACCGCTTCCTCCAGCCGGTCGCCCTCCGAGCGCATATGGCTGATATACATGCCGCCGCAGCGCGCCGCCTCGCTGGTCAGCGCGACGAGTTCGTCGGTCTCGGCATAGGAGCCGGGGGCGTAGATCAGCGAGCTGCCGACCCCCAGCGCGCCTTCGTCCATCGCCTGACGGACGAGCGCGCGCATCCGCGCGAGCTGTTCGGGGGTGGGGTCGACATCGCCTTCGCCCAGTTCGTGCACGCGCACTGTCGCCGCGCCGACGAAACTCGCGACATTGGGCGCAATGCCGCGCTTTTCGAGATAGGCGAAATAATCGCCCAGCGTCGTCCAGCTGATGTCATATTTGATATCGCCCTGACGCTCGGTCTCCTGCGCCTTCATCGTCGCGTTGAACGGGCCCATCGACCAGCCTTCGCCCATCACTTCGAGCGTCACGCCCTGGCGGATGTCGCTGAGGCTGCGTGGGTCGGCGATCAGCGATTCGGTCGCCCAGCTCAGCATGTTGATGAAGCCCGGCGCGACGGCCATGCCCTTTGCGTCGATTTCGGTCCGGCCGCTGCCCGCGACGGTGCCGACCGCGACGATACGGTCGCCCTTCAGCGCGATATCGCCAGCGACGGGGGCGGCGCCCGAACCGTCGTAGATAGTGCCGCCGCGGATGACGACGTCATAGGCAGGGGCCGCGCCGCGCGCGCCGGCCGAGGCCGAAAGGAGCAGCGAGCTGGCGAGCAGCGCCGCGACGAAAGGCGAGCGCCTATGCATGGAGGCTCATCAGCGAATCCATGAGCCCTTCGTCGGCGCTCGAGCAGACGCCGAGGACCAGCGCCTCGTCGCAGCCGTCGGCAACGACATAGGCATGGCCCATCGACGAATCGATATAGATGCCCTGACCCGCGTCGAGGACCACGGGATCATAGAATTCGCTGTGCACTTCGATCCGCCCTTCGATGACATAGATGAACTCCTCGCCCTGGTGGTGGACGAGCTCGCCGAATTCGCTCGCACTGCGCGCGCGGATGCGCGTGATGATCGGGATCATGCGCTTTTGCCGCAGGTCGGTGCAGAGATAATGATAGTCGTAATTGTCGGTGGTGACGCGAACCGCGGTGTCGATCGTGCCGACGCTGCGCCGGCCGGTAACGCGCGGCGCGCTGTCCTCCGCATCCTCGGCAAACAGGTCGGACATGCGGATATTGAGCCGCTGGCTGAGCTGTTGCAGCTTGTCGTAGCTGAGCGTCAGCCGGTCATGTTCGACCTTCGACAGCGTCGATACCGGAATGCCCGAGCGCGCGCTCATTTCCTTGAGCGTCCAGCCGTTTCGGGTGCGAATTCCCCGCATGACCTCGCCGAGCGTCGGGGGATTCGATCGGGATGTCATCGGGTCGGTCCATTCCTCATTTGACAATTTTCCAATCAGGATCATTATGTCCGCATTGGGTCACTTATTGCTGACCCTTGGTAAGGCGTCTCGCGGCTCGCTGCAAGCATGTCGCGCGGCGCGCCGGATAAGGGGGATAAAGCGATGCGTTTCCTTCGCAAGCTGATGATAGGATTGGGAGTGCTGGCGGCCGTCCCGCTGGCCGCGCAGGGGCCGGTGCAGCAGATCGCCGCCAAGCCGGCGGAGCAGGCGCCGGCCGTGCCGCCGCCACCTGCGGGCGCAGCCAAGCTCGACGCCGCCGATGTCGAGGCGTGGCTCGACGGTTTCATGCCCTATGCGCTCGCGCGCGGCGAGGTCGCCGGTGCGGTTGTCGTCGTGGTGCGCGGCGGCGGCACGGTGCTGCAGAAGGGCTATGGCTTTGCCGATGTCGCGTCGCGCAAGCCCGTTGATCCCGCGACGACGCTGTTCCGCCCCGGTTCGGTGTCCAAGCTATTTACCTGGACCGCCGTGATGCAGCTTGTCGAAGCCGGCAAGCTCGATCTCGACAAGGATGTGAACACCTATCTCGATTTCAAGATTCCGCCCTTCGAGGGCAAGCCGGTGACGCTGCGCAATATCATGACGCACACCGCGGGCTTTGAAGAATCGATCCGCTATCTGATCAGCAGCGATCCCAAGGCGGTGATGCCGCTGAAGGATTATGCGCGCGAAGCGCTGCCCGCGCGGGTGTTTGCGCCGGGAAGCACGCCCGCCTATTCCAACTATGCGACCGCGCTGGCGGGATACATCGTTCAGCGCACCAGCGGCGAATCGTTCGATGATTATATCGACCGGCACATCTTTGCGCCGCTGGGCATGAAATATGCGAGCTTCCGCCAGCCGCTGCCGGCCGCGCTCGCGCCCTTCATGTCGAGCGGCTACCGCGTGATGACCGACAAGGCGAAGCCCTTCGAAATCGTCGTGCCGGCGCCCGCGGGCAGCCTGTCGGCGTCGGGCGGCGACATGGGCAAGTTCATGATGGCTCATCTGAACAACGGCGGCGTGCTGTTGAAGCCCGAGACGGCGAAGCTGATGCACGATTACAAGGCGCCCGGCGTCGGCCCGCTCAACAGCATGGCGCTCGGCTTCTACGAACAATGGGTCAACGGGCATCGCGCTATCGCGCACGGCGGCGATACCGAATGGTTCCACAGCTATCTGTGGCTGTTCCCCGATTCGGACATCGGCCTGTTCGTGTCGATGAACAGCCCCGGCAAGGAAGGCGCGGCGGGCGCGATCCGCAGCGCGCTGTTCCACCAGTTCGCCGACCGCTATCTGCCCGGCACGCCCAAGCCCGGACAGGTCGACGAAAAGACCGCGCGCGACCATGCCGCGATGCTGGCCGGCCATTATGTGTCGAGCCGCGGCTCCTTCACCAATTTCATGAGCCTGTTCGGCCTGCTCGGCCAGGCGCAGATCGTGGTCGGAACCGACGGCAAGATCGCGATGCCCGCGCTCGACGGGCTGAGCGCGGGACCGCGCGACTGGGTCGAGGTCGAACCCTTTGTGTGGCGCGACACGGGCACCGGCGAACGGCTCGCTGCCGAGGTCAAGGACGGACGCGTCGTGCGCCTGAGCCTTGATGCTGCATCGCCGTTCATGGTCTTCTGGCCCGCCCCGGCGGGCGAAAATGTCGCCTGGCTGAACCCGGCGCTGATCGCGGCGCTGCTGCTCGTGCTGCTCGCGGCGCTCGCATGGCCGGTGCGCGCGCTGGTTCGCCGCAATTATGGCGCGGCCTTTGCGCTCGAAGGTCCGGCGCGGCGCGCGTGGCGGCTGTCGCGGCTGTTCGCGTGGCTCGTCATCGCGGCGGTCGCCGGATGGGCGATGTTCATCGCCACCTTCTCGGGCGATATCGGCAGCGTCGGCGGTCCGCTCGACTGGCTGATCATCCTGCTGCGCGTGCTGACGCCGATCGCCAGTCTTGGCCTGCTGGCGACGAGTGCTTGGCACCTGTGGCTGTGCATCAAGGACAAGCGCCGCTGGACGATGAAGCTGGGGGCGGTGCTGTTGCTGCTGTCGGCGCTGGTGCTCGTCTGGGTGACGCTGCACTTCCACCTCTATGGCTTCGGCATGGTCTACTGATGACGGCCGATGTCATGACCGGACTGACGCTCGACCTTCGGGTCGAGCGTTTTCCCTATCACCAGCCGTTCCGCATCGCGGGCCATGAGTTCACCGAGACCGCGCTGCTCGTCGCCACCCTGTCCGACGGCCGCTTTGAGGGCCGCGGCGAGGGGGCGGGGGTCTATTACCTCGGCGACGATATCGACCATATGCTCGCCGAAGCGACGCGGGTGCGGCCCGCGATCGAAGGTGGCGCGACGCGCGCGAATCTGCAGCACCTGATGCCCCCCGGCGGCGCGCGCAACGCGATCGACTGCGCCTTCTGGGATATCGAGGCCCGGCGCGCGGGCAAGCCCGTCTGGGAACTGGCCGGGCTCGACCCGCCGCGCGCGCTGCGCTCGACGCTGACGCTCGGCGCCGACAGCCCCGAAGAGATGGCGGCCGCCGCGCTGGCGATCGACCCGCACGCGCCGGTGAAGGTGAAGCTGACGGGCGAGGTCGACCTTGATGCGGCGCGCATCGCCGCGATCCGCGCGGCGCGGCCGCATGCGTGGATCGGCGTCGATGCCAATCAGGGTTATGACCGCGCCACGCTGGGCGATCTGTTGCCGCTGCTCGTCGCGCACCGCATTGCGCAGCTCGAACAGCCGCTGCGGCGCGGGCGCGAGGCCGACCTCGACGGTGTCAAGCGGCCCTTGCCCTTCGTTGCCGACGAAAGCGCGCTGTCGCTCGCCGACACCGCATCGCTCGTCGGGCGCTTCGACGTCGTCAATATCAAGCTCGACAAGTGCGGCGGGCTGACCGAGGGGCTGGCGATCGCGCGGCAGGCGCGGCGGCTGGGGCTCGACGTGATGGTGGGCAATATGATGGGCACCAGCCTGTCGATGGCGCCATCCTACCTCGTGGGGCAGCTCTGCGACATCGTCGACCTCGACGGACCGACCTTCCTCGCGCGCGACCGCGAGCCCGGCGTCACCTATCGCGACGGCATGATCCATTGTCCGCCGAGCCTGTGGGGTGGCGGCTGATATAATTTTCCTGTCCTAAATGGGTTGACAATTTTCTGATTAGGACAATAGTCTTGAAAATGAAATTTTCTTGAGGTGGAGGGTGGAATGACCGCGTCATTCCCGGCGACGCGCCGCGCCTTTGTGGCGGGCGCGGTCGGGACAGCCTTGTCTGCGACGATCGCAGCGCCGATGATCGGGCGCGGTGCCTATGCCTTCGCGGCGGCGCCGGCGCGCAGCTATTCGAAGCGCGCGGTCGATCTGGTTGCCGCCTCGCTGGTGATCGACATGCTCGCGCCGCTCAAGATCACGATGGCCCCCGATTATATCGCGCACCGCCTCAGCGATGCCGAGGCGGCGGAGTTTCGGGCGAGCGGCATCACCGGCTTTCACAACAGCTTCGGCCTTGGCGGTCCCGATGCGCGGGCGCAGGCGATGGAATATATGGCGGGGTGGCAGGGCTTCGTCGGGCGCAACGGCCATGTCTTTTCGCTCGTGGACACCGTCGATGACCTCGACAGCGCAAAGGCGATGCGCAAATGCGCGGTCATCATGGGCATCCAGAATGCCGACCAGTTCGACAGCGTCGAGGATGTCGCGGTATTTCGCCGGCTGGGCCTGCGCTGCGCGCAACTGACCTACAACAGCCAGAACCGCATCGGGTCGGGCAGCACCGACCGGGTCGACGGCGGGGTCAGCGACTATGGCGCCGCGATCATCGACGCGATGGAACAGGCGAAGATGCTGATCGACGTATCGCATTGCGGCGACCGCACCACGCTCGACGCGATCGCGCTCGCCAAGGGGCCGATCGCGATTACCCACAGCAATGCGCGCGCGCTGGTCGATCATCCGCGGGTCAAGACCGACGAGGCGATCAAGGCGCTCGCCGCCAAGGGCGGGGTCATGGGGATCACCGGGGTACGGATGTTCGTCCGCGCGAGCGACCCCACCAACGTCGGCCATATGGCCGATCATATCGACCATGTCGCCAAGCTGGTCGGGATCGAGCATGTCGGTATCGGCTCCGACGCCGACCTCAACGGCTATGACGACATGGCGCCGGAGGAATATGCGGCGCTGAAGGCAAGCTACAAGGATAGCTATGCCTTTCGCGACAAGATCGACATCGACGGTTTCGACCACCCGCTCAAGGTCTTCGACCTGACCGAGGAACTGATCCGTCGCGGCTATTCGGACGATAACATCCGCGCGGTGCTTGGGGGCAATTTCCGCCGCCTGCTCGCGCAAGTGTGGGGGTAAGGCGATGAAACAGGGTCTTTGGATTGCAAGCAGCATCGCGGCGCTCGCGGTGGCGATGCCGGTGCAGGCGCAGGAAGCGGGCGGCGCGGAATATAGCGGCGAGATCGTCGTCACCGCTCAGAAGCGCGTGCAGAATGTGCAGGACGTGCCGATTTCGATCAGCGTCGTCGGCGGTGAGGATATTCAGCAGCAGGGTTCGGCCTCGCTCGTCGATTATGCCGGCTATGTTCCCGGCATGAATGTGAGCAACGGCGGCACGCCGGGGCAGACGACGATCACGCTGCGCGGCGTCGCACCGCTCAGTTCGGCGCAGACGGTCGGCATCTACCTCGACGATGCGCCGGTCGGATCGAGCGCGATCTACAATCGCTCGGGCGCCTTCACCATCGACCTGATGCCCTATGACCTCGACCGCGTCGAAGTGCTGAAGGGGCCGCAGGGTACCCTGTATGGCGCGAGTTCGATCGGCGGCCTTGTCAAATATGTCACGGTGCAGCCCGACACGCATGAATTCCGCGTTCGCGCCGGGCTCGAGGGCTTTTCGATCAAGGGTGCAGGCGGTCTCGGCTGGGGCGCGCAAACCTATGTCAATGTCCCGATCGCGCAGGACACGCTGGCGATCAGCGGCAGTTTCGCTTGGCGCAAGAGCCCGGGCTGGGTCGACAGCGTCAACAATGCCGGGCTGACCGATCAGAATGATTTCGAACAGCGCGGCGGCCGCGCGGCGCTGCTGTGGCAACCGACGCCGCAATTGAGCGTCAAGCTGGCGGGCATCTGGCAGTCGCTCAATTCGGACGGCAATGGCCTCTATGCCGCAGACCTTGCGGGCAACCGGCTCGGCAACGGCCATTCGTTCAACAATTATGTCCCCGAATCCTATGATATCTCGCTCGATTATTATTCGGCGACGATCGATTATGATTTCGGCGCGGCAACGCTGACCTCTGCGACCACCTACAGCAAGACTAAGAGCCGTCAGGTGCAGGATGCGAGCTATGCCTTCGGCGTGCTCTTTCCGCTGTTGACCGATGGCGCGGTCGATCCCGGCATCACGCCCTTTTACCTCGACCTCGGGCTCAAGAAATGGACACAGGAAGTCCGGCTGACCTCGCCAAGCGGCGGGCGGTTCGAATGGATGATCGGCGGCTTTTTCACCGACGAGAAGACGAGCAACGCGCAGCTTGTGCGGTCCTATGACATGAGCGGCGATCCTATCGCCGGGCTCGATCCGCTGGCGATCGTCGGGTTGCCCGCGACCTACAAGGAATATGCGATCTTCGGCAATGCGACGCTGAAACTCGCGGAACAGTTCGACGTGACGGGCGGGCTGCGCTGGGCGCGCAACAAGCAGACGTTCCGCCAGATCAGTTCGGGCGCGATCGTGCCCCAGGCCGACGATCCGGGAAGCTCGGCAGAGAGCGTCTGGACCTTTTCGGTCAGCCCGCAATTTCACATCAACAAGGATGCGATGCTCTATGGCCGCGTCGCCACCGGCTATCGTCCGGGCGGCCCGAACGTCATCGTTCCCAATGTGCCGCCGACGGTTTCCGCCGACCGCATGACCAACTATGAGGTCGGGCTGAAGGCCGATCTGGCCGATCGGATGGTAACGGTCGACGTTGCCGCTTTCTGGATGGACTGGACGGACATTCAGGTCGTCCGCTCGTTCGGCGGGGTCAATGGCGGCGCCAACGGCGGCAAGGCAACGAGCAAGGGTTTCGAAGGTAGCATCGCCTTTCGCCCCGCGCCCGGCCTGACGATCAGCGCGACCGGCAGCTACACCGACGCCTCGCTGAGCGAGGATGTCCCCGAAATCAGCGGGGCGAAGGGCGACCGTTTGCCCGCGGTGCCGAAGTTCAGCGGCGCGCTGCGCGCCGACTACGACTTTGCGCTGGGCGGCAACGCCAAGGGCAGCTTCGGCGCCGGCATCCGCCACGCGAGCAGCCGCCTGTCGCTGGTCGAAAGCGATCCGCTGACCGCGCGCGCCGAGCCCTATACCTCGGTCGATCTGAATGCGTCGGTGACGTGGGACGGCCATTGGACGCTGCGCGCCTATGCGCGTAACCTGTTCGACAACAAGGGCGAGATGGCGCGCTCGACGATGGCGGACGGGTTGAACCAGCCGAGCTTCCTGTCGATCTCGCCGTTGCAGCCGCGCACAATCGGCGTCGCGATCGACATGGCCTTTTGAACGAAAGCGGAGTGACAGCTATGAACGCGCCGACGGGCCGGCTGGACAGCCAGCTCACCCTCCCGCAGCCCTATCTGCTCTTCCTGGGCGACACGACCGAGGCGGGCTATGCCAAGACCGCCTTTGGCCTTGCCGACTGGGCCGCCGACCGCTGCGTCGGCGAATGGGGGATCGGCGGCTGCACCGTCACCACCGGCCTGTCGCGCCTGTCGCCGGCCGAGGCGCGGGCGGCGGGCGCGCGTTCGCTGGTCATCGGCGTCGCCAATCAGGGGGGCATCATCGGCGACAGCTGGGTCGCGGTGCTCGTCGAGGCGATGGAGGCGGGGCTCGACATCGTGAGCGGGCTTCACGTCCGGCTGACAAGCATTCCCGCGCTCGCCGATGCGGCGCGGCGCACCGGCCAGCGGCTGATCGACGTTCGCACCCCGCCGCCTTCGATTCCGATCGGCAACGGCCGCAAACGCAGCGGCAAGCGGCTGCTGACCGTCGGCACCGATTGTGCCTTGGGCAAGAAATATACCGCGCTGGCGCTGCACCGGGCCTTTGCCGAGCGCGGGATCGACGCCGATTTCCGTGCCACCGGGCAGACGGGGATCATGATCGCGGGCGGCGGCATGCCGATGGATGCGGTGGTGTCGGATTTCGAAGCGGGCGCCGCCGAAATGCTGAGCCCCGACGCGCCTGCCGATCACTGGGATCTGATCGAGGGGCAGGGGTCGATCTTCAACCCTGCCTATGCCGCGGTATCGCTCGGCCTGCTCCACGGCAGCCAGCCCGACGTGTTCGTCGTCTGCCACGATCCGACGCGCACGGTGATCCTGGGCATGGAAAGCTTTGCCCTGCCGAGCATCGAGGAGGTGATCGACCTGACGATCCGGCTCGGCAGTCGGACCAATACTGCGATCCGCTGCGGCGGCGTCAGCCTCAACACCTCGAGCTATGATGCCGATGCGGCCGCGGCGCTGATGGCGGCGGAGGCGGCGCGGCTGGGCCTGCCGGTCGCCGATCCGATCCGCGGCGGCGCGGCGTTCGCGGCGCTCGTCGAAAACTGTCTCGCGTGATGGTGGGCGAGGCGGGCAGCGGAGGGAGCTGGTTTCAGCGCTTTCTGCTGCCCGGTTTCGCACTGAAGGCGGTCATCATCGGCGGGGGCTATGCGACGGGCCGCGAACTGGCCGAATATTTCGTGCCGGCCGGACCGTGGGGCGGGCTCGCCGGGATGCTGCTCGCGACGCTGATCTGGAGCGTCGTCGCGGCGCTGACCTTCGCGCTCGCGCGGCAATTGCACGCCTATGACTATCGCAGCTTCTTCCAGCAATTGCTCGGTCCCGGCTGGGTGCTGTTCGAGGCGGCCTATCTTATCTTCGTCGTGCTGATCCTGGCGGTGTTCGGCGCCGCGGCCGGTGCGATCGGGGCGGCGACCTTCGGCTGGCCCGAACTGATGGGAGCGGTCGTGCTGGCCGCCGCGATCCTGTTCGCGACCGCGTTCGGCGAAGCGGGGGTCGAGCGCCTGTTCAAATATGCCTCGATGCTGATCTATGCGGTCTATGCGCTGTTCCTCTTCTTTGCGCTGACCCGCTTTGGCGACCGTATCGGCGCGGGTTTCGCCGCGGCCGGACCGCCGACGGACGGATGGATGGCGGGCGGCATCACCTATGCGAGCTATAACATCGTCGGGGCGGTCGTCGTGCTGCCGGTGCTGCGCCACCTGACGAGCCGCCGCGACGCGCTGATCGCGGGCGCGATCGCCGGGCCGCTGACCATGCTGCCCGCGATCCTGTTCTTCGTGGCGATGATGGCCTTTTATCCCGGCATCGGCAAAGAGACGCTGCCCTCCGACTTTCTTTTGCGGCAGATGGCGGTGCCGGGCTTTCATCTGCTGTTCCAGCTGATGATCTTCACCGCGCTGCTCGAAAGCGGGGTGGGGGCGATCCATGCGATCAACGAACGGATCGCGGGCGCGTTCGAGGCGCGCGGTCGCGCGGCGCCCGGTACCGCGGGGCGCACGCTGATCGGCGCGGCGATCCTGGCGGGTTGCATGTTCGTCGCGGCGCGCGTCGGCCTCGTCGACCTGATCGCGAGCGGATACCGCATCCTCGCCTGGCTGTTCCTGGCCGTTTACGTCGTCCCGCTGCTGGGGATCGGCACCTATCGCCTCGTCAAGCGGGGCCCCTCGTCCATGCAGGAGGTTCGTCCATGAAATCCGCGCGTCTGCTGGCGGCATCGCTGATGCTCGCCCTTTCGGTGCCCGCCTGGGCCGAGCCGCCCGCCGACATCGGCGACAGCGTCGAGGCGCTGCGCCAGAAGATCGGCGCGGTCGGCGTGTCGATCGCGATCGTCGAGGACGGCCGGACGACGCTGGCGCGCGGCTGGGGCGTGCGAAAGCTGGGCGAGAGCGCGCCGGTCGACGCCGAAACCATCTTTCAGACGGGATCGACCGGCAAGGCGATGACCGCCGCCGCGCTGGCGGTGCTCGTCGATCAGGGCAAGATCGCGTGGGACGATCCGGTTATCAAGCATATGCCGTGGTTCCGCATGTACGACCCGTGGGTCACGCGCGAGATCACGATCCGCGACCTGCTCGTCCACCGGAGCGGACTGGGGCTGGGGCAGGGCGACCTGATGTTCGTGCCGCGCACCTATCTGACGCGCAAGCAGACGGTCGAGCGCGTCGCCTTTCTCAAGCCCAAGACGAGTTTCCGCTCGGCCTATGCCTACGACAATATCCTCTATGCCGTTGCCGGGCAGTTGATCGAGGAGGTTACGGGCCAGCGCTGGGAGGATTTCATCCGCGAGCATGTGCTGCGCGCCGGCGGCATGAAGAATGCGACGAGCGACAGCGAGGATCGCTTCCGTATCCCCAATCGCTCGTGGCCGCATGCGCGCCTGTCGGGGGCGCTGCGCGGGCTGGGCCCGCAGCAGGCGCTCGACGAGCGCGACGAGTTGGGTCGCAACGGGGCGCCGGCGGGCGGACTGGCGCTGAGCGCCGACGATATGGCGGCGTGGCTGAAGATCCAGCTTGCGCATGGCGCGCTGCCTGGCGGCGGACGGCTGTTCAGCGAGGAACAGGCGAAGCAGATGTGGACCCCGGTGACGCCGATGCCGATCACCGAACTGCCCGACAGCCTGAAACCCGCGCAGCCGATGCAGCAGGCCTATGCGCTCGGCTGGCAGGTGCAGGATTATCGCGGCCACCGCATCATCCAGCACAGCGGCGGCGTGTTCGGTTCGATCACGCGCGTCGTGATGATCCCCGACAAGAATGTCGGCTTCGCGATCATGATGAACAGCGAGGACAGCGGGATGATCCTGGGGCTGACCTACGAACTGCTCGACCATTATCTGGATCAGCCCGATTATGGCTGGACGACGAAATGGCAGGACTGGTTCGAAGCGCGGCTGGCCGGCGGCGTCGAATTTCTGAAGCAGGCAAAGGCATCGCCGGCGAAGGTCGGTCCGTCGCTGAAGCCTGCGGGCTATGCGGGGCGCTATCGCGATCCGTGGTACGGCGATGTCGTGATCGCCGACGGCGCGAAGGGGCTGACGATCGACTTCACCTCGACCCCGCGCATGGCGGGGCGGCTCAAGCATTGGCAATATGACAGCTTCGTCACCGAATTCGACGATCCCGCGATCGAACCCGCCTATGTGACCTTCGCGCTCGACGCCGACGGCAAGGTGACCGGCGTGACGATGAAGCCCGTCAGCATGATCGCCGATTTCAGCTGGGACTATCAGGATCTCGACCTCAAGCCCGTGGAGGACAAGAAGTGAAGCGCATTGCCATTCTGCTCGCCGCCACCGCGCTATCCGCCTGTTCGGCGGCGGTCGACAAGCCGCAAGCGGCGCCGCCGCCGCTGCACAGCCGGATGCTGGTGCTCGACACCCATCTCGACACGCCGCTTCATTTCGAGCGGCGGGGATGGAACTTCGCCGACCGGCACGATCTGGCGACCGACCTGTCGCAGCTCGATATTCCAAGGATGCGCGACGGCAATCTCGATGGCGGCTTCTTTGCCATCTACACCGAACAGGGGCCGCTGACCGCGGCGGGCTATGCCGCCGCGCTTGCCCATGCGCGCAAACGCTCCGACCTGATCGACAAGATGATCGCCGACAACAGCGGCGTCATCGGCGCCGCGCGCACCGCCGACGATGCGCGGCGGCTGAACAAGGAAGGCAAGCTCGTCGCCTTCAAGTCGATGGAGAACAGCTATCCGCTCGGCGAGGATCTGTCGCTGTTGCAGGAGTTCTATGACAAGGGCGTGCGGCTGGCGGGGCCGGTCCATTCGGCGAACAATGAATTTGCCGACAGCGCGACCGACAAGCCGCGCTGGAACGGACTGAGTCCGCTCGGCAAGCAATGGGTGGCCGAAATGAACCGGCTGGGTATCGTGATCGACGCGAGCCATTCGTCGGACGCGACCTTTGACCAGATCCTGCAATTGTCGAAATATCCGATCCTGCTGTCGCATTCGAGCCTGCGGTCGGCGCACGACCATCCGCGCAACCTCGACGAAGGGCGCCTGCGCAAGCTGGCCGAAAAGGGCGGCGCGATGTGCATTTCGACGATCTTCATGTCCGAGATGAACATGTCGCCGGCGCGCGCCAAGCTGTTCGGCGAATATGAACATATCGGCGAGATGACGCCCGAAGCGCAGGCGGAACTGACGCGCCAGTGGCGCGAACTCGACAAGACCGAGGCGATGTGGGCCGCGGATTTCGAGGATTATATGAAGATGGTGCTGCGCGCGATCGAGGTCGGCGGCGTCGATCATATTTGCTTCGGCGCCGACTGGGACGGCGGCGGCGGCCTGAAAGGCATTGAGGATATTTCGGCGCTGCCGAAAGTCACCGAACGGCTGAAAGCCGCGGGCTATTCGGACGCCGACATCGAAAAAATGTGGAGCGGCAACACCCTGCGCGTCGTCGCAGCGCAGGGGAAATAGCCTATTCGGCGGGCACGCCGTCGGACATCGCGACATCGGTAACGGCGAAGAGCGCGCCGAGTTTCGATGCGATGACGGCCGCCGCACCATCGTCGAGGCCGGGCACGTCGATCCGCAGCCGCATCGCGCCGTCGCCGGTCTGCATGGCAACCGCCGCGGGGACGAGGCCGCGCTGCCCGAAGAAGCCGGTGATGCGAGGAAGCGACTGCGGATCGGCGAGCGCGGCGATGCGAAAGCGGTGCATTCAGGCGGCCGCGCGCTGTGCCCCGGCCGCGATGACCTCCTCGGCCATCTCGTCGGCGACGACGGCGGGCGAGCGTCCTTCCTGCGCGGCGCGGTCGAGGAGTGCGGTCACGCGCGGCGCGATCTGCGCCACGCGCGCCGCAACCTCGGCTTCGTCTTCGCCCAGATATTCGGCCGACACGCTGATGATGCCGCCCGCATTGGCGACATAATCGGGGACATAGGCGATGCCGCGCGCCATCAACAGATCGGCGACCGCCGGTTCGGCGAGTTGGTTGTTCGCGGCGCCGCACACCAGCCGCGCCTTCAGCCCGCCGACGCTTTCGGCATTGAGGGCGCCGCCGAGGGCGCAGGGGGCAAGGATGTCGGCTTCGACCCGAAGGATGTCGTCGACATGGACGACCTCTGCCCCGTGGATTGCCGCGAGCCGGTCGCGCCGCGCCGGGTTCGGATCGGCAATGACGAGCCGCGCCCCGGCGTCGGCGAGGCGGCGGCAGAGGTCGGCGCCGACATTGCCCGTACCCTGCACCGCGACGGTCAGGCCGGTGAGGTCGCTGCCCAGCCTGTGGGCTGCCGCTGCCTGCATCGCCTCGAAGACGCCGCGCGCGGTCCACGGCGAGGGATCGCCGCCCGCGCGGCCGCCTGCAGGGGGCAGGCCGGCGACGTGGCGCGTGACGCCTGCGATATCCTGCATGTCGGCGACGGTGGTGCCGACATCCTCGGCGGTCACGTAGAGCCCGCCGAGCGCCTCGACCGCGCGGCCGAAGGCGCGGAAGAGCGCGGTGCGGTCGAACGAGCCGGCGGGGCGGCGCAGCACAGCCTTGGCACCGCCGAAGGGCAGGCCGGCGAGCGCATTCTTGTAGCTCATCCCCTCGGCCAGCCGCAGCGCATCGGCGAGCGCGCCATCGACATCGTCATAGTGCCACAGGCGGCAACCGCCCGCGCCCGGCCCGAGCGCGGTCGAGTGAATTGCGATCACGCCGTCGAGGCCGGCGGCGGCATCGAACAGGCGGACACATTCGACCGGCGGGGTCATGCGGGTGGGGCGGCTGACCATCATGGGGCTCCTTGAAATGATTGGCGGAAATGACTGGCGTAAATTCGATGCGCCTTATCGCATCATGGCGCCGGACAAACTTGTTCGCATTTTCGCCCACATTGGCGATTTTGGGGATTTTGAAACCGGAGATTTATGGATATGGGAAATGAATGACCGACCTTGATCCGTTCGAGATAAAAATCCTTCGCGAATTGCAGCGCGACGCGAGCCAGACGACCGCCGAGATCGCCGATCGCGTCGGACTGTCGGTATCGCCCTGCTGGCGGCGTATCGACCGGCTGGAGCGCGAGGGATTTATCCGGAAACGCGTCGCGATCGTCGACCGGCGCAAGGTCGGACTGAACGCGCATGTCTTTGCGCAAGTGAAGCTCAACGCGCACGGCCGGGCCAACCTTGATGAATTCAGCGCGACGATCCGCGGCTTTCCCGAAGTGCTCGACGCCTATGTGCTGATGGGGACGACCGATTTCATGCTGCGGATCGTCGCGCGCGACATCGACGCCTATGAACGCTTCTTCTTCGATCAGCTCAGCAAGCTGCCCGGCGTGCAGGAAATCAATTCGACGGTCGCGCTGTCCGAGATCAAGTCGACGACCGAACTGCCGCTATAGGCTCAGCGCCAGAAGGGGGCGGCATCGCGGAGCGCGCGAAAGGCGGTGCGCGCTTCGCCGAGCAGGCGATCACGATCGCCGGTGGCGAAAAGTGCGACCGCTTCGGGATCTGCATCGAGCGACAGGCTGCGCAGCAATTGGGGCGCGGTGGCGATGTCGTTGAGCGCACCGAGCCGGTCCTGCAGCGCTTCGGTGAGTTTGGCATGGTCGCGCAGCGCCGCAGACTGCCCGTCGTCGGCAAACAGCGGCGCGAAGAAATCGGCGGTGTAGCGCAGCTTCTTGACCGTCTTGCGCAGGCGGTGCCGGGCCGCATCGTCGAGGCGCGCGAAGTGGCGCCCGCGCTTGCGGACCTTCCGGTGTAGCCGGTCCAGTGCCTCGGCCGCGAAGCCGCGCACCGGACGCGCGCACGGCGCCGCGGCTTCATCAACTGTGCGCCAGTCGCCGATGGTGAGCCATTCGACGAGATCGAGCATCAGATGGCGTGTGCGCGGGGCGAGCAGCGCGGCGGTGGCGCGCGCATAGGCGGCTTCGCGCGCGGGACGCAGCCGGTCGGCGAGCGCCCCCGGCCCGGCGCGCGTGGCAAGGACGTCGAGATCGCGCGCGGCGCCCAATTCGCCGGCAAGCCAGCGCAGCTCGTCGTCCCAGCGCGCGGCAGCGGAGGGCGGAAACAGCGGCGCGTGAACCGCGAGGGCCGAGCGCAGCCGTCGCAGCGCGACGCGCGCCTGATGCAGCGCGCCGGGATCGCCGCGCTCGATCACCGTCGCGGCGTTGAGGCGGAACTGGCGCAGGCAGGCGCGGGCGATGGCGCAAAACGCCTCCGCCGCCGTGATCCCGGCCCCCAGCGCCACCGGCCGGGCCTTTTCGGCGGGAGCCGGCGGCGCGAGCAGCCGGTAGCCGCGGTCGGCCTTGCTGAGTATAGCGATGTGCACCGGGGTCGCTGCATCGATCCGACGGGCGAGGGCGAATAGCGCGGGGATTGCGCTGCCCTTTGCCTCGAGCTCGATCTCGTCGATCGGGGTTTCGGCGTCGGGGGTGGCGACGCGGGCGTGATCGAGTGCGACCTCGATCCCGCCGAGATCCCAGAGCATCCGTTCGTTTTCGATCGTAAAGACGGGACCGAGCTTCGCCGCGTGCGCGCCCAGCGTCGCCGCGACGGGGGTGCGATCGTCGAGCACTGGGATGTCGCCCTCCACCGCAAATTCCCATTCGGCGCGCGCGAAGAGTCCCGCGGCCGCGGCGCGCGCCTTCACCGTCTGGACGCGCTTCGTGCCGCTCGTGCGGATGCGCAGCGAAAAGCCTGCGGCGGCGAGCGCGCGGTCGGGAGTGTCGAAATAGACGGCGTGCTGGGCGATGATCGTCGGCGGCGCGCCGAACAGCGCCGG
The DNA here is from genome assembly GCF_001468495.1 of Sphingopyxis sp. A083. Taxonomy (NCBI): domain Bacteria; kingdom Pseudomonadati; phylum Pseudomonadota; class Alphaproteobacteria; order Sphingomonadales; family Sphingopyxidaceae; genus Sphingopyxis; species Sphingopyxis sp. A083. The sequence continues at coordinate 938 of NZ_LNSK01000014.1, read as the reverse complement.
CCAATCGACCGTGCTGCGCGCGTCCGGCGCGAGTTCGAGCTTGAGCTCGACCTCTTCGCTCGACTTGCCGCCCATCCCTTGCCCCTCTTGCGATCGCCGCCGACCGGCGCCGCTGCTTAGCGCCTTCGCGTCCGGATTGCCATCGCTCGCTGGTGCAGCCCGGACTTGCAGGGGGATGAACGGCGGGGCCGTTTTGCGACATTTTGCGACACTATTTCGACGATGCGGCAATGCTGTGGGACAAATGGAACCTAGAAGGGCGTCATCGGGACCGAAGGCTCTCCCCCCTTTCATGCGGTCCCTTGGACAGGAGTTTGTGACGTGAAAAAGAAGATGACCCTTTTGACGCTGGGCGCTGCGCTGATCGCGGTGCCGGTGCTGGCCGCCCCCGGCGGCGACCGCAACATGGGCGACGCCAACAATGACGGCGTGCTGACCCGCGCCGAGGCCGAAGCGCACGCCAAGGCGATGTTCGTCAAGCTCGACGTCAACAAGGACGGCAAGCTCGACCAGGCCGATCGCGCCGCACGCCATGCCGGAAAGCGCGCCCAGATGTTCGACCGGCTCGACGCCAACAAGGATGGCAGCATCAGCAAGGCCGAATGGGACCAGGCCGATGCCGCGCGCCAAGCGAAGCGCGCCGAATGGAAAGCCAAGCGCGGCGAACGCGCCGGTGCCCCGGGCAACGGCGCTGAGCGACACGCGATGCGCGGCCATCACGGCGGCAAACGCGGCGGACATGGCGGTCCGGGCGGCTGGATGAAGGCCGATGCCAATGGCGACAAGGCGATCAGCCAGGCCGAATTCGTCGCCGGTGCGCTGGCGCGCTTCGACCGGATGGATGCCAACAAGGATGGCAAGGTGACGGCCGAAGAACGGCAGGCCATGCGCCAGACGATGCGCGACAAGCGCGGTGCGCCGCCGGCGCCGCCCGCCGG
>NZ_LNSK01000013.1:0-79800 GCF_001468495.1 Sphingopyxis sp. A083 | reverse complement strand
GGGGTGCAGTGCCCCATGGCGGCGTGTTCGGGCGGACAGCCGGGGGGCGGGGGCGGCGCAGGCATGGCGCAATGTCCCATCGCCGCATGTTCGGGCGAACAGGACGGTGGCGGCGGCGGGGGCGCCACTACGGGCATCGTGCAATGGCCCATGGCGGCATGGTCGGCGGTACAGCCGGGCGCGGGGGCGGGATGCGCCATCGCGTCGGGTTGTGCGGCCAGCAACAGGAGTGCCATTGGAATCATGCCGCATCCTCCGCCGCGCGCACCGTCACGACCTGCATCATCCCGGCGTGCATGTGATAGAGGAGGTGACAGTGAAAGGCCCAGTCGCCCGGCGCATCGGCAGTCAGGTCGAAGGTCACCTTGCCGCCCGGCTGGACGTTTACCGTATGCTTGCGCGGGGCATGGTCGCCCTTGCCCGTGACCAGTTCGAAGAAATGACCGTGCAGGTGGATGGGGTGCGTCATCATCGTGTCGTTGACCAGGGTCACGCGCACGCGCTCGCCCAGCGTGAAGGGAATGGGTGCGGTGACCTCGTTCATCTTCACCCCGTCGAACGCCCACATATAGCGTTCCATATTGCCGGTCAGATGGATCTGCATCTCGCGCGACGGGACGCGGGTATCGGGGTTGCGATCGAGCGCGACGAGATCGCGATAGGTCAGCGCGTCCGCGACATCCTCCAGCCCCTGTCCGGGCTCACCGGTGCGATCGACCGGCATCGGCGAGATCGACTGGACAGCGGGCGTGTCCTTGACGCTCGGCGCGCCTTTCATGTCACGCATGCTGTGCCGCATCGGTTCGCCCGGCGCGGTCATCCCATGTCCCATCGCGCCATGATCCATGCCCATATCGCCCATACCCATATCGCGCATCGTCGCGAGCGGGCGGGCGCGCAGCGGCGGAACCGGCGCGGTCATGCCGGGGCGCGGCGCGAGCGTTGCGCGCGCCATACCCGATCGGTCGCTGTTCTCGGCGATGATGCTGTAGGCGCGGTCTTCGGGCTCGACGATCACGTCATAGGTTTCGGCGACCCCGATCTGAAATTCGCTGACCCTCACGGGACGGACATTCAGGCCGTCGGCCTGCACCACGGTCATCGCAAGATCGGGGACGCGGATGTTGAAGGTCGTCATCGCCGACGCGTTGATGATACGCAGCCGGACGCGTTCGCCCGCAGCGAACAACCCGGTCCAATTGTCGGCGGGGCCGTGACCGTTGACGAGATAGGTATAGGCCGCCGCGGTCACGTCGCTGATGTCGGTCGGGTCCATCCGCATCGCGCCCCAGGCGACACGGTCGTTCAGCGGCTGGTCGCGGCCCGCGATCAGCCCCGCAAGCGTCTGCTTGTTGTGGTTGAAATAGCCGCCCATCTGCTTGAGCTTTTTGAAGATCGCATGCGGGTGCAGCGCGCTGTGGTCGGAAAGGACGATCACATGCTCGCGGTCATAGGCGACGGGATCGGGATCGGCGGGGTCGATGACGATCGGGCCGTAGTGGCCCATCTGTTCCTGCAGCCCCGAATGGCTGTGATACCAATAGGTGCCCGACTGCCGCACCGGAAATTCATAGGTGAAGGTCGCGCCCGGCGCGATTCCGGGAAAGCTGATGCCCGGCACGCCGTCCATATGAAAGGGCAGGATCAGCCCGTGCCAGTGGATCGAGCTATCCTCGTCGGGCAGGGCGTTGGTAACGTGCAGCCGCGCCGTGGTGCCTTCCTTCAGCCGCACCAGCGGCCCAGGAATCGTCCCGTTTATGCCGATCGCATGGCTGGTCTTGCCATCGGCGGTCAGCATCCGGTGCGCGATGGTCAGGCGGATATCGGCGCCGCCGACCGCCGGCAGCCCCGACGCGATCGGTTGCGCCCAGGCGGGGAGCCACGGGACAAGCGCCGCCGCGCCGCCTGCCGCCAATAGCGAACGGCGGCCGATCGCGCCGCTCATGCGATGGCTCCGCGCAGCATCCAGAGCGCCATCGCGATCATCATCAGATTTTCGGTCAGCGATACGAAGCCCAGCGGTACCTTGCTGCCGCCGCCGACGCAGGCGCATTTGATGTCGCGGCGGTCGATATAGACCGCCTTGAAGACCGACACCGCGCCGATGATGGCGATGAACAGCGCGACCGGGATCGACAGCCAGGGGAGGGCGTGCGCGGTCATCAGAACCCCGGCCAGCCCCTCGGCAAAGGGGTAGACATAGGAATAGGGAACCCAGCGCCGCGCGAGCAGGTCATAGTTGAGGAACATCGTCGAGAAGCTCTCGACGTCCTGCAGCTTGAGCAGCGCCAGAACGATCATGCTGAACGAAATGAACCATTCGGCGGCGCGCAGGGTGAAGGGGCTGCCGTAGGCGGCGAAGCTCGCGGCGAGCGCCATCAGCGCGGTCATCGCGAACAGTGCGATCACGGGCGTATAGCTCGTCGCTCCCGGATCGCGGACGGCAAGGCCGAAATGGCGGCGCAGATCGTCATAGCCGCCGATCCGGCGGCCATCGATGAAGGTCTGCGGCGTCGTCTTGACGCCATGTTCGGCCTTGAACGCGTCGGTTTGCGCGCGCGTCTCCAGCCAATGATCGTCGACGGTGAAGCCCTTTCGTTCGAGGAGATGCTTCGCTTTCAGGCCATAGGGACAGATATGCTGTGGCATGACCATGCGGTAGAGGGTTGCTGTCTGTGTCATGCCGCCTGTATAACCTCCGTACCATGGTACGGAGTCAAGCGATGCAGCTTTCGATCGGAAAACTGGCGGAAGCGGGCGGCGTCGGGGTCGAAACGGTCCGTTATTATCAGCGCCGCGGGTTGATGACGACGCCAGCGCGCAGCGGCGGCGAGGGGTGGGGCGCCGGCATCCGTCGCTATGATGCCGACGATGTCCGCCGGCTGAAATTCATCCGGTCGGCGCAAGGGTCGGGCTTCACGCTCGAGGAAATCGCCGAGCTGCTGGAACTCGAACAGAGCGACGATCGTGCGCGGGTCCGCAGCCTCGCCCGCCAGCGCATCGCCGCGCTCGACGCCAAGATTGCCCAGATGAGCGAAACCCGCGCCGCGCTCGCGCGGCTGGCGGACCAGTGCGCCGCGACCGACAAGGGCCCTTGCCCGATACTCGCGGCTTTCGAGCCCTGACGTCATCGCGCGGAGCGCAGCGACGACGCAATCGCCCGCTGTCGCCCGTACGCAGGGTCGATGGCTGGAGATTGCCTCGCTTCGCGCGCAATGACGACGTTTCAGGGCGCAGCGCGGCCTAGCTGTGCAGGAAGTGCATGACGTCACCGTCGTGCACGACATAGGCCTTGCCTTCGGCGCGCAGCTTGCCGGCTTCGCGCGCCTTGGCTTCACCGCCCAGTGCGACATAATCGTCATAGGCGATGGTTTCGGCGCGAATGAAGCCCTTCTGGAAATCGCTGTGGATTTCGCCCGCGGCCTCCGGCGCGGTCGCGCCGGTATGGACGGTCCAGGCGCGCGCTTCCTTCGGGCCGACGGTGAAGAAGGTCAGCAGGTGGAGCAGCTCATATCCCGCGCGGATCACGCGCGCGAGGCCGGTTTCGTGCAGCCCCATTTCTTCCAAGAACATCATGCGTTCTTCGCCGTCCATGCCGACGAGTTCGCTTTCGATCGCTGCCGAGACGATCACCGCCTGTGCCCCTTCGGCCTTGGCGCGCGCGAAGACGGCTTCGCTGTGCGCGTTGCCGGTCGCGGCATTCGCTTCTTCGACATTGCAGACATAGAGGACGGGCTTGCTGGTCAGCAGCTGCGCCTGCCGGAGGATGCGCTCTTCATCGGCGTCCTTCGGATCGGTCAGACGCGCGGGCTTGCCGTCGCGTAGCAGATCGAGCGCCTGGCCGAGCACCGATGCTGCGGCCTTGGCTTCCTTGTCGCCCTGCGCGGCCTTTTTCGCGAAAGCGGGAACACGCTTTTCCAGGCTTTCGAGGTCGGAAAGCAGCAGTTCGGTCTCGACCGTCTCGGCGTCGGCGACCGGGTCGACCTTGTTCTCGACATGCTGGATGTCGTCATCCTCGAAACAGCGCAGGACGTGGATGATCGCGTCGACTTCGCGGATGTTGCCGAGGAACTGGTTGCCGAGCCCTTCGCCCTTCGACGCGCCGCGCACGAGGCCGGCGATATCGACGAAGGCGAGCTGGGTCGGGATGATCTTCTGACTGCCCGCGATCGCCGCGAGCTTGTCGAGCCGCGCGTCGGGCACCGCGACATTGCCGATATTCGGTTCGATCGTGCAGAAGGGATAATTCGCCGCCTGCGCCGCCTGCGTCTCGGTCAACGCATTGAACAGCGTCGACTTGCCGACGTTCGGCAGCCCGACGATCCCGCATTTGAAACCCATTTTCCTACCCTTTTAATCAAGCCGGCGGGCAAAGACCCGCACCGGCTGCAAATCCCAGTCGAGGCGCTCATAGAGCCCCGCGGCGGGATTTCCATCCCGAACCATCAATTCCACCTTCGGACAGCCCCGCGCCCGCAGCCAGTCGCAGCCGGCATCGAGCAGATCGCGTGCGATCCCGTCGCCGCGCCGGTCGGGCTGGACGCCCAGATAATAGACCCAGCCGCGGTGGCCGTCGAAGCCGACCATGATCGTACCGACAATCGCGCGTCCGGCTTCGGCGAGCAGGATCGTCGCGGCGTCGTGGCCAAGCGCCCGGTCGAAGTCGGCGTCCGGGTCGTTCCAGGGCCGGGTGAGGTCGCAGCTTTGCCACAGGGCGACCGCGGCGTCGCGATCGGCGGGCGTCGCGGCGCGGATCAGCGTCATGGTTGCAGCCGCAGCGCCAGATCGTTCTGGAACCGCACGTCGTCGCCCTCGGCAAGCCAGCTCGCTTCGGCGGCGATCGCGCCAAGCAGGTCGGTCAGCGGTTCGATCTCGGTCTTGTGGTAATTGCCGAGGACATGGCCCGTCACGCGGTCCTTGTGCCCCGGATGACCGATGCCGATGCGGACGCGGCGGAAATCGTCGCCGATATGCTGGATCATGCTGCGGATGCCGTTATGTCCGGCCGCGCCGCCGCCCTGTTTGACCTTCACCTTCATCGGCGCAAGGTCGAGTTCGTCGTAGAAGGCGGTCACGTCCTGCGGCGCAAGCTTGTAGAAATCCATCGCGGCGCGCACGCTGCGGCCGCTTTCGTTCATGAAGGTGCCGGGCTTGAGCAGCAGAATGCGGGTCCGGCCGATGCGGCCGTCCTGCAACCAGCCCTGAAATTTCTTGGCGGGCGGCGCGAATTGATGGGTGTCGGCGATCACGTCGATCGCCATGAAGCCGACATTGTGCCGGTTCATCGCATATTGAGGCCCGGGATTGCCGAGGCCGACCCAGAGCTGCATTGCGGTGCCTTTCCCGGGTCCGATGGAAACGCCCCTCCCGCCGGGGAGGGGCGCATCCGGTAAGCGTTAGGCTTCGCCTTCGGCGGCTTCGCCTTCGTCCTTCGTCGTGTCGCCATCGCTCGACTTGAGCGCCGACGGAGCGACGATGGTCGCAATCGTGAAGTCGCGATCGCTGATCGCGCTCTCGACACCCTTGGGCAGAGCGACGTTGCTGATGTGGATCGAATCGCCGACGTCGAAGCCGGTGACGTCGATGCTGATTTCGTCGGGGATCTTGTCCGCTTCGCAGACGAGTTCCAGCTCGTGACGAACGATGTTCAGCACGCCGCCGCGCTTCAGGCCGGGCGAGGCTTCTTCGTTGGCGAACACCACCGGCACTTCGACATGGACCTTGGCGTCCTTCGAGATGCGCAGGAAGTCCGCATGGATCGGGCGATCCTTGACGGGATGAAAGGCGACGTCCTTGGGCAAGGTGCGGACGGTCTTGCCGCCCACTTCGATCATCACGACCGAGTTCATGAAGTGACCCGTCATCAGCTGCTTCATCAGCAGCTTTTCTTCGACGTGGATCATCAGGGGTTCTTCGTTGCCGCCATAGACGACGGCGGGGACGCGGCCATTGCGACGCAGGTCACGCGAGGCTCCCTTGCCTGCACGTTCGCGCGTCTCGGCCGTCAGCGTCAGCTGATCGCTCATATCATTTCTCCGAGAAACAGTTGCACATATCCGCCACGCCTCCAGGGATGACCATGACGGAAGCGCGGGCGCATAGCCGGGAACCGGCGGAAAGGCAAGCGCGATGCGGGAAAGGGGGATCGGATCGGCGAAAAGGGGAATGTCGGTATCGCATCCCGTCTTGCCGCCGGGCTATTGCACCCGCACCACCCGGTATCCGGCCGCTTCCAGAGCGGCGGGAACGCCGTCAGCGCCCACCAGATGTCCCGCACCGACCGCGATCAGCACCGTGCCGGGTTTCGCCATGCGCTGCTCCACCCACTTGGTCCAGCGCCGGTTGCGATCGGTGATGATCGCGGCGCGCGCGGCCGGGACCGCGTCGACATCCTCGTTCACCACCTTTTCGAGTGCGGCGACGTCGCCGCGCGCCCAGGCGGCGTTCATCGCCTTCACGTCGGCGACGCCGCTTGCCGAATTGGCGAGCGCGCGCGTCAGCAGGCGGCGCTGCGTTGCGGCGTCGAGCGTTTCGAACAGCGTCAACTGCCCCCGCGCCGTCTCCAGCCCGCCGATCGGCTTTCCGGCGTCGGAAAAGCGCTGCGTCAGCCGGGCTTCGACGCCATTTTCGGGCGACAAATCGGCCTGCTGCGCGACACGCTGGCCCATCAGCACCAGGATTGCCCAGTCGTCGAGCGCATCGCCGCCGAAACCGCTGCCCGCGCCTTCTATCTTGCGATAGGCGGCAAGCGCCGCCGGATCGAGCCGGCGCTCCATCGCCAGCGGCGCGCTGCGCGGTGCGAGTTCGCGGAACACGTCGCCTGCAGCCGCGAGTTGATCGGGCGCCAGTTCGAGGACCAATTCGTCGGCCGCCGCAATCGCCGCGCCGACCTTCCCGCCGTCCCAGCGCGTGCCGGCGGGAAGCGCGTGCATCGAGCCGAGCAGGAAGATGCGCGTGTCGGCGTCTTCGACCAGCCACATCGCCGGATGCGCTTCGGTAACTGGCGTCGCAGCTTTGCAGGCGAGCAGCAGCAACGGCAAAAGGGCCGCCGCGGCGCGGCGACCCCAGGGCCGAAAGGCAAGGGCGCCCCGATGCCTCACTGGATGCGCGTCACCTTCAACCCGCGCTCCTTGAGATAATCCTGCACGCTCTTTGCTCCCGCCAGATGGCCCGCGCCGACCGCGACGAAAACGGTGCCCGGCTGCGCCATGCGCGCCTCGATCTGTTCGGCCCAGCGCGCGTTGCGATCCCACAGCAACGTCTTGGCGACGTCGGGCGTTTCGGCAAGCCCCTCGTTCATCGTTTCGGCGAGCGCAGCCGGATCGCCGGCCCCCCATTGCCCGACCATCGTGTCGAGCTGCGGCCCCAGCTTGTCGAGATCCTTGACCATGACGTTGAGGAAGGCGATCTGGCTGGACATCGGCAGCGCATCGAAAAAGCCTAGCTGTTCGCTGAGCGTTTCGAACCCGGAGATCGGCTTGGCGGCCGCCTTTGCCGCATTGCTCAACTGCTTTTCGGCGCCCTCTTCGGGGTTGTAGCCCATTTTGGTCAGCGGCAGCACCGACAGGGTGATCCCCGCAAACCACGGCTTGAAGCCGTCGAAGCTGGCGGGCGGCAGGCCCAGGCTGGTCATCGCCGCCTGATAGGCCGCAAGCGCTGCCGGATCGAGCCGCGACGAAAGCGCCGTTCCGCTCTGGTCCAATGCCAGCGCCATCGTTTCCTTCGCTACTTCATTCTGGTCTTCGGGCAGTACAAGTTCGAGCTTGAGTTCGTCCGATTTGTCGAACGCATCTTTGACGGCGCCGTCGAACCAGCTCAATCCGGGCTTTAGCACGTGCACGGTGCCAAACAGGTAGACGGTGGTGTCGTCGTCCTTCACCGCCCAAAGCGCGGGTTTGATCGCGGTCGTCGTTGCCGCCGCGGGCGCGGCAGCTTCCTGCGCCGCGGCGCTATTGTGTCCCGGCACGACCGCGCATTGGGCGAGGGGAATGATCGCGCAGCTGAGCGCAAGTTTGCGGAAGAAGGAGGTCATCGGGCCTGCTTTCGTTTCAAAAGGGGAGGGGCAAGGGGTTCGCTGATAATCAACGATATTTGAACCAGAGATAGACGATCAGGTTGACGGCGAGCGTCAGGACAAAGAGCGCCATGGCGTCGACCGGCGGCGCGAGGCTGGCGCGGGCGGCGACCCACCATACGGGGCAGGCGATCACAAAGGCATGAAAGCCGGCGACGCTTCCCAGATAATAGGCATGGCGTTCATGATCGTCGACCGCGCGGAAATAGAAGAGGCTGGCGACACTCATCCCGACGACCCAGATCACCGAGACGATGATCGCCGTTGCGGGGGTCAAGGGCGCATTGCTCGCCAGATCGCCCGACCCCTGCGCAACCTGGAGCGTCAGCGCAACCCCCGCGCCAAGGCTCATCGACGCGACCATCGTCACCCAATAGAGGCGCTTGCGCGGCGACCAGCCGGCCCAGGCTTCGCGGTTCAGGCGGATATAGAGCGCCATACCGGCCAGTGCGAGGACCAGCGCCGCCACCGGGCCCGCCCATGTCGGCAACGGCTGGCCGCCGGTTTCGGCCAGGCCGTCGCTATAACCGGCGAAAGCGCCAGCAACGGCTCCTGCGATCATGATGATGGCAACCGGCCACAGATAACCGGGACCGGCGCGGCGTTCCTTCGGCATGTTCGTCATCATTCCTGTCCTGCAAAACCGTCGTCGAAAATCTCTTCGATCGGCATTTCGAATAGTCGGGCCAGCTTGAAAGCGAGCGGTAAAGACGGGTCGTATTTCCCTGTCTCGATTGCATTTACTGCCTGCCGCGACACGTCGAGCCGGTCGGCCAGTTCGGCTTGGCTCCAATTGCGCATTGCGCGGAGGACTTTCAGTTTGTTGTTCATCGGCGCCTCGCCAATAGGATCCCTTCGGGCCTGCATATAGTCACAATCGATATCCTTTTGTCAGCCGATCGAAACGCGATGCCCGCCCGCGGGGATTTTCGGGATCAAGAGGCTGGAGCGCCGCCGCGTCGGGCCGCGCTCCAGCTCAAGTCGCCTGCCGACACCGGGGAGCATCGACGCGGACGAAGCCCGATGGAGGGGATCAGCGGCCGGGCTTGATCATCAGCAGCGCCAGCTGGGTGCCGCCGTCGGCGCGGGCAATGGCGCGTTCAACCTGCGGCTTTGCGGCGGCGAGGGCAGTCGCCTTGCAATCGGCTTCCATCATGCGGTCGTTCAGGCTGCGTCCGCCCGTCGCGCAGAGGGCGCGGGCCGCCGTGCGAACGCGTGCCTCCAGCGTTTCGCGCCCCTTTGCGCTGGTGAGCTTGAGGTCGTCGATGCGGATGGTGGCGGTGGGCGCTTCATCGACGGTCGCGGCGAGTGCCGGCGTGCCGGCCAGAGCGAGCGAGAGGGCGAGAATGGCGGTACGAGCGATCATGATGGGTCTCCTTGGATGATGTCTTGGTCACGTCAACCTGTCTTCATGTCAGGTATGCATGACTATATGTCGTGATTCGCTGACCATGTCAACAACACATGACAAAAAGTTTTGTGACCGTGACACGCGGCGTGATTTGGTCGGTGCGCAGATGGCAGCGAGCCTTGACCCTGCGCGCCCGCTGCGCCAAGGGCGGCGGCGATTGTTGCACCTGCGAAAGATGTGGACTCGTGGCCGATACGGCAGAAAAGAAACCACTCAGCTTTCAGGACATGATCCTGACGCTTCACGATTATTGGAGCGCGCGGGGCTGTGCGATCCTGCAGCCTTATGACATGCGGGTGGGCGCGGGGACGTTTCACCCGGCGACGACGCTGCGCAGCCTGGGGCCGGAGCCGTGGAATGTCGCCTATGTCCAGCCGAGCCGCCGCCCGACCGACGGCCGCTATGGCGAGAACCCGAACCGCCTTCAGCATTATTATCAATATCAGGTGATCCTGAAGCCGTCGCCCGCCGACCTGCAGGAGCAATATCTCGGCAGCCTGGCCGCGATCGGCATCGATCCGCTGCTCCACGATATCCGGTTCGTCGAGGATGACTGGGAATCGCCGACGCTCGGCGCATGGGGGCTGGGCTGGGAAGTCTGGTGCGACGGGATGGAAGTCACCCAGTTCACTTATTTTCAGCAGATGGGCGGTTTCGACTGCAAACCCGTCGCGGGCGAGCTGACCTATGGGCTCGAACGCCTCGCCATGTATATCCAGAATGTCGACAATGTGTACGACCTCAGGTTTTCCGACCCCGTCGGCGACGTGCCGGGCTTGAGCTATGGCGATGTCTTCCTCGAAAACGAGCGCCAATTCTCGAAATGGAATTTCGAGGTTGCCGACACCGATACGCTGTTCGCGGGGTTCAAGGCGGCCGAAGACGAATGCAAGCGCGCGATTGCGGCGAATGTGCCGCTTGCTGCGTACGACCAGGCGATCGAGGCGAGCCATTTGTTCAACCTCTTGCAAGCGCGCGGCGTGATCAGCGTGCAGGAACGCGCCAATTACATGGCGCGCGTCCGCGACCTCGCGAAGGGAAGCTGCAAGGCGTGGATCGACAGCCAGTCCGAACGCTGGACCGAAAAATATCCGGGGTGGGTGCTTTGACCGACTTTCTTCTCGAACTGCGCAGCGAGGAAATCCCCGCCCGGATGCAGGCGGGCGCGCGTGCCGAGCTGGAAAAGCTGTTCCGCGCGCAGATGGCAGCGGCGGGCATCGACGTCGGCGATCTGACCATCTGGTCGACCCCGCGCCGACTTGCGCTGATCGCAAAGGGGCTTCCGCAAGCGACCGCTGCGGTCAGCGAGGAGATCAAAGGGCCGCGCAGCAGCGCGCCGCCGCAGGCGCTTGAAGGCTTCCTCCGCAAGACCGGGCTGACGCAGGATCAACTGAAAGATCGCGATGGCGTTTACTTCGCCGTGATCGACAAGCCCGGCCGCGCGACGGCCGAGGTGCTCGCCGAGGCGATCCCCGCGATCGTCCGCGGCTTTGCCTGGCCCAAGTCGATGCGCTGGGGCCGCGAAAGTGCGAGCAGCGAAAGCCTGCGCTGGGTGCGCCCGCTGTCGGGGATCGTCGCGATCTTCGGCGACGAATTGGTGCCGTGCGAGATCGGTGGGATCGCCAGCGGCTTCGTGACGCGCGGCCACCGCTTTCATTGCCCCGGCGAAATCACCATCGGATCGGCGGCGGATTATGCCGAAAAGCTGCGCGCCTGCCACGTTATCGTCGACCATGAGGAGCGGCAGGCGATCATCCGCGATAGCGCCGCCAAAGCCGCGGCCGACGCCGGGCTGAGCCTTGTCGAGGACGAGGGGCTGGTGATCGAGAATGCGGGCCTCACCGAATGGCCGGTGCCCCTGCTCGGCCGCTTCGACGAAGCGTTCCTGGAGGTGCCGCCCGAGGTCATCCAGCTTACCGCGCGCGTGAACCAGAAATATTTCGTCGTGAACGGGACGGACGGCAAGCTCGCCAACGGCTTCGTCTGCACCGCGAATATCGACGCCAAGGACGGCGGCGCGGAGATCGTCGCGGGCAATCGCAAGGTGCTGGCGGCGCGGCTTTCGGATGCGCGCTTCTTCTGGGAACAGGATCAGAAGAAGACGCTCGCGCAGCACGCCGAGAAGCTCGCGAACATCACCTTCCACGAAAAGCTTGGCACGGTTGCCGACAAGGTCGAGCGCGTCGCCAAGCTGGCGCGCTGGCTGGTAGAAGAAGGCATCATTATGCCTTCGAGTGTTCCCGCGCAGGCGGGAATCCAGAGCGGAGATGGGCCCACAGCGGATGGACGCTCTGGACCCCCGCCTTCGCGGGGGAACATGGACGTGTCTCGCGAGGAATTGGCCGACCAGGCTGAACTTGCCGCGCGGCTCGCGAAGGCCGACCTCGTCACCGAAATGGTCGGCGAATTCCCTGAATTGCAGGGCCTGATGGGCGGCTATTACGCCCGCGCCGAAGGCTTGCCCGATGCGGTGGCCGACGCGATCCGCGACCATTACAAGCCGGTCGGGCAGGGCGACGATGTGCCGACCGCGCCGGTGACGGTGGCTGTGGCGTTGGCTGATAAGCTGGATACGATCATGGCGTTCTTCGGAATCGAAGAAGTCCCGACAGGATCTAGGGATCCCTTTGCGCTTCGCCGCGCCGCGCTTGGAATTATTCGTATCATACAGTCAAATGCGATCAGGCTTTCCTTGAGCGCAGTGACGTACAATGGAATGATTGTTCCAATTTTTCAGTCTTTTGCAGTACCAGAAGCAATTGATCGGGAGCACGTAAAGCGCGTGCTTGCTCCCGCGAAGAAGTTCCTTTCAGACGAAAGCGCTGCGAGCCAGTCCGTGCTGGAAGATAAATTTCTGGTCGAAGCTGAGCAATCGGCCGCGAGGTACGCCGTCGCTCAGGCATCCATTATAAAATTGCTCGACTTCTTCGCCGACCGCCTCAAGGTCCAGCAGCGCGAAGCCGGCGTCCGTCACGACCTGATCGACGCGGTGTTTGCGCTCGGCGGCGAGGATGATCTTGTTCGGCTGCTCGCGCGCGTGAAGGCGCTTCAGGCTTTCATGGCGACCGAAGATGGCGCCAATCTGCTTGCGGGCTACAAGCGCGCGGCGAATATATTGAAGCAAGCCGAAAAAGACGTCGTCCCCGCGCAGGCGGGGACCGCTGGCGGCACTGCTCCCACGATAACGGCCCCCGCCTTCGCGGGGGCGACGGATGTGGACAAGGCGCTGCTCGCCGCGCTCGACGCGGCCGAGCCCGCGGCGTCCGCCGCGGTCGCTGACGAACGCTTTACCGACGCCATGGCGGCGCTCGCCAGCCTGCGCGCGCCGATCGATGCCTTTTTCGACGGCGTGATGGTCAACGATCCCGACGAAGCGGTGCGCGCCTATCGGCTCGGCCTGCTGTCGCGCTTTACTGGCGCGGTGCATGGCGTTGCCGATTTCTCGAAGATCGAGGGCTGACGCGCCGGCTATCCGCCAGAGCTTATAACGAACGAAGTAAAACTGAATCGACCAACCGCGATTGCATACCTATCCAGCCGCGACCTCCTCGCCGGGGCAGCAGGAGTAAGACATGACGAAGATGGTGCATTTGTTCGGCGGCGCGGCCACGACGGCCGAGCGTTCGAAGGAATTGCTGGGCGGCAAGGGATCGAACCTTGCCGAAATGGCGTCGATCGGCCTGCCGGTCCCGCCGGGCTTTACGATCACCACCGACGTCTGCACCGCCTATTACGCCAATGGCGAAGCGTTTCCCGACGGCCTGACCGCGGACGTCGAAAGCGGCATCGCGCATATCGAGGGGATCACCGGCAAGCGGTTCGGCGACGCGGTGAACCCGCTGCTCGTTTCGGTCCGTTCGGGCGCGCGCGTGTCGATGCCGGGGATGATGGACACCGTCCTCAACCTCGGGCTCAACGATGCGACCGTTGCGGGGCTTTCCGAAGCCTCGGGCGACCCGCGTTTCGCGTGGGACAGCTATCGCCGCTTCATCCAGATGTATGCCGACGTCGTCATGGGCCTCGACCATGCCGAGTTCGAAGAAGCACTGGAAATCGCTAAGGAAGACAAGGGCTTTTTCCTCGATACGGAGATGTCGGCTGAAGACTGGCAGGCGCTCGTCAAGGAATATCAGGCGATCGTCGAGCGCGAGACCGGCGCACCCTTTCCGCAGGAACCGAAGGATCAGCTTTGGGGCGCGATCGGCGCCGTCTTCGCGAGCTGGGAAAGCGACCGTGCGAAAGTCTATCGCCGCCTGAACTCGATCCCCGGCGAATGGGGCACCGCGGTCAATGTGCAGGCGATGGTGTTCGGCAATATGGGCGACACTTCGGCGACCGGCGTTGCGTTCACGCGCGACCCCGCGACCGGCGAGCGTGCCTGGTACGGCGAATGGCTGATCAACGCGCAGGGCGAGGACGTCGTCGCCGGCATCCGCACCCCGCAATATCTGACGAAGATCGCGCGCGAAAAGGCGGGGGCCAAGCCGCTGTCGATGGAAGAGGCGATGCCCGAAACCTTCGGGGAATTGGGCCGCGTCTTCGACACGCTCGAAACCCATTACCGCGACATGCAGGATATCGAATTCACCGTCGAACGCGGGACGCTGTGGATGCTGCAGACGCGCAGCGGCAAGCGCACCGCCAAGGCGGCGCTGCGCATCGCGGTCGAAATGGCGGCCGAAGGGCTGATTTCCGAAGAGGAAGCGGTCGGCCGTGTCGATCCGGGCGCGCTCGACCAACTGCTCCACCCGACGCTCGATCCCAAGGCGCCGCGCGACGTGCTGACCAAGGGTCTGCCCGCCAGCCCCGGCGCCGCATCGGGCAAGATCATGTTCGACGCCGACAGCGCCGAAAAGGCGGCGGGCATGGGTGAGGCGGTGATCCTCGTCCGCGTCGAAACCAGCCCTGAGGATATTCACGGCATGCACGCCGCCAAGGGCATCCTGACCGCGCGTGGCGGGATGACGAGCCACGCGGCGGTGGTTGCGCGCGGCATGGGGCGCCCCTGCGTCTCGGGCGCCGGCGGGCTGGCGATCGACGGCAATGCGCGCGTGCTGCGCGTCGCCGGACGCGAGCTTCGCGAAGGCGATGTCATCACGCTCGACGGGTCGACCGGCGAAGTGATGGCGGGTGAGGTTCCGACGCTCCAGCCCGAACTGGTCGGCGATTTCGGCACGCTGATGGGCTGGGCCGACAAGGTGCGCCGCATGAAGGTGCGCACCAACGCCGAAACCCCCGCCGACGCGCAGGTCGCGCGCGATTTCGGTGCCGAGGGCATCGGGCTGTGCCGCACCGAGCATATGTTCTTCGACGCCGCGCGGATTACTGCGGTGCGCGAGATGATCCTGGCCGACAGCGAGGACGGCCGCCGCGCCGCGCTTGCCAAGCTGCTGCCCGAACAGCGCGGCGACTTTGCCGCGATCTTCGGTGTGATGGCGGGGCTGCCGGTCACGATCCGGCTGCTCGACCCGCCGCTACACGAATTCCTGCCGACGCGCGAGGAGGATTTTGCCGATGTCGCCGCCGCGGCAGGGGTGGGGGTTGAGGCGCTGAAGGCGCGGGCGAACGAACTCCATGAATTCAACCCGATGCTCGGCCACCGCGGTTGCCGCCTTGGCGTCACTTACCCCGAAATCTACGAGATGCAGGCGCGGGCGATCTTCGAGGCGGCGTGCGACGTCGCCGCCGAAACCGGCGCGGCGCCGATCCCCGAGGTGATGATCCCGCTGGTCGCGACGCGCCGCGAATTCGATCTGATGAAGGCGGTCGTCGACGCGCAGGCAAAGGCGGTGTTCGCCGAAAAGGGGCGCGAGATCGCCTATCTTGTCGGCACGATGATCGAACTGCCGCGCGCCGCGCTGATGGCGGGCGAAATCGCGGAAACGGCTGAATTCTTCAGCTTCGGCACCAACGACCTGACCCAGACGACGATCGGCATCAGCCGCGACGACGCCGGCCGCTTCCTGACGCAATATGTCGACAAGGGCATCTTCCTGACCGATCCGTTCGTCAGCCTTGACGTTGAAGGCGTCGGACAACTGATCGAGATCGCCGCCGAGCGCGGCCGTGGTGCCCGCGCCGGGATCAAGATGGGCATTTGCGGCGAGCATGGCGGTGATGCACCGAGCATCCACTTCTGCGAACAGACCGGGCTCGACTATGTCAGCGCCTCGCCCTACCGTGTGCCCATCGCACGTCTGGCAGCAGCACAGGCGGCGCTGAAGATAAAATAATACCGTCACCCCGGCGAAGGCCGGGGTCTCGCCGCCCCCTATCAACGCGGGGTTGAGATCCCGGCCTTCGCCGGGATGACGAAGTGGGTAGGGGGATGCGTCATGAAGAGCTGGCACCGCTATGCGATCACCCTGGTGGGCGGGATAGCGGTGGGGCTCGGCGGCGCCTGGGGTCTGACGCGAGGCGGGCTCGGCGATGGCGCGATCCGCAACGGCCCGTGGACGACGTCGCTCGGCTATGGGACGAAGGCGACCGATCCGCTGACGCGCGCGATGGTCGCGCGGTCGGGGCTGCTCGCGCTGCCGGCAAAGGAGACGCTCTACTGGATGGCGCGCACCGACGCCTCGGGCGCGCGGCTCGACGGCAATTGCCGCTACCGTCTGTCGGGAAAGCCGCTCGATGCGCGCTGGTGGAGCGTGACCGTCTATGACGCCAAAGGCTATCTGGTCGCCAATCCCGCGAATATCTGGTCGGTCAACGGCGCCGGTGTCCCGCTCGACGACAAGGGCGAATGGCACGTCACCATAGCGCCCGACCGGCCCGCCGATGGCGCCTGGCTTCCCGGGATCAAGGGACAGCCGTTCGACCTGACGCTGCGCATGTACAATCCGGGCGAGGGTGTTCGCGCCGCGCCATCGGCGGCCGCGCTGCCCGCGATCGTCAATGAGGGGTGCTGACATGCGCCGCTGGATCGGACCGCTCGCTTTCGGGCTGATCGCCGCGCTCGCGGTCGGCTATGCGGCCATCGCCGCCATCCCCTATGGAATGATGAAGATCGCGATGGACCGGCTTGGCCGCGGCGGTATCAATCAGATGTCGCAGGGGCCGCTCGCGACGCCCGCGCGCCAGCCTGTCGTGCGGCCAAGCCCCGATCTTGCCTATTCCAGCTGTCCGTTCGACCTTGCGGCGGGGCCGCTTGAAATTATGATCGTGCCGGTCCCGGGGCGCTATTCTTCGCTCAGCATCTTCGATGCCGCGACCGACGTCGCCTTCGTGCGCAATGACGTCGAAGCGGGCGGAAAACCCTATCGAATCATCGTCGCGCGCGAAGGGCAGGCGGTGCCGCCGGGCGCCGAAGCGGTGCGCGTCGGCCACGACCGCGGGATTGCGCTGATCCGTCTGCTGCTGAAGGATCCTGCGGAAATCGGGTCGCTCGACGCAATTCGTCGTCAGTCGACCTGCCGAACCGTCACAAAGTTGAAATAGGGGGTTGCACGCCCCGCCGACTGCTCCTAAAGGCACCGCTCCACGCACCCGTAGCTCAGCTGGATAGAGCATCAGACTACGAATCTGAGGGTCGGACGTTCGAATCGTTCCGGGTGCGCCATTCCCCTTCGACATCGAAATTCAGGATTCGCGGGCGCGACCGTGCATAGCTATGCCCTGTTGCATCGCTGCCGGGCCTGCGACATTCCGGACGCGATCCGGCCATGATGGACCGGCGAAGGAGAGTCATGAGCGAAGCCATCGTTACGGTCGATATCGGCGGCACGCACGCCCGTTTCGCGATCGCCGAGGTGGCGGCCGGCCGCGTTGTCTCGCTCGCGCCCGAAACGACGCTGCATACAAAGGATCACGCCAGCTTTCAGACCGCCTGGCAGGATTTCGAGCGGCGGCAGGGCGGTGCGCTCCCGCGCGCCGTCGCCATTGCGATCGCGGGGCCGACGCGCGGCGAGATCATTCGCTTCACCAACAATCCCTGGATCATTCGCCCGGCGCTGATCGGCGAGAAGCTGAATGTCGACCGCTATACGCTGGTCAATGATTTCGAGGCGGTCGGTTATGCGGTCGCGCAGGCCGAGGCGCAATATTTCGAGCGGCTGACAGGCCCGGACGAGCCGCTTCCCGCAATGGGAACGGTCAGCGTTATCGGCCCCGGGACCGGGCTTGGCGTCGCGCATGTATGGCGCGATGGGACCGACTATCGCGTCCAGGCGACCGAAGGCGGACATGTCGATTTCGCGCCGCTCGACAGCATCGAGGACGCCATCCTCGCGCGGCTGCGCAAACGCCATCGCCGCGTGTCGGTAGAGCGTATCGTATCCGGTCCCGGCATCGTCGATATTTATGAAACGCTGGCGAGCATGGAAGGACGCGCGATCACTCCGCTCGATGACCGCACGATATGGGCAGCGGCGCTGAGCGGCGAGGATGCGCTGGCGGCTGCGGCTGCGGATCGCTTCTGTCTGTCGCTCGGCAGCGTTGCAGGCGACCTTGCGCTTGCACAGGGCGCCAGCGGCGTCGTGATCGCGGGGGGGCTTGGCCTGCGTATCCGCGACCAGCTCGTCCGGTCGGGTTTCCCCGAGCGCTTCGTCGCCAAGGGGCGCTTCGAGAATTTCATGGCGGCGATCCCGGTCAAATTGATCACCCACCCGCAGCCCGGCCTTTTCGGCGCCGCTGCGGCATTCGCGCGCCAGCATCGCTGAAAAAATCCGCTGGCGCGAGGACGCAAAAGGCGGCAGCAAGGGGGCATGTCCGCGCGCCCCGTCCTCGGTATTATCGCCTGCAACCGCACCGTCGGGACAGAGGTCGCGCAAACGGTGATCAACCGCTATGCGACCGCTGCGATGCGCTATGCCGATTGCGCGGCGCTCATCATCCCGTCGCTTCCCGATCATATGCACGCGCGCGAGATTGTCGGACGGCTCGACGGCGTGCTGCTTACCGGAACGCCGTCGAATGTCGCGCCGGCGCTCTATGGCGATCCGGCGGAAGGCGAGGGGCCGTTCGACCCCGATCGCGACCGGATGATGATCGAGCTTGTCGAAGCGACGATCGCCGCACAGCGCCCGCTGTTCGGCATCTGCCGGGGTTTTCAGGAAATCAACGTGGCGTTGGGCGGAACGCTGCGCCGCGACACGTCGGCGAGCGACGAACTGCTGCACCATCACGCGCCCGACGATGCCGCTTTCGACGCGATGTTCGATCATCGGCACAAGGTCGATCTCGTCGAAGGGGGTCTGCTTGCGTCGGCCTATGCCGCGCCCTCGCTCGAGGTCAATTCGGTTCATTATCAGGGCATCGGCGCGCTCGCCGACAGCCTGGAGGTCGAAGCGCGTGCACCCGACGGACTGGTCGAAGCCTATAGCGCGCGGCCGAACGGAGCGCCGTTGCTCGCGGTGCAATGGCACCCCGAATGGGCGACCGACGGCAATGATCAGAGCCAGACCTATTTCCACCTTCTCGGCCGCGCGCTAAGAGGCGAACTATGAACCGCCGCGTCACCCGATATGATCGCTATCTCGCGCGGATCAGCTTCTCGCCCTGATTGAGCCCGAATCCCTCGTCTCCGCTCGTGTCGAGCGAAGTCGAGACACCTATCGTCGCAGCGCAAGGCAGAGAGGCATCTCGACTTCGCTCGATGCGAACGGACTTCTGGATCAGGATGATATTATGCCCCGTAATCACGACATCGCCGAACTGCGCCGCCTCGACGTCGCGCACCATCTTCCCGCGCAGGCCGACTGGGCCGAAATCGAAAAACTCGGCGGCAGCCGCATCATCACCCATGCCGAAGGCTGCACGATCGTCGACGGCGACGGCCACCGTATCCTCGATGGCATGGCGGGCCTCTGGTGCGTCAATGTCGGCTATGGCCGCGAGGAACTGGTCGAGGCCGCGGCGGCGCAGATGCGCGAGCTGCCTTTCTATAATACTTTCTTCAAGACCGCGACGCCGCCGACCGTGACGCTTGCGGCGAAGATCGCCGAGCTCACCGGCGGGCGCCTGCCGCACATCTTTTTCAACGCCTCGGGCAGCGAGGCGAACGACACGGTGTTCCGTATGGTGCGCCATTATTGGAAACTGAAGGGCGAGCCCAAACGGACCGTCTTCATCAGCCGCTGGAATGCCTATCACGGTTCGACCGTGGCGGGCGTATCGCTCGGCGGGATGAAGGCCATGCATGCGCAGGGCGACCTGCCTATTCCCGGCGTCGAACATGTCCGCCAGCCCTATTTCTACGGCGAAGGGCAGGGGATGACCGAGGAAGAATTCTGCGATGCCTGCGTGGCTGCGATCGAGGACAAGATCCTGGAAGTCGGTCCCGAAAATTGCGCCGCCTTCATCGGCGAGCCGGTTCAGGGCGCCGGTGGGGTCATCATCCCGCCCAAGGGCTATTGGCCGAAGGTCGAGGCGGTGGTGCGCAAATATGGCCTGCTGCTCGTGGCCGACGAAGTCATCTGCGGTTTCGGGCGCACCGGGAAGATGTGGGGGCATGAAACCATGGGTTTCACCCCCGACCTTATGCCGATGGCGAAGGGGCTTTCGTCGGGCTACCTTCCGATCTCGGCGACAGCGGTGGCGAGCCATGTCGTCGACGTGCTCAAGACCGGCGGCGATTTCGTCCACGGCTTTACCTATTCGGGCCATCCGGTCGCTGCGGCGGTCGCGCTCAAGAATATCGAGATCATCGAACGCGAAGGGCTGGTCGAACGCACCGGCAGCGTGACGGGACCGCATCTGGCGAAAGCGCTTGCGACGCTGGACGATCATCCGCTCGTCGGCGAAACGCGCTCGATCGGCTTGCTCGGCGCGGTCGAGATCGTCGCTGACAAGGAAACGCGCGCGCGGTTCGGCGGTGCCGAAGGGACCGCCGGTCCGATGGCGCGCGATGCGTGCATCGCGAACGGGCTGATGGTGCGCGGTATCCGCGATAGCCTCGTCATGTGCCCGCCGCTGGTCATAACCACCGAACAGATCGACGAGATGGTGGCGATCATCCGCAAATCGCTCGACGAGGTGATGCCGAAGCTGCGGGCGCTCTAGCGATTTCTTGCCATTCCCGTTCGTGCTGAGCTTGTCGAAGCACTGTTTTCTTCTTTAGACGTGAAGAGAAGAACGGTCCTTCGACACGCTCAGGACGAGCGGGTTGAGGGCATATGTCCAGTAAAAGGATCGACCTCCATGCCATCCGGCCTTTTTGCGCTGCTCGATGACGTTGCCACTATCGCCAAGGTTGCGGCGGCGAGCATAGACGACGTCGGCGCCGCGGCGTCGAAGGCCGGAGCCAAGGCCGCGGGGGTAGTGGTCGACGATACCGCGGTGACGCCGCGCTACGTCACCGGCTTCACGCCCGATCGCGAATTGCCGATCATCTGGCGGATCACCAAGGGATCGCTGTTCAACAAGCTGGTGCTGATCCTGCCGGCGCTGTTGCTGCTGTCGACGTTCCTGCCCTGGGCGATTACGCCGCTGTTGATGATGGGCGGCGCCTATCTCTGCTTCGAGGGTGCGGAAAAGGTCATCCACGCGCTGCAGAGAGACAAGACGAGCCTGGAGGAAGATGCCGAGATCGTCGCCGACCGCAATCATGAAGAAGTGATGGTGAAGGGCGCGGTGCGGACCGACTTCATCCTGTCGGCCGAAATCATGGTGATCGCGCTCAACGAAGTGCTGGACGAACATCTCGTGATGCGCGGCGCCACGCTTGCGCTGGTTGCGGTGCTGATTACCATCGCGGTCTATGGCGTGGTCGGGTTGATCGTGAAAATGGACGACATCGGTCTGCACATGGCCAAGCGCGGATCGGCGGCGCGGCAGGCGATCGGGCGGGGGCTGGTTAATTTCATGCCCAGTTTGCTGGCGGCGCTCGCGACGATCGGCACCGCAGCGATGCTGTGGGTCGGCGGGCAGATCGTGCTGCACGGCCTGCACGAATATCATATCGGCGGCATCGCCGAAGCGCTCGAATCGCTGGCTCATTCGGTCGCGGGCGGACTGCCGCTCGAAGGGCTTTGGACGTGGCTCATCAAGGCGACCGGCGACGGCATCTTCGGATTGCTGCTCGGTGGGCTGATCGTCGGAGTGCTGCACTTCGTGCCGGGCAAGAAATCGGCACATTAAACCACATCGTCATTGCGAGCGAACCGAAGCAATCCAGAGCGGTTTGCGCACGCGCTGGATTGCCGCGTCGCCTTCGGCTCCTCGCAATGACGGAGAAGTTTATCCCAGCAAAACCACAGGGCTGTCGGCGCGCCAGTGCATGCTGACCTTGTCGTCCCAGGTGAAATCCTCCTGGTCGTGGCGCGACAGATTGGGGCGCGACACGCGTAGCCGCGCGCCCGATTCGAGTTCGATATCGTAAAGGGTGATATCGCCGAGATAGCTCATGCCCTTGATCGTGCCGCGCGCAAAATTATGCCCCTCGGGGGCGTCCTGCGCCGCGGCGCGCACCGCTTTGCCTTCGCCCGGAACGTGCAGATAGATTTTCTCGGGTCGCAGCGCGACCCAGACGTCGGCGCCATGCGGGCCGGTCACGCCATGGTTCAGATAGACGCGCCCCAATCCGGGGCAATCGACAGCGGCGCGATCGGGTTCGTCGAGCGTCAGCTTGCCTTCGAAGATGTTCACCGAACCGACGAAATCGGCGACGAAGCGGTTGGCGGGATATTCGTACAGGTCCGAAGGCCCGGCGAGCTGCGCCACGTCGCCCTTGTTGATCACCGCGATGCGGCTCGCCATCGACAGCGCTTCGTCCTGGTCGTGCGTCACGGTGACGAAGGTGATGCCGACCTGGTCCTGCAGGTCGGCGAGCTCGAACTGCATCTGCGCGCGCAATTTGGCGTCGAGCGCCGACAGCGGTTCGTCGAGGAGCAGCACCTTCGGCCGCATGATGAGGCTACGCGCCAGCGCGACGCGCTGCCGCTGGCCGCCCGACATCTGGTCGGGCATCCGGTCTTCGAAGCCGCCGAGTTTTACCAGCTCGAGTGCTTCGGCAACGCGATCCTTGACCTCGCCGCCGCGCACGCCCGCGATCTTGAGGCCGTAGGCGACATTATCGGCGACGCTCATGTGCGGAAAGACGGCATAGCTCTGGAACACCATGTTCACCGGCCGCTTGTTCGGCGGGATACCGGCCATGTCCTGCCCGTCGATCAGGATATGGCCTTCGGTCGGCAATTCGAAGCCGGCGATCATGCGCAGCAGCGTCGTCTTGCCGCAGCCCGACGGGCCGAGCAGCACGAAGAACTCGCCCGCCATGATGTCGAGGCTGACGTTATCGACCGCGGTCACCTTGCCGAAGCGTTTGGAGACATTCTGGATCTGGATGATCGGCTTGGGCGCGTCGGTCATGGTCAATGGGTTTCCGCAATGGCTTTGACGCCCTGAAGTTTCAGCGCGACGGCGGTGAGCAGGATGGTGAGGAGGATGAGCAGCGTCGACGCCGCGTTGACTTCGGGCGTCACCGAGAAGCGGACCATCGAATAAACCTTCACCGGGAAGGTGATCGTGTCGGGGCCGCTGGTGAAATAGGTGATGACGAAATCGTCGAGGCTGAGCGTGAAGGACAACAGCGCGCCCGCGATCAGCGCCGGGCGCATGTGCGGGATCAGCACATCGCGGAACACCGCCCATTCGCCGGCGCCGAGGTCCTTTGCCGCTTCCTCCTGCTCGCGGTTGAAGGTCGCGAGGCGCGATCGCACCACCATCGTCACGAACGGAAAGCAGAAGGTGATGTGGGCAATGATGATCGCGCCGAGATTGAAGGGCCAGATCAGGTCGGTCGGCCATTCGAGCCATTTGGCGAAAAAGATCAGGAAGGCGACACCCATGCAGATTTCGGGAACGATGATCGGTAGCGAAATCGTTCCGTCGACCGCGCCCTTCAACGGGAAGCGGAAACGCCAGAGCATCACCGCCGCGACCGCGCCGAGGATCAGGCTGATAAGCGTCGCGAGCGCCGCGATGGTGAGCGAGTTGACGAGCGCCTCGACCAGCACGTCGTTGCCGAGGGCCTTGTCATAATATTTGAAGGTGAAGCCGCGCCAGACGACGTTGCGCTTGCTGTCGTTGAAGCTGAAGATCATCAGCACGACCAGCGGCGCGTAGAGAAAGACCATGACCGCGCCGACCCACAGCCGCATCCACAGGGTGCGGCTATATTCCAGCGGCGCGCGCGGGGTGCGGGAAAAGATCGCCATCAGCGCGCCTCCGGCACCTTGCGCCGCATCGATTGCAGCGCGATCAGGATGAACATCGCGTAGATGAGGATGAAGGAGAGCGCGGCGCCAAAGGGCCAGTCGTTCGCTTTCTTGAACTGGCGTTCGATCACGTTCGCGATCATCTGGCTGTCGGTCCCGCCCATCAGGTCCGGTGTGAGATAGGCGCCGAGCGCGGGGATCAGCGTGATCATTACGCCGGCGACGATGCCCGGCGCGGCCAGCGGCACGACGATGCGCATGATCGTGCGGAAATGCCCCGCGCCAAGGTCGAGGCTCGCCTCGATCAGGCTGCGGTCGAGCCGGTCAAGCGCCGCATAGAGCGGCAGCACCATGAAGGGTAGATGGACGTAAACCAGCCCGAAGACGACCGCGAAATTGTTGAAGAGCAGTTGCACCGGGTCCCACGTCGGAAGCGGCTGCATCCCGACGAGCGTCTTGAGCCAGCTCGCGCCGTCCCACAGCGCGCCGAGCCCCTTGTTGGCGAAGCCCTGGGTGCCGAGCAGCATCATCAGCGCATAGGTGCGGATCAGCAAATTGGTCCAGAAGGGCAGCATGATGCCAAGCAGCAGCCACGGCCGCCACTTCTCGCTCGCGAAGGTGATCGCCATCGCCACGGGAAAGCCCACGATCAGGCAAATGAGTGTGACGAGCGCCGCGACCGCGAAGCTTTTGCCGAAGATCGACAGATAGAGAAATTCGGTCGCGCGCTTGTAATTTTCGAGCGTTCCCGAAAATTCGATCTCGGTCAGGCCCCGGTTCTCGCCGAAGCTGTAGAACCAGACGATCGCCATCGGGATGACGAAGAACAGGAGGGTCCATAGCAGGGTCGGAACCGACACCGCCGCGAAGACCCGCTTGTTCGCTTTCCAGTCCTGCTCGGCCATCCCCCCGATGCCCCTTTCAGACCGTTACGACGCCCGCACCTTCGTAAAGGCTTCCTCGTAGAGCGGCTGAAGCTTTTCGTTGAACTTCGCATATTCGCACTTGGCGAGGACGTCCGCGGGCGGGAAGATGACCGGGTTGTTCTTGTAACTGTCGGGCATCAGCGCCTTCGCGGCGGCATTGGGGGTCGGGTAGAGGATCGTTTCGGTGATCTTCTTGTCGACCTCGGCATCGAGCATATAGTTGATGAAGGCGTGGGCGTTCTTCGGGTGCGGCGCGCCCTTCGGAATGCACAGCGTATCCGAATTGAGCTGGCTGCCTTCCTTCGGCACGACGAAATCGAGATCGGGATCCTCGGTCATCGCCTGTGCGATGTCGCCATTATATTCGAGCACGACATCGACGTCGCCCTTGAGCAGCAGATCCTGCCCGTCATCCTCGTGGAATTTCTTCACATAGGGCTTTTGCTTGATCATCATCGCCGAGATGGTCTGAATATCCTCCGGCGTCAGCGAATTGACCGATTTGCCGAGATATTTGCCATAGAGGCGGAACATGTCGCCGGCCTCCGACAGCCAGGCCATGCGGCCCTTATATTCGTCGCTGTCGAACAGGACCTTCCAGCTGTCGGGCGCGGTCTTCACCTTCGACTTGCGATAGCCGATACCCAGAACCAGCCAGGTGTAAGGCATCGAGAATTTGCGGCCCGGATCATAATCGACGTTCAGGAAGCTGGGGTCGATATTCTTCATGTTCGGGATCTGCGCATGATCGAGCGGCATCAGCATGTCGGCGCGCGCCATGCGTTCGACAAAGTCGTTCGACGGCACGATGACGTCATAGCCGGGATTGCCCGCCTTGAACTTCGCGAACAGCGTGTCGTTGCTGTCGAACAGGTCCATCGTGACATCGACGCCCGTCGACGCCTTGAAATCGTCGAGCGTCGTTTCGCCGATATAGGTGTCCCAGTTGTAGAAGTTGAGCTTGGCCTCTTCTCCGTTGGCAAGCTTCTTGTCGCTGCCCTTGCTGCACGCGGCGAGGCCGCCGAAGCTGATCCCGATTGCGGCGACGCCCATCGCCTGAAGCAGCGAGCGGCGATTGCGGCCCTGCGCGAGCAGTTCGTTCAAATCCATGGCTGGCCTCCCTGATTGTGACCGCAAGCTGACTCATTAATGTCGGCTTGAAAAGAGGCTTTTTTGCACCGCAACACGAATCCGTGACATTTTCGTGCGTCGTGGCCCAGGCAGGTCGCTATGCGTTGCGCAGATACCAGTCGTAGTCGATCGTCGGCACCGTCCCGAAATAGCGATCCTGTTCGACCCGCTTCACGATGCTGAACATGTCGACGAAGCGGTCGCCGAGATAATCGCGCATCAGCGCCGAGGCGTGGAAGCGGTCGACCGCCGCGAACCAGTTCGACGGCGGCTTGTCGTCGCCCGAGGCGTCGCGATCATAGCCGTTGCCGACGACCGCCGGACCCGGGTCGGTCCGGCTTGTCATTCCGTGATGCATGCCGGCGAGCACGGCGGCTACCGCGAGATAGGGATTGGCATCGGCGCCGCAAGCGCGATGCTCGACATGCCGGCTTGGCGGCGGCCCGGCCGGGATGCGGAAGGACACGGTGCGATTGTTGACCCCCCACGTCGGCGCTACGGGGGCGTAGCTGTTCGCCTTGAACCGGCGATAGCTGTTGGCGTGCGGGGCAAAGAGCGCAAAGCCGTCGCCGACGCTGCCGATCATGCCGCCGATCGCGTGGCGCAGCGCATCGGTGCCCTCGGGATCGTCGCTCGCAAAGATATTGCCGCCCGCGCCATCGTTGACCGAGACGTGGATGTGCATCCCGCTCCCCGCCTGTTCGGCGAAAGGCTTGGCCATGAAGGTCGCTTCGAGCCCATGTTGCTGCGCGATCGCCTTGACCAGCCGCTTGTAGATGATGGCGTCGTCGCAGGCGCGCAGCGCGTCCGGCTTGTGGCGCAGCGTCAGCTCGAACTGGCCCGGTGCAAATTCGCTGATCGCGCTTTCGAGCGGCAGGCCCTGCACGTCGGTCGCCGCATAGAGGGCGTCGAAGAAGGGACGAAAGTCGTCGAGTTCACGCAGGCCATAGACTTCGACATTGCGCGGCGTGTCGCGGCTGTAGCCGGGGCGGGCGGGGCGCACCGACCCGTCGCGCGCGCGGCGCGGGTCGAGCAGGTAGAATTCCAGCTCGACTGCAAGCACCGGGGTCAGGCCGTCGGCGGTGTAGCGGTCGATCACGCGGCCGAGCACATGGCGGGGATCGAGGTCGTGCGGCGTGCCGTCGAGTTCATAGAAATCGACGAGGAACTGCGCGGCCTGATCGCCGCCCCACGGCGTGCGGACGAGGGTGCCGGGGATCGGCTTCATCGATCGGTCAGCGTCGCCATCTTCCCAGACCAAGCCCGTTTCGACGGTGTCCTGCCCAGTGATGTCGACGACGGTGATCGAGCCGGGGAACATGCGTCCGCTTTCATAGACAGCAAGCACCTCATGTTGGCGCAGCCGCTTGCCGCGCGGGACGCCGCCCATGTCGGTATAGATCATCTCGATCGAATCGACGTCGGGATTGGCCCGGAAGAATTCCTCGGCCTCCGACCGCGGCGCGATCACGCCCGACGACTTCGCCATTGCCCCACTACTCCTTCAGCGCCTTGATGCAGTCGGCGAAGCCGCCGACCAGCCGGTCGATCTGGTCGTCGCCGGTCACCGGGCTCACCAACATCATATTGTGAAATGGCGCCAGCAAAATTCCCCGGTTGGCGAGGAAAATGTGGATCGCGGCCTCCAGCGCGGGGTGCATCGCCGCCTTCGCCTCGCCGCCGCTGCGGGGCGGGACGGGACAGGTCAGAAACTCGACGCGGGCGCCGACCTGCGTGACGTGCCAGTCGAGCGACGCAGCGGCGATTTCGCGCTCCAGCCCCGTGACCAGCCGCGCGGCGCCGCGCAGCATGGCGTCATAGGCGGTGGGGGTGATGACCTCGCCGAGCATGACGTCCATCGCAGTGATCGCAAGCGCGTTGGCGGAGAGCGTCGTGCCGATGCCGCTATGCCCCGGCGGGCGCCTCCTGTTGAGCGCCGCCATGCGCTCCGCGACCGCGGCGCTGAAACCATAAACGGCGCACGGCACGCCGCCGCCGATCGACTTTCCGACGACCATCAGATCCGCCATCGGACCGTGGGTGCGGGCATGGCCCCCATAGCCCGACGAGATGCTGTGCGTTTCGTCGAAAACCAGCAGCGTGCCCGTCTCGTCGCACAGGCTGCGCAGCGTTTGGAGAAAGCCCGGTGCGTCCTGCACCATGCCGACATTGGTCATGACGGGTTCGGCGAGGACGCAGGCGATATCGCCGCCGCGCAGCGCGGCGGCAAGCGTGCCTGCGTCGTTGAATTCGATCACCGTCGTCGTGCCGCGAAGATCGTGGATCTGGCCGATCAGGCTGGCGCGCATCACCGGCGCGCCGTCTTTCAGATCGACGAACGCATCGTCGACCGCGCCATGATAGGCGCCGTTGAAGGTCAGGATTTTCGGCCGCCCGCTGATCCCGCGGCACCAGCGGATGACGGCGCGATTGGCTTCGCTCGCCGTGGTCGTCACCTGCCATTGCGGAAAGCCGAACATGGCCGACAGCTTCGCCGACAGCGCGGCACCGCGGGCGGTGGGCAGCATATAGCTCAGTCCTTCGGCCGCCTGCCGTGCGAGCGCGGCGGCGAGGGCGGGCGGCGAATGGCCGAACAGGCTGGCCGTGTCGCCAAGGCAGAAATCGTCATAGGTCCGCCCGTCGATACTCGTCAGCGTCGCGTCCTTGGCCGACGCGGCGACGATCGGCACCGGGCTGGGCCAATCTTTCATCCAGTGGAAGGGCACCGACTGGAACCAGCCGGTCGCCGCGGCCTGATGCGCGAAAGCGTGCGGGTTGTCGGCGCGGAAGCGTTCGGCCTCGCGCGCGGCGACGCGGGCGATGGCGGCGTCGGCGATCATCCCAGCCTGTCTTTCAGTGCGTAATAGAGAAGGCCGAGCGTCGCGAGCGGGCGGTGCAGCCATTTGCCGCCGGGGAAGGGGCGCGAGGGCAGGCTCGCGAGCACGTCGAAGCGTTCGGCGGTCCCCGCCAGCGCCTCGGCGATCAATTCGCCGGCGGTCGTCGTGATCAGCGCGCCATGCCCCGAAAATCCATGCGCGAAAAAGACGTTCCCGCGCCGCCCGATATGCGGCAACCGGTTCATCGTCACCGCGACCGCACCGCCCCAGCCATAGTCGATTTCGGCATTGGCGATCTGCGGAAAAACTTCCGCCATGAACGGACGCACGAACGCGGCGATGTCGCGCGGCGGCGTCTGCGAATAACGCTCGCCGCCGCCGAAGATCAGGCGCTTGTCGGCCGACAGGCGAAAATAGTTGAGCACGAAACGGCTGTCGGCGACCGCGGCGTCGGTCGGAAGCAGTGCATCGGCATTCGCGAGCGGCGCCGTCGCGATATTATAGTTCATGATCGGTACCGTGTAGCGCCCGAGGTCGGGCTCGACCTCGCCGATCCAGCTATCGGTGGCGTCGATGACGTAGCGTGCCTCTATCGTCGACCGGTCGAGAAACAGTTCGCCGCCGTTGCCGTCGAGAATCCAGTTTGCACGCTTTCCCTGAAGTATCCGGACGCCGGCCGCTTCGGCGGCTTTCGCCAAACCGATCGCGTAATTGAGTGGATGGAAATGCCCGCCCTGCGGATCGTAGACACCGCCATGATAGAGCGGGCTTGCTATATGGGCGTCCATGTCGGCCTTGGCGACCACATCGGTTTCATAGCTGTGGCGTTGGCCCAGATAGTCGGCTTCGCGCCGCATCGCATCGAAATCTTTCGGTGTCCACGCGGCCTCGAGATGCCCTGCCTTGAGATCGCAGTCGATGCCATGTGTCGCGATCCGGTGCTTTACGCGATTGTCGCGCCAGCAAAGATCGAACAAGGCATCGGCGCGTTCGCGGCCGAATTCGGCTTCGAGTTCGGACGCCGACCAGCGAAGACCGGGGATCAACTGCCCGCCATTGCGTCCCGATGCGCCGAAGCCGACCCGTTCCGCTTCGACGAGAATGACCGAAAAGCCTCTCTCGGCGCAGGCAAGGGCGGCCGACAAGCCGGTAAAGCCACCGCCGATTACGGCAACGTCGCAGGCGTATGCGCCCTCGATGTCCGCATCCACGAGCCAATCGTGCGCGGTCGCCGAATAATAGCTGTGGCTCAGCGGGTCGGTCATGGCGTCGCGCGCGTCAAACGCGCATCAGCAGATGTTCGCGCTCCCAGCTCGACACCACCGACTGATAGTTGAACAGCTCATAATCCTTCACGGCGTAGAAGATTTCGAAAAAATCGTCGCCGAGCAGGTTGCGGACCTTCTTGCAGGAGCTGAACCGGTCGAGCGCGGCTTCCAGCGTGCGCGGCAGGGTGCGGGCGCGGTTATAGGCGCTGCCGGTGATCGGCTTGGGCGGTACCATGCGATCGACCATGCCGATATAGCCGCAGACGAGCGAGGCCGCGATCGCCAGATAGGGATTGCTGTCGGCGCCGGGCAGGCGGTTTTCGACGCGGCGGTTGTTCTTGTCCGACACCGGAATGCGAAAGCCGCACGACCGGTTGTCGACGCCCCACTGGACGTTGATCGGCGCCGCGCTGTCGGGACGCATCCGGCGAAAGCTGTTCACATTGGGCGCCCACATGGGCGAGATTTGCGGCATGAAGCGGATCAGTCCCGCGACATAGGATCGAAAGGCCGCGCTGTCGCGGCCATTGGCGGTCGCGAACAGGTTGCGCCCCGTCTCGGCATCGACGACCGATTGGTGAATGTGCATCGCGCTTCCCGGCTGACCCGCCATCGGGTTCGCCATGAAGGTCGCATAGACGCTGTGCTGTTTCGCGACGTTGCGGACGACGCGCTTGAAGAGAAACACCTCGTCGGCGAGCCGCAGCGGATCGCCGTGCATGAAATTCACCTCGAGCTGCGCGGCGCCCATTTCGTGGATCATCGTGTCGATATCGAGCCCCATCAGCTCGCAATCGTCATAGATATGATCGATGATATCCTCATATTCGTTCATGGCTTCAAGGCCATAGGGCTGGCTCGCGGTTTCCGCCCGGCCCGACTGGCCGGTCGGCGGCGTCAACGGAAAGTCGGGGTCGGTGTTCTGCGAGACGAGATAGAATTCGACCTCGGGTGCGATGATCGGTTTCCATCCCTTGTCCTGGTAAAGGCCCAGCACCTTTTTCAGGATCGTTCGCGGCGCGATATCGACCTCGGTGCCGTCGCCATTATAGGCATCGGCAATGACGAAGGCCGTCGGCGAGGTGAAGCCCGGCGCGACGCAGATGGTATCGGGGTCGGCAAGCAGGATCTTGTCGGGATCCTTGTCCCAGATATCGTCGATATCCTCGGGATAATGGCCGTCGATCGTGCAGATGAAGACGCTGCCGGGGATGCGCAGCGACTTGTCCTTGACCGAAGCGAGGAATTTCTTGGCGGGCAGAACCTTGCCGCGCTGGACCCCGTTGATGTCGGGAACGATACATTCGACTTCGTCGATATTATGGTCGCTGATCCATTGTTCCAGATTGACTGACATGCGCCCCCGATTGGGCCGAGGAGCCGGCCCGTTTGTGGAACATGCAGCGTATAGCGAAGTTGAACGGAGCGCCAGAGGGGCCGTTATCGGTCATTTCTCGATGGAATATTTCAGGAGGCAGAGTGTCGCGAACCGGCCGATTGCGGACATTGCAAGCGGACCTATAACTCACAGCATGAGGCGACGAATCGTGTTGGCTGTAATACTCGCAGGTATGCTCGGCATTTGGGCTGGTTGGGTAGCGCGAAGTTATCTCGTCATTGATAGTTGTCTTGATGGCGGCGGCCGCTGGGCAGAGCGAGGTGACCGATGTGAGGGTATCCCGGTCCAAAGCAGGATGAGCCGTTAACGACCGTAGGTAGACACTCATGCTTCCCCAGCCCGTTCGCATCGAGCGAAGTCGAGATGCCTCTCCGGCCATGCGTCGCGTCGATGGGTGTCTCGACTTCGCTCGACACGAACGGGAAGAGAGATTTGTCGGCTAGCCACCGCAGCCCGACATTTACAGCATCGTCATCCTGAACTCGCTTCAGGATCCATGGCGCGCCATTTCCTCAAGCGCCGCGCCGGACGAAAGTCCCGTCCATGGATGCTGAAACAAGTTCAGCATGACGAGAATTGAAAGGCTGGAATCCACCCCAAAGTCACTATCCCGCCCCCGATTTTTCGCTGTCCTACTTTGTTTGGACGCGATAGCGTCGCACGACACCTGGCGCGTCGGTTGTGCCAACGCCAGAGATGGAGAACGGACAAGGCTGACCTTCGGTGAACTTTGGGGCTGACAAAATAATGGCCGCTTGCCGCCCTCGGCAGAGCTGGGAGATGATCGATGCAGGGTGACAACGACCAGCTGGCAAGCTTCTGGATGCCCTTCACCGCGAACCGTTCCTACAAGGCCCATCCGCGCCAGCTCGTCGCGGCGAGCGGGATGTATTATCAGTCGGGCGACGGACGCCGGATCCTCGACGGCACCTCGGGCCTGTGGTGCAGCAATGCCGGCCACTGCCGCCCTGAAATCGCCGAAGCCATCGCCAAGGCGGCGACAACGCTCGATTTCGCGCCGACCTTTCAGCTTGGCCATCCGCTGCCCTTCGAGCTGGCGCAGCGTCTCGCGGCGCTGATGCCCGAAGGGCTCGACCGGATATTCTTTACCAACAGCGGGTCCGAATCGGTCGATACCGCGCTCAAAATCGCGCTCGCGGTGCAGCGCGCGAAGGGGCAGGGGACGCGCACCCGGCTGATCGGGCGCGAGCGCGGCTATCATGGCGTCGGTTTCGGCGGAATCAGCGTCGGCGGGATCGTCAGCAATCGCCGCACATGGCCGGGGCTGCCCGGAACCGATCATCTGCGGCACACGCACGATCTGGCCCGCAATGCCTTCGCGCGCGGTTTCCCGGCGCACGGCGCCGAACTGGCCGACGACCTCCAGCGGCTCGTCGATCTGCATGGCGCCGAAACGATCGCGGCGGTGATTGTCGAGCCGATGGCGGGCTCGACCGGCGTGCTGATCCCGCCGGCCGGTTATCTCCAGCGGCTGCGCGAGATTTGCGACCGACACGGCATCATCCTGATCTTCGACGAGGTGATTACAGCATTCGGCCGCGTCGGCGCGGCGACCGCTGCCGAGGCCTGGGGGGTGACCCCCGACATCATCACCATGGCGAAAGGGCTGACCAACGCGGCGGTGCCGATGGGCGCGGTCGCCGTGAAGCGCGACCTCCACGACGCCGTGATCGAAAGCGTGCCGGGCGGGATCGAGCTGTTCCACGGTTATACCTATTCGGGCCACCCGCTCGCGAGCGCGGCGGGGCTGGCGACGCTCGATATTTATGCGCGCGAAGCGCTGTTCGACCGGGCGAACGAACTCGCCGGCTATTGGGAGGATGCGGCGCACAGCCTGAAGGGGCGGCGCCACATCATCGATATCCGCACGATCGGGCTTGTCGCCGGCATCGAACTCGAACCACGACCTGGCGCTCGGACGGCGCGGGCGATGGAGTTGTTCCATGCTGCCTTCGACAGCGGCCTGCTGGTGCGCGCAACGGGCGACATCATCGCGCTGTCGCCGCCGCTGATCGTCGAAAAGGCAGAGATAGACGCGATGTTCGGCAAGCTTGCCGAGCTTCTGGACCGCATCGATTGACCGCTCCGCTCGGGTGGGCGTACAAAAAAGGGGCCGCATATGCGGCCCCTTTCTGCAAGCGGTTCTGAACCGGGACAGGTTCCCGGTACCGCCTCAGCGCTTGTCGACGGGGACGTAGGCGCGCTGCGTCGGGCCGGTGTAGAGCTGGCGCGGGCGGCCGATCTTCTGCGCGGGGTCCGAGATCATCTCGTTCCACTGCGCGACCCAGCCGACGGTACGGGCGAGCGCGAAGAGCGCGGTGAACATCGTGGTCGGGAAGCCGATCGCCGACAGGATGACGCCCGAATAGAAATCGACATTTGGGAAGAGCTTCTTTTCGACGAAATAATCGTCGTTGAGGGCCATTTCCTCAAGCTGCAGCGCGACGTCGAAGACCGGGTCGTTTACCTTGAGCGCGGCGAACACCTCGCGCACGGTCTTCTGCATCACCGTCGCGCGCGGGTCGTAATTCTTGTAGACGCGGTGGCCGAAACCCATCAGGCGGAACGGATCATCCTTGTCCTTCGCGCGCGCGATATATTCGGGGATGCGTTCGGGACGGCCGATTTCGCGCAGCATGTTGAGCGCGGCTTCGTTGGCCCCACCATGCGCCGGACCCCAAAGACAGGCAATGCCCGCCGCGATGCACGCGAAGGGATTGGCGCCCGACGAACCCGCAAGGCGAACGGTCGAGGTCGACGCATTCTGCTCATGGTCGGCATGCAGGATGAAGATGCGGTCGAGCGCGCGGACGACCGCCGGATCGACCTCATATTCCTCGGCCGGAACGCCGAAGGTCATGCGCAGGAAGTTGTGCGTGTAGCTGAGGTCGTTCTGCGGATAGATGAAGGGCTGACCCACCGAATATTTATACGCCATCGCCGCGATCGTCGGCATCTTGGCGATCAGGCGGTGGCTCGCGATCATGCGCTGGTGCGGATCGTGAATCTCGGTCGAATCATGATAGAAGGCCGACAGCGCGCCGACGACGCCGCACATGATCGCCATCGGGTGCGCGTCCCGGCGGAAGCCGCGATAGAAGGTCGCAAGCTGTTCGTGCAGCATCGTGTGGCGCGTGATCGTGGTATCGAACTTCGCCAGCTCGTCGCCGTTCGGCAATTCGCCGTTCAGGAGCAGATAGGCGACCTCCATGAAGGTCGAATGCTCGGCAAGATCGCCGATGGCATAACCGCGGTGGAGCAGGACGCCTTCGTCGCCGTCGATATAGGTCAGCTTCGACTCGCAGCTCGCGGTCGAGGTGAAGCCCGGATCATAGGTGAAGGCGCCGGTCTGGCCGTAGAATTTGCGGATGTCGACGACGTCGGGGCCGACGGTGCCCTTCAGCACCGGACTCTCGACAGTCTTGTCGCCCAGGGTGATTTTCGCGGTCTGGTCGGTCATATTTTTTCCCCTGATCTACGGGCGGGAGAGTGAGTGGCTACGCCCCTGCCGGATAATTGTGCGCTGCGTCAAGTCGCGCCAGGCTCTCGTCGCGTCCCAATAGCAGCAAGACGTCGAAAATGCCCGGAGAAACGGTGCGGCCGGTCAAGGCGGCGCGCAGCGGCTGAGCGAGCTTGCCGAGGCCGACACCGGCCGACTCGCTCGTTTCGCGCACCGCCGTCTCGATGGCATCGTGCGACCAGTCGTCCAGCGCGCGCAGGCGGTCGGTAACATTCGCCAGCAAGCCTTCGGGCGCTTCGGCGATCAGCGCGGCGGCTTTCTCTTCGATCGTCAGCGGACGCACCGCAAACAGGAAGACGGCGCCCTCGGCAATTTCGTCCAATGTCTTCGCGCGCGGCTTGAGCACGTCCATCGCGCGCGCCAGCAAGGCGCGGTCGTCGCTGTCGAGCGCGCGCCCGACCAGCGTCTCGACCCGCGGCGCCACCAGGCCGGCGAGCCGGGCATCGTCGGCCTCGCGGATATAATGGCCGTTCAGATTTTCGAGCTTCTTGAAATCGAAGCGCGACGGCGAGCGGCCGACATTGGCAAGATCGAACCATTCGACCGCCTGCTCGCGGCTGATGATTTCGGCATCGCCATGCCCCCAGCCAAGGCGAAGCAGATAATTGTTCACCGCCTCGGGCAGATAGCCAAGCTCGTCGCGATAGGCATCGACGCCGAGCGCGCCGTGGCGTTTCGACAGCTTTGCGCCATCGGCGCCGTGGATCAACGGGACGTGTGCATAAACCGGCTCGCGCCACGCCATCGCGCGGATCAGCGCGAGCTGGCGGAAGGCGTTGTTCAGGTGATCGTCACCACGGATGACATGCGTGATCCCCATGTCGTTATCGTCGACGACGACGCTGAGCATATAGGTCGGGGTGCCGTCGCTGCGCAGCAGGATGAAATCGTCGAGCTCGGCATTCTGGACCGTCACCTCGCCCTGCACGCGATCGTGGATCGTCACCGCGCCATCTTGCGGCGCGCGCAAGCGAATGACGTGCGGGGCGGCGGGATCGCCGTCGTCACGGTCGCGCCACGGGCTGCGGACGCGGAAGGGGATGCGCTTTTCCTGTGCTTCGGCACGCATCGCGGCCAGTTCATCCTGCGTCAAATAGCAGCGATAGGCCGCGCCCTTGGCAAGCAGCTCGTGCGCAACCTCGGCATGGCGCGCCGCACGCGCGAACTGATAGACGGTCTCGCCGTCCCAATCGAGGTCGAGCCACTGCATCCCGTCGAGGATCGCGTCGATGGCGGCGTCGGTTGAGCGTGCGCGGTCGGTATCCTCGATCCGCAGCAGGAACTTGCCGCCGTGATGGCGCGCGAAAAGCCAGTTGAACAGCGCGGTCCGCGCGCCGCCGATGTGCAGATATCCCGTGGGGGAGGGGGCGAAGCGGGTGACGACGGCGGCGCCCGTCGCTTCGGGGGTCGCTTCTGCCAATTCGGTTTTGTTTTCGGTTGCCACTCTGGCCTCTTTCACTCAGGCTGCCGGCCGCGGAACAGGGACCGCGGCGGATTTCGGGGCTGCCCCTAGCATGGCGACAAGCACGCTTCAAACGCCCATTGCCGCGCGGACGCTTTCATGGTTCGGCGCTTTGCCGGCGGCGCTCGAGACGCGGCTGGAGGTCGAGTGCGAGCGGCTGCCGCTCTGGTTTCCTGTGGCCTTCGGCGCGGGGATCGCGCTGTGGTTCGCCTTGCCGACGATGGCGCAATGGATCGGGCTTCTTTGCGCCTTGACGGGGGGCATGGCCTTCGGCCTGGCAATCGGCTGGCAGACCCGCGTTGGCCGCGCCCTGACGATCGGTTGCGGGGTTGCCGCGGCAGGGCTGCTGCTGATCTGGGGCCGCGCGCTGTGGGTCGAGGCGCCGGTGCTCGCGCGGCCGGTGACGACCGAATTTTCGGCGCGGGTCGAAGCGGCCGAGCCTTTGCCGGCGCGCGCGCAATTGCGGCTTGTCGTGCGGCCGCTCGCGCGCCCCGATCTGCCGCCGCGCCTGCGGCTCACGCTGCGCGGCGACCAGCGGCGCCCAATTGTGCCGGGGACGATGATCGGCGTGCACGCGCGGCTGATGCCGCCGCCAACCGCGAGCCTGCCCGGCGGCTATGATTTTGCGCAGCGCGCCTGGTTCGATCGCATCGGCGCGGTCGGAACAGTGCTTGGCGATGTCATGCTGCCGTCAGGTGCCGAGCAGGCACGCCAGCCGCTGCGCGCGCGGCTGAGCGAGCATATCCATCGCCAGGTTGCGGGGTCGCCGGGCGGTGTCGCGTCGGCGCTGGTAACGGGCGATCGCGGCGCGATCACGCCCGAGGACGAGGAGGCGATGCGGCGCAGCGGGCTGGCGCATCTGCTGTCGATCAGCGGACTGCACGTCACTGCGGTGGTCGGCTTCGCGATGCTGCTCGCCATGCGATTGCTGGCGCTCAGCCCGCGGCTCGCGCTCGCAGGCTATGTGTTGCCGCTTGCCGCCGCCGCCGGGGCGCTCGCGGGCGGCGGCTATACGTGGTTGGCTGGCGCCGAGGTGCCGACGCTGCGGTCGTTGATCGCGGCGTTACTGGTCCTGGCGGCGATCCTGCTGGGGCGCGAGGCGATTACCCTGCGGCTCGTCGCTGCCGGCGCCCTGCTTGTGCTGCTATGGCGGCCCGAGGCGCTGGTCGGGCCGAGTTTCCAGCTCAGCTTCGCGGCGGTAACCGCGATCGTCGCGCTCCACGAAAGCCGCGCGATGCAGCGCTTCGTCGCGCGGCGCGAGGAGCCATTTGCCTTCCGCTTCGGGCGCGGCGTCGCCGGCCTGCTGATCACCGGCATCGTAGTCGAGGTCGCCTTGTCGCCGATCGCGCTGTTCCATTTCCACAAGGCGGGGCTTTACGGCGCGCTCGCCAATGTCCTCGCCATCCCGCTGACGACCTTCGTCATCATGCCGGCGGAGGCTTTGGCGCTGCTGTTCGACGCGGTGGGGGCGGGGGCGCCCTTCTGGTGGGTGGCCGATCATGCGCTGCGCTTGCTCATCGGGCTCGCGCATCATGTCGCCGCGGCGCCCGGCGCCGTCACCACCTTGCCCGTTTTTCCGCCATGGGCTTTCGGGGTCGCGATGGCGGGCGGGTTGTGGATATTGCTGTGGCGCAGCGGGTGGCGCTGGGCAGGCGCCGTGCCGCTGGTAGCGGGAATGGCGGTGCTGCTCGCACAGCCGCGCCCCGACCTGCTCGTGACCGGCGACGGGCGGCATATCGCAGCCGCCGTGCCGGGCGGCGGCTATGCCATGCTGCGCGATCGTGCCGGCGATTTCGTACGCGACGCGATGGCCGAAGCGGCGGGGATCGACACGCCGCTCGTCGCGCTTGGCGATCTCGACCATGTCGACTGCAATCGCGATTTCTGTCGCTGGACACAGGGCAGGGGCGATGCGCCGCGCGTCATCCTCGCCGCGCATGGGCGCGACCGGATCGCGGGTGAGGAGATGGCGGCCGCCTGCGCCGCCGCCGATGTGGTCATCAGCGAACGCTGGCTACCGCGCGAATGCGTCGCGCGCTGGCTGACGATCGACCGCGACACGCTGGAACAAAGCGGCGGCCTTGCGTTCTATCTGGGCGCGAAGCCGCGGCTCGTTTCGGCGCTGCGCGCGGGCGATGCGCATCCTTGGCGCCGCCCGCACCAGCTTAGTGGTAACGACGAAGCAGTCCCGACAGCCGACCTTGCACCATGACGCGATCGGCTTCGTAGCGCTGGGGTTCATAGGCGCTGTTGGCGGGATCGAGGCGCACCATCCGGCCTTCGCGATGGAAATATTTGAGCGTTGCGTCCTGTCCATCGACGAGCGCGACGACGATATCACCCTCGCGCGCGGTACTCGCCTTCTGGATCAGCGCATAATCGCCGTCGAAAATCCCCGCCTCGACCATCGAGTCGCCCGATACTTCGAGCGCATAATGTTCGCCCGCGCCGAGCAACGCGGCGGGAACGGCGAGCCGGTTATAATCCTCGAACGCCTCGATCGGGACGCCCGCGGCAATCTTGCCGTGCAGCGGCACTTCGATAATGTCGTTCGCGGCGATGGGCTTCAGCGCCGGTGCGGGCTTGCGCAGCGGTACCACATTGTCACTGTCGCTCCGCGTTTTGGGCTTGGCCGCGTCGGGCAGCTTCAACACTTCGAGCGCGCGCGCACGATTGGGCAGGCGGCGCAGGAAGCCGCGTTCTTCGAGCGCGCTGATCAGCCGGTGGATGCCCGATTTCGACTTGAGGCCCAGCGCCTCCTTCATTTCCTCGAACGACGGCGAGATGCCGCTGGCGTCGAGCCGTTCCTGGATGAAGTGGAGCAGTTCATGCTGCTTCGCGGTCAACATCGGTCGTTCTCCATGATGGCGTTGCCGGACATAAGGGGAACGATAGTGGAACAGACCGGAACTTGTCAAGCGATCGCGATATAGTTTGCAAGCGCGCCTGCCGTGCAGGGCGCCGCGCCGATATCGCGGACGATCAGCGCGTTCGCCGCGATCAGCGGTTGCGTCTGACCGCTGTCCTGTCCGTCGCAGGGGGTGAGCAGTCCCTTTTCGAGGCGCGCGCGCAAATAATCGCGCCGCGTCCCGCCGGTACCGAGTGGCACCGCGAGCGGGGCCTGGCCGACCTCCGGAAACGGCGCGGCCGCCCCGGCAAGGTAGCGGACGAGCGGCAGCAGAAAGAGCGTCGCGGTCACGAACGCCGAGGACGGATTGCCCGGCAGGCCGAGCAGGATCGCGTCGCCGATCCGGCCGGCGATCAGCGGCTTGCCGGGGCGCATCGCGATCTTCCAGAAATCGAGCTGCCCGCCCGCATCGTCAAGCGCGCCGCGGACATGGTCGTGATCGCCCACCGACGCGCCGCCAACGGTAACGATGACATCGTGCCGCCGCGCCATATCGCCCAATATGTTGGCGAGAACGCCGCGGTCGTCGCGCGCGCGCAGCGGCAGCGTGACGTCGGCGGGTTCGGCGGCGAGCATCGCGGCGAGCATCGTGCCGTTGCTGTCGGGTATCTGGCCGGGCGCGAGCGCACGCCCGGGCGCGACCAGTTCGTCGCCTGTCGTCAGGATCGCGACGCGCGGGCGCCCCCCGACAATCAGCTCGCCCGCGCCGCCCAT
This sequence comes from Sphingopyxis sp. A083, assembly GCF_001468495.1. Classification (NCBI taxonomy): domain Bacteria; kingdom Pseudomonadati; phylum Pseudomonadota; class Alphaproteobacteria; order Sphingomonadales; family Sphingopyxidaceae; genus Sphingopyxis; species Sphingopyxis sp. A083. The sequence continues at coordinate 39,973 of NZ_LNSK01000013.1, read as the reverse complement.
GATAGCGGCGGCGAGCGCCCCGGGAGCGAGGCGACATCCCGCCGTGAGCAAATGCGCGCCCGCTGCAAAATCGCTTGCCCGGGCGCGGACATGGCGTCCACGCGACGCGGGGCGATCGCCGGTGAGCGTCAGGCGCGCGCCGTCGGCGGTGACATCTTCCTGAACCACCACCGTATCTGCATTGTCGGGCAGCATCGCGCCGGTGAAGATGCGGATCGCTTCGCCGGGGCCGAGCGCGTGGGCGGGCGCGGTGCCGGCGGCGACTTCGCCGGCGATCGTCCACGGGCCGGGCATATCGGCAAAGCGGATCGCATAGCCGTCCATCGCCGACAGCGCCGCCGCGGGCTGGTCGCGCCCGGCGACGACGTCCTGCGCAAGGTAGCGCCCGGCGCATTGCGCCACGCCGATATTGTCGGCGCCGAGCGGCGGCTTCAGCGCCAGCAGCCGCGCCTGGGCCTCCTCGACCGCGAGCAGCGCGCTCATGCGGCGCGCCAGTCGCCCGACCGGCCGCCGCTCTTTTCGAGCAGGCGGATATCGCCGAGCACCATCGCGCGGTCGAGCGCCTTCGCCATGTCGTAGAGCGTCAGCAATGCGACGGACGCGGCGGTTAGCGCCTCCATCTCGACCCCCGTCGGCCCGGTCGTCGCGGCGGTCGCGCGGACCGAAATGCCGTCGGCTTCCCAGTCGAATTCGACCGCGACGCTGGTCAACGCCAGCGGGTGGCAAAGCGGGATCAGCTCGGCGGTACGCTTGGCCGCCATGATCCCGGCGATGCGCGCGGTCGACAGCACATCGCCCTTGGGCGCGTTGCCGGCGCGGATCGCGGCGAGCGCTTCGGGCGCCATCGCGATGCGACCGCTGGCGACGGCGCGCCGACCGGTCGCGGCCTTCGCGCCGACATCGACCATATGCGCCGCGCCGCTTTCGTCGAGATGTGTTGGTCGGTTCGTCATCGATGCGGTCCTTTGTCAGTGCGCTTCGGACAGCGGAAAGGACACGGACACGCGTGTGCCCTTACCGACTTCGCTTTGAATATCGAGCTGGCCGTTATGCCGTTCGCTGATGTGCTTGACGATCGCCAGCCCCAGCCCGGTGCCGCCGACCGAGCGGCTGCGTGCTTCGTCTACGCGGTAGAAGCGTTCGGTGAGGCGCGGGAGGTGATCGGGCGCGATGCCTTCGCCTTCGTCCTGGACCGCCAAACGGACGCGGCGGCCCTCGCGCGTCAGTTCGACCGTCACCGGGGTGCCGGGGCGGCCGTATTTCATCGCGTTGGAGACGATATTGTGGACGAGTTGGCCGAGCTGCGCCGCGTCGCCCAGCACCGGCTGCGCTGCATCGCCGAGGCGATCGGCAATGTCCTGCGGCCGCGCCTCTGCACTGTCCTTCATCTGCGCAAGCGTATGGCGGACGATGGCGGCGAAATCGACCGGGGTGGTCGGGCGGCGGAAGCGATCGGCTTCGACGCGCGAGATCGACAGCAGGTCGATGACAAGCTGCTGCATCCGCCGCGCCTCGCGCTCGATGATCGCGAGGAAACGGTTGCGCGTCGGCGCATCGGCCTCGTCGTTCATGTCTTGCAATGTCTCGACATAACCGAGGATCGCGGCAAGCGGCGTGCGCAGTTCGTGACTGGCGTTGGCGACGAAATCGGACCGCATGCGGTCGGCGGCATCGATCGCCGAGCGGTCGGACAAAAAGATGATGCGGCCGCCGTGCGACAGCGTCGCGATCCGCATCGTCCAGCGCTGGCCGGGCCGCGGATAGTCGGCGAGATCGACGGTCATCGCGCCCGTGTCGACGTCGCCTGCCGACAGCCATTCGGCCGCCACCGGATGGCGGATCGCGGTGCGGATGTCGGCGCCGACGATGTGGCGTCCGAGCAGGCGAACCGCTGCATCGTTGGCGATGGCGACGACATTGTCGATTACCCCCAGCACCGGTTCGCGCTCCTGATCGGCCCAGCGGGTGAAATCGGGATGGCGCAGCAGCAGCGGCGGTTCGACGGGGACGGGAGAGGCGACGGCAGGCGGCGCGGCGGCAGGCGGCGGCTGCGCGCCATAGACGATGACCGCGCCGAGCGCTCCGGCGAGCGCAAGGATCGCGATCGAGGCGAGGTCGCCGCCGACAAGCGCCGCGAAAATCGCCGCGACGGCGACAAGCGTCAGCGCCGCAACCAGGCTGGACAGGCGGTCGAACATCGACGCTGCGCCTCGCACGAAGCGGCGCGGCGCGCAAGGCGCTTCGCGGGGAGAGTCGGGGGGAGCCGGGAAGGCGGGCGTTCAGCCAACCGCTTTGTGCTCCCCGGCGAAGGCCGGGGCCCAGGCCTTTACAGCACCAACGTCGGCGTTCGACGCTCTGGATCCCGGCCTTCGCCGGGGAACACAATATCGACGCTGGATTACTACCTGTTCGTCATCCCGGACTTGATCCGGGATCCATTGTTCCAACGCTGGGTGAATGGATCCCGGATCAAGTCCGGGATGACGAAGGAGAATATCCTCTCTGTCGCGCAGCCACAACAAGGATCGAATGGCAAACATCGGTCGCCAGCGATTCTTCGGATCCGTCCGCACGACCTTAACGCCTTTGCGCAGCCTGTCCCAAAGCGGGAAGGGCGCGGGAGGCGGCCGGTCTTTTGCTTTTCCTAAAGGCTTCACTGGTTTAATGCGCGGCCATGGAAGACAGCGACATCCCGACCGAAGCGCCCGCGACCGGCGACGAAGCCGTTCCCTCGCGGCGCAAGATGCTCGCGCTCGGCGCGGTCGGCGTGTCGGCGGCGCTGACCATCCGCCCCGCCTTTGCACAGACCGCGGTATCGGTGATGAACTGCCAGATTCCGGTGCCCGACGCATCGGCCGCCGGCCGCTACATCGACGCGGCGGGCAAGCTTGTCCCGCCGGGGACCCAGGGGGCGTTTCCGGGCGCGCCGCGGCCGTTCACCGGCGAGGAAGTGAAGCGCGCCTTTCGCGGCCAGACGCTGCCGGGCACCAGCTACAACCAGTCGCAGGCCTATCTGCAATATATCCGGCGCTTGCAGGCGGGGCAGAGCGGCTTTACCTGTTTCGCATCCATCCAGATGCCGCGCTGATCGTCGCTCCCCCCTTTGCGATGATGGTTCGCCGGCATCGCAGACAAAGGGACAGATGTGAAACTAGCTTCGCTGAAAGCCGGGCGCGACGGCCGGCTCGTCGTCGTTTCGGACGACCTCGCCTGGTATGCCGATGCGACCCATATCGCGCCGACGCTGCAGGCGGCGCTTGACGACTGGGCGGAAACGGCGCCGCGGCTGAAGGCGCTTGCCGAAGATATCAATCACGAGGCGATCCCGCGCGAGCGCTTTCACGAGCGCGACGCTGCATCGCCGCTGCCGCGCGCCTATCAATGGGCCGATGGCAGCGCCTACGTGAACCATGTCGCGCTGGTGCGGCAGGCGCGCGGCGCCGAAATGCCCGAAAGTTTCTGGCACGATCCGCTGATGTATCAGGGCGGCAGCGATGCCTTTCTGGCGCCGCGCGATCCGATCCCGCTCAGCGATCCGGCGTGGGGCTGCGACATGGAGGCCGAGGTGGTGGTCGTCACCGGCGACGTGCCCATGGGCGTCGATGCCGAAACGGCGCGGAGCCACATTCTGCTCGTCGGCCTGACCAACGACGTGTCGCTGCGCGGGCTGATCCCTGGCGAACTGGCCAAGGGCTTCGGCTTTTTTCAGTCGAAGCCGTCGAGTGCGATGTCGCCGGTGTTCGTTACACCCGACGCGCTCGGCGACCGGTGGCAGGACGGCAAGCTGCACGGCACGCTGTGCGTCGATCTCAACGGCCAGCCGCTCGGCCGCGCCGATGCCGGCGTCGACATGACCTTCGACTTCGGCCAGCTGATCGCCCATGCCGCGAAAACGCGCGACCTGCGCGCGGGGACGATCATCGGATCGGGGACGGTGTCGAACCGCGACGCCGATGGCGGACCCGGCAAACCGATCGGCGAGGGCGGGCTCGGCTACAGCTGTCTTGCCGAAGTGCGGACGGTCGAGACAATCCGCGACGGCGAAGCGAAAACCCCCTTCATGCAGGCGGGTGATACGGTGCGGATCTGGATGGACGACGAGCGCCACCACAGCATCTTCGGCGCGATCGAACAGACGGTCGCCTGACGCGCCGGCAGCAAAAAAGGGGCGGGAATGATCCCGCCCCTTTTTTGTTGGGTTTGCGATGCGGCGTTCGTCAGGGCTTGCCGCCGCCGAGACTGCCGCCCGACATTGCATCGCTGAGCGAGCAGGCCGCCGGGCCCAGGATGACGATGAACAGCACCGGCAGGATGAACAGGATCAGCGGTACCGTCATGATCGCGGGCAGGCGCGCGGCCTTTTCTTCGGCGCGCATCATGCGTTCGTTGCGGAATTCCGCCGACAGGACACGCAGCGCGCTGGCAAGCGGCGTCCCGTATTTTTCGGTCTGGATCATGGTGGTGACCACGCCCTTCACCGATTCGAGGTTCACGCGATACGCCAGATTTTCGAACGCTTGCCGCCGTTCGGTCAGGAAGCCGAGTTCGATCGAAGTCAGCGCGAATTCCTCGCCCAGTTCGGGATAGGCACGGCCGAGCTCCTTCGACACGCGGGAAAAGGCCGAGTCGACGGTCAGACCCGCTTCGGCGCAGATGACCAGCAGGTCGAGCGCGTCGGGAAGGCCCTTGCGGATCGCGTCGGTGCGCTTTTGCCGCTTGTTCTGGATGAACAGGTCGGGCGCCTTGTAACCGAGGATGAGCATGGCCATCGTCGCGCCCGAACGCTTGAACGGCGTCAGGTCGGGCCACATGTCGACCCAATAGATGAGCAATGCCGCGATACCGCCGAAGACGATCGGCAGGACGAGGCGGCCGAAAATGACCGCGACGGCCAGATCCTTCGACCGGATGCCGGCCTGCGCCAGCTTTTGCTGCACTTCCTTGATCTGGCTGTCCTGCAGCACCTGCAGCTTGCCGAGGAAGGTGCGCATCTTGTCGGCAGTATGGTTCTTGCGGACGAGGCGCGCGCGGCGCTTGGCGGTCGAGGCGGTGATCCCCGCCTTCAGCTGTTCGCGGCGATCGTTGAGCGCCTTCACGCGCTTCGCCATCGGGTCGCGAACGGTCAGCGCGCCGTAAATGGCCACCATGACCGCGAAGATGCCGACCGCAACGAGCATGGTCGAGGCCCAGACGACGTCGACGCCCAATAGCGTCGGGCCGGGCTGCGATCCGGAGAAGGCGGTGAGGAGGAGGGTGCTGTTCATGCTGCGTCCTTCCTCAGATTTCGAACGAGATCATGCGCGACATGATGAAGGCGCCGATGCTCATCCACACCAGACCGCCCAGGCCAGCGACGATCAGCCGCTGTTCGAAGAAGAAGCCCTGAAGATAGCCGGGGTTCATCGACCAGACGACGCCGAAGACGAAGAACGGCAGGGCGCCGACGATATAGGCCGAAGCCTTGGCTTCCGAAGACATCGCCTTGATCTTCAGCTTCATCTGCGCGCGCTTGCGCAGCACGTCCGACAGATTGGCCAGCGTTTCGGCAAGATTACCGCCCGTTTCGCGCTGGATCGCGATGGTGATGCAGAAGAACTGGAATTCGGGCGTGCCCAGCATTTCTGCCGATTCCTGCAACGCCTGTTCCATCGTGTTGCCGATGCGAATGCGTTCGACGATCCCGCGAAACTCCTCGCCGACGGGGCCGGGCAGTTCCTGGCTCACCACCTGAAAGGTTTCGGTTACGGGAAGCCCCGATTTCAGGCCGCGAACGAGCAGGTCGATCGCGTCGGGAAAGCGTGCGTTGAATTTGAGGACGCGCTTTTTGATGATCCGCCCGACCACCATATGCGGAAGCCCAACCCCGGCGAGCAGCCCGAACATCAGCGCCAGCATGAAAGGCGCACGCACGGACAGCATGCCGCCCGCAACGACGACGAACAATGCCATCGACGCGAACATATATTTGCTGAGCGTCCAGCCCTTGCCGGTCCGGCGAAGGCGCAGTTCCATCAACTCGCGCCGCGGCATCAGGCTGCTGATGCTGGTGTTGCCGCTATTGCCAGCGGCAGCGATTGTCTTGCGCATCTGGGCCGCGACGACCGCCTCGGTCGAAGCCGCGTGGCGATCCTTCACCGACGACAGGCGGCGGGTCTTGGCCTTGCCGGCAGAAGGTCCGGCAAAAGCCAGCGCCAGCATGCCGACCGCCAGCAACGCGGCGCCGAATGTTAGGATGATTGGCAGGTTCATGATCGCCCTTTGCCCCGTTCCCGCTGTGGTCGCGGCGGGGGCCGGCCTGCGCCAGCCCCCGTCACGTGCTTATTTCGCGCCTTTTTTGACGAGTGTACCCAGACCGCCCAGCTTGCCGAGCAGCGAGCTGCCCGATTTTGCTTTCGCCGGTGCCACCTCTTCGGCTTCGGCATCGGCCCCGTCGAGGATGACGCGCGTCAGATTGGCCCAGACCTGGCCGGCCTTGGTTCCCTTGCACACCTCGGCATAGGATTTGCCGAGCTTGGCCGCCTGCGCGACAAGCTTGGGGTCGAAGGGGACGACGACATCGATCGCGCGCTCGATCGACGATTCGAATTCCTTGCGCGACAATTCGCCGATCGTGGTCTGGAACTTGTTCGCGACGAGCACGACGCGCGCGCCCGGCACATTTTGCTTGAACCACGACAGGAGACGGATCGTATCGCGCGCCGAAGCCAGCGTGACGTCGGTGACGAGCAGGATCGTCCCGCATTCCGACACGAGGTGCGGGAAGGGGATGAGAACCTGACGCGGAATATCGACGATCGTCATCTCGAACGCGTTCCGCAGCTCTTCCTCGAGCTGATAGAAGGCCGAACCGTCGGTCATCACCGGCTGGTGGATCGGCGCTTCGGCCGACAGCAGGCTGAGCTTGTCCGAGGCGCGCACCATGGCGCGTTCGATGAACAGCCCGTCGATACGGCTGGGATTGTCGATCGCGTCGATCAGCCCGCGGCCGGGCTCAAGGTCGAGCGTCAGCGCACCGGTGCCGAAATGCACGTCGAGGTCGAGAAGCGCGGTCTGGCGGTCGGCCTGTTCGCTGATCGCCCAGGCGAGTGAGGTCGACACCATCGAGGCGCCGACGCCGCCGCGCACGCCGACGACCGCCATCATGTGGTGCGGCTTGTCGTCATGCATGTCGGCATGCTTGGGGGCCGAAAGGATCGCCTGCGCATTGGTCAGCGCGTCGCGGACCTGATCGAGTGACAGCGGTTTCAGGAGGTAATCCTGAATGCCGCTCGACAAGAGATCGCGATAGAGGCGAACGTCGTTGACCTGGCCCGCCGCGATGACGACGGTGCCGGGTTCGCAGACCTCCGCCAGCGCGTTGATGTCGTTGATCGGATCGCCCGACTCGGACATGTCGACGAACAGGATATTCGGGCTCGCAGAGACCGACAGCGACTGCACCGCGTTGCGCAGGCCGCCCTTGTTGCACTTCTCGATGGGCCAGCCCATGTCGGCGGCGGCGACGCGGATCAGCTCCAGCGTATCGTCGTCGCACACAAAGGCGTTGAACGGGTCACGCAGCCCGGCTGCTTTGAAAGGCGCGTTCACTGGCTGCCTCCTGCGTTGTTGCTCGTCGCCTGACCGCGCAGGTCGCCTGCGCCCGTCGGCGGTTTGTCGCGATAGGTCTTGATCGCTCGGGTGGCGGTCGTCGGATCATTGTCGCGCTCGCTGGTGCCCTTGATCAGATCATTGGGATCGGCGACCATCGCGGCCAGATTGCTGTTCGTCGCGCAGCCATAGTTGGCCGAGGTCGCGTTGTTGACGTTGATCGCCGAACGGCTCGACCAGTTGGGGCAGCTCGGCACCGAAGCCGAGGCACGCGTCACGATCACGCGAACATAGCCCGGCGCGACCGCGCCCGTCGTCACCGGCACATCGCCGCTGAGCAGCAGGCCGCGGCGTTCGACCATCTCGCGGATCGTTTCCTTCGCGCCGCTGCTGCCATAGGCCGACGGGTCCTCGATCGCGATACGGTCGCCGTAACGGACGTTCATGGCATCGAGCCAGCCCTGCAGACGGCCTTGCTCGCTGGGGGCGAGGTCACCGCCTGTCGCCGCGACGTCGAATTGGTAGATGTCGTTGCGCACGACCGGCTGATGCACCGATTCAAGGCTGCGATTGCTGTTCGCGGCGCCTGCGCAGCCGGCGAGAGTGGTTGCCAGCGCCAGGACGGTCCAAGTTGCGATTTTCTTCATCACGTTGCTCCTGTTTGCCAGCATCACTTCTTGAGGTTGAAGCCGGGCGCCGCATCGGGCGAGCCCGCGCGCGGCCGGTCGGCATCGTTCACCGAGGTGTCGAGGCGCGGTTTGGGACGATCGCCGCCCGTCACGCCATCGGTCTGCTGATTGAGCAGCAGACGCTGAAGGTCGCTTGCGTCCTGATAGCCATCGGTCGGCAGCTTGATCTCGTTCGCCGACACCGGCTTGACGAGATAGGGCGTCACCACGATCACCAGTTCGGTTTCGCCGCGGCGGAAGCTGTCCGATTTGAACAGCATGCCCAGGATCGGCACGTCGCCGAGGCCCGGCACCTTGTCGATGGCGCCGATCGAACGGTTGTTCATCAGGCCCGCGATCATGAAGCTTTCGCCCGAGCCGAGTTCGACCGTCGTTTCGGCGCGGCGGATGGTCAGCGCGGGGATCTGGAAGCCGTCCATTTCGATCGCGCCTTCGGTCGACAGTTCCGACACTTCGGGACGGACGCGCAGGCTGATGCGGCCGTTCGACAGCACCGTCGGTGTATAGGCCAGGCTGACGCCATATTTGCGATATTCGATCGTCGTGCCGGCGAAGTTGCCGGGGATCGGGATCGGGAATTCGCCGCCCGCCAGGAAGTCGGCGGTTTCACCCGAAATGGCCGTGAGGTTCGGCTGTGCCAACGTCACCACCATGCCCGAGCGTTCGCCGAGATCCAGCGAAGCCATCAGGTCCATGCCGAACAGGCGGCCGGCGGCCCCAAAGCTGTTGGTGCCCGTGGGAACATTGAAATTATAGGCGGTCGTGCCAGGCGCAACCGGCGGTTCGCCTTCGCCGGGATATAGGATCGAGCCCGGCGAGCGGCCGCGCACGATGCTGCCGAGGAAGCCGTTGCCCATCGCCCCGTCGCGATCGCGCGACAGCACGTTACCGCTGATTTCCTTGACGAGCGTGCGGTTCACTTCGGCGATGCGGACTTGCAGGTTGACCTGCAGCGGCGTCGCGGTGCGCAGGCGCGAAAGCACCTTCGTCTGTTCACCGACAAACGCCTGGACGAGGCGTTCGGCCTCGGCCGCATCGTCGGGCGACTGGACGGTGCCGGTCAGCAGGACGAAGCCGTTCATCGTGTTCGACTGGATCTTCGCGTCAGGCATTGCGAGCGCGAGCATCTGGTCAATCGTTTCGATATTGTTGCCGACGCGGGCAACGGTCGAATAGACAACGCGGCCGTTGCCGTCGGTCGCATAGATGCTCGTTTCACCCGGCGCCTTGCCGAAGATGTAGAGCTGGCGCGCCGAGCGGACCTGAACGTCGGCAACTTGGTCGTTGGCGACGAAAACGTCCGACATGGCGGCCGGCAGGCTGACCAGGCGGCCGCGGCCGACCGACAGGTCGATGCTGCTGCTGGCGTTCTGAATGGCCTGCGCGACGGCTTGCTGCGCCGGGGCGGAGATCAGCGTCGCTGCAACCAGGCCGATGGCCAGGGTGCGGGCGAGGGCCGCCGCCTTGAAATTGGCTTTGCTGTGCATCTTACTTACCCCCAACCGGAACTGCGGTCACTTTGTCACCACGGGTTACGCGAACCACCGGGCCGATCGGCACGGCGGCGGCCTGCGGGCTGCCGGCTGCCATCGGCATGCCGGCGGGCGGACGCGGCGCCGAGACCCGGCCGCTGACGGGAATCCAGAAGCGCGAGACGTCGCCGCCCGTGGTAGCGGTGCGCGACGGGGTCGGACGACCGGCGGCATCGGCCATCATCCGGCGCTCGGCCGCGCTGCCGCCCTTGGTCGGCACGTTCACGTCGCCCGACGCGATCGCCGCTTCGAGTTCGCCGGTGTTTTCGGCGAGCGGACGCAGCGCGAGCGATAGCTTGCCCATATTTTCGGCGACCGCGATGCGTTCGGCGATGTCGGGCGTTGCTTCCAGCGTCACCGAGCCGAAGGTGCGCACCGGCGTCTTGCCGGTTTCGTCTTCGGCGTCGTAGCGCTGGTCGGTGGCAAGGACGCGGACGTTCCGCACGATGGTTTCGGCGGTGTAGAGCTGGTCGTCGGGATAGGAACTGCCCTCCTTGACCGAGATCGTCTGCGCAAGCAGCACGTCGACGCGGTCGCCCGGGAAGACGAAACCGGCGACGCCCTGTTCCTGCGAAACCTTGACCGTGACGGCGCGCATGCCCGGTGCGAGAGCGGCGGCGAGGAAGCCGCGGTCATCGGGATGGACGAGCGAGCCCTGGGTCAGCGGCTGGCCGGCGGTGATCGGGTAGCGCACGACGGTGCCCACCAGCGTATTCACGTCGGTCTTGTCCTTCAGGAAATAGGCCTTCTCGACCAGCTCCTTCGGCCACGGCTGATAGCGGAAGCTGTCGGGGCCGATGATCGTGCCCGTCGGCAGCTGCCGCGTCGCGACGAGGATCATGGGGCCGTTGATTTCGGGCGCCGCTGCTGCGCGCGCCGTCGGTGCGGAGGAACCCCGCATCATCTGGTTGACCCCGAACGCCGCGCCGATCGCAATGATCAACGCGCCGACGATCAGCATAATCTTTCGCGTATCCATGACGGTTTTTCGCCTCCTACACCCACCGGACGCGGGGATGCTTGCCCTCAGGTCGATCCGATAAACTGAAACTGGTTAAGATAGTGTTGGTGAAGCGCCCAAAGGCCCCCGACGGCGATCGCGAGTCCGTAGGGAACCTCTATCGCTTTGTCCGAAGGACGAATTTTGGACTGAATCAGCATCGCAGCCGACAGGATTCCGCCCCCGATCGCCATGATGGTCAGCATGGGAAAGTACAAATAAAGTGGAATCCAGAGCATCACGGCGCCGATCATCTTCACATCACCGCCGCCCATCGCTCCCAGAGCGAAGAGACCGGCGAACACCGCGAAGACCGCAAAGGCGGCGCCGAACTGCATCGGCATGTCGGGCCAGAATGCCATGCCCGACACTATCCAGAAGGGGATAGCGAAGAGGGCGATGGTCGCATTGAGGCCGTTCGAGATAGTGCGCGAGCGCAGGTCGCTGACCGCCGCGGCGATCATCAACAAGGCGAGCAGCCCCATCAGGCCCAATGCGATGATTTTCTGGTCCATGCCGCCGCTGTAGCGACTATGGCTTATCAAATAGTAACCATGAGTGTGCGCCCGCCGGGTTGCATTCCGCGGGCCAGCGGATATGCGGCGTCGCATGTCCGACCCGCGCCCTTCCTCCACCGACGTGCTGATCGTCGGCGCGGGCATCGCCGGTGCAAGCGTCGCCGCCGCGCTGGCGCCGCACCGCCGCGTGCTGATGGTCGAGGCCGAGGAGGCGCCCGGCTATCATGCGACGGGCCGGTCGGCGGCCTTCTGGCACGAAAGCTATGGCGGCCCCGGCGTGCAACCGCTGTCCGCTGCGTCGTTCGATGCGCTGGCGCGGCCGGCAGCCGATTTTTCCGACAAGCCTTTCCTGACGCCGCGCACCGCGCTGACCATCGGTCGCGGCGGCGCGGAGACCGCGGCGGTCGATGCCTTCGTTGCCGAATTTCGCGCCAAGGGGGTTGTGATCGACCGCATGGGTTTCGATGCGATGGCGGCGCTGGTGCCCGGTCTGCGATCCGAATGGACCGCCGCCGCCTATGAAGCGGCGTGCAGCGACATCGACGTCGGCGCGTTGCATGCGGCCTATCTGCGCGCGGCGAAGCGCGGCGGGGCGGTGCTTGCGCCGCGCGCGCGTTTCGACGGTGCGCGCCGGGTCACCGGCGGCTGGGAGGTCAGCGTCGGGGGCGAAACACTGCGCGCCGAGCTGATCGTCGATGCCGCAGGCGCATGGGCCGATATGGTCGCTGCGCGCTGCGGGATCGCGCCGGTCGGCATCCAGCCCTATCGCCGGACGGTGGCGCAGCTTCGCCTGGACGTGCCCATCACCGCTGACTTGCCGCTGATCGTCCATGTCGGCGGCGACTTTTATTTCAAGGGCGCCGGAGAGGGGCGCGTCTGGCTGAGCCCGCACGACGAGACGCCGTCCGAGCCGTGCGATGCCGCGCCCGAGGAGTGGGACGTGGCGGTCGCGATCGAACGGATGCAGTCGGTGGTCGACTGGCCCGTCGCCGCGGTCGAGCGCAAATGGGCCGGGCTGCGCAGCTTCGCCCCCGATCGCCTGCCGGTCTTCGGCGCCGACCCGGCCGAGCCCGCTTTCATCTGGTGCGCGGGGCAGGGCGGTTTCGGCATCCAGACGTCGCCCGCGATCGGCGCACTGCTCGCCGCACAGCTTGGCGCGCCGGCGCCGGGCGGGGCGATCGGTGCGGTCGATGCCTTCGCCTATGCGCCGGGCCGGTTCGGCGCGCGCTGACACTCGGCGCTTGCGCGCGCAAATCAGGGGTTTAGGATGCGGGAGCCGCGCCGCCCGTGGCGCGGCTGACCAGTGGAGGTACCCGTGGCCCATTATTTCGAGATCAAGAAGAACAAGGCCGGCGAGTTCGTCGCCTATTTCAAATATAACAGCGAAACGATCTTCTGGACCGAAGGCTATAGCAGCAAGGCATCGGCGAAGAACGCCATCGAGTCGATCAAAAAGAACGGCCCTGCCGCGGAAACCCGCGAAGCCGAATGATCCCGGCGGCGCGGGCGCATTTGGCGTCCGCGCCAGCTGGTACGCTCGAGCGAACTACAGCTTGGGCAGCGTGACCCCTTGTTGCCCCATATATTTGCCGGCGCGGTCGGCGTAGCTCGTCTCGCACGGTTCGTTCCCCTGCAGGAACAGGAACTGGCAGGCGCCTTCGTTGGCATAGATTTTGGCGGGCAGCGGGGTGGTGTTCGAAAACTCCAGCGTCACATGGCCCTCCCAACCGGGTTCGAGCGGGGTGACGTTGACGATGATGCCGCAGCGCGCATAGGTCGATTTGCCGAGGCAGATGACAAGGATGTCGCGGGGGATGCGGAAATATTCGACCGTCCGGGCGAGCGCGAAGCTGTTCGGCGGAATGATGCAAACATCGGTTTCGCGGTCGACGAAGCTGTTCGCGGCAAAATCCTTGGGATCGACGACCGCGCTGTCGACATTGGTGAAAATCTTGAATTCGGGCGCGACGCGCGCATCATAGCCGTAGGACGAGAGGCCGTAGCTGATGCAGCCGTCACGCCGCTGCGCCTCCACGAAGGGTTCGATCATGCCCTGCGTCCGGGCGGCTTCGCGAATCCATTTATCTGAAAGAATGCTCATGCCGCTGTCTTGTCGGTCCTCGGCGGCTTGCGCAAGCGGTCAGTCGGGGATCATCCCCAGATCCTTCGGCCCGAAGGCGGCGGGGAGCAGTTCGCTGAGGCGATAGGTGGTGACCGCGCTGCCGTCGCCCGAAGCGCAGTGGACGAGGATATCGGTTTTCGACCGTTCGGCGGCTTCGTTCAATATCTGGCGGCAGCGGCCGCAGGGGTTGACCGCATCGCTGCCGATCAGTGCATCGCCCTCGGGACGCCCGCCGACGATGGCGATCTCGGCGAGTTCGCCGATCCAGCCTTCGTTGGCGATCTTGGCGATGGCGGTCGTTTCGGCGCAGAGCGTCAGACCGTAGCTCGCGTTTTCGACATTGGCACCGGTCACGACATCGCCGTTTTTCAGCAGCAGCGCAGCGCCGACATGAAAGCCCGAATAGGGGGCGTAGGCGCGGCTCGCGGCGTCGCGCGCGGCATCGATCAGGGCATCGCGGGTGTCGGTCATTATTCCTGTCCTTCGGGTCGCAGCACGTTCCAGCCCACCGTTCCGCCGGCGCCGGTCAGCCGGACATAGTCGTTCGCCTGCCACATCGCCCAGGGGTGGGCGCCATAATCGGGTTCGAAAAAGTCGCGGCGCAGCCAGGTCGTGCGGGCAATTCCGGCGGTGACGCGATAATCGGCCTCGAAGGCGGGGCCGGGCGCGATCACGCTGCGCTTGCCGGTATGCGCCTCGATCTGCGCGAGGAAGGTCGCAAGTTCGCTGAGCAGCAGCGCGCGCGTCGGCCGGTCGGGGCAGCGGTCGTCATAGTCGAGCCATACCACCGGCGGCAGCGCATCGGCGCGGCGCGCGACGTGGCGGATGAAATTGGCCGCCTGGTCGGTTGCCAGCTTGCACAGGCTGTAGCGATGGATCGCGCCCACCTGCACGCCGACGACGCGCGCCTGCGCGGCGTTGCGGGCATATTGCGGATCGATGCCGTCGGCGCCGTCGGTCGCCATGACATAGGCGAAATCGGCGCCCGCCGCCTTGATCGAGCCCCAATGGACCTTGCCATTGTCGGCGGAGATGGTGACGCCCTGAATCGGATAGAGCGCGCGGTCGGGCGTCCAGCGCGCCGCCCACCACAGCGCGAGACCGGCGAGCAGCAGGACGAGGACGAACCCGCCGCCGATCCGGCGCGCCAGCCGGGCGGAGCGTGTCCGCCAGTCGGACAGGCCTTTCGTTGCGGTTTTGCCCTTTGTTTTTACCCCCGCGCGCATCGTCATCCCTTGATGTGAAGCACACAGATCAGCGTGAAGAGACGGCGCGCGGTGTCGAAATCGACCGCGATCTTGCCATCGAGCCGGTCCATCAGCATTTCGGCGGCCTCGTTGTGCAGCGCGCGGCGCGCCATGTCGACGGTCTCGATCTGCTGCGCGGTAGAGGTCTTGATCGCCTGATAATAGCTGTCGCAGATCGCGAAATAGTCGCGGATCGGACGGCGGAAGCGCCCGAGGCCGAGGATCACCGCTTCGAGCGGCGAGCCATCCTCGCGGCTGATCTCGAAGATCAGGCGCCCGTCCTCGACGCGGAGCATCAGGCGATAGGGGCCGGCATAGCCATCGGGGTGGCCGCGCTGCGGCACGAACTTGTTGTCCTCGATCAGATCGAAGATCGCGACACGCCGCTCCTGCTCGACATCGGGGTTGCGCCAGACGATCGAGCCCTCGTCGAGCTCTACCGAGATGATGCGCTGTTTCGATGGGTCGGCGTCGGTCATGCTGACCGTGCTTCTACTTGGCCGGGCGCGAAGGGCAAGGGCGACTTATTCACAGCATTCCACAGTTATGATAGGTTGATCGATATCGTCGATTGCGCCCGCCGCGCCTTCGACGCATGAAAGCTGCCATGCCCGAGCTTGCCCTTTTTCCTGCCCCGGTTCCCGCCGGGGACGAACGCCAATTGCCCCGCAATATCGAGGCCGAGGCCGCCTTTCTGGGCGCGATCCTGATCGATAACCGAGTCGTCGAGGATTTGCCCGTGCAATTGACTGCGGCGCATTTCTTCGAACCGCTGCATGGCCGCATCTTTGGGCAGGCAATGGCGCTGATCGAGCGCAACAGCATTGCGACGCCGGTGACGCTGAAGCCCTTCTTCGAAAATGACGAAGCGATAAAAGCGGTCGGCGGGGTCGGCTATCTGGCGCAACTGACCGGCAGCGGCGCGGGCCTGATCGGCGCGCGCGACTTCGCCCGGCAGATTTTCGACCTCGCGTTGCTGCGCGAACTGGTCGGCGTCGGACGCGGACTGGTCGAAGGTGCGCTCGACACGAGCGAAAGCGTCGATCCGCACGCGCAGATCGAGGAAGCCGAAACCGCGCTCTATCGCGTCGCGGGCGGCGAGGCCGAAATGGGGTCGGTCAAGAGCTTCAGCACCGCGAGCCTCACCGCCTTGCAAGCCGCCGAGCGCGCGCTCAATTCGGGCGGTCACCTGTCGGGGATCACGACAGGCATCGGCAGCATGAACGCCAAGATCGGCGGCATGCACAATTCGGATTTGATGATCCTCGCCGGGCGTCCGGGGATGGGCAAGACCTCGCTTGCGACCAATATCGCCTATAATGCCGCCGAACGCTGGCGGCGCGACGAGGAGGACGGGATTCCGCCCGAAAAGAATATGGGCGCCAAGGTTGCCTTCTTCAGCCTCGAAATGTCCGCCGACCAGCTCGCGACGCGTGTGCTCGCCGAACAGTCCGGGGTGTCGGGCGAGGCGCTGCGCATGGGCAAGATCAGCAAGGAGCAGTTCCAGCAATTGTCCCGCGCCGCGCAGGCGCTGCAGACGCTGCCGCTTTTCATCGACGATACGCCCGGCCTGACGATCGCCAGCCTGCGCACCCGCGCGCGCCGCCTGCAGCGCCGCCACGGCATCGGCTTCATCATCGTCGACTATTTGCAGCTGCTGCAGGGCTCGTCGAAGAGCGGCGACAATCGCGTGCAGGAAATTTCGGAAATTTCACGCGGATTGAAAACGCTGGCGAAAGAGCTTCACGTTCCGGTGATGGCGCTGTCGCAGCTCAGCCGTCAGGTCGAAAGCCGCGAGGACAAACGGCCGCAGCTCTCCGACCTTCGCGAATCGGGATCGATCGAACAGGACGCCGACATGGTGCTCTTCGTGTTCCGCGAGGATTATTATGTCGCCGCGCGCGAGCCCAAACGCCCGGTCGAGGGCGACGATATCAAGATCCACGCGGCGCATGAGGAATGGGCCGCCGAGATGGAGCGGGTCTTCGGCCTCGCCGAGGTGATCGTCGCCAAATCGCGTCACGGCTCGACCGGCAAGATTCGCCTGCACTTCGAGGCGAAGACGACGAAGTTCAGCGATCTGGCGGACGACAGCCAGGCCTATGCGGATTATGAGTAGATAGCCGTGCCCAGTGCCCCTGCGAAGGCAGGGGCCCATCACGAGGTTTTGCAATCAAAAGCCTGCGTCTGGCGAAGGGGCAGGAGATGGGCCCCTGCCTTCGCAGGGGCACGCGGGTCTGTTCTCAGAACGCCGGATCGTTCGCCGGATTATCGTCGATCGGCGTCACCGCTTCGTGGATGCCGCATTCGGTCTTGTCCCAGCCACGCCAGCGGCCCGCGCGCGGGTCTTCGCCCGGTTTGACCTTAGACGTGCAGGGCGAGCAGCCGATCGAGGGATAGCCCTCTGCCTCAAGCGGATGGCGCGGCAGATCGTGCTCGGCGAAATAATCGTCGAGCATTTCGCGCGTCCAGTTGGCGAGCGGGTTGAATTTCAGGCGGCCGGTGTTGCCGTCGAGCTCGAAGCGCGGCAGGCCTTGGCGCGTCGACGACTGGAAGCCCTTGCGGCCGGTGATCGACGTGTCGAAATCGGCGAGCGCCTTTTCGAGCGGTTTGACCTTGCGGATTTCGCAGCAGCCGTCGGGATCATACGACCAGCGCAGTTCGGTCGCGTCCTTTTCGGCGAGTTCGGCGGCATCGGGCGTGAGATTGACGAGATTGAGGCCGAGCCGCGCGGCAAGTTCGTCGCGATAGGCCAGCGTTTCGGGAAAATGCTTGCCCGTGTCGAGGAACAGCACCGGCATGTCGGGCGCGACGCGCGTCACGAGATGGAGCAGCACCGCGCTTTCGGCGCCGAAGCTCGACACGATCGCGGTGTCGCCGATCAGCCCCGCGCCGATCACGCTTGCAACCGCCTCGCCCGCGTCCTGGCCGCGGAACAGGTTGTTGAGACGGATGACATCGGCCTGCGTGAAACGCGGCGCGACGTCGATCCGGTCGCGGGTGCGGGGCTCGGCCTTCACCTCAGCCATGCCGCAGCTTCCAGATCGGCACGGCGCCGTCGGCGGCGGTCTGATAATGTTCGGGCCAGCGGCTCAGCGCCGCCTCGACATCGGCATTGTTGAGCGGCTTTTCGGGTGCGAAACTGTCGAAGCCGCAGCGCTTCATATAGGCGATCTGGTCGACCAGCACGTCGCCCTGCGCACGCAGTTCGCCAGCATAGCCCGCTTCGCGCAGGATGCGCGCCGACGAATAGCCGCGACCGTCGCGGAACTTGGGGAAAGCGACCTCGATCAGCGTCAACCGGTCGAGGTGTGGGATCAGCGCGCGCGCGTCCTCGTCGGGTTCGAGCCGCACCGCCGTCGCGTTCGATTGCGAAAGGAAGGCGTCGAGCGTGACGCAGGGCTCTTCGCCGTCGGTGTGCCACCCTTCCGCTTGCGGAAGGGGCTGATTATCGGCGCGTTCAACCATAGATCGCCTCCTTGAAGGGGGCCATGCCGACACGGCGGAAGGTGTCGACGAAGCGTTCGCCCTCGTCCCGCTCGGCGAGATATTTGTCGGTGACGCGTTCGATCGCATCGACGATGCCATCCTCGTCGAAACCGGGGCCGGTGATCGTGCCCAGCGACACATCCTCCGCGCCCGATCCGCCGAGCAGCAGCTGGTAGTTTTCGGTGCCCTTGCGGTCGACGCCCAGGATACCGATGTGGCCGGCATGGTGATGCCCGCAGGCGTTGATACAGCCCGAAATCTTGAGCTTGAGCTCACCCAGCTCCTTCTGGCGGCCGAGGTCGGAGAAGCGCGCCGCGATCTTCTGCGCGACCGGGATCGAACGCGCATTGGCGAGGCTGCAATAATCGAGGCCGGGGCAGGCGATGATGTCGCTGATCAGGTCGAGGTTCGGCGTCGCGAGCCCGGCCGCGTCGAGCTTTTGCCAGATCGCGTAGAGATCGGCCTTGCGGACGTGCGGCAGCACGATGTTCTGCGCGTGGGTGACGCGCAGTTCGTCATGGCTGTAGGCTTCGGCGAGGTCGGCCATCAGGTCGATCTGCGCCGAGCTGGCGTCACCCGGGATGCCGCCGACGGGCTTCAGGCTGATGTTGACGATCGCATGGCCCGGCACCTTGTGCGCGGCGACATTCTGGTCGACCCAGACCGCGAAGTCGGGGTCGCTGCGGTCGATTTCGTCGGGCGCCGACGCATCGAGCGCAGGCGGCGCGAACTGCTTGGCGATACGATCGAACTCGGCCTTCGGCGGATCGATGCCCAGCGACTTAACATGCGCGAATTCTTCTTCGACCTGGCGGCGATATTCGTCGGCGCCAAGCTCGTGGATCAGGATCTTGATCCGCGCCTTGTAGATATTGTCGCGGCGGCCGTAGCGGTTGTAGACGCGCAGGCATGCCTCGGCATAGCTCAGCATATCCTCGAGCGGCACGAAATCCTTGATCAGCGGCGCGATCATCGGGGTGCGGCCCATACCGCCACCGACATAGAATGCGGCGCCGTGGACGCCATCCTTCTCGACGATCTGGATGCCGATGTCGTGCAGCCGCATCGCGGCGCGATCTTCCTCGGCCGCGATGACGGCGATCTTGAACTTGCGCGGCAGATAGCTGAATTCGGGGTGGAAGCTCGACCATTGGCGCAGCAGCTCGGCCCACGGACGCGGATCGGTGATCTCGTCGGCGGCGGCGCCGGCCCACTGGTCCGAGCTGATGTTGCGGATGCAGTTGCCGCTCGTCTGGATCGCATGCATCTCGACCGACGCGAGATCGGCGAGGATCGCGGGCGCATCCTCCAGCTTGATCCAGTTATACTGGATATTCTGGCGCGTGGTGAAATGGCCGTAATCGCGGTCATATTTGCGCGCGATATGCGCGAGCATCCGCATCTGGCGGCTGTCGAGCGTTCCGTACGGCACCGCGACGCGCAGCATATAGGCGTGAAGCTGGAGATAGAGGCCGTTCATCAGGCGCAGCGGCTTGAACTGATCCTCGGTGATCTCACCGGCAAGGCGGCGCTTCACCTGGTCCGAAAATTCGGCAACGCGGGCATCGACCATCGCCTGGTCATATTGGTCATATTTATACATGTCAGATCACCCAGTCGCCGGCATTGGGATCGGCGGGTTTCAGCGTCAGGTCGGGGCGCACGGTCGGGCCGAGCGCGCGGATGCGGTCCTTGATATGCGCAGGGCGCGGGCCTTCGGGCGTCGCTTCGCCCGCGATGATATAGGGCGCGTTGACACGGCGCGCGCCTTCCTCGGCAGCGAGGATTGCCTCCCCATGCTCGCCGACATCGGCGGCGTCTTCGATATGGAGCGACCAGTCGGCGCCGGTCCACCAGGTGACAAATCCTGTTTTCAGGTCGTTGCCCGTGAGCAATTTCATGTGAAGTCCTTTATCTGTTCGGCGATCCCCGGCGCGCCGAGGCAATCGAGCGCATCAGCGCGCGCCGCGACCTTGCCCACGACGATCAGCGTCGGGCTTTGCACCGCCTCGCGCGCCACAAGGTCGCCAAGGTCGGTGAGGAGGGTGCGCAGAACGCGCGCATCGGCGGTGGTGCCGCGTTCGATCACCGCGACGGGCAGACCAGGTGAAACGCCGTCGGCGATCAGCTTGTCGGCAATCGCATGCGCGGTCGCGAGGCCCATGTAGATGACGAGGGTGCGGCCGTGGCCAGCAAGCCCCGACCAGTCCTGATCCGAGAGATCCTTGCACTGGCCCGCAACGAAGCTGACCGCGCTTGCGTCCTCGCGGTGGGTGAGCGGGAGGCCCGCCTGCGCGGCGCAGCCCGCCGCGGCGGTGATGCCGGGAACGACCTCGACCGCAATGCCCGCCGCGCGCGCGGCGTCAAGCTCTTCGCCGCCGCGGCCGAAAATGAAGGGATCGCCGCCCTTCAGCCGAACGACCTGCTTGCCGCTCTGCGTCTCGCGGACGATCAGCGCGTTGATCAGGTCCTGCTTCATCGTGTGGCGGCTGCGCTGCTTGGCGACGCTGATCCGTTCGACATGCGGCGGGATCAGCGCGAGCACGCCCGCCCCGACCAGCCCGTCATGAACGACAAGGTCGGCGCTTGCCAGCAGTCGCGCGGCGCGCAGCGTCAGCAGGTCGGGATCGCCCGGCCCGGCGCCGACGAGCCACAGCTTGCCCGCCAAAGAAGGTTGCTTTTCCATGCCACCCTAATTGGTCGGGGGGCGCCGGAATCGCAAAGCAGGCTTTGTTGGCGAGGGTGAAGCTAAAATTGCCTCCGACCTGGCGGTCAGAGATATTTCTTCGTCACCAGCTTCGGCGTGTCGTCATCGCGCAGGCCGACCCCGATCGAAGCGCGCAGCGCATCGCTTTCGGAACTGGCAACCGGATAGGCGCAATAGTCGGCGGCATAAAAGGCGCTCGGTCGGTGATTGCCGGACAGGCCGACGCCGCCAAAGGGCGCGGCCGAGGAGGCGCCGTTGGTCGGGCGGTTCCAGTTGATGACGCCGGCGCGGGCATTCGCCCAGAATTGGTCGTAAAGCTGCGGTGTCCCACCGATTAGCGCCGCCGAGAGGCCAAAGGCGGTGTTGTTTGCTTCGGCAATCGCGGCTTCGAAACTGTCGACGCGGATCACCTGGAGCAGGGGGCCGAACAGTTCGATATCGGGGCGTTCGGGCATCGCGGTGACGTCGATGATGCCGGGGGTAAGGAAGGGGCGGTTTGCATCCGGCCGCGTCATGTGGCGGATCACCTGGCCGCCGTTCGACATCAGGATCAGAAAGCTTTCGGTCAGTCCGTCGGCGGCCTCGTTGTCGATTACCGGCCCCATATAGGGGGCAGGGTCGGCGTGGGGATGACCGACGATCAGCCGTCCCGCGAGCGTCTTGACCTCGGCGAGCAGTTGGTCGGCCAGATCCTGTTTGACGATCAGCCGCCGGGCATTGCTGCAACGCTGGCCCGCGCTCAGGAAGGCGGACTGGACGACGATCGTTGCCGCGGTCGCGATGTCGGCGGTGTCCCAGACGACGATCGGATTGTTGCCACCCATTTCGAGCGCGACGATCTTCCCCGGCTGATCGGCGAACTGGCGGTTGATCGCGACCCCGGTGCGCGCCGACCCTGTGAACAGCAATCCGTCGATGCCGGGATGCGCGGCCAGAGCCTTGCCCGCGTCGGGTCCACCGATGACGAGCCGCACGACCTCTTCGGGAACTCCGGCGCCGTGGAGCAGTTCGACAAGCCGCGCGCCAACGGCAGGGGTTTTTTCAGACGGTTTGAACAGCACCGAATTGCCGGCGATCAGCGCCGGCACGATATGGCCGTTCGGCAGATGCGCGGGGAAATTATAGGGGCCGAGGACGGCAAGCGCGCCGTGCGGCTTGTGGCGCACCGCGTTGCGCAGCCCCATCGCGCCTTCGATCCGGCGGTTGGGGGTGCGTTCGGCATAGGCCTTGATCGAGATATCGACCTTGTTCGCGACCGATTCGACCTCGGTCCGGGCTTCCCACAAAGGTTTGCCGGTCTCGCGCGCGATCAGATCGGCGAGCTGTTCGCCATCGGCCTTCACCCGGTCGGCAAAGCGGCGCAGCGTTTCGGTGCGGAAGGTGACGGGCTTCGCGGCCCAGGCGGGCCAGGCGGCGCGCGCGGTTGCAACTTCAGCGTCGATGTCACTGATACGGCCGCGCCATAATTCGGCGCCGGTTGCCGGCTCGAAGGACAGAAGGTCTTCGCTCATCCCCGTTCCCCCGTCGATTTGGGCGCACAAAGGCGCCGGTGCGCTCGATCATTGGGGGGCGGCAAAAGCATTGTCGCCCTCTTATCTGCGAAAGCGTACGGCGGCAACCGCGATAGGCCCCGCAACAGCGAAAGCGGGCCGATTGTCACGGGCGCGACAGGGTGGCTTGCACCGGCGCGCGCGGTTCGCGATAGAGGCGGATAGTATCGGCTTAAGGGGACGGGCAATTTTGGCGCGACAGGATGCACAGCGCGAATGGAGCGATCATTATTGGTGGTCGGCCGACGGCGTTCGCCTGCACGCGCGCATCTATGACGGACCCCCGACCGCGGCGGAGGCGCCGCCGATCCTGTGCATGCCCGGCTTGGCGCGCAACGCCCGCGATTTCGAGGCGCTCGCACCGCATATGGCGGCGCAGCGACGCGTGATCGTGATCGAGTTCCGCGGGCGGGGCGAGAGCGCCTATGCCAAGGATCCGATGACCTATGTCCCGCTGACCTATGTCCAGGATGTCGTCGCGCTGCTCGACGAGTTGGCGATCGCGCGTTTCGCGACGGTCGGCACGTCGCTCGGCGGGCTGGTGTCGATGTTCCTTGCCGCCAGCCTGCCAGGACGGCTCGTCGGCGCCGTGCTCAACGACGTCGGACCCGAACTCGAGGCGGCAGGGCTCGATCGCATCCGCGACTATATCGGAGCCGGCGGCAGCCAGCCGACGTGGATGCACGCGGCGCGCGCCTATGCCGAGCTCAACGCCGCGGTTTATCCGGACTATGGCATTCACGACTGGCTGCGCATCACCAAGCGCACCCACCGGCTGACCCCCGAAGGACGCATCGTCACCGATTACGACAAGCAGATTGCGGCGCCGCTGCGCCTTGCCGGCGATCAGGAGGGTATCGACCTGTGGCCCGCCTATCGCGCGCTCGGCGATGCGCCGGTGCTGATCCTGCGCGGCGCGCTCTCCGACATTCTGGCCAAGCAGCCCGCCGCAAAGATGCAGAAGGTGCTGCCCCATGCGACGCTGGTCGAGGTTCCGGGCGTCGGTCACGCGCCGACGATGGACGAGCCCAAGGCGCGGGCGGCGATCGACGCCTGGATCGCGGCGCTTCCCGCCGCGTGACCGACGTCGGCGCGATCGAGGAGCGGGAGCATCCCGTCCGCATTCTTCACCTCCATTCGAGCTTTTCGCTCGGCGGCAAGGAGGCGCGCGCGGTTCGCCTGATGAACCTGATGGGCGACCGGGCGCAACACACGATCCTCTCCGCGGTCCCCGATGCGCTCGGCGCGCGCGATGCGATCGATCCAGGGATTGACGTCAGCTTTCCGACCGATGCGCCGCCGCTGGCCGGGCGGCCGTCGCTGGCGCGTTTCCGCGATCTTGCGACCTATATCTACCGCTTCGACCTGGCGCTCAGCTATAATTGGGGCGCGATGGACGGGGTGATGGCGCACCGGCTCTACTGGCATCGCTGGTGGTATCAGATGCCGCCATGCCTGATTCATCACGAGGATGGGTTCAACGAGGACGAAAGCGTCCGGCGCAACTGGAAGCGCAACCTCTATCGCCGCTACGCGCTGCGTAACGCCGCCGGGGTCGTCGTGCCTTCAACGCTGCTCGCCGGGATTGCGGTGGACGAGTGGAAACTGCCGCCCGATCGCATCCATCTGATTCGCAACGGAATCAACGTCGCGGCCTATGCCGCCGCGCCATCGGTGCCCATCCCGGGCTTCGTCCGCCGGCCGGGCGAGGTAGTGATCGGGACGGTAGCGGGGCTACGCAAGGTCAAGGATCTGCCGCGCCTCGTGCGCGCGGTCGCGGCGCTGCCGCCGCATGTGCGGCTGGTAATCGTGGGGGAGGGGCCTGAGCGCGCGGCGATCGCCGCCGAGGCGGCGGCGTGCGGCATGGCCGACCGGCTGGTGCTTGCGGGATTCATGCCCGAACCGGCGCAATGGATCGGCCATTTCGACCTGCTCGCGCTCTCGTCGCGGAGCGAACAGGCGCCGATTGCGGTGATCGAGGCGATGGCGGCGGGGCTGCCCTTTGTCAGCCCGGCGGTCGGCGACGTGGCCGCGATGGCGGGCGAGGCGAACCGCCCGTTCATCGCGGCGGATGAGGCGGGTTTTCGCGCCGCGCTGGCGCGCCTTGCGGACGATGCGGCGTTGCGCGCAGCGGTGGGTGCGGAGAATCGGCGCGTTGCCGCCGAGCGCTTCACCGAATCCGGGATGGTCGCGGGCTATCAAAGCCTCTATGCTCGCGCGCTGGAAGGATATGACGTTTTTACGGGGCGTTTCCTGGGGTCGGACCCCGCCTTCGATTGACAAAGGCGGTCCGGTTCCGCTTACGGAAGAGGCAAATGGGGGCTGGCGCGCGGCTGCGCAGCCGGCGGAGAGAAAGAGGTTTATAGTGTTCAAAGGTTTGAAGCCCATCCTTTACGGCGGACGCGAAGTCTGGCCGCTGGTCGAGGGCGGGAAGGGCGTGTCGGCGACCAACCATATGTCGAGCGGCGCCTGGGCCGCGGCCGGCGGGATCGGCACCGTTTCGGCGGTCAACGCCGACAGCTACGACGCCGAAGGCAAGATCGTACCGCAGGTCTATCGCGCTGCGACGCGCCGCGAACGGCACGAAGAACTGGTCCGCTACGCCATCGACGGCGCGGTCGAACAGGTGAAGCGCGCTTATGACCTCGCCAGCGGCAAGGGTGCGATCAACATCAACGTCCTCTGGGAAATGGGCGGAGCGCAGCAGGTATTGGAAGGCGTGCTCGAACGCACCAAGGGGCTGATCACCGGCGTCACCTGCGGCGCGGGGATGCCGTACAAGCTCAGCGAAATCGCCGCGCGGCACAATGTCCATTATCTGCCGATCATCTCGTCGGCGCGTGCGTTTCGCGCGCTCTGGAAGCGCGCCTATCACAAGGTCGCGCATCTGATGGCGGCGGTCGTCTATGAAGATCCGTGGCTCGCCGGCGGGCACAACGGCCTGTCGAACGCCGAAGATCCGCTGAAGCCCGAAGATCCCTATCCGCGCGTCAAGGCGCTGCGCGACACGATGCGCGCCGAGGGGATTTCGGACGAAGTGCCGATCGTGATGGCGGGCGGCGTCTGGTATCTGCGCGACTGGAACGACTGGATCGACAATCCCGAATTGGGCTCGATCGCCTTTCAATATGGCACGCGGCCGCTGCTGACGCAGGAAAGCCCGATCCCGCAGGAGTGGAAGGACCGGCTGCGCACGCTCGACGAGGGCGATGTGTTGCTCCACCGCTTCTCGCCCACAGGCTTTTATTCGAGCGCGGTGCGCAATCCATTCCTCCGCGATCTCGAAGCGCGGTCGGAGCGGCAGATTCCCTATTCGAAGCAGGAAGCGGGCGACCATGTCGCGCAGCTCGACGTCGGCGTGAAGGGGCGCAATTTCTGGGTGACCCCGCACGACCGCGACCGCGCGCGCGACTGGGTGGCCGAAGGCTATACCACCGCGCTCAAGACGCCCGACAATACGGTCGTCTTCGTCACCGAAGAGGATAGGACGGTGATCCGCAAGGATCAGGCCGATTGCATGGGCTGCCTGTCGCACTGCGGCTTTTCGGCGTGGAAGGACCATGACGATTATTCGACCGGCTATCTCGCCGATCCGCGCAGCTTCTGCATCCAGAAAACGCTGCAGGACATCGCGCACGGCGGCGACGTCGACCAGAATCTGATGTTCGCGGGCCACGCCGCGTTCAACTTCAAGACCGATCCCTTTTATTCCAACAACTTCACCCCGACGGTGAAGGAACTGGTCGACCGGATTCTGACGGGGGATTGATAGATCCTGTCATTGCGAGGAGCGCAGCGACGAAGCAATCCAGAGCGGTATGGCGAACCGTTATCGTAGCTCAGGCTAAGCCCACCCCTCCAGCACCTGATCGGGCGGCCGGTGCCCGTCGCACCAGGCACGGATATTGGCGATGACCTTCTCGCCCGACGCCTCGCGGCCCTCGATCGTCGCCGAGCCGAGGTGGGGCAGCAGCACGACATTGTCGAGCGCGAGCAGGTCGGGGTCGACCGCGGGCTCGTGCGTATAGACGTCGAGCCCCGCGCCCGCGATGCGGCCGGTTTTGAGCGCCGCAATCAGCGCCTTTTCGTCGACGATCTCGCCGCGCGCGGTGTTGATCAGATAGGCGGTCGGCTTCATCGCACCGATACGCGCCGCGCTGACCATCTCATGGGTTTCGGCGGTGTGCGGACAGTGGATCGTGACCACGTCGCTGATCCGCAGCAGCGTGTCGACGCTCGCATGATAGCTCGCGCCCAGTTCCTCTTCGATCGTTTCGGGCAGGCGGCGGCGGTTGTGATAGTGGATCGACAGGCCGAAGGCGCGGGCGCGCCGCGCGACGGCGAGGCCGATGCGACCCATGCCGACGATGCCGAGCAATTTGCCGCCGACGCGGTGGCCCAGCATCGCGCTCGGCGCCCAGCCCTGCCATTTGCCCGAGCGCATCAGCTTTTCGCCCTCGGCCAGCCGGCGCGGGACCGACAGGATCAGCGCCATGGTCATATCGGCGGTGTCCTCGGTAAAGACGCCGGGGGTGTTGGCGACCATGATGCCCTTCGCGCGCGCCGCAGCGAGGTCGATATGGTCGACCCCGGCCCCGAAATTGGCGATCAGCTTGAGCCGGTCGCCCGCCGCGCCGATGATCTCGGCATCGATCTCGTCGGTCACGGTCGGCACCAGCACGTCGCAATCGGCGACCGCGGCCTTGAGTTCGTCCTTGGTAAAGGCGTGATCGTGCGCCGACAGGGCGACGTCGAACAATTCGGCCATGCGCGCCTCGACCGCCGGCATCAACTGGCGGGTGACGATGACGCGCGGGCGTTTGGGGCGGGATGAATCGGGCATGGCGCCGATAGAGCGCGGCGGCGCGTGGGGGTCAAGAGGGCCAAGCGTGCGCCGATGCGAAAGCCGCTGTGGACGAACGGGGCGAAGGCTGCGGCGAACGGTTGAAAAGCGCCCCCGATTTTGACAAGGCAGACGGATGACCAGCCGCACGATATTCGCCCTCCTGACGCTGGCCGTGGCGACCGGACCCGCCGCGGCGCAAAGCGATCCCGAACTGCCCTATTGGGCGTCGATCAGCGTCGACGAGGCGCGGATGCGCAAGGGGCCGTCGCCCGATGTGCCCGTCGTGTGGGAATATCGGCGCAAGGATCTGCCCGTCAAAGTGGTCGCGCGCCACGATATCTGGCGCAAGATCGAGGATCCCGACGGGACGCAGGGGTGGATGGCGGCGCGGCTGCTCAGCCGCACGCGCACCGCGATCGTCACCGGTGGCATCCGTCCGATGCGCGAAAAGCCCGACGCCGCCGCGGCGATCGCCTTTCGCGCCGAGGCCGGTGTGGTCGGCCGCATCACCGACTGCAAGGACGGCTGGTGCTTGTTCAACGTGAAGGGCCGCAAGGGCTGGATCGAAACCGACCATATCTGGGGCGATTGATCGCCCGCAACGCATGACCCCGCAACGCATGACAAAAGGGGCCGGCAGTCGCCCGCCGGCCCCTTCTCTCGTCACCGTTGGCGTTTAGCGCCAGCGGAAGTGGTTATAATAGACGCGAACCACCTTGCCCGTGCGCACATTGACCAGCAACAGGTCGTTATAGTGGCGGACATAGGCCAGGTTGCGGCCCGCCTTCGGGACGCCCCAGCGCGCATCATAGTTCAGGCGATAGGTCGGGGCGTAATAGGTCGAACGCAGCGAATTGCCGACCGCGAAGCGGTGATAGCTGAACGGCGCACGCCAGTTCTGGTAGCGATTGTCGCGGCGCCAGTCGCGCTTGTCCTCGCGATATTCGCGCTTCGCGTCGCGCACGTCGCGGTGAGCATCGCGCACATCATGGCGATCGCCATAGCGCTTCGCATGGTTGAGGTCGCGCTGTTCCTGGCGAATATCCTGCCGATCGCGGGCGAGCTCGCGGGTCTGGGCCTGCGCCATGGCGGGTACCATCATCGCGGCGATCAGGCCGGCGGTGAGAATTTTGCTCTTCATAATGCCATTCCTTGTCTTGCCGTCAGGGGGAGGGGATCTGCCCGATGACAGGAAAAGGATTAGGCGAGTCGATTTGAACGGAGCCGGAATGCCGCGTTTATTTTGAGGACATTAGTGTCGCAAAGTGTCGCGCGGGTTGAAAATGGCCGCGGCGCGATCGTCGCCATGCTTCGTTATTGCGAACGGCGGAGCCGCGCGGCAATCCAGAGCCGGCATAAACCGCTCTGGATTGCTTCACCCGGCTTTCGCCGGGTTCGCAATGACAGCATCGAGCTGGCTTAAACCAGCTCGACCGCGACCGCGGTGGCTTCGCCGCCGCCGATGCACAGGCTTGCGATGCCGCGCTTCTTGCCGTGGCGCTGAAGCGCGGCGATCAGCGTGGTGATGATGCGCGTGCCGCTGGCGCCGATCGGATGGCCGAGCGCGGTCGCGCCGCCGTGGACGTTGATCTTGTCGTGCGAAATGCCAAGGTCGTGCATCGCGAACATCGCGACGCAGGCGAAGGCTTCGTTGACTTCGAACAGGTCGACGTCGCCGATCGACCAGCCGGCCTTCGCCAGCACCTTGTTGATCGCGCCGACGGGAGCGACCGTGAAATCCTTGGGTTCCTGCGCGTGCGCGGCATGCGCAACGAGCTTGGCGACCGGCTTCTTGCCCTTCGCTTCGGCGACCGACTGGCGCGTCAGCACGACCGCGGCGGCACCGTCGGAGATCGACGAACTTGTCGCCGCGGTGATCGTGCCGTCCTTGGCGAAGGCAGGACGCAGCGTCGGGATCTTGTCGGGGTTGCCCTTGCCGGGCTGTTCGTCGGTGTCGACGACAACCTCGCCCTTGCGGGTGGTCAGCGTGACGGGCGTGATTTCGGCGGCGAAGGCGCCGTCGGCGATCGCTGCCTGGGCGCGCTTCAGCGATTCGATCGAATAATCGTCCTGCGCCTGGCGGCTGAGCTGATAGGCGTCGGCGGTGTCCTGCGCGAAAGTGCCCATGGCGCGGCCGGCGTCATACGCGTCCTCCAGCCCGTCGAGGAACATATGATCATAGGCGGTGTCATGGCCGATGCGCGCGCCCGAACGATGCTTCTTGAGCAGATAGGGGGCGTTGGTCATCGACTCCATGCCGCCTGCAACGACGAGATCGATGCTGCCCGCGGCGAGCGCCTCGGCACCCATGATGACGGTCTGCATGCCCGAACCGCACACCTTGTTCACGGTCGTCGCCTGCACCGACTTGGGCAGGCCTGCCTTGATGGCGGCCTGACGTGCCGGTGCCTGGCCGAGGCCGGCGGGCAGCACGCAACCCATATAGATGCGTTCGACATCGTCGCCGGCAACGCCCGCGCGCTCGACCGCCGCCTTCACCGCGGTCGCGCCGAGATCGGTCGCGCTCGCGTCCGACAACACGCCCTGCATGCCGCCCATCGGGGTGCGGGCATAGGAGAGGAAAACGACGGGATCGGTGGCGGTCATGGCAAAAGACTCCGTAGGGGAAAGGTCATCGGTGGCCCGATTAGCGCCTTTGCTGCACTTGCGAAAGGGGGTGGGGTAGGGGGATCGCCCTAAACGATGCGCGTTTCAACTTGAACGATGTATAGCATTGAAAAATAACGATATTTCTAAATTTCGTATCCCGCTTTTGTGCTATGTTGTTCTATGTCGTTCAAATGGGATGTCTGCATGGGATACGAACCGCCCCTCCATTGGGGCAATCTTCTTGGTGTAGCACAGCGGGGTCGATGGGTCCATTTTTTGGCCTTCTGCATGTGTGTAGTCATGATCGGCGAGCAGGATCAATGAGCTTCAGGTCATTGATAGAGGGCGTTTTCTGCCTCTACGAGCCTACGCTTACGTCGGCCCATGGGTCGTATGGTTGGGCGTGTAGGCCTTCAACGAACACGTCTAATGCTTTTCGATCCCACAGAATCCTTCGACCCAGTTTTATGGGCTGTGGGAAATCAGCCCTCAAACGAACTTGGCTGAGCATCCTCTCGCTGATCCCGAGATAGGCTGCCGCCATCGCGCTACCAAGTAGGCGGGGGACCGGCGGTGTTGTGAGCTTGATGGTCAATTAGGCGGCCTACCCCTGCTGTGCGGTGCCCGAGCAACAGCGTGCTTTCTGCGCATACATATTATAGTAGATAAATTTCAATGGTTCATTGCGGCAGTGTCTGTCGAATGGACGTGCGCCTCCAGGTCGGGATGAATTTCAAGAGGCTTCGCTTGGCTCGAGGATTAACCCAAGAGCAGGCAGCTGATCTGACAGGAGTCAGTCAGCAGTATATCAGCGGGCTTGAGCGTGGCCGCCGCAATCCGACCGTGCTGACCCTCCATGAGTTGAGCCGGCCGCTCGGAGGTGAGCCGATTGATTTATTGATTTCGATTGATGACCCATGTGCGATTGGTGACCCAGGATAGCCGTTCGAGGAGATGGTCGCGCAATTTGAAACACAGATCCAATAAAGACATTTCGAAATATTCAAGCGTTATGCCTAGCAAGTGCGGCGCGTTCGTTCGGCTAGATAATCGCCTTTATCGCCTCATCGCCGTCTGCATAATTATCAAAGATCGTAGGCCTTCCGAGCAGCCTTCCGGGTCTCACCGTGGTTATGGGCGGGGTGCGGTTTGGAAGGCTGGACCGCACCCCGACCGAAGCGTCTAGAACCTAGCGGCTATCCATCCATTCGTGCC
The DNA here is from genome assembly GCF_001468495.1 of Sphingopyxis sp. A083. Classification (NCBI taxonomy): domain Bacteria; kingdom Pseudomonadati; phylum Pseudomonadota; class Alphaproteobacteria; order Sphingomonadales; family Sphingopyxidaceae; genus Sphingopyxis; species Sphingopyxis sp. A083. Next base: position 8,861 of record NZ_LNSK01000013.1, on the reverse strand, counting down.
GACAAAAGCGCGGTTGTAAGATGGCCTCCGCGAGAAGGGCACGACGAATATCATATCGTCGGCGTCAACTTCTTTGCTAAGATAATTACGCAACTCTATCGCCGTGGACGTGACGTCCACAAGGTAGAAGTCCCGCATCACCTTCGTAGCGTTGAGCTTGGCGAGTGCAGCCCAAAGTGGTTTGTAATCCTTGGTTTTGTTCAATTGATAGGACACTGCAAAATAAGCCATCGTAGGCATCCTTGGTTGCCGAAAGGCCTTGCAAAATGCCTGAAAATGTGGCATCCATAATTGTCAATACGGAGCGCCACGGCGTTCAATCACTTTGGGTCCGGCGGCCTTTCGAGGGTAATTGCCGAACTCGAATCGGGGCGGTTCTGGTAGGGCCGCCCCGACTGGTTTGCGTAGCACAAAAAATCGAAAAAGTCCAGATGTTGCCATTCTGTTCGCAGAGAACGCCGCGTGAACATCTATGACTTCGGCCAACGCTTGCGACGCTCGCCGAATTGGCGCGGCGTCTCATGCATATTAGGCTGCGATTGCGCCAGTGCAGGGATTGGTCAGACACATAGTTGATCCATCACTCGTCGGTAACGGCACTGGGGTTAAAGGCTACATGAAGTGCATGTTTCACGGTGAAACATGCACCTTCTCTGTAAGCATCTGAAATTGTCTCATTTTCCATTTCCGGCGTATCCCGCCCCTAACTGGCACCGCTCTTGTTGCGATTCGTCTCGTGGCTGGATGCAGTGCAGATCAAGGTTTTTGAGGCAGTAGCTGGTGGATCCTGCTCGGTATGATGGCATTGAGGCGCACCAAGCACAAAATTCGTATCCCGGTAGCGCCTTCGAGACGATGTAAATTCACGAAAACTATTTGATTTTACACGACTAATATGATAAAATAAGGTGTAGGCGTATGATCCCAGTTTCAACTTGAAACCCGCTGCAGAGCGTGGTCAAACAGGCGCAATCATATGGGGAGACGGGTCATGGCCACCGCCATCAAGGAAGATATCGCCAGCGAAACCGCGCGGATGCAGCGCGTGCTCGAAACGCAGCGCGCCAGCTTTACCGCCGCGATGCCCGAAAGCCTGTCGGTCCGCACCGACCGCATCGACCGCGCGATCGCGCTGCTGGTCGATCATGCCGAGGATTTCGCCAAGGCGGTGAGCGAGGATTTCGGCCATCGCAGCCGCGAACAGACGTTGATGACCGACATCATGCCCTCGGTCAGCGCCCTCAAACATGCCAAGAAGCATATGGCGGCCTGGTCGCGCGGCGAAAAGCGCAAGCCCACCTTTCCGCTCGGCCTGCTCGGCGCGAAAGCCGAGGTTGTCTATCAGCCGAAGGGTGTCGTCGGTGTGGTCGCTCCGTGGAATTTCCCGGTCGGCATGGTCTTCGTGCCGATGGCGGGGATATTGGCGGCGGGCAACCGCGCGATGATCAAGCCGAGCGAGTTTACCGAGAATGTCTCCGACCTGATGGCGCGCCTTGTCCCCGACTATTTTGACGAGAGCGAAATGGCCGTGTTCACGGGCGGGGCCGACGTTGGCGTCGCTTTCTCGAAGCTGGCGTTCGACCATATGATCTTCACCGGGGCGACGAGCGTCGGCAAGCATATCATGCGCGCCGCGGCGGATAATCTGGTTCCCGTGACGCTCGAGCTGGGTGGCAAGTCGCCGACGTTCATCGGGCGCAGCGCGAACAAAGACCTCGTCGGCCAGCGCGTCGCGCTCGGCAAGATGATGAACGCGGGGCAGATCTGCCTTGCGCCCGACTATCTGCTCGTCGCCGAGGATCAGGAGGGCGAGGTGATCGACAGCGTGAGCAAGGGCGTCGCATCGCTCTATCCGACGCTGCTCAAGAATGACGACTATACGTCGGTCGTCAACGGCCGCAATTTCGACCGCCTGCAGGGCTATCTGGCCGACGCGCGCGAAAAGGGCGCCGAGGTGATCGAGGTCAATCCCGCGAACGAGGATTTCGCGAGCGCCAACGGCCACAAGATGCCGCTCCATATCGTGCGCGGCGCGACCGACGATATGAAGGTGATGCAGGAGGAAATCTTCGGCCCGATCCTGCCGGTCAAGACCTACAAGACGATCGACGAGGCGATCGATTATGTGAATGCGCATGATCGTCCGCTCGGCCTTTATTATTTCGGGCAGGACAAGAGCGAGGAGGACCGCGTGCTGACGCGGACGATTTCGGGCGGCGTCACGGTCAACGACGTGCTGTTTCATAATGCGATGGAAGACCTGCCCTTCGGTGGGGTCGGACCGTCGGGAATGGGCAATTATCATGGGCTGGACGGCTTCCGCACCTTCAGTCACGCGCGCGCCGTTTATCGCCAGCCCAAGCTCGACGTCGCCGGGCTCGCCGGCTTCAAGCCGCCCTATGGCAAGGCGACCGCCAAGACGCTGGCGAAGGAATTGAAGAAATAGCTTGGCAAGCGGCGGCGCTTCGCCCTAGGGGGAGCGCCGCGCTTTCGGGCGATGCGCCCGTGGCAGGCCCCTGTGGTGAAATTGGTAGACGCGCTCGACTCAAAATCGAGTTCCGCAAGGAGTGCTGGTTCGAGTCCGGCCAGGGGCACCATAACCGAGAATCGACTTTCAGACGCGTAACGGCCCCGGCGGAACCCGCATGGCAGGCCGCGCATTGCATTCGCATTCCGCTATGGAGGTTTGCAGATGGTGCAACGCGCCTATTGGAAGGGTCAGATCCGCCTCGCTTTGGTGTCGATCCCGGTCGAAATCTATCCGGCGACCAAATCGGGGGCGAGCGTCAGCTTTCGCCAGATCCACGAACCGAGCGGCAAGCCGGTCAAATATGAAAAGGTCGTGCCCGGCATCGGCGCCATCGATACCGACGACATCGTCAAGGGCTATGAGGTGTCGAAGGGCAACTATGTCCTGCTCGACGAAGAAGAGATCGAGGCGGTCAAGCTGGAGAGCAAGCGGACGCTCGAGCTGGTCCAATTCGTCGACGCGAGCGACATCGACATCCTCTATTATGAAAAGCCCTATTATGTCGTCCCCGCCGACGATCTGGCCGAGGAAGCCTACATCGTCCTGCGCGAAGCGCTGCGGCGAACGAAGAAAGTGGGGCTGGGACAGCTTGCGCTGCGCGGTCAGGAACAGCTCGTCGGGCTGCGCCCTTGCGGCAAGGGGCTGGTGCTCGAAGTGCTGCGCTATGCCGAGGAAGTGAACAAGGCCGCCAGCTATTTCCGCGACGTGCCCGCGAGCAAGCCCGACGCCGACCTGCTCGATCTCGCCGAAACGCTGATCGACAAGAAGAGCGGCAAGTTCGACGCCGCCGACTATCACAATCACTATGTCGATGCGCTGAAGCGCGTCATCGCCAAGAAAGCGAAAGCCAAGGGCAAGCGCGTGCTCGAGGATGTCGGGGAGCCCGCCGATGTGCGCGAAGGATCGAATGTCATTGATCTGATGGCAGCGCTCAAGGCGTCGGTCGACGGCAAGAAAACGGCCGCCGCTGCGACGAAGAAGAAGGCGCCCGCCAAAAAGGCGCCGGCGACAAAGCGGGCATAGTCTCGTGAACGCCGGATTGCCCTCGGCTATTGTGTGCCCCTGCGAAGGCAGGGGTCCATCATCCGGCCTCGCGCCATTTTCCTACGGTTCGGCTCGCGTCGCCCGCTTCGGTGATGGGCCCCTGCCTTCGCGGGGGCACAGACAAGGTGGAACGCGATGACCCGTGCCGACCCTCTCGCCCAATATAACAAGAAGCGCGATTTCAAGCTGACCCCCGAACCCGCGGGCAAGGTTGCGAAGGGGGGCGGCAATCGCTTCATCGTCCAGAAACACGACGCGACGCGCCTCCATTACGACTTCCGGCTCGAAGTCGATGGCGTGCTCAAGAGCTGGGCGGTCACCAAGGGGCCGAGCGCGAACCCCGACGACAAGCGGCTCGCGGTGCGCACCGAAGATCATCCGATGGCCTACGCCGATTTCGAGGGGGTGATCCCCAAGGGCGAATATGGCGGCGGTTCGGTGATGCTGTGGGATCGCGGCACCTGGGCGCCGGTCGCGGGGAAGAGCGCGAAGGATCTGGAAAAGGGCCATCTTCACTTCACCCTCGACGGCGAGCGGATGAAGGGCGAATGGCTGCTCGTCCGCATGAAGCCCCGCGCCGGCGAAAAGCGCGAAAACTGGCTGCTCCGCAAGATCGACGATGCCTATGCGGGGGGCAGCGACGACTTGACCGGCCGCTACCTCACCAGCGTCCTCACCGATCGCGCGATGGCCGAGATCGCGGGCGACGAAGACGGCGAGCAATCGCTGAAGGGCGCAAAGGGCGAAGCGTTCGCGAAGAAGATGGCGGCCGCGGCGGCGCATAACCGCAAGGTCGCCAAAGGCGCAAAAGCCGACGCCAAGCCGCCCAAATTCCGCAAGCTACAGCTGGCAACGCTCGTCGACAGCGTGCCGACGGGCAACAACTGGTTCCACGAGATCAAGTTCGATGGCTATCGTGCGCTCGTCGCCGCGGCGGGGGATCAGGTCGTCGTCTATACGCGCAGCGGGCTCGACTGGACCGACAAGTTCGCGCCGCTCGCCCGCCATATCGCCGCACTCGACCTGCCGCCGTGCCTGATCGACGGTGAGATCGTCGCCTATGGCAAGGACGGCAACCCCGACTTCTCGGCGCTCCAGGCGGTCCTCAAGCGCGGGCATGGCGCGCAGGACGAGGCGACCGACCTCCACTTCTTCGCCTTCGACCTGCTCGAAGAGAACGGCAAGTCGCTCACCGCGCTCGGCAATCTAGCACGCAAGGAACGTCTCGAGGCGCTGCTCCGCGATGCAGCGCCGCCGATTGCGGTCGCCGATCATGTCATCGGCGCGGGCGAAACGCTCTATGAGGCGATGTGCGGCGCAGGGCAGGAGGGCATCATCGCCAAGCGCGCCGATGCACCCTATGCCGGCCGCCGGTCGAAAAACTGGGTGAAGGTCAAATGCACCCGCCGCCAGGAATTCATCATCGTCGGCTGGAAGGAGAGTTCGGCGAAGGCACGTCCCTTCGCCTCGCTACTCCTCGCGCAGTGCGAAAAGGGCGAACTCGTCTATAAGGGCAATGTCGGCACCGGTTTCGATGCCGATGCGATGGCGATGCTCGCGGCGAAATTCGCGGGCCGCGCGCGCAAGACGGCGCCGGTCGATGTCGACAAGGCGGCGGCGCGCAAGGTCCATTGGGTAAGGCCCGACCTTGTCGCCGAGATCGCCTTCGCCGAATATACCGCCGGCGGCTCGGTCCGCCACGCGAGCTTCGTTGGGTTGCGCGCCGACAAGGAGGCGAAGGACGTGAAACCCGAAACCAAGGCCAAGGCTCCCGCCCCGGTCAGCGACGTGAAGATCAGCAGCCGCGACCGCGTCATCTTCCCGGAGGCAAAGGCGACGAAGGGCGACCTCGCCGACTATTATGCCGCCGTCGCGCCGATAATGCTGCCGCATCTCGCCCGCCGCCCGGCCAGCCTGGTCCGCTGTCCGCAGGGACGCGCGAAGCAATGCTTCTTCCAGAAGCATGATTCAGGCTCTTTCGGCCCGCACGTCCACCGCGTTCCGATCGAAGAGAAGGACGGCGGCGTTGAGGATTATCTCTATGTCGAGGATGCGGACGGCATCCTCGCCTGCGTCCAGATGGGGACGATCGAATTTCACGGCTGGGGCAGCCACGTCGATACGCTCGAACAGCCGGACCGCATGGTCTTCGACCTCGACCCCGACGAAGGGCTCGACTTCGCCGACGTCAAAAAGGCCGCGGCGGATTTGAAGCGTCAACTCGCCGACATCGGCCTCGTCAGCTTTGCCATGCTCTCGGGCGGCAAGGGCGTCCATGTCGTCGTGCCGCTCGATCCGGGGCACAGCTGGGACGCGCATAAGGATTTTGCGAAGCGCTTTGCCGAGGCGATGAGCCTTGCCGAACCCGATCGCTTCGTCGCGACGATGAGCAAGGCAAAGCGCAAGGGAAAGATCTTCATCGACTGGCTGCGCAATCAGCGCGGCAGTACCGCGATCATGCCCTATTCGGCGCGGGCGCGGGCGGGGGCGCCGGTGGCGGTTCCCATCGATTGGGACGGGCTGGCCGCCATCGACAGCGCGCGCCACTGGACGATCGCAGACGCCCGCGCCTTGCTCGATCGCGCCGCGAGCCCGACGCTGAAGGGATGGGGATTTGCGCGGCAGGCGCTGCCCGCGATCTGACCCCGCATCGGCGCTGCGATCCTCCCGCTTTCGAGGCCCGCAAAATAACGATGCTTAGCCATTTAATGTTGCAATTCTGGCACCGTTAAAATGAGGAAAATGTGCAAATTATTCATAATCGGGTTGCATGCTTATCGGGTGGTTCGGTCAACTTGTTGAAAGCAGGTTAACCTTACTCGGGACATGATTGAATATTTTACAGAATTCGGATATTCTTGCCCGACCAGGCGTGAATATTCTCCATTAGTTCGATGCCATTTCCTTCCATCGGGATGGCATTGTGGATCAGGAGGATGGAATGATCGAACCCCGCTTTTCGGGCACGGCGCACGAACCCAGGGCCGCGACCGATGGCGATCGTCGTGGGGGGGACCGTTACCGGACGGTCTGGCGGATCGCAAAAGTCGTGCGCGACAATGATGTCGGGCTATGGCGCGTGCGCAATATTTCGGACCGCGGCATGCAGCTTGCGGCCGACGTTCCCGTTCATGTCGACGAAAATCTGGACATCTATCTGTCCGACAGTGTCGTGCTGAAGGGCAAGATCGTATGGGCCGACGGTGGCCGCTGCGGCGTGGCCTTTCACGAAGAGATCGACGGCGCCGGCGTGCTCAAACAGCTTGCTGCCGAACAGCGCGCTTATGGCTATCGCGCCCCCCGCATCCCGCTCCACTCGCGCGCCAAGGCGCAGGTCGACGGGGTTGAGAGCATCATCGAGCTTGTCGACATGTCGCAAAGCGGCGCGGGCTTCGTCCATGGCGGACATCTCGAGGTCGGGCGCCATCTGCACCTGACGCTGGCCGACGGGCTGGAGCGCAAGGCGATCGTACGCTGGGCGCGCGGCGGCCGCGGGGGATTGTGGTTTACCGAACCGCTGAACCGCGTCGATCTGGAAAGCATTCGCCGTTTCGAGGGCTGAACCGCTCAGGCGATCGCCTTTGCCTTGCCGTCGCGGACGATCTTCGCCCAAGGGTTGAGGTCGGCCTCGGCGACCTTGATCAGGCGGTTGTGGTCGCGGTGGCGGAAAGGCGCGTCGCGGCCATGCACCATCAGCATCGTGTCGGAGACATAGCTCCACGATCCATCCGCATGGAATTCGACGTCGAGCTGATAGCTGTCGGTGCGGAACGCCGCTTCCAGAAACGCGGTCGAACAGATGCCATATTCAGTCTGGCCGCGCTCGGCGCGCACCGACAGCTTGCGCGCATCGGGCGCCGCGTGTCCCGCCGCAATCGCGATCTGGCCGCGCGGAATCGCCAGCGTTTGCAGGATCAGCCCGGTCGCCGGTTCGTAGAGCCAGTAACCGACCTGGTCATGGAAGGTGATATCCTCTTCGGGCGTGTTGATGTGCAGATGGTAGCGCAGGCCATAGAATAGCTGCGGCCCGTTCGCCTGCGGGTCGATCGGCTGCATTTCGACCCGCTCGTAATAGTTGCGGGTTTCAGGGCCGTCGGCCTTCGGATTGACATCGACGCCGCGCTTTCCTTCCCAGATGCCGGCGAAATGGCGCAGTGGGCCGAGATTGGCGAGCGTGTCGGGGTCGACATTCTCGGGCTCGGTGAAGATGTCGTTCGGCACGTCCATGTGTTATCCCCCAATCCGCGCGGTCAGATGTCCTCGGCCAGCCGTCCGTAAAGCTGGGGCCGGCGGTCACGGAAAAAACCCATCCCCGCGCGATGCTTCGCCGCGCGGTCGAGATCGATCGTTTCGACCAGCACCCCCGTTTCGGCGGCGCCGAACGCCTGCGTCAGATCGCCCCATTCGTCGGTGATGAAGCTGTGGCCATAGAAATTCGCGTCACCTTCTGCGCCGATGCGGTTGGCGGCGATCACCGGCATGCAGTTCGACACCGCATGACCCTGCATCGCGCGGCGCCACATGCGGCTGGTGTCGAGGTCGGCGTCATAGGGCTCGCTGCCGATGGCGGTCGGATAAAAGAGCAGTTCGGCACCCATCAGCGCCATCGCACGCGCGCATTCGGGATACCACTGGTCCCAGCACACCCCGACGCCGATCCGCGTTCCGAAGACGTCCCAGACCTTGAAACCCGTGTTGCCGGGGCGGAAATAATATTTCTCTTCATAGCCCGGCCCGTCGGGGATGTGGCTTTTGCGATAGGTGCCCATGATCGCGCCATCGGGGCCGATCATCGCGAGCGTATTGTAGTAATGCGGCCCGTCCTTCTCGAAGAAGCTGGTCGGGATCGCAACTTTGAGCTTCGCGGCGAGCGCCTGCATCGCCTTGACGCTGGGATGGTCGGCGGTCGGGTGGGCGCTAGCGAACAGCGCCTCTTCTTCGACCTGGCAGAAATAGGGGCCTTCAAACAGCTCGGGCGGCAGGATGACCTGCGCGCCCTTGGCCGCAGCCTCCTCGGCGAGCGCCGTGACCGCGTCGACATTGGGTTGCACGGGGCCGGGCAGGGGAAGCTGGAGCGCAGCGACGGTGATGGAGCGGGTCATGAGGCGGATATAAGCAAGCCGGCGCATCTTGCCACCGCAAAAGCGGATGGGCGGTTGGCGTTGTTATGGCAGGGGTCGTCCGCAAGCGACCGATTGCGGTCGATCCAATCGTCGCATAACAATGTAGCCCGATGAACTGGAACGAAATAGCAATCTTGGCCGCAGCGCTAGTGGTCAGCATGATC
>NZ_LNSK01000012.1:0-82295 GCF_001468495.1 Sphingopyxis sp. A083 | reverse complement strand
GACCGCCGGGTCCTCGCCATAGCCGCTGCAATATTCCTTCCACGCGCGCGCGACCCGCTTGGGCGTGTCGAGCAGTCCCTCGCGCGCCGGATCGTCGCCCGCCCATTCGATCAGCGTCCGCACCGCCGCGGCGACATGATCGGGGACCACGACCTTGCCGTCGGGTCCGATTTCGGTCGTGCTGCTCGTCATATCCCCGCTTTCACTGTTGCTTTCTTGCCGCACATTTCGGGACGGTTGCGCCGATAAGCAAGAGTGTGCACGCAAGTTTTTGTTCGGCCGCCGATGCTTTACGTTGCGGAATCCAGCCCTTTTCCGATTGTGCAGAGCCGCAATTTCCTTTCGAATTTTCCCGCCAACAAGCCACTTGACGCTTTGGTAAAGTCAGCGCAGTTTTCAAACATTACAGAGTTCGCTCAAGCGGACCGTAATCCGGAGAGGCCGGCGTTTTCCCCGACGCCGGTGGGAGAGGACGATGACCAGCACCGCTGGCAGGTGGGATACTCACTGGCGCTTGGCCCCCGCGGCCCGGCGCCTTCTGGCGTGCCCGGTCGAATCCCCTCCCCTGACCACAAATTGAATTTGGGCGAACCCGTGGATTGCGGGGTCGAAAAAGGGAGGAATAGATGAAGTTCAAGGCACTGATTGGAACGTCCGTCCTGGCCATGGCGGTGGCAACGCCCGCCCATGCGCAGAGCGGCGGCTCCAGCTCCGACCCCTATGGCGAAATCGTCGTCACCGCGCAGCGCCAGTCCGAACGTCTGCAGGACGTTCCAATCGCCGTCAGCGCCTTTTCGTCCGAAGCGCTTGAAGCGCAGCAGATCAAGACGCCGTCGGACCTTCAGCTCACGCTGCCGAACGTTACCTTCACCAAGACGAACTTCACCAGCGCCAGCTTTACGATTCGCGGCATCGGCGACCTTTGCGTCGGCACGACCTGCGACAGCGCGACCGCGATCCACCTCAACGGCGACCCCCTCTTTTCGACCCGCCTTTTTGAAACGGAATTTTTCGACCTCGAACGCATCGAAGTGCTGCGCGGCCCGCAGGGAACGCTGTTCGGCCGCAACGCGACATCGGGCGTGGTCAACGTCATTACCGCCAAGCCCAAGCTCGACACGTTCGAAGCCTCGGCCGAAGGCGAATATGGCAATTATAATTCGATCAAGGGCAAAGGGATGGTCAACATCCCGCTCGGCGATACCGCCGCGATCCGCGTCGCGGGCATCTATCTGAATCGCGACGGTTATACGAAGAACCTCTATCTCGGCAATCGCATCGACGACCGCGACCTCTACTCGGTCCGCGGCTCGCTGCGCTGGGAACCGACGCCCGACACCACCATCGACCTGATGGCGTCCTATTTCCATGAAAAGGACAATCGCGCGCGTATCCAGAAGCAGCTCTGCCAACGCGATCCGACCGGCATCCTCGGCTGCCTCAACAACCGCCTCGACAATTCGCCTTTCAACGGCAACGCGACCTTCACCGCCGCATTGACGTCGAAGGAATTCCTGGCGACCCAAGGCATCCCGACCGCTTTCGCGCTCGGCAGCCTCTATGGGCCGGATGTCTATGCGAACACGACTATCCCGTCAGACCCGCGGACGGTGAATACGGCGTTCACGCCGCAATATTTCACCAGCGAACTGACGCTGCAGGGCGAAATCCAGCATAATTTCGGCCCCGTATCGCTGCAGATTTCGGGCCAGTACCAGAGGGTCAAGCTGGACTCGATGCAGGACTACAACAGCAATATCGGCAGCCGTGCGCTCTATGCCGGCGGCCTGAATACGCTGGCCTTTTTTGCGGCGAACGGCATTCCGACGGGCCTGCCCGCGCCCGCGCCTGCCTTCGTTCCAGGATCGGCGGCTTATTTCGCGCCGATTGCGGCGGCCATCATTCCGAACGGACCAAACGGCCAGCTCTGCACCTCGATGGCCGACGATACGGGCTTCGGCTCTTATGGCGGCAATAAATTCTGCAACGACCAGTCGCTGCAGTTCGACCGCTCGAACCAGTATAATACCAGCTGGTCGGTCGAAAGCATTCTGTCGAGCGACCTCGACGGGCCGTTCAACTTCCTTCTCGGCGGCATTTTCGCCAAATATCACCTGACCGAGAACAGCTATTATGTGAACGCCTTCCCGATCGACTATCTGTCGGGCGTGTTGGGTGCGTTCAATTCCTACGCGAACGGACTGCCGCCGTCGTTCCTCGCGACGCCCTTCTACCGCAACAATACCGACGATCTGAAGATCAAGTCCTACGGTATCTTCGGCGAAACCTATTTCGAGTTCAACGACCGGGTGAAGCTGACTCTCGGCCTGCGGTACAACCACGACGAAAAGGACGTGATCGCCCGCACCTCGCTGGCCAGCTTCCTGACGCCGTTCGGACAGACCGGAACGGCATTCGATTCGCCGTTCGTCGTCACCTATGACGCCGATCCGGGCACGGCCGGGAACCAGCTGTTCCAGACTCGTTCGGTCAGCTTCAACAAGCTAACCGGCCGCGCGGTTCTCGATTTCAAGATCACGCCGGACAATCTGGTCTATGCGAGCTATTCGCGCGGTTACAAGTCGGGCGGCATCAACCCGCCGCTTTCGCCGATCTTCTCGGTGCCGGAATCGTTCAAGCCCGAACAGGTCGATGCGTTCGAAATCGGTTCGAAGAACACCTTCGCCAATGGCGCGCTTCAGCTCAACGTGACCGGCTTCTACTACAAATATAAGGATCTGCAGCTCAGCCGCATCGTTGCCCGCACCTCGGTCAACGACAGCGTCGATGCAAATATCTACGGCATAGAAGTTGAAGGCATCGTTCGTCCCGATCCGGATTGGATGATCAACCTGGGCTTCAGCTATCTGAAGACCAAGGTGGCCGGCGACTCCTTCTTCAGCAACCCGCGCGACTTCGGCGGCGGGCGGTCGGACGCGGTGATCATCAAGGACATCACCAATGCGGCCAACTGCGCCGTCGCGCCGGGAACCGCCGGCAATGCGGCGGGCAGCAATGCCTTTGTGAACTTCGTTAACAATGCGATCAATGGCGGGCTTGATCTTGACCCGACCAAGCCGGGCCTCGAAATCAAGCCCGGTGCCGGACTGCAAGGGACCACCTCGTTCCCTGCCGATGGCGGCATCGCATCGACCGGCGCGTTCAGCATCTGCGGCGTGTTGCAAGCCTATGCGGCGGCCGCGGGAACCAACTTCGATCCCGCTGGCATCCAGGTCTATTCGGCGGGCATCCCCGTCAACATCAAGGGCAACGCCCTGCCGCAAGCGCCGAACGTCAAGTTCAGCGTCGGCGCGCAGCACACGGTGCATCTGGGTGGCGACATGACGCTCGTCCCGCGTTTCGACCTGTCCTACACGGGCGACAGCTACGGCAATATCTTCAACGGCAATGTCAACAAGATCAAAGGCTATGCCCAGGTGAATGCCCAGCTTCAGCTCAACGGTGCCGACGACAAATGGTTCATCAAGGGCTTCATCCAGAACCTGTTCAATGCGAACAGCGTGACCGGCCTTTATGTGACCGACCAGTCGTCGGGTAACTACACCAATATCTTCACCCTCGAGCCGCGCCGCTACGGCATTGCGGCCGGCGTGAAATTCTAAACCCGGCGGGCGGCAACGCCCGAAAAAAGACCCCGGCCTCTCGCATGAGAGGCCGGGGTTTTCTTTTGCCCGAATGGCCGATCCGGCGGCGCTTGGCGCCGCCGGGGCCGATCAGAATTTGAAGCGGCCGGTGACGCCATAGGTGCGCGGCTGGCTGGGATAGCCCGACACGCTGCCCGCCTGCGCGACGGCGTTGAAGATCGTCGTCAGATATTGCGCATTGGTGAGGTTGCGGCCCCACACGCCCAGTTCGAAGCCGTTGGTCAGCGCGACGGTGAACGACGCGTTGAGCTGGTTGACCTCACGCTTCAGATTCTGCGCGACGCTGGCGGGGAAGCCCGACAGGCCGTCGACGATCTGCGTCGGGCTTTCATACTGATAGTCGACGTGCGCGATCGCCTTCGTGCCGCCCGCGAATTCATAGGTATAGGTACCGCCCATCGAAACCGACAGATCGGGGATGCCCGCGGGCTTCTTGCCCGACAGGTCGCCGAACGCCGAGGCGACGAAGCTGTCGTACTTCGGATCGAGCCAGGTCACCGCCAGCGACAGGTTCAGCCCCTGCACCGGACGGACCGAACCGTCGAATTCGAGACCCCAGGTCGACTGCTTGCCCGCGTTGGCGAGCGCGAAGCCGGTGCCCGTGAAGACGTTCGACTGGAAGCCCTTGATCGATTGCTTGAACACCGCAAGGTTCAAGGCCGCGACCGACCACTGCGCCTTCAGCCCGGCTTCGTACACCGTCGATTCCTCGGGCGCCGCAAAGCGGGTGCCCGACACCAGGTTCGCGGTGCCGAGACCGCCTGCGATGATCGCCGGCAGGTCGCTGGCGAGCGGACGGCTGTCGCGCGACAGGTTGACCGAGCTTGCCTTGAAGCCCGTCGCATAGGTCGCATAGACGTTGACCGTGTCGGTCAGCTTATAGGCCAGACGCGCGCTGTAGCTGAAGTCGCCGTCGTTGGTCTTGCCGGGCTCGACGCTGTTCGGAACGTTCAGGAAGGGCGGCAGGAACTGGAACGCCTTCAGCGGGTTCAGCGGGTTCGCCGCCGGGTTGTTCTGGTTCGCGGTCGCGAAGGCCTGGAACTGCTGGAAGGTCGCCGCAGTTGCGGGGTTGGTCGCAAATGCGAGGACCGCCGCCGGATCGTTCGGATTGACGCCCGCCTGTTGCAGCGCGCCGCCGAGGATCAGCTGGTTGCGGAACGGCGCATAGGCCGGCGCATCGAGGTTGATGCCCGAAAAGACGTCAGTGCTCGTCACGTCGGTCGTGAAGCGCTTCTTGTCCTTGGTGTAGTTGCCACCGAGGGTCAGCGTCAGGCGATCGGTCACGTCGAAATCCACCGTGCCGAAGATCGACCAAGCCGTGTTTTTCATGCCGTAATATTCGTCCATGCCGTCACCGGCGCGGAAGAAGGTGCCCACATATTTGGCCGGGTCGCCTTCGAGCGTGCCAAGCGTACCTTCAAGCACCGGAACGCTCAGCGCCCCGCCGCTTGCCGCCTGGATCAGCGCGTTGCCATAGGCGCGGAAATCGTCGCCGAAATAGATCTGGCTGTGCTGCTTGATCTTCTCGTTGAAATAATAGCCGCCGATCAGGAAGTTGATCGGACCGTCGAAATCCGAGGCCAGACGCAGTTCCTGCGTGAAGGTGTTGATCGCGGTATCGTCCGACTTCTGACCGATCAGGTCGGCGCTGGTGAAGTCCGAATCCTGGTTGGTGTTGGAGCGAACCTCGCGATAGGCGCTGATCGAGGTCAGCGACATGTTGCCGAGATCATAGTCGATCTGGCCCGAACCACCGTAATTCTTGATCAGGTTCGACGACAGGAAGTTGTTGTAGACGCGATACGAGAAGGGATTGTTCGCATCGACGCTGGGGCCGCCCGCGAGGGCATTGGTGATCGCGACCGTCGGGCCGGCGATGACGTTGCCGGCGATGCAGCAATTCTCGTCGATCTTGTCATAATCGCCGATCAGGCGGATCGTCAGCGCCTCGGTCGGTTCGAACAGCAGCTGGCCGCGCACGCCCCAGCGGTTGCGATCGTTGACGTCGGTGTCGAGGTTGACGTCACGGGCATAGCCGTCGCGGCGGTTGTAGTTGCCCCCGAGCGAGAAGGCGATCTTGTCGCTGATCGGGCCGGTGATGTCGCCCTTGATGACGAAGGCGTCGTAATTGCCGTAGCTCGCCTCGACCGAACCGCCGAATTCATACTGCGGCTTCTGCGTGACGATGCTGATTACGCCCGCCGACGCATTCTTGCCGAACAAAGTCGACTGCGGACCGCGCAGCACTTCAATGCGCTCGACATTCGGAAGGTCGCCGATCTGGGCGGCCGAACGCGAACGATAGACGCCATCGATGAAGACGCCGACCGAGGGCTCGATGCCCGGATTGTTCGCGCCGTTGCCGAAGCCGCGGATGATGAAGTTGGTGTTCGCGCTCGACTGGAGCTGCGACACGCGAAGGCTGGGGACCGCCGACTGCAGGTCGATAAGGTCGCGGATCTGCGCGTTCTGGATATCGGCGGCCGAGGTCACCGAAACGGCGATCGGCGTATCCTGAAGCGTCTGCGAGCGCTTGGTCGCGGTGACGATGATGTCATTGCCATAGTCGGTGTCGCTTGCGGGCGCCTCAGCGGTGTCCTGAGCGAAAGCGATGGCGGGGGTGGTCGCGGCGCACAGCATCGTGGCGCCCAACAAAATGTTGCGCAAAGTCATGATAGTCTCTCTCTCCATACCGCCAGAGGTGACCCATCGGGCCTAAGGAGGGGATGCACTGGCGGTGACTGGTCGCTGTAATACGGCGGCGGGCCGCGTCAACGCCATCGCGGTGACAATGGCGGATTTTCCCGAAATTCGTGACCAAAAAGCAACAGTTTACGCTACGGCGACCGTTTGAACGCTCGCGAGACCGGACAAGCCGCCAGCAAAATTTTCCGGTTGCGCCATCGGCGCCGCGCTCCCGCCGAAGGTACACGCCATAACCCCTAGCTATGGATTACTCGCCGATCGGCGATATATTTCTCCATGGTCTGCGCCTAGAAACCTGTCGCAACCAAACAGGAGAGGATCATCATGTCGGGACCGCTGCTTTCCCCTGCCCGCTGCGCTGGGTCGCTCGTCTTCACATCCGGACAGCTCGCGCGCGGCGACGACGGCAAGATCGTCGCCGGAGGAATCGAAGCGCAGGCCGAGCAGGCGCTCGCCAATCTGATCGCCGTGCTCGCCGCCGAAGGCTGCACCGCCGCCGATGTCGTCAAGGTGACGGCTTGGCTGACCGACGCGCGGTTCGGCGCCGCGTTCAACGCGGCCTATCGCCGCCATTTCGGCGCGCCCTTCCCCGCGCGCTCCACGGTGGTCTCGGCACTGCTCGCCGACGGTGCCCTCATCGAGGTCGAGGCGATCGCGCAGCGCGCATGAGCGTAAAGGGCACTGGACCCCAGCTTTTGCGGGAGTACAGTCGCGGCATGCGCTTTCGCCAGATCGAAGTCTTTCACGCCGTCTATACGCACGGGTCGATCAGCGCCGCCGCGCGCGCGCTTGGCGTGTCGCAGCCTTCGGTATCGAAGACGCTGCGTCACGCCGAGGACGGCCTGGGCTTTGCGCTGTTCCAGCTCGCCCGCGGCCGCCTCGTCCCGACCGACGAGGCGCATGCGCTCATGCACGAGGCGGGCGATATTTTCGACCGCATCACCTCGCTCCAGCATACGGCGCGCAATCTGTCGCAAGCGGGCGGCGGGCATATCCGGCTCGGCATCGTGCCCAGCCTGGCGCTCGACGTCGTACCGCAGGCGATGGCCCAGTTCCGCCGCGAATGGCCGCGCGTGACCTTCGAGGTGCATACGCATCATCATGACGATCTGGTGCAATCGCTGATCGAGCGCGAAACCGATATCGCGATCGCCTACACGCCGCCGCGCCATCCGCGCCTGACGCGCTCGCTGCTGGCGGAAGGCGAGCTGGTCGTCTTCTTCCCCGACGGCGCCTTCGCCGATGCCGGCCCGCGCCTTGCACTCGACCAGCTGGCCGATCGCGACGTCATTGGCGTGGCGGCAACGGGGCCGATCGGCGACGTCCTCACCCGCGCGGCGCGCGATCGCGGCATTACCTATCGCGAATCAGTGTCGGTCCAGACTTTCTTCATCGCGGCGCGTCTGGCCCAGCTCGAGGGCGGCGTCACGGTGATCGACGAATTCACCGCGCGCGCCTGGCAGTCGCCCGGCTATCGCTGGCTGCCGACCGACCCGCCACTGGGGTTCACCGTGTCCTACGTCACGCTGGAGGACCGGCCGCCGTCGAAGATCGCGCGCCAGTTTCTGCGCACGCTCGAAGACACGCTCGAGGGGATCCGTGCCGACCGCCCATAGCCTTTGGCTATGGATGTCACAAATATTGCATATTTGCGCTGCGTGACCCTTCGATATTCTGCCCCGCGAGCAGGCGGCGGCATTTTCCCTTTCGCCCTGCCACAGGGGGATCGGGTTGATCGATGCGGGCCACGTTCGGACAGGACGAACCGCCGCAGACAAGGCGGCCGCAGGAGCTGATCGTGATCGGCGCCGGCGTCGTCGGCATGGCGACCGCGCTGACCCTTTCCGACCGCGGGCACCGGGTCACGCTCGTCGACGCGGCCGAGGGCCCGGGCCTCGGCACCTCCTTCGCCAATGGCGCGCAGTTGAGCTACGCCTATACCGACGCATTCGCGAGCCCGTCGACCGTCGCGCAATTGCCACGGCTGCTGATGGGACTCGATCCGGCCTTTCGCCTCTCACCGTCGCTCGATCCCGATTTCCTGCGCTGGGGTATCGCCTTTCTGCGCAACGCCTCGGCGGGGCGGTTCCGCCGCAACACGCTGGCCGGCATGATGCTCGCCATCGAATCGCGCGCGGCGCTCGATCAGCTGACGCAGCGGCACGGCATCGAATTCGCGCGCAGCGCCCCCGGCAAGCTCATCCTCTATCGCAGCGCCAAAAGCTTTGCGGCGGCCGAGCGTGTCGCCGCGATGAAGGCCGAACATGGCGCGAAGCAGAGCCTGATCGACGCCGGCCAAGCGGTGGCGATCGAACCGGCCCTCGGCGCGATTCGTCCGGCCATCGCCGGCGCGGTGTTCGATCGCGGCGAGGAAGTGGGCGACCCCTATCGCTTCTGCAATGGCGCACGGGCGGCCTTGGCGGCGCATGGACAAAGCGCGAGCTGGTTCCGCACCGACATTGCCGCGATCGAGCCCGACGCGCGGCGCCCCGCGATCGTCGCGCGGGACGGTCGGCGGTTCGCCGCCGACCGGATCCTATTATGTTCGGGCACGGGATCGCTCGCGCTGGCGCGGAGTTTCGGCGTCCGCCTGCCGATCGTGCCGATGAAGGGCTATTCGATCACCGCCGCGCCGGGCGAAGCGGCGCCGACGGTCAGCATCACCGATGCTGCGAACCGGGTCGTTTTCGCCCGGCTGGGCAATCGCATGCGGATTGCCGGCCTCGCCGACCTGGCGCAGCGCGACGCCGCGGTCGATCCGCGGCGGCTCGCCACATTGATCGCCAGCGCCCGCGCCGCGCTGCCAGAAGCGGCGACCTATGACGCGATCGAATCGAGCTGGGCGGGGCTGCGGCCGATGACCCCCGATTCGCTGCCGATCACGCGGCCGATCGCGCCGGGGGTGATCGCAAACACGGGACATGGGGCCTTGGGCTGGACCTATGCCGCCGGGTCGGCCGCGCGCGTCGCCGCGCTTATCGATCGAGAGGATTAATACAAAAATACAATCGCTTATCTGCCAAATCTCAGGGAAGGGCCAATAGCATGAACAGGGGTCAAAAATTCATCAGCCTGATGGGCGGCATTTCGCTGCTCGCCAGTGCAACCGCCGCCATGGCGCAGGACCGCGCCGAACCCGAGCCGCAAATCGCCGAAGATATCGAACAGGATTCGGGCGAAGCGATCGTCGTCACCGGAACGCGTATCGGTTGAAGCGGTCGAATTCGCCAGCAGCGGCGGCAAGACGATGATCAAGGGCTATATCTTCAAGGCGGACAATGCCCCCGCGCAGTCGCCTGCCGTCGTGATGATGCACGGACGCGCCGGTGCGCGTCTTCATCGGCACCGCCGACGAGGAGGTGTCGCCCGCTTCCTGCGAAAAGCTCGTCGCGCGCAGCCGCGACAAGGGCGGCGACATCACGCTGACCAGTTTCAAGGGCGCGACGCACGGCTATGACACCCCCACCGAATCGCGTCAGTCGGTTGCCGCCAATGCCGCAGCCAAGGCGGCGACGGAAAGCGACGTCCTCGCCTTTCTGGCGAAAAATTTGAAGGATGAGTGATATGGCTCAGCTTACGCCCTTTCATTTTGCCTTTCCCGTCGACGATCTCGACGCGGCGCGGCATTTCTATGGCACCGTCCTCGGTTGCCCCGAGGGGCGCAGCGACAGCGACTGGATCGACTTCAATCTCTATGGGCACCAGATCGTCGCGCACCGCGTCGCGCGGCGCGATGCGGTGGCTGGCCATAATCCGGTCGACGGCCACGACGTGCCGGTTCCGCATTTCGGCGTCGTCCTGCCGCCCGACGAATGGCGCGCGCTTGCGGCGCGGCTCCAGGATCAGGGCGTCCGCTTCGTCATCGAGCCGCACACGCGCTTTCCCGGCCAGCCGGGCGAACAGTCGACGATGTTCTTCCACGATCCGGCGGGCAACGCCCTCGAATTTAAGGCCTTCGCCGATCTCGACCAACTCTTCGCAAGATAGGGATTCGTGATGGCGCAACCGATGCGTTTCTGGGGACATTTGGGCGCCGCCGCCGCGCTCGCGCTGCGTCCCGACGCGGGGGCATTATCGGTCACCGTCGCGACGACGACCTTCTTCCGCAACGGGAATGCGCGCCGCTACACGCTGGTCGGCCGCGCGCGCAGCGATAGCGCCGCGACGCTAGCGGCGTTCGTCCAGTTGCAACCGAAGGGCAGCGGCATGACCAAGGCGATCGAAAGCGCACCGCGGCAGCCGATCGGCACGGCCGCGCTGACCGGCGGCGCATGGACCGATTTCCGCTTCGACGTCGACCTTGCGCCCGGTGACGAGGAACTGCCCCTGCGTCCGCTGCTGCAAGTCGATGGAAAGCCGGTGCGGATCGACGATATCGCCTTCGTCGCATGGGACGAACCGGCGAACGGCGAACCACCGGCGCCCGGCCGCTCCTACAGCCGCTAGATCAGCGCTTCGAGGAGGCCGATAAGCGGCTTGTCGGCGGGCGGCATATCGAGCGCGTAAAGCTCGACCGGCCGCACCCAGCGCAGCGCGGTCGCATGCTGCGCCATCGGGGTGCCGCGCCATTTGCGGCAGACATAGAGCAGCAGCAGCAGATGCCGATCGCCGAGCATGTCGCTCGCAAAGCAGGCGGGCGCGAGGCAGCTATGATCCACGTCGATCGCCAGTTCCTCCGCCAGCTCGCGAACGAGCGCCTGCTCGGGCGTTTCGCCGACCTCGCGCTTGCCGCCGGGAAACTCCCACAGCCCCGCCATCGACGTGCCTTCGGGGCGCTGCTGAACCAGCAAGCGTCCGTCGCGATCCACCAGCGCCGCGGCGACCACGACAAGGCTGTCGGACGCGGCATTTCCGCCATGCGATGCGGCCAAATTGTTAACCTTCCTGTGACACTTTCCCGATCCTCGGGAACTATAACTTCAGTCAGGGGCGGAACAATGAACAAGTTTCATGGGCTGCTGCGGTCGACCAGGGCCGCCACAGCCGTAGAATATGGCCTCATCCTTGCGCTGATCTTTCTGGCCGCGATCGTCACCATCACCGCCGTCGGAAAATCGACCAGCGCGATGTGGACTAACGTGTCGGAAAAATCCGTCGCAGCGATGGATGGAACCTGATGTGCTGAAACGGGACTCCCGAAACAGCATTTCGGCGCATCGGCATTAAGAAATTCAAAACCAATTGATCCTAATCTTGCTCCGTTGACCACGACCAGACCGTCAACAGGGTAAGTGACTTGTCAGGAGACCAGACATGAAATTCTTCAAGAAGCTCGTTCGCAACAACAAGGCTGCGACCGCCATCGAATACGGCCTCATCGCCGCTCTCATCGCCGTTGCGGGCATCACCGTGATGGGCAACGTCGGCACCAGCGTCAAGGGCACCTTCCAGAAGGTTGACGACGGCCTGAAGAACGCCGGTTCGTAAATCGAGCCGACATCCACCGCTTCGGCGATGGACATCAAACAGGAAAGGGCGGTGGCCAAGCCACCGCCCTTTTTTGCGTCGGATCGTCAGCGATTGGCGTAGACGACCAGCTTTATCTTTTGCCCCGGAGCGAGCCGGCTCGTGGCCGACAGGCGGTTGAGCACCTGGAACCGCTCTGATTGATAATTGCTGTAGGCCATGCGCTTCGCCAGCGCCGCGACGCTGTCACCGCTCTTCACCGTCACCACATCGACGCGTCGCGGCCGGATCGCGGCGGCCTCGCTTGCAGTCAGCCGCCGGACGCTTCCGAACATCGGGTTGAAGACGCCCGATCCGCCGGCCTTGGCCAAGGTCACGAAGTGAAAGGCGCTGTTGGGCGCAAATTCATAGGCAAAGACGGTCACATCGACCTGTCCCGACTGGCTATTGGCGCGCGCCGACGAAAAATAGGCGGGGATGCCGTTCACCGTCGTGCGCTGAACGGTGCCGGGCGTGATTTTGGCATCGCCTGCAACCGCCTTGAACACATTGGCAATATAGGCGGTCATGTCACCGCTATACGCCGCGGTCGAAAATTGTGCCTGCCCGCCATTGCCGCTGATCGACACCGCGCTGGTGCCGTTCTGCATTGCAAAGCCGTTCGGCACGGTGAAGCGCAGACGCAGATCGGGATGCAGAAAGTCCCTGCCCTCGACTACGCCCTGCGCCGGGTCGTCGCCATAGAGCACGCCGTCAACCGACGCGAGGAAAGCGTCGGCGTTGCGCACGCCGCCGGTGCCGACCCGCGACGCGAGCGTCTGCGCATTGCGCACGCGCGACGCCGGATCGGGATGGGTGCTTGCCCATTCGGGCAACGACCGCGCGTCGCCGCCCGCCAGTCGCGCCTCTAGGTTGGTCTGATTCGCAAGGCTCGCCAACATCGTCGACAGCGCCATCGGATCATAGCCCGCGCGCTTCAGATATTGGACGCCGAGTTGATCGGCCTCGAGTTCCTGCGAGCGCGAAAAGCCAAGTGTCGCAAATTGCGCCCACTGCATCGCATTATTCTGCAACAGGCCGCCGAGCCCGCCGAGCAGCCCGCCATTGTCACCGATCGCGCCGCCGAGCACCGACGCGAGGACGCCGAGGATGGTGTTGCGCGTCGCCGCCGACTGGCGCTTCTTGCTATGCTGCGCAGCGACATGGCCGACTTCGTGGCCGAGCACACCGGCGAGTTCGGCCTCGTCGTTCATCAGCGCCATCAACTGGCGCGTGACGTAAACATAGCCGCCGGGGATCGCGAAGGCGTTGTTCACCGGCGAATTGAGCAGCGTCACGGTGAAGTCGCTCGGGCTGCGCGACAGGCCCGACTGCACGGCGATATTCTGGCCGATGCGGTT
The DNA here is from genome assembly GCF_001468495.1 of Sphingopyxis sp. A083. Taxonomy (NCBI): domain Bacteria; kingdom Pseudomonadati; phylum Pseudomonadota; class Alphaproteobacteria; order Sphingomonadales; family Sphingopyxidaceae; genus Sphingopyxis; species Sphingopyxis sp. A083. Next base: position 69,118 of record NZ_LNSK01000012.1, on the reverse strand, counting down.
CACATAGGCGGCCTGCGGCCCGGCATAGGCACCGCCGAATTCGGCGAGCAGTTGCGGATGCGCCTCGTCGCCCTGTTTGCGCTCGGCGGGCGAGATGCTGGTCGCGGTGCGGATCGCCTTGAGCTGCGCTTCCGCCACTCCGCCACCGACCAGCGCCGTTGCCGCAAGCAGCATCGCCAGCCGCGCCGTGATCCGTTTCGTCATTGAATTGCCTCCCTTTGGTCCGTTCCCGCCGGCATATCCCGTCGCGGGATCAAGGCAAGCAATCATGGGATCGCCCGCCGGTCGGAGTCGAACGCGAAGCAGCCGCGGGCGGTTCCGTTCAGGCGCGCCCCATCGCAAGGAATTTGTCTTCGCGGTCGGTGCGCAGCCGCTCACGCGACTGGCCCTGCAAGCCATCGAGTTCCTGCGCGAGCGCATCGCCGAGCGACTGGATCGCAACTTCGGGCGCCCGGTGCGCGCCGCCGACGGGCTCGGTCACGATACGATCGATGACCTTCAGCCCCAGCAGATCCTGCGCCGACATCTTCATCGCGGCTGCCGCGTCGGGCGCCTTGTCGGCGGTGCGCCACAGGATCGACGCACAACCCTCGGGCGAGATCACCGAATAGACGGCATGTTCGAACATCAACACGCGGTTAGCCGCGGCAAGCGCGATGGCGCCGCCCGAGCCGCCCTCGCCGACGATCGCCGCGACCATCGGCACGCCGAGCGCAAGACATTGTTCGGTCGACCGCGCGATCGCTTCTGCCTGGCCGCGTTCCTCGGCCTGGATGCCCGGAAAGGCCCCCGACGTGTCGACCAGCGTCACCACCGGCAGTCCGAAGCGATCGGCAAGCTGCATCAGGCGGATCGCCTTGCGATAGCCCTCGGGCTTCGCCATGCCGAAATTATGCTTCATGCGCGACGGAATATCGTCGCCCTTTTCGTGGCCGATCACCATCACGCGCCGACCGCGAAAGCGCGCCAAACCACCCAGAATCGCCTGATCGTCGCCGAAGTTGCGATCGCCCGCGAGCGGCATCCAGTCGTCGAACAGGCCCGCGACATAATGTTTGAAATGCGGTCGGTCGGGGTGGCGCGCAACCTGCGTCTTTTGCCAGGGCGTCAGCTTGGCATAGATGTCGCGCAGCATCTTCGAGGACTTGTCCTCAAGCCGGGCGATGTCGCCATCGATATTGAGCGACGGATCGTCCCCCATTTCGCGCAATTCGGCAATCTGGCGATCGAGCGCGGCGACCTGTTTTTCGAAATCGAGAAAGGCTGTCATAGGGGAGCGCTAGGCCGAAGGCGCCGCAACGTCAACGGCCCGCATCTGCGCCAGCGGATGGCGCCGATTGACCAGCTCGACGAGCCGCCGGCTATCGACATGGGTGTAAATCTCGGTCGTCGCGATGTCGGCATGGCCCAGCATCATCTGCAACGCGCGCAGGTCGGCCCCGCCCTCCAGCAGATGGGTGGCGAAGGCGTGGCGCAGGACGTGCGGACTAACCCCCGCGGGATCGACCCCGGCGCGTGCTGCCAGTTCGCGCAGCATCTGGAACAGCCGTACGCGCGACACATGCGCCTTGCCCGACGGGAACAGCCAGGGTGTTCCATCGGCGAGCAGCGGCAGCCAGCGATCGAGCGCTTCGCGCGCCCGGTCGGACAGCGGCACCAGCCGTTCCTTGTCGCCCTTGCCGCGCACGATCAGAAATTGCCGCTCGCCGGCGACCGCACGGCGCGGCAGCGATACCAGCTCGCTCGCGCGCAGTCCGGAGCCGTAGAGCAGTTCGAGCAGCAGCAGCATGCGCATGGCGTTCGCGGGCGCTGCCTCCCCCGCTGCCTCCTCGCTAGCCTGCGCGAACAGCCGGTCGACATCATCGTGCGACAGAATGCGCGGCAGCGGACGACGCGTGGCGGGACGCGCGATGTCGAGCGCCGGATTGTCGGTGCGCTCGCCCTCGTCCTCCAGAAACGCGAAGAACTGCCGCAGCGCCGACAATTTGCGTGCGGCGCTGCTCGCCGCCAGCGTCCGATATGCGGCCATCAATGCGCGCAGCGCGGCGGCGTCGGCGTCGCCGAGCGAACCGCGCACCAGTTCGGCCGCCTGTTCAAGGTCGCGGCGATAAGCGAGGATGGTGTTGCGCGATGCCCCCCGTTCGGCGGACATCATCTCGAGGAAGCGGTCGATCAGGCGCGCGTCAGACACGCACCAGCGCTTCGGCCGCGATCATCCGGGCTTCGGCGTCGAGCCCGACGTCGTGGAGCGCCCGGACGATATGATAGAGGTGATAGGGCGGTATCTTGTCCCATTCGCCCTGCATCCCGGCCGCGGCAAGCAGCGCGACCATGCCGGGTTCGCGCCGCTGGGCGGCTTCGGAAATTGCGCGCGTCCATCGCGTCTGCTTGCCCAGATCGACCCCCAGGTCGCTGGCCGCCGATGACGCCTGCCCGGCGTCGATGCGGCCGAGGCCCGCAAGACCCGCGAGCAGGAATTTCGACCGCAAGGTTTCGGCGCTGTCGTCGTCGCTGGCGAAGCTGCCAATCGACCCGGCGCCGACACCGGTCAGCGGGCGCGGCGACCCGACCGCCATGATGCCCCAGCCGTGGCCGCCGACCGACAGTTTCGACACCCATTGCACCGCGCGATTGTCATATCCCGCGGTCAGCATCGATCCCAGCAACTGCCACGGATCGGCGCCGACATCGGCGCCGGTGGGCAGCGCGGCGGCGGCTCGCGCGGTTGCGACAAGCGCGGCATAGCGCGCCGTCGCGCCGGTGCCCGCGGACCAATATTCCGCCATCGCGGTATAGCGATCGGCGGCATTGGCGCCGCTGAACGCGCTGCGCAGCAGATCGGTCTGCGCCGCGAGCGCTTCGGGGGGCTCCTCCTCGCTCGACGCGGCGCTGAGCAGCGAGACATAGGCTTCGCTCGATAGCACGCCGCGCGATGCGGCATAGGGAGCGGCAGCGATGCGGTCGCCCATCGGCGTCATCGGCGCGAGTACCGTCCAGCTTCGGATCGAACCGGCCTCCGTGGCGCGCAGCGGTGCCGGAATGTCGATTCCCGTCGCGGTCGCCAGGCCAAAGCGCCAGCTCGTCAGGCGCCCGACCTTGTCCCATTCGATCGTTGTCGAACGGCGGCCGGCGCCCGTTGCGCCGAGCACACGTTCGGCGAGCAGAATGTCAAAATTGCTGATCTTGCCGCTTGACCGTACCCGGCCGATCGCCCAGCCCGCGGGTCCGGCCTCGCCCGACATCCCGGCGCACATCGCCGCGGCGAGCCGCCAGCTTTGTTCGTCGCCATGGGCAAGCCCTGCGGGGACATAAGGACAAAGCCCCGACGGATCGGCGTTCGCCAGATAGGTCTGCTGGGCGGTCGCGACGAGCCGCGGGGTCGCGCGGTCATAATCGACCGACTGCACGATCATCCGCGCGGTGGTCGATTCGCCGAGCCGCAAAAGCAGCCCCGCGCGGTCGGCGGCAAGGTCGGCGCCGCTGATCGTATCGGGCGTGTCGATCGCAGACGCGAGCGCGCGGCGCAGCAATATCTGACCCCAGCGCGAGGCGACCTGACCGCGCATGCTGCGCATGATCGCCGCCGCATATTGGCCGCGCACACCAAAGGCATCGGGCGCCATCCCGCCGGTTTCGGGCGTCAGCGGCCCGACCCGCGTCAAAAGCCGGCGCGCGCCGGGCGGCAGGTCGTATTTGAGCTGGCCGGAGGTGCCTTCCTCGCCATCGCTGGCCTCATCGCCCGTGTCGGTGTCGGTGTCGCCGCTGTCGAGCGTCGCGACGGTTGACGGCGCAAGGGTCGTCGCACCGCTCTGGCCGCCTTTGGGTGCGGCGGTCGATGATGGTGCCGGGGTCGGCGATGGCGTCGGTGCCGGGCGCGGTGCCGGCGTGTCGGCGGGCTTGCCAAAGCCTTCGGGCAAGAGCGATTCCTGCGCGACCGCCGGAAGGACGAGCGCAGCCGCGAGTGCGGTTCCCGACAATCCCAGGGTCAGCGCGAGCATTTTCTTGGTCATTGTGCCGCGCTTTCGGCAATCTTGTCGGTCACGTCCACCTCAATCATCTTCGCCTCGATCGGTCGTCCCAGCCAATAGAGGAACAGACCGAACGCCAGCAGCAGCGCCAGGGCGAAAATCCCGGCGACCCAGCGCCCTTTTCCCGATCCTTGCGTTGCGCGCAATATCCTGTGCCACCCGTGCCGGCTCGACCCAAATTTGCGCGGCGCAGCAAAATCATTGTTCCGCGCGGTTCCTGCGGTATAGCCGCGCGCACCATGTCGCGAAACCCGAAAAGCCCGGCCCCGGACATCGCGCCCGCAATTCGCGCGCGGCCGATCGTGCTCGTCGGGTTGATGGGATCGGGCAAATCGACGATCGGCCGCCGCCTGGCGCAGCGCCTCGGCATGCGCTTCGCCGACGCCGACGACGAGATCGAACGCGCCGCCGGCATGACGATATCCGACATTTTCGCGCGCTTCGGCGAGGCGCATTTCCGCGATGGCGAACGCCGCGTGATCGCGCGCCTGCTCACCGGCCGGCCGCTGGTGCTCGCGACAGGCGGCGGCGCCTTCATGAACGACGAGACGCGCGCGCTGATCCTGGACAAAAGCCTGTGCATCTGGCTCGATGCCGACGTCGCGACCCTGGTCGAGCGCGTCGGGCGCCGTAGCCATCGCCCGCTGCTCAAGAACCGCGACCCCGGTGAGGTGCTGCGCGAACTCGCCGCGGTCCGCAATCCCGTTTATGCCGAGGCGCATATCCGCGTCAGCTCGGCAAGCAATCCGCACGAACATACGGTGCGCGCGATCCTGGAGGCGCTGTCGCAATGGAAACCGCAATGACCAGACTGACCGTCGAACTTGGCGCGCGCAGCTATCCGATCCTGATCGGCGAGGGACTGCTCGACGCATTGGGCGCGCAGGTCGCCCCGCTACTGAAGCGTCCGCGCACGATGATCGTTACCGATACCCACGTGGCCGATGCCTATCTGGCCAAGGTCGGCGCCGCGCTGGGTGCAGAGGGCATTTCCTTTTCCTCGCTCGTCCTGCCCGCAGGCGAAGCAACGAAAAGCTGGGAGGGACTGGCGCGGCTGACCGAATGGCTGATCGGCGAAGGCGTCGAACGCAGCGATCATGTGATCGCACTCGGTGGCGGCGTGATCGGCGATCTCGTCGGCTTTGCGTGCAGCATCGTCAAGCGCGGCTGCGCCTTCATCCAGGTGCCGACGACATTGCTTGCGCAGGTCGACAGCAGCGTCGGCGGCAAGACCGCGATCAACGCCCCTGCCGGCAAGAATCTGATCGGCGCCTTTCATCAGCCGGCGCTGGTCGTGATCGACCCCGCGACGCTGACCACCCTCCCCCGCCGCGAACTCGGTGCGGGCTATGCCGAAGTCGTCAAATATGGCCTGATCGACGATGCGGACTTTTTTGCCTGGTGCGAGGCGAACGGCGCCGCGCTGCTGGCCGGCGATACCGCCGCGCGCGCCTATGCCATCGCGCACAGCGTCGCGGCGAAGGCCCGGATCGTCGCCGCCGACGAACGCGAAACGCAGGATATCCGCGCGCTGCTCAATCTGGGCCACAGCTTCGGCCACGCGCTTGAGGCCGAAACGGGCTATTCGGAACGGCTCCTGCATGGTGAAGCGGTTGCGGCCGGCATGGTCCTCGCGCATCATTTTTCGGCGGCCAAGGGCCTGTGTTCCGCCGCCGATGCCGAACGGGTGCGCGCGCATCTGGCGAGCGTCGATCTGCCGCACAGCCTGGCCAGCGCGGGCATCAACACCGGCGGCGCGGCGCTCGCCGCACATATGGCGCATGACAAGAAGGCGCGCGGCGGCAAGCTGCCGCTGATCCTGACGCGCGGCATCGGGCAGAGTTTCATCACCGACGAATATGGGCTCGATAGCGTGGCGGACTTTCTCGACGCGCAGGCGGCTTAGGCGCCAGACGCCGCTGCCCGCGGACGCGTCACGCCGACTCGGGGTCGGCCGCCTGCATCGCTTCCTCGTCGCGCGCGGCGGCCTTTGCCTCCTGACGCCGCTGGCGTAATTTTTCCAGCACGCTTGCCGACTCGCGGCCGCCGCCGGGCTTGAAGCGGTGATCCTTGCCCGCCGCGAGGTCGCCTTCGTCCATCTGCGCGGCGAGGCGCGTCGCGTCGAGCTGGCGCAGCGCCGTCTCGACATCTTCCATCTGGCGCGGATCGACGTCGAGCTTTTCGAGCGCCATCAGGCCGAGTGCGATCGAGCTTTCGAACACCTCGCGTACTGCGCCTGCCGTTCCCGCGCCATCGATCGCCATCAACTGGCGCCGGTCGAAAACGCGCGTCAATATCTTCGCCTGCGGGAAGGCTTCGACGATCGGACGCAATACTTCGGCATCAACCGTGGCGTCGTCGATGCAATAGATGATGACCCGCGCCTCCTCCGCGCCCGCGCGGCGGAGCAGGTCGAGCCGTAGCCCGTCACCGAAATAGACTTTGGTATCGAACCGGCCGGACAATTCGATCTGGCTCGGCTTCTTGTCGATCAGCGTCACCGAACAATCGACCGCGTGGAGCATCTGCGCGACGATCTGGCCGAAGCGGCCATAGCCGATGACGAGCGCCGAGCCGCGCGGCGCGTCGTCGGGGCCTTCGAGTTCGTCGCCGTCGCGGTCGGGCGAGAATTCGAGGTTGCGCGCGAACAGCATCAGGAACGGCGTCGATACCATCGACAGCGTCACCACCGCGCTGAACAGGCTCGCCGCCTCGGGCGCGATAAGCAGCGCGTCGGCGGCCTGGGTAAAGAGCAGGAAGCCGAACTCGCCGCCCTGACTGAGCAGCAGCGCGAGGCCGAGCGCGGTTTTCCACGATTTGCCGAACGCACGCACGAGCAGTGTCAGCACCATGACCTTGACCGCAACCAGACCCGCCGCGAGCAGCAGAACGCGCAGCGGATCGGCGAGGATCACATTGACGTCGAGCACCATGCCAACGGCGAGGAAGAACAGGCCGAGCAAGATCAGGCGGAAGGGTTCGACATCGGCCTCTATCTCGTGGCGATACGGCGAATCGGCGAGCATCACACCCGCGACGAAGGCGCCGAGCGCGGTCGAAACATGCAGGCTGTGCATCAGCGCCGAACTCGCCAGCACGACGAGCAGGCCGACGACGACGAACAGCTCGCGCTCGCCATAGCGCGCGACGAGGCGCAGCAGCGGATTGACGACGAACCGGCCGGCGAGGACCAGCCCCGCGATGGCAAGCAGCGTATAAAGCGCCAGCAGCGCGCCCGGCGGCGCCGACGGATCGGCGGGCGCCCGCGACAGCGCGGCGATGATCGTGATCATCGGGACGATCGCCAGATCCTGAAAGAGCAGGATCGAAAAGGCCTTCTCGCCGAAGGGCGAGTTGATCCGGCCCGAGCTTTTGAGGCTCGGAAGCACCTGCGCCGTCGACGACAGCGCGAGCGGCAGGCCGAGCGCGAGCGCCGCTGCGGGGCTGAAGCCCAGCGTCACGAAGATCAGCCCGGTCAGGATCAGCCCGGTGACGACAACCTGCGCCAGGCCGAGCCCGAAGATGGCGCGGCGAAGCTGCCAAAGCCGCCGCGGATGCAGTTCGAGGCCGACGAGGAACAACAGGAAGGCGATGCCGATCTCAGCGATCTGCAGCTTCGACTCGCCGCCGCCGACGAGACCCAGACCGTGCGGCCCGACGAGCGCGCCGGCGATCAGATAGCCAAGCACCGCGCCGAGCCCCAAACGGCGGAAGATCAACACGAACAACGTCGCGACGCCCAGCAGCACCGCGCCTTCGAACAACAGCGTATCGGTCGGGGTGCGCGCCGCCACCTCGGTGACGGCCGGCGCCGTTGCCGCGAGGAGAAAAGTCATGCCGTCACCTCGTCATCCTCAAGCGCGGCGATGGCGGCATCGAAGGGCAGCAATATAGCGCCCTGCCGCGCCGGATAGTCGCGCGCCGGCGCAAGAAGATCGAAGCCGGGCCAGTCGGGCATAGCGCCCTCGCCCGCGAACCAGGCGGCAATTGCATCGCGCGCGGCGCGAATATCCCTGAGCGCGCGGCCGGGCGCGTGGCGTGCGACCAGCGCCGCCGACGCCTGCCCCAGCGCGCAGGCTTCGACGTGCAGGCCGACCTTCGTCACCCGCCCGCCCGCATCGGCGTCGAGGTCGAGGATGATCGCGCTGCCGCACAGCGGCGCGCGCGCCGAGATATGATGGCGCGCCTCGGGCAGCGGCGGGTAATCGGCATTGGCGACTGCCAGCGCCAATATGTCGCGGTTATACAGCGGCGCGCTCATTTCGCGGCCGCGTCGGGCGCGTCCTGCTTCACGGTCGTGCTTTCGGCGGCGCGCGCTTCGGCCCGCCGCTCGGCGATCACCTTGCTCAGCGCGGCGCTCGTCGCGTTGAGTGCGGGATAGGTGCGGCTCTGCTCCATCCATTCGGGACGCTGCGCATTGCCATAGCCGATGTCATAGAGAAGCGTAACGAGCATGAAGCCGATCGCGGCGATCAATAGCCCCTTCACCGCCCCGAAACCCGCGCCGAGCCCACGGTCGATACCGCCGACGATCGAGGCGCGGCTGCGCTGCCCCATCGCCCGCGAACCCCATTTGGCGAGGCCGAAGACGATACCGAAGAGAAGAACGAAGGCGAGCATCGCCGCACCACCCGCCGTCCCGACCCAACGCGACACGAACTCGGTCACTGCCGGATGAAAGAAGCGCACCGCCGCGATCGCCAGCACCCAGGCGAGCAGCGTCGTCACCTCCTGCACCAGCCCGCGCGAAAAACCGAGCACTGCGCCGCCACCGACCAGCGTCAGCACGATGATATCCAGAGCCGTCAGACTTCCCATCTGCCGGTCGCTAGTCGCGCCCGAGCATCAGGTCAACGAGTTCGCCGAGCCGCGTGAAGCCGGTAACGCCGATACCGTTCACCGCTTTCATCCCCTTCGGCCCCCAGCCCCTTGAAAAACCGAGTTTCGCGGCTTCGCGCAGGCGCAGCGCGTCATGCGCGACAGGGCGAATTTCGCCCGACAGCGACAATTCGCCGAAGACGATTGCATCGGCGGGAACCGGCCGCTCGCTGAACGCCGAAATCAGCGCTGCAGCGACCGCCAGATCGGCGGCGGGATCGGTCAGACGATAGCCGCCCGCGATGTTGAGATAGACCTCGGCGCCGCCCATCTGAAGCCCGCAGCGCGCCTCGAGCACCGCCAGCACCATAGCCAGGCGCCCGCTGTCCCAGCCGACGACGGCGCGCCGCGGCGTCGCGCCGCTCGCCAGCCGCACGGTCAGCGCCTGCACCTCCACCAGCACCGGGCGCGTCCCCTCCAGCGCGGGGAAGACGACCGATCCCGGCACGTCGCGGCTGCGGTCGGTCAGGAACAGGCTCGACGGGTTGCTGACCTCGCCCAGCCCCTCCTCGCCCATCGCGAAGACGCCGATTTCGTCGGTGCCGCCAAAGCGGTTCTTCACCGCGCGCAGGATGCGATATTGGTGGCTGCGCTCGCCCTCGAACGCCAGCACCGTATCGACCATATGTTCCAGCACGCGCGGACCTGCGATCGTGCCATCCTTGGTGACATGCCCGACGAGGACGATCGCCGCGCCGCCGTCCTTGGCATAGCGGATCAGTTCCTGCGCGCTCGCGCGGACCTGACTCACCGTTCCCGGCGCGCTGTCGATGAGGTCGCTGTGCATCGTCTGGATCGAATCGATGACCACGAAATCGGCGTCGCGGCTGTCGAGCGTCGCCAATATGTCGCGCACCGACGTCGCGCTCGCCAGCGCGACCGGCGCGTCGCCGAGCCCCAGCCGCTGCGCGCGCAGCCGCACCTGACCCGCCGCTTCCTCGCCGCTGATATAGACGACCGACTTGCCCGCCTTCGCGAGCCGCCCGGCCGCTTGCAACAACAAGGTCGACTTGCCGATCCCCGGATCGCCGCCGATCAGCGTCGCCGATCCGGCGACGAAGCCGCCGCCGAGCGCCCGGTCGAATTCGGCGATGCCGCACAGCATCCGCTCCGGCATCGGGCTATGCTCGCCCAGCGTCTCGAGCGCCAGTGACCGCCCGCCTTTCGACAGATCGTGCTTGGCCGAAAAGACGGTTTCGCTCGCCTCTTCGACCAGGGTATTCCACTCGCCGCAATCGGCGCATTGCCCCTGCCACCGGTACGAGACCGACCCGCAATTCTGGCAGACATATTGACGCTTTGCTTTGGCCATGCGGATCGCATAATCGGAACAAAGATGGAACGCCAGCGCTTTCCTCTCGGTCATTGCGAGGAGCGTAGCGACGCGGCGATCTCCCGCTCCCGACTTTGCGCAAGGCCGATGGCGGGAGATTGCTTCGCTTCGCTCGCAATGACGATCAAACCGCTTTACGGCAGCTTCAAACCCGAATCACCCTGCCCGCAAGGAACCCCGCGCCATGAAATTCTTCGCCGACACCGCCGAAATCGCCGACATCAAGGAACTGGCCGCAACGGGATTGCTCGATGGCGTGACCACCAACCCGTCGCTGATCGCCAAGTCGGGCCGCGACTTCAAGGAAGTGACGAAGGAAATCTGCGCACTCGTCGATGGCCCGGTCTCGGCCGAGGTCGTTGCGCTCGATCATGAAACGATGATGAAGGAGGCCGAAATCCTCCGCAAGATCGCCGACAATGTCTGCATCAAGGTGCCGCTGACGATCGACGGACTCAAGACCTGCAAGGCGCTGACCGGCGACGGCACGATGGTGAATGTGACGCTCTGCTTCTCGGCGACGCAGGCGCTGCTCGCGGCGAAGGCCGGCGCGACCTTCGTTTCGCCCTTCGTGGGCCGCCACGACGACAATGGCTTCGACGGCATGCAGTTGATCGCCGACATCCGGCTGATCTACGACAATTATGCCTTCGAGACCGAAATCCTCGTCGCGAGCGTGCGCCACGGCATCCACGTGCTCGAAGCCGCCAAGATCGGCGCCGATGTGATGACTGCGCCGCCGTCGGTCATCAAGGGATTGTTCAAGCATGTCCTGACCGAAAAGGGCATCGAAGGCTTCCTGGCCGACTGGGCCAAGACCGGGCAGTCGATCTGACCCCTACAAAACCCAAAACAGTCGTGTGTCCCCGCGAGGGCGGGGATCCATCTCCCGTCGGCTCAAAATGGCACCTTCCGGAGATGGGCTCCCGCCTTCGCGGGAGCACACCGTTATTTGGCTCTGCTTTCCAGTTGACGTAAACGTTAACCTCCCGCGATACTCGTCCGAAAGGGAGAGATTCGCGATGACCGACACCACCATTCTTACCGAGCGCCGCGGCCATGTGTTGATCGTCACGATCAACCGGCCCGAGGCGCGCAATGCGGTCAATGCCGCGGTCCATGTCGGCATCGGAACCGCACTCGAAACCGCCGAGGCCGATCCCGAAATCCGCGCCGTCATCATCACCGGCGCGGGCGACAAGAGCTTTTGCGCCGGCGCCGACCTCGTCGCCCTGTCGCGCGGCGAGAGCCTCGCGCCGTCGGACCCCGATCAGCTTGCATGGGGCTTCGCGGGCATGGTGTCGCACCCGATCTCGAAGCCGATCATCGCCGCGGTCAACGGCTTCGCTTTCGGCGGCGGCTGCGAGATCGCGCTGATGAGCGACATTATCGTCGCCGCCGATCATGCGCAATTCGGGCTGCCCGAAGTCAAGGTCGGGCTGTTCGCCGCGGCGGGCGGTGCCTTCCGCCTTGCGCAGCAGATGCCGCGCAAGCTGGCGATGGAGCATATGCTGACCGGCGACCCGATCCCCGCCGCGCGCGCCGCGCAATTCGGCCTCGTCAACCATGTCGTCCCGCTCGCCGAACTGATGCCGACCGCGCTTGCGCTTGCCGACAAGATTGCCGCCAACGCGCCGCTGTCGGTCCAGGCATCGAAGCGCGTCGCGCTCGGCATCCAGGACGGCCGCATCGCCGCCGACGCGCCCTATTGGGAGCACAACACCCTCGAACGCAGCGCCTTGATGCGCAGCGAGGACGCGCGCGAAGGACCGCGCGCCTTTGCCGAAAAGCGCAAGCCCGAATGGAAAGCGCGCTGATATGACCATGACCGATCCCGAGCGCATTCCCGTCATCATCGGCGTTGGCCAGGTCAACGACCGCCCCGCCGACCCCGACGAAGGGCTCGACTCGCTCGGGCTGATGGTCGCGGCGCTGCGGGTCGCCGCCGAAGACGCCGGCGTGCCGCTCGCCGAGATCGACAGCCTCGCGATCGTCGACCAGATCAGCTTTCACAGCCTCGGCAAACTGCCCGAACCGCTGGCCGCCGCCATCGGCGCCAGCCCGGCGATCAATTACCAGTCGGCGGCGCCACACGGAGATACGCCGGTACGCCTGCTCAACGAAGCGGCGAACCGCATCGGCGCGGGCGAGGTGAAGCTCGCGGCCATCGTCGGCGCCGAGGCGCTGCGCACCGCGGCGGGCCGCGCCGCCAAGGCCGCGAGCGGCGAGGACAAGAGCTATAACGCGATCCGCAAGGTCGCGACGCGGCGCGAGCCCGATTATGCGCAGAAGCACGGCCTCGCCGCGCCGGTCGACGTCTATCCGCTCTATGAAAATGCGACGCGCGCCGCATGGGGCCAGAGCCTTGCCGAAGCGCAGGGCGAGAGCGCCGAAATCTGGTCGCGCTTTTCGGCGGTTGCGGCGGCAAACGAAGGCGCCTGGATCCGCAAGCCCGCAACCCCTGCCGACATTCTGCGCGTCGACGAGCGCAACCGGCCGATCGCCTTTCCTTATTCCAAGCTGATGGTCGCCAATTCGTCGGTCAATCAGGGGGCGGGTTTCCTCGTCGCCAGCCTGGCCGAAGCGCGCCGCCGCGGCCTATCCGAGGACCGGCTGATTTACGTGGGCATGGGCGCCGCCGCGAAGGAGCCGCCGAGTATCCTCCGCCGCGACCGCTATAACGGCAGCGTCAGCATGGAAACCTCGATCAACCGCACGCTAGCGCTCAACGGCATGACCGCGCAGGATTTCGATTTCGTCGAACTCTACAGCTGCTTCCCCTGCGTGCCGAAGATGGCACGCCGCACGCTCGGCTGGCCGGTCGACCGCCCCGCGACGATGTTCGGCGGGCTGACCTTCGGCGGCGGCCCGATCGCCAATTATATGAGCCACGCAATCGTCTCGATGGTGGAAAAACTCCGCCGCGAAGGCCGCTACGGCTTCCTCTTCGCCAATGGCGGCTTCGCCACCGACAATCATTGCATCGTGCTGGGCAAGGAGCCGATCGCCGCCGCCAGCTTCCCGCAGGATTTCGACTATCAGGCCGAAGCCGAGGCCAAGCGCGGACCGGTGCCGGATCTGGTCGAAGATTATGCGGGGCCGGCAACGATCGAGAGCTATACCGTCTTCTACGGCCGCGATGGCGCGCCAAGGGCGGGCGTCGTGGTCGCGCGCACGCCCGAGGGTCGGCGCACATTGGCGCATGTCGATGTCGGCGACACCGCGATGCTGGCGTTCCTGACCGATGGCGCGAAGGAACCGGTGGGGACGGCGGGCGAAGTCGTGGCGCTGGGCGACTGCCGCTTCGGCTGGCAGAGCCTCTGACTGGTACCTATTTGCGCTAAACCCTCACCAGCGTTGATGATATTCCTCATCCGGGCAAGGGGGGAAGCGATATGGTGCGTGGTCTGTTGACGGTCGGCATGGCAGCATCGCTCGCGGCCTGCGCTTCGGCGCCCGCAACGCCCCAAACCGCCTCCGCGCCACTCCCGGCGATCGACGACAAGCGGCTCGATCAGACAACTTCGCCCGAGCTCGTCCCTTATGCGAGCGAAGGCGAATTCCGGGCGTATCTCCGGTCGCTCGAACGGCTGCGCGACCGACGTGAACGCTACACCGCGCGATCCTCGGAAATCGTCGTCGCGGCGGCGATGCAAGGCGGCGATCCCTTATGCGAAAAGCCCGAGGACTGCCCCGGCGAAGGTGGCGTGAGAGACGTTATCGTGACCGGGTCGCGCGCCGCGGCGCCGACGTCGATCACGAACGTCCAGACCGCTGGCGTTGACGAGGGCGATATCGTCAAGCAGATCGGAGACTATCTGCTCGTTTTGCAGGACGGTCGGATCTTTGCGATCAATGTGAAGACGATGCAGCTTACCGATCGGGCCGACGTCTATCGGCACCTGCCGCCGGACCGGCCCGGGAAAAAGCGGTGGGACGACGATTTCGACGGTGCCGATTGGTACGATGAGATGCTCGTTCAGGACGATCATGTCATCGTCACTGCCTACAGCTATAAGGACGATGCGACCGAAATGTCGATCTTCAAGCTCGATCAGGCGAGCGGCAAGGTGGCAAGCGAAGGCGTCTTCCTCATCACGTCCGACGATTATTACGACGTCGACAATTATGCCACGCGCATCGTCGGCGACACGCTCGTCGTATACACGCCCTATGCGCTCGACCAGTTCGAGGAACGCGACGCACGCCCGATACTGAGGCGGTGGCTGCCCGAAGCGGAGCGCAAGACGCGCCAAGCGCGCGGCACCCCGTTGCTCGATGCGCGATCGATCTACAAACCGGTGTTGCGGACGGACGACCCGACCGTCCACGCAATCTCGCTCTGTCCGCTTGGCGGCTTCGACAGCAAGCGCAGCCTGGAATGCCGCACGACCGGATTTGTGGGGCCTCGAAAGGCCGAAATGTTCGTGTCGCCCGAAGCCGTCTATCTTTGGACATCGGCGTTCGGCGATCGGGAGTGGTGGCATTTGCCCGGTTGCGACGAAGATCAGGCCGAGGATGGCGCCCCCCTCGATCGGCCGCGCGCCGACCGCCGCGACGTTGCTCCGGGCGCGCTCTATCGCCTGCCGATCGGCAGCCGCGCGCCAGGCGTCGTCGGCGTTTCGGGCGCGCCCTACGATCATCTTTCGATGGATGAACGCGACGGGGAATTTCGCGCCTTGGTCGACTGGCGCAGCATCCGCTGCCGTTCAGGCTATGCTGAGCCCGCGCAAAACGCCTTTCTGAAAATCCGTACCGGCGTCTTCGACACGATCTTCCAACCCGTAGCGGACAGCGCCTTCACGCCGCTTCCATCGACGGGCAAGGCGATTGTCGAAAATCGGTTTGCCGACGATTGGCTCGTGTTCGGCGGACGCAATGGCTGGAGCGGCGATCCGCCCGACCCCGACACGCCCCCGCAATCGAGCAAGGTCGTTGCCGTGCCGGTCAAGCGCCCGAAGGACGCGCTGGTGATCGACGTTCCCCACAATATCGTTCGCACCGAACGCGTGGGCAATGACGTCATCGTCAATGGCTATCGCGACGACCGCGGCCTGACTCTGACGCTGATCGGTCTCGGCAAGGACGCGCATATCCTCTCGTCTGCCTTCCTGCCGGACCGATACGAAAGCGAAGGCCGCAGCCATGCCTTCAACAGCATTGTCGACGAAGCGGGCAATGGGATCATCGGCCTGCCGACCGTCAAGCTGAGCGCGGAGTCGAGACGATGGTGGTGGCGCTCGGATACCTCCGACCTCAGCTTCCTGACCAAATCACCAACCGGGCAGCTTGCCGACGCCGGTGCGCTTGCCGCAACGCCGGACGATCAGGTCGAAACCGACGCCAGCTATATATGCGAAGTTTCGTGCATCGACTGGTACGGCAATTCACGGCCGGTGTTTCTGAACGGCCGCATCTTCGGCCTCATGGGCACCAGCCTGGTCGAAGCCCGGATCGACGATGACAAAATCCGCGAGATCGCGCGGATCGACCTGACTGCGCCGCTTCCACAGCGCTAGCCGACGTCGAACGACACCCCCTGCGCCAGCGGCAGCGCGTCGGAATAGTTTACCGTGTTCGTCGCGCGGCGCATATATTGCCGCCACGCATCCGACCCGCTCTCGCGTCCGCCGCCGGTTTCCTTCTCGCCGCCGAACGCTCCGCCGATCTCGGCGCCCGATGTGCCGAGATTGACGTTGGCGATGCCGCAATCGCTCGCGGCCAGGAAGCGCTCGGCTTCGCGCAGATCGGTGGTGAAGATCGCCGATGACAGCCCTGCCGCGACATCGTTGTGCAGGCGGATCGCGGTGTCGAGATCGTCGTAGCGCATGACATAGAGGATCGGCGCGAACGTCTCCTCCAGCACCGGGCCGGCCTGGCCGGGCATTTCGACCAGTGCGGGACGGACATAATAGCTCGCGCCGTCGCCGACCCGCTCGCCGCCATGCACGACGCCGCCTGCGGCCTTGGCCGCCGACAGCGCTGCCTGCATCGCCTCATAGGCAGCGCGGTCGATCAGCGGGCCGACCAGCACCGTGCTTTCCAGCGGATTGCCGACGCCGACGCTCGCATAGGCTGCCTTCAACCTGGCGACGAAGCCGTCATAGATGCTGTCGTGGACGAACAGTCGCCGCGTCGTCGTGCAGCGCTGCCCCGCGGTGCCCATTGCGCCGAAGGCGACGCCGCGCAGCGCAAGGTCGAGGTCGGCCGATGGCGCAACGATCACGCCGTTATTACCGCCCAGTTCGAGGATCGCACGCGCGAACCGCTGCGCGAGGCGCGGCGCCACCGCGCGGCCCATGCGCGTCGACCCCGTCGCCGAAACGAGCGCGACGCGGGCATCGTCGACCAGCGCCTCGCCCGTCTCGCGCCCGCCGATCAGCACTTGCGACAATCCCGCGGGCGCATCGCCGAACCGCCGCAACGCGCGCTCGAAAATCGCCTGCGTCGCCAAGGCGGTAAGCGGCGTCTTTTCGGAAGGCTTCCAAACCACGCTATTGCCGCAGACGAGCGCTAGCGCGGCATTCCATGCCCAGACGGCGACCGGAAAATTGAAGGCGGAGATGACGCCCACGACGCCCAGCGGGTGCCATATCTCCATCATCCTGTGCCCGGGTCGCTCGGTCGCGATGGTGAGGCCGTGAAGCTGGCGCGACAGGCCGACAGCAAAGTCGCAGATGTCTATCATCTCCTGCACCTCGCCAGCGCCTTCGGACGGAATCTTGCCGGCCTCGATCGTCACCAGCATCGCAAGATCATCCTTGGCAGCGCGCAGTTCCTCGCCGAACAGCCGCACCAGCTCGCCGCGGCGCGGGGCGGGCACGTCGCGCCACGCGCGGAACGCCGCACCGGCGGCCGCGAGCGCGGCGTCGGTGTCGGCGGCATCGGCGATCCGCACCGCCGCGATCTGCTCACCGGTCAGCGGCGAATGGGACGGCATCGAACCCTGGGTGTACAGCGCGTGCTCCACGCCGAGCGTATCGAGCAGGCCTGCTGTCATTTTCTCGATCCCGGCCATCCTTCGTCCTTTCGTCCACGCCATCGGGCAGCCGCATAATACTCCTCCCCCGTTCGTGTCGAGCGAAGTCGAGACACCACGACGGCGCGCAATGACGATAGGGCATCTCGACTTCGCTCGATGCGAACGGCTAAGGGGATAGCAAATAGAGGAGAGATGCAGTGTCCGAACTACCCCCCTCCGAACCCTTCGTCCCCGTGCCCGCCGATGCCGCCGCGAACACGCATTGCAGCGCGGCCGATTATGACCGGCTCTACGCCGCCAGCATCGACGATCCCGACGGTTTCTGGGCCGATCAGGCGCAGCGCATCGACTGGATGACGCCGCCAACGAAGATCGCGGGCTGGTCCTACGATCCCGTCAGCATCAAATGGTATGAGGACGGCGTTCTCAACCTCTGCCACAATGCGCTCGACCGCCATGTCGCCGCGGGCCATGGGATGCGCACCGCGATCATCTTCGAACCCGACGCCCCCGATGGCGAGGTGCGGCACATCAGCTATGCCGCGCTGCTCGCCGACACTATCCGCATGGCCAACACGCTCAAGAAGATGGGTGTCCGCAAGGGCGACCGCGTCACCATCTATATGCCGATGATCCCCGAAGGCGCGATGGCGATGCTCGCGTGCGCGCGCATCGGCGCGATCCACAGCGTCATCTTCGGCGGCTTTTCGCCCGAGGCGATCCACGGGCGGATCGAGGATTGCGGCAGCGACTGGGTGATCTGCGCCGACGAAGGGCTGCGCGGCGGCAAGACGATCCCGCTTAAGGCCAATGTCGACAAGGCACTCGATCGCGTCGAGGTAAAGGGCGTGCTCGTCATCGCGCACACCGGCGGCGACGTCGCGATGCGCGAAGGCCGCGACCATTGGTACGACGCGCTGTCGGCCGATGTCGACGCCGACTGCCCGTGCGAACCGATGGGCGCCGAGGACCCGCTGTTCATCCTCTACACCTCAGGATCGACGGGTAAGCCCAAGGGCGTGCTGCACACCGTCGGCGGCTACAGCGTGTGGACCGCGTCTACCTTCTGGTACGGGTTCGATTATCGGCCGGGCGAAATCTTCTGGTGCACCGCCGACATCGGCTGGGTCACGGGGCACAGCTATGTCGTCTACGGCCCGCTTCAGAATGGCGCGACGACGCTGATGTTCGAAGGCGTACCCAATTATCCGGACCACGACCGTTTCTGGCAGGTCGTCGACAAACACCGGGTCAACATCCTCTACACCGCGCCGACCGCGATCCGCGCGCTGATGCGCGAAGGCGACGATTATGTGACGCGCCACGACCTGTCGACGCTCCGGCTGCTCGGGAGCGTCGGAGAACCGATCAATCCCGAGGCATGGCGCTGGTATCACCAGCTCGTCGGCAAGGGCCGCATCCCCGTCGTCGATACCTGGTGGCAGACCGAGACCGGCGGCATCATGATCACGACGCTTCCCGGCGCGCATCCGATGCAGCCGGGCAGCGCGGGGCGCCCCTTTTTCGGCGTTCGGCCGCAGCTCGTCGATGCGGATGGCGCGGTGCTTGCCGACGAACAGGTCGGCGGCGCGACCGAGGGCAATCTGTGCATCACGCACAGCTGGCCGGGGCAGGCGCGGACGGTCTATGGCGACCATGACCGCTTCATCCAGACCTATTTTTCGACCTACAAGGGCAAATATTTCACCGGCGACGGCTGCCGCCGCGATGCCGAGGGCTATTGGCGGATCACCGGGCGGGTCGACGATGTCATCAACGTCTCGGGCCACCGCATGGGCACTGCCGAGGTCGAAAGCGCGCTCGTGCTGCACGATCTGGTCGCCGAAGCCGCGGTCGTCGGCTTTCCGCACGACATCAAGGGCCAAGGCATCTACGCTTATGTCACGCTCAACGCCGGGGTTGAGCCGACCGAAGAGATTGCCGCCGCGCTACGGCAGCAGGTGCGCACGGAAATCGGCCCGATCGCGACGCCCGACCATATCCACCTGACCCCCGCCCTTCCCAAGACCCGGTCGGGCAAGATCATGCGGCGGATTCTGCGCAAGATCGCGGAGAATGACTTCGGCTCGCTCGGCGACACGTCGACGCTGGCGGACCCGAGCCTGGTCGACGGGCTGATCGAAGGCCGGAAGAACCGGTAACCCTAACCCCTCCCGCATGCGGGAGGGGGATTTAGAAATGGAAGTCCGGCAGTTCGGCTAGTGCGATGCCCAGCGCTTCGGCCCAGCCGTGCGACACATTGTGGAAATAGGGATCGTCGCGTTCGAAGCGGCGTTCGTGGACGCCGTGGAAATCGTCGCGTTCGTGGACCTTCAGGTCGATCGGCAGGTCGACCCCGGCGTTGGCGCGGATCGTCGAATCGAACGAGACGCACAGCAGCTTGACCGCATCCTCAAACGACATAGCGGGATCGTAGGACCGCACGATGATCGGGCGGCCATATTTGGTTTCGCCGATCTGGAAGAAGGGATTATCCTCCCCCGCTTCGATGAAATTGCCCTCGGGATAGATCAGGAACAGGCGCGGTTCGGCGCCGGCAATCTGCCCGCCGACGATCAACGAGGCGCGAAAGATCGATTCGGCGGCCGGCCCTTCGGCGCCGTAGCGCAGCACGATCTGGCGCAGCGTCTCCCCGACGATCGTCGCGACCTGGAACATCGACGGCGCCTGCAGGATCGACGGCTGACGTTCTTCAGGCGCCTTGGTGCGTTCGTCGAGCAGGCTGACGACCGCCTGGGTGGTCGCCAGATTGCCCGCCGACATCAGCGTGATCACGCGCTCGCCCGGCACGTGCCAGCTGCGCATCTTGCGCACCTGCGATATGTCGTCGACGCCGGCGTTGGTGCGGGTGTCCGACATGAACACCAGCCCCTTGTTCAAACGCATGCCCACGCAATAGGTCATCGAATCCCCGTCCCGCCCCTGTGATGTCCCGATTATTGCTGCACCTGCAACTGGACAACCAGATTTTCTTGCGCCGCACCATAGCGCATGCCGCGAACCGGGGCGGCATCGCGATAATCGAGCCCCGTCGCGACGCGGATATAGCGCTCGTCGGGCGAATGGCCATTGCTGACGTCGAAGCCGATCCAGCCGATATGGTCGAAATGCGCCTCGGCCCAGGCGTGGGTGGCGTCCTGATGGGTGCGGTCGTCCATGCTGAGATAGCCCGAAACATAACGCGCGGGGTGGCCCAGATGGCGCATCGCGGCGATGAAGATATGGGCATGATCCTGACACACCCCGCCCTCGCCCCCCAGCGCCTGTTCGGCGGTTGTCTCGGCATCGGTGACGCCGATGCGATAGGCCAGGCGGTCGAGGATCGCCGCCGACAGCGCATGCGCGCGTTCGATATCGTTCGCGAAGTCGCGGCCCAATCCGGCGGTCAGCGCGCGCACGCCCCGTCCCGCACGCGTCAGCGGCGTCGGGCGGAGGAAGGTCCACAGCGGCATCGCCCCGCGATGCGCCCCGATCACCCCGTCGGTGGTGAGCAGTTCGACCGCGCCGTGGCACCGGATGACAAGTTCGGCATCGCCGCCGTGCACCGCGATCAGATCGACGCCATTGCCGTGATGATCGACATAATGGAGCTGTTTTTCCCCGCCCTCGACCTCGATCGTCCAGTCGTGGATCCGCTGCTGGCCCGGCCGGTCCTTGGGGGTCAGGCGCAGTTGTTGCAGCGCATAGCCGACGGGGGCGTCGTAGCGATAATGGGTGGTATGTTCGACACGCAGGAACATCGTCACTCCACGAAACGGTAATCGCGCTCGATCTGCATCGCGAGCGCCGAATTGGCGGACAGGAAATCGGTCAGATATTCGTGCAGGCCACCATCGAAGATCGCCTGGATCGGCCCCGCGAGCTTTTGCCGGCACAGGGCATCGGCCATCCGCCCTGCCTCGGTCTCTTCGCCATAGCCGCGCTGGAGCCAGGCAAGATTGTCCTGCATCTTGGCGCAGCAAAAGGCGAGACTGCGCGGCATCTGGCCATAGAGGATCAGGAATTCGGCGATCTTGAGCGCGCTGATCTCGGCCCCGTAAAGCCAGCGATAGGCGCGGTGCGCCGAGACCGACCGCAGGATCGTTTCCCACTGCACATTGTCGATCGAGGTGCCGATATGCGCGACGGAGGGCAGCAGCAGATAATATTTTACGTCGAGAATGCGCGCCGTGTTGTCGGCGCGTTCGAGGAAGGTGCCCAGCCGCGCGAAATTATAGCCATCGTTGCGCAGCATCGTGCCGGTCAGCGCACCACGCACCTGCGCGCTCTGCTGGCGGATCGCGGCGAGCACGTCGGGCAGATCGTCCTCGCGCACCGGCCGCTTGAGCAGGTCGGTCAACGTCATCCAGCTCGTATTCACCGCCTCCCACACCTCGCGCGTCAGCGCGGTACGCGCGGTGCGCGCATTGTCGCGCGCGTGCTTGACGATCGACAGGATGCTCGACGGGTTGGCCGGGTCGCGCAGCAGGAAATCGACCACGCGCGCCGAGCTGTAATCATCGTGCGTCGCCAGGAATGCCTGATCGACCCCCGCGGTCTCCAATATCGAGCGCCATTCGGCGGGCGCCGTCTGCGACCGGGTGAGCGCGATGCGAAAGCCCGCGTCGATCAGCCGCGCATTATTCTCGCTTCGTTCAAGATAGCGCGCCATCCAGAAGAGGCTGCCTGCGGTTTTGCCTAGCATCGCCGTCAGTCCTCCAACACCCAGGTGTCCTTGGTGCCGCCACCCTGGCTGCTGTTCACGACCAGCGATCCCCTCGTCATCGCGACGCGCGTCAGGCCGCCGGGGGTGATGGTGATGCCCTGCGGCGACATCAGGACAAAGGGGCGCAGATCGACATGCCGCGGCGCAAGGCCCTTTTTGGTGAAGATCGGCACCGTCGAAAGCGACAGGGTCGGCTGGGCGATATAATTGCCGGGGTTTGCCTCCAGCTTGGCGCGGAACGCTGCGATTTCCTTCCGGCTTGCGGTCGGCCCGACGAGCATGCCATAGCCGCCCGACCCGTGCACTTCCTTCACCACCAGTTCGGGAAGCCGGTCGAGCACCTCGCGCAGATGTTCGGGCTCGCTGCATCGCCACGTCGGCACGTTGGGTAACAGCGCCTTTTCGCCGGTGTAGAATTCGATGATGTCGGGCATGTAACTATAGAGCGCCTTGTCATCGGCGATCCCGGTCCCCGGCGCATTGGCAATCGTGATGCCGCCCGCGCGATAGACGTCCCATATCCCCGGCACTCCCAGCATCGAATCGGGACGGAAATTCAGCGGGTCGAGAAAGTCATCGTCGACGCGGCGGTAAAGAACGTCGATCGCGCGATAGCCCTGCGTCGTGCGCATCGCGACCCGGCCATCGACGACGCGCAGGTCATGCCCTTCGACCAGTTCGGCGCCCATCTGATCGGCTAGGAAGCTGTGCTCGAAATAGGCGCTGTTGTGGATGCCCGGCGTCAGCACCGCGACAGTCGGCGTACCGCCGCACATCGGCGGCGCACAGGCCGACAGCGATTTCAGGAGGTTGATCGGATAGTCGCCGACCTCGCGCACCGGCACTTTCGCGAACAGCTCGGGAAACATCTGGAGCATCGTTTCGCGATTCTCGAGCATATAGGACACCCCCGACGGGGTGCGGGCATTATCCTCCAGCACATAGAATTCGTCGGCACCGGTGCGGACGATATCGATGCCGCTGATATGGGTATAGACGCCGCCGGGCGGATCCATGCCCATCATCATCGGCAGGAAGGCATCGTTGCGCGCGATCAACGCGGTCGGCACCCGGCCGGCACGCAAAATCTCCTGCCGGTGATAAATGTCGTAGAGAAAGGCGTTGAGCGCGCGCACCCGCTGTTCGATGCCGCGCGACAGGCGCCGCCATTCGCCCGCCGCGATGATCCGCGGCACGACGTCGAACGGGATCAGTCGCTCGTCGGCGTCGGCCTCGCCATAGACGTTGAAGGTAATGCCAGTGGTGCGAAAAAAGGCTTCGGCCTGCTGCGTCTTGCGCTGGATGCGCTGGGCATCCTCGGCATCGAACCATTCGCAATATTCGCGATAGGGCGGCCTGGTCCCGCCATCCCCGGTTATCATCTCGTCGAAGAAGGAAATGCTCCGACCCTTTCCACGCAACAGCCACGCCAACCGCGCACGATAAACGCGGCGCCCTGTTCCGACCTGCTACGTCGCCCGGCGGCTACACGGCCACCAAGCTTATGGGAAAGATGCTAATCGCGCCGCCGCGCGATGGCAAGCGGCCTCGTCACGGCGCGAAGGGCCGCGCGCACCGGCGCGCGGCCCCGCCGTCCTATGCCGTCAAAGCTGCCCGTGGCAGTGCTTGTACTTGCGGCCCGAACCACAGGGGCACGGCGCGTTGCGGCTGATCTCCAGCGCCGCATAGGGATTTTCGCCTTCGGGAAGATCGGGGCGCGGCACCTGCATCGGCGGCAGCGTGTCGGCGATCACGCCCAGCGAGCCGCCGTCGATATCGGCGCTGTTGTCCTCGCCCGTGAAGGGATCGATGTGCGTGGTCAGGAAGTCCGGCAGATCGGGCAGCGGCATCGGTTCGGGTTCCTGGAACTGGAAATCGATCCGCGCCACGGTGCGCGTCACATCCTCGCGGATATTCTGCAGCATCCGTTCGAACAGCCCGAAAGCCTCGGCCTTATATTCGTTGATCGGCTGCTTTTGCGCATAGGCGCGCAGGAAGATCGCCTGCCGCAATGCGTCGAGCGTCGCGAGATGGTCCTTCCAATGATGGTCGAGCGTCTGGAGCAGGATCGACTTTTCGATACCGCGCCAGCTTTCCTGGTCGACTTGCGCCGCCTTTTCGGCGGCGGCCGCGTCGGCCATCTGCTGGATGCGCTCCTCGAAGATTTCGGCATCGACCGCATCTTCCTGCATCCATTCATCGAACGGCGGGCTGAGGTCGAGGATGTTCGCCACCCGCTCCTTCATCGCCTCGATGTCCCATTGCTCGGGATAGCTGCCCGGCGGGCACGCATCGGCGACGATCGCATTGACCGTTTCGGCACGCATCGCCGTCATCGCGTCATCGACCGTTTCGCTGTCGATGATCTCGCCGCGCTGTTCGTAGATCACCTTGCGCTGGTCGTTCATGACGTTGTCATATTCGACGACCTGCTTGCGGATGTCGTAGTTGCGCGCCTCGACCTTCTTCTGCGCGGTCTCGATCGCCTTCGACAGCCACTTCGATCCGATCGCTTCGCCATCCTCGAGATTCTTGTTCATCATCTTGGCGAACAGCGTGTCGGGACCGAAGATGCGAAGCAGATCGTCGTCGAGGCAGAGGTAGAATTTCGACAGGCCGGGGTCGCCCTGACGGCCAGAACGGCCACGCAGCTGGTTGTCGATGCGGCGGCTTTCGTGGCGCTCGGTGGCGAGCACGAACAACCCGCCGGCGGCCTTCACCGCCTCTCGCTCGGCGGCGACTTCCTCGCGGATTCGTGCCTCGGCGGCGTCGCGTTCGGCGCCTTCGGGCATGTCCTTCAGCTCGTCCTCGATGCGGAATTCTTCGCTGCCGCCGAGTTTGATGTCGGTGCCGCGGCCCGCCATGTTCGTCGCGATCGTCACCGCGCCGGCGCGGCCGGCCTGCGCGACGATATGCGCTTCGCTTTCATGGAAGCGCGCGTTGAGGACGCTGTGCGGCACGCCTTCCTTTTCGAGATAGGAGGACAGAAGCTCGGACTTCTCGATCGACACCGTGCCGACCAGCACCGGCTGGCCGCGCTCGTTCGCATCGCGGATCGTGCGTGCGATCGCGCCGAACTTGTCGGTGATATTCTTGTAGAATTCATCTTCCTCATCGATGCGCGCGATCGGGCGGTTCGTCGGGATGGTGACGACGTTCATCTTGTAGATTTCGAAGAATTCGGCCGCCTCGGTCGCCGCGGTGCCGGTCATCCCGCTCAGCTTGGGATACATGCGGAAATAATTCTGGAAGGTGATCGAGGCGAGCGTCTGGTTTTCGGGCTCGATATTCACGCCCTCTTTCGCCTCGACCGCCTGGTGCAGGCCGTCGGACCAGCGGCGGCCATCCATCATGCGGCCGGTGAATTCGTCGATGATGACGACCTTGCCGTCCTTGACGATATAGTCGGTGTCGCGGCGGAACATCACGATGGCTTTCAGGGCCTGGTTGACGTGATGGACGACCTGCGTGTTCTCGATGTCGTAGAGGTTGCTGCCCTGGAGCAGCCCGGCGTTTTCGAGCAATCGCTCGACATGCTCGGTGCCTTCTTCGGTCAGGCTGATCGACTTCGCCTTTTCGTCCTTCTCATAATCCTCTTCGCCGAGCTGGAGGACCACTTCGTTGACGCGGATATAGAGTTCGGATTTGTCGTCGGTCGGGCCGGAGATGATCAGCGGCGTACGCGCTTCGTCGATCAGGATCGAATCGACCTCATCGACGATGCCGAAATTGAACGGGCGGTGGACCATCTGGCCGCGGTCATATTTCATGTTGTCGCGCAGATAATCGAAACCCAGCTCGTTGTTCGTCGCATAGGTGATGTCGCTGTTATAGGCGGCGCGGCGTTCGGTTTCGTTGAGGTTGGGAACGATGATCCCGGTCGTCAGCCCCAGAAAGCCATAAACGGTGCCCATCCATTCGGCGTCGCGGCGGGCGAGATAGTCGTTCACGGTGACGACGTGAACGCCCTTGCTCTCGAGCGCATTCAGATAGCAGGGCAAAGTCGCCATCAGCGTCTTGCCTTCGCCCGTCGCCATTTCGGCGATTTCGCCGCGGTGGAGGACGATGCCGCCAATCATCTGCACGTCGAAATGGCGCATGCCAAGCGTGCGCTTTGCCGCTTCGCGAACCGTCGCAAAGGCTTCGGGCAGGATGTCGTCGAGCGTTTCGCCGGCATCCAGCCGGGCGCGGAACTTCGGAGTCTGCGCCTTCAGTTCCTCGTCGCTCTTCGCTTCCATTTCGGGCTCGAAGGCGTTGATCTTGGCGACGGTCTTGCGGATCGAATTGACGTAGCGGTCGTTGGACGAGCCGAACAGGCTCTTGGCAATGCTGCCGAACATGGCGGATTTCCTTGGATTATCGAAAAGGGTGGCGGACGCGCCGCACGAATATGCAGAAAAAGGCCCCGATCATTCGGAGCCTGGCCCGTCAGGGCAATGCCGAAAGGCTATTCGAGCGCGCGGTCGCTGCCGGTGAGGAGGCCGGGAAGATGCGGCGGGGCCGCCTTGCGCGGCTTGCCGCTGCCGCCGCTCGTCGTGCGGCGAGTCGGGGTAGCGGTGGTTGGTCGGCGTTCGCTATCGCTCGCCTCGGCCTTGTTCGCGCTTTCGGCGAGCAGGACCAGCGACCCCATTGCCACGGGCGTGGCAGGCGCCGCCATCGCCCGGTCCGCGGTCGCGAAGCCGGTGAGCAGCGCCAAAAGGGTCAGCAATAACCGCAAGAATCGCCCCTATTCCAATCCAACGCGCCGCATATAGCGCGCTGGTGCATGAACATAGGGTGAAAGGAGGCGGACGTCCAGAGGCGGCGCAACGACGTGCGACGCCCTCACGCGCCGCCCGATGGGCAATCCGCGACCACCGGCCCCTTCGTCTTGGCCTTCAGATCGATCGAATCGACGCGCATCGTGATGTGGCTGGACCGGAAAAATTCGGGCGAGGTTTCGCAGAAGCCCGTGACTAGGGCATCGGAAACCTGCTGCGGCGTTGCGTCGGCCCGCCATCCGTCGGGTCCGGTCACGGTAATCACCAGCGTATTGTCCTCGGCATCCACCGCCCGAATCTGGATACCGCCCTCGAACACCATCCCGACCGTCGAGCGCATGGCTTCGACATAGTCGCCGATCGTCGGCGCAGCTTTCGGGGTTTGCGCGGTTGCGGCCGCCGGGATCGAAACGACGGCCAGCGCGGCGGCCAAAAACAGCTTGTTCATCGTCTGATACTCCCCTGCGACCTGCCTTGCTCCATATCGCCGCGCGCATCGCTGTCAAAGCCCGTTTGCTTCGCGCGCCCGCGATTGCGCTTGACGGGCGCGTCAACTTCGCCTGTTCTCTACTGACAAACATGTCAGGGAGGACGGGATGGCACGGAAGGCGATATTCATCACCGGCGGCGGATCGGGCATCGGCCGCGCCACCGCGCAATATTTCGCAGCACAGGGCTGGTTCGTCGGGATCGCCGACGTCAACAAGCAGGGCATCGACGAAACCGCCGCGCTGCTTCCCGAAGGCGCCTCGTCGCGCCACGTCATGGACGTACGCGACCGCGACCAATGGAAAGCTGCCCTTGCCGAATTCGCAGCCGCCAGCGGCGGTCGCCTCGACGTCTTGTTCAACAACGCCGGTATCGGATCGGGCGGCCAGTTCCTCGACATGCCGCCCGAAGAGGCGGACCGGCTGATTGCGATCAATTTCGGCGGCGTCGTCAACGGCATCTACATGGCGATGCCGTTGCTGCGCGCGACCCCCGGATCGGCGATCCTCAACACCGGATCGGCGTCGGGCTTCTATGGCGTCGCCGGGCTTGCCGTCTATTCGGCGACGAAGTTCGCGGTGCGCGGGCTGACCGAGGGGCTGGAGATCGAGTTCGCCAAATACGGGATCAAGGTTCGCTCGCTGATGCCCGGCTTCATCGACACGCCTTTGCTCGATCAGGTCAGCGCCGACAGCAACGAGCCGGCCCGCGACCGCCTGTCGGCGAGCGGTTTCGAAATCTCGCCGGTGCAAGATGTCGCAAAGGCAGCGTGGGATGCCGTTCACGGCGACCGCGTGCATGTCCCCGTCGGCAAGATGGCGCGCCGCCTCGGTCGCCTCGCGCGCTTCTTCCCCGGCCTGATCGCCAAGCAATCGAAAAAGATCGACGGCCTCGGCGGCGCCGCGGCGCATTGACGCGCCGGTCGGGCGCGAAAGACGGTGTGCGCTACAGATTCAGAAACCTGCGGGAATTGCCGCTGAATATCTTGGCCTTCTGCACGCCCGACAGGCCGCTGTGATCGCGAACGAGCTGGCCGATGTCCTGCTCGCCGAGCGGAAACGGATGGTCCGAACCGAGCAGGATACGGTCTTCGCCCATTACTTCGGCGAGCAGGGTCAGCGCGTGCGGATCGAACACCGCTGAATCGACGAAAAAGCGATCGACATAGGTCGAGGGCGGGTTCGGGCAATCGACACGGACGATGTCCCGATATTTCCAGGCATTTTCGACGCGGCCGAGCAGAAAGGCGAAGCTGCCGCCGCCGTGACCGAAACAGATGCGCAGGCTTTTCGGCAGGCGTTCGAAGGCGCCCGACAGGATCAGCGACAGGATCGAAAGCTGCGTCTCGGCGGGCATCGCGACGAGCCAGGGCAGCATATATTTGGGCATGCGTTCGCGTGCCATCATGTCCCACGGGTGGACGAGTACCGCCGCGCCCACTTCGGCGCAGTGGGTGAGAAAGGTCAAAATGCCTTCATCGTCGAGGTTGCGCAGCCCCATGTGATTGCCGATCTGGACGCCGAGGTGGCCGCATTCCATCGCGCGGCTGACCTCGGCGCACGAGCGGTCGATATCCTGCAACGGCACCTGCGCCAGAGCCTTCATCCGATGCGGCGCGTGGCCGCAAAATTCGAGCGCCGCGTCATTGAAGCGCTGCGCACATTCGAGCGCCTGCCCGGCGGGGCGACTATAGCCGAACATGATCGGCGTCGCGCAGATGATTTGCAGGTCGATCCCCTGCTGGTCGAGCGCTTCGACGCGGCGCGCGGGATTCCACAATATATCGTCGACGGGGCGGAACATCTTGGCGCCCGACATGATGAAGCCGCTGCCGTCGCCGTCATCGCGCAGCCACGGCAGACCGTCGGCTTCGGCGCGGGCGCGATAGGCGGCATCCATCGCCGGAAAGAAGTGGCTGTGCATGTCGATCACGGCCGCCCGTTGCGCTGGATTGTCCATCATAATTGTCGCCGCACCCTTGTTCTTCAAACACCCCGCGGGTCGCCGAAGCGCGCGGGCCATGCGGTTGAGTAACGACGGGTAGCTATCAACAATAATCCCCAGACTTGCCCTCGCTATTACAAAATGGCTATATCCTGTCCGAACCGGGTGGGAGATACATCATGCCAAAATTTCACGAGAATTTCCTGCTCGGACGCCTGAAGCTGCGTCAGTTGCGGCTGCTGACCGCCATCGCCGACGAAGGCACGGTGCTGAAGGGTTCGCAGGCGCTCAACATCGCCCAGCCCGCGGCCACGAAGAGCATCAAGGAGTTGGAGGACGCCTTGGGCGTCCAGCTCTTCGAGCGCTCGTCGCGCGGCGTCACCCCGACCGATTTCGGTGCGGTCATGATCAAGCATGGGAAGCTGATCCTTGCGCAGCTTCGCCATGCCGGCGAGGAATTGCAATCGCTGGAAGAAGGTCTGTCGGGGCGGATCCATGTCGGCACATTGCTTGCGGCATCGACATCGCTGCTGCCGCGCGCGCTGGCGCGACTGCGCGAGCGGCGTCCCGGGATCGCGGTGACGGTCGCCGAAGGCACGATCGACCGGTTGATGCCCGGCCTGCGCACCGGTGACATCGACGTCGTGCTCGGCCGCCTGCCCGAATATCGCGAGCGCGAGGGCCTGAAGCAGGATGTGCTGTACCTCGACACCGTGTCGATCATGGTGCGCGCCGGCCATCCGCTGACGCAGCGTGACGCGCTGACGCTCGCCGACCTGGTCGATCAGGCGTGGGTGATGCCGCCGACGCAGACATCGCTGCGCCGCCAGATCGACCAGGCCTTTCGCCACGAAGATCTGGAACCGCCGCTCGACGTGATCGAATCGGTATCTATCCTTACCAATCACGCCCTGCTGATGAGCACCGACATGGTGGCGGCGATGCCGCATCAGGTCGGGATCGGTCAGGCGGGTCTCGTCGCGCTGCCCGTGACACTCGAAGGCGCCAGTTCGCGGATCGGCGCGACGACGCATGCCAATGTCGAACTGTCGGCGGCCGCCGCCTATTTCATGGACGTCGTCCACGAGGTCGCCGCGGAGATCCGCAGCGAACTGGGGCAGGATCAGCCGGCTTCCGCCGAGGGCGACACGCGCCGCCAGACGAAATAGGAAGCAGCGATCAGCACTAGCCACGGGCCACCCGCAAAGACGGCGACCTGCCAGTCGGCATCGACCGCCATCGTCACACCGATCGCCCCCAGCAGCGCCAGCCCCAGAAGCTGGGCATAAGGGAAGAAGGGCATCTGCACCGGCAGATCGGCGCCGCGATGGCGCCGCCGAAAACGCAGGTGACTGACGAGGATTGCACCCCAGACCAGCAGACCGCCGAACAGCACGATCCCGAAAAGATAATTATAGGCGAGCGGGGTGAGGATCGACAGCGAGGCGGCGAGGAGGATGCCGACGCCGGTGACGATCGTTGCGCGCATCGGGACATGCTGCGCATTCAGTTCACCCAGCTTTCGCGGTGCATAGCCGCCGCGCGCGAGCGAAAAGAGCATGCGCGATCCCAGATAGATGCTGGTGTTCATCGCCGACAGCGCCGCGGTCGCGACGACGAAGTTCATGATGCCGGCGGCATAGGGGATCCCCGCACTGGCGAACATCTTCACGAACGGGCTTTCGGTAACGACCTTCGCGCCCGATTCGGTCCACGGCATAAAGGCGACGATGATGAACAAAGCCAGGATGTAGAAGAGGAACAGCCGCGCCGCCATCGTGCGCAGCGCCGCCGGTATCGCCTCTTTCGGGTCTTTCGCCTCGCTCGCGGTGCCGACGACGAACTCCAGCCCCATGAACGAAAACAGCGCCATCAGCACCGCCATCCAGACACCCGAAAAGCCGTTGGGCAGGAAACCGCCAGCGAGCCCCGTGACATTGTGCAGCCCGACCGGATCGCCGACGATACCGAAGATGCGGCTGAGGCCCACGATGATGAAGCCGACGATCGCCGACACCTTGATGACGGTCAGCCAATATTCGACCGACCCGAAATTATGCACCGCGCGCGTATTGACCCAGACGACCGTCGCCGCGCTGCCCAGCGCCCACATCCACACCGGCGTATCGGGGAACCACCATCCCATATAGATGCCGACCGCAACCGCCTCGCTGCCGATCAGCAGCACCTGCTGGATCCAGTAGGTATAGCGCACGATGAATCCCATCATCGGGCCAAGGTAGATTTCGGCATAGGTACCGAACGAACCCGCCGTAGGATGGACGACCGCCATCTCCGACAGGCTGAACACCATGATGACCGCGACCAGTGCCGCGATCAGATAGCTAATCAGGACGCCCGGCCCGGCGTAGCCGATCGCGATGCCCGATCCCATGAACAGGCCGGTGCCGATCGCCCCGCCAAGGCCGATCATGATGATCTGCGCCTTGCTGAGTCCGCGCTCGAGCCCCGCCTCGCGGTCGAGATAGGCCTGTTCGTCCATCGTCATTCCCCCTGCCCTCGCGCTCAGGTCACCGCGTCGCGGATTTGATGTTCGGGTCGTTTCCATATCCCCTCATCCATGATCGTCACCAGCCGATCGACCGCATCCCAGACATCGGCATAGCCGACATAGAGCGGCGTGAAGCCGAAACGCACCGTATCGGGCGCGCGGAAATCGCCGATCACGCCCGCTGCGATCAGCGCGCGCATGATCGGATAGCCGTCAGCGTGAGCAAAGGACACCTGACTGCCGCGCGCCGTCGCCTCGCGCGGCGATGCAAGGGTGAAGCCATGGCCGGCGCAACGTTCATCGACGAGCCGGATGAACAGGTCGGTCAGCGCCATCGATTTGGCGCGGATCGCGCCCATGTCGGCGGCGCGATGGATGTCCAGACCGACTTCGACCAGCGCCATCGACAGGATCGGCTGCGTGCCGATCAGGAACTGGCGAATGTCGCGCTGCGGCCGATAGCCGGGCTCGAAAGCGAAGGGCGCGGCATGACCCCACCAGCCGGTCACGGGCTGCAGCGCCTGACCCTGGTGCCGCTTTGCCGCGAACAGGAAGGCGGGTGAGCCCGGACCGCCGTTCAGATATTTATAGGTGCAGCCGACCGCGAAATCGACGCCCGCGCCACACAGGTCGACCGGCATCGCGCCCGCGCTGTGGCACAAATCCCAGATCGCGAGCGCCCCCGCCGCCTGCGCGCGCGCGGTGATCGCGGCCATGTCGTGGATATGCCCGGTCTTGTAATGGACGTGGGTGATCGCGACCGCGATCGTGTCCTCGTCGATCGCATCCGCGATCTCGTCCTTTTCGCAGAGCCGCACCTCCACGCGCCCGCCGGTCGCGGCGGCAACGCCCTGGGCAATGTAATTGTTGGTCGGGAAATTGCTGCCTTCGAGGATCAAGACCTTGCGGTCCGGGCGGAGCGCGACCGCCGCCGACAGCACCTTGAACAGATTCTGGCTTGTCGAATCGCAGACGATGACCTCGCCGTCCCCCGCACCGATCAGCGGGGCAAGCTTGTCGCCGAGGCGCACCGGCAGGTCGAACCAGCCCGCGCTGTTCCAGCTCTTGATCAGGTCGGCGCCCCATTCGCGGGTCACCACGTCGTGCGCGCGCGCCGCCGCGCCCTTCGGCATCGCGCCCAGCGAATTGCCGTCGAGATAGATCATCCCCGTCGGGATATCGAAGCGATCGCGCAAGGGGGCGAGCGGATCGGCGGCGTCCATCGCCGCACAGGCGGCGCGATCGAGACTATCAAGCGTCATGGTAGCAAATCACCTTCGTCTGCGACATTTCGCGCGCCGCAAAGCGCACCCCCTCGCGCCCCATATTCCCGCGTCCGGCACCGCCGAACGGCATGGCATCGAGGCGGTAGTCGGTCGAATCATTGATCATCACCCCTGCCGCACGCAGGCGCCGCGCCGCGTGGCGGGCGGTGCGGTGCGATTCGGTGAAGATCGCCGCGTGGATCGCGTAGTCGGCGCCGTTCGCGGCGTCGATGGCTTCGTCCAGATCGGCGAAGCGAAACAGGCTCGCGATGGGACCGAAGGCTTCATGACAGGCCACCGGCGCGTCGCCCGGAACATCGGCAAGCAGCGTCGGCCGGACCAGCGCCCCGGCCCGCTCACCGCCCGTAAGCAGGGTCGCGCCGCGCGCGACCGCATCGTCGACCCAGGCGATGACGCGCGCCGCCTCGTCACCGCCGATCATCGGCCCGACGTCTGTTGCCGGGTCCAGCGGATCGCCGACGCGCAATGCTTCGGTCGCGGCGACGAGCGCGGCCTGAAAGACGTCATGGATCGCATCATGGACATAGATTCGCTGCACCCCGACGCAATTCTGCCCCGCCGCGCCAAAAGCGCCCGCCGCGCAGGCGGCCGCAGCCCTCCCGACATCGGCATCGTCCATCACGATCACCGGACCGTTGCCGCCAAGTTCCATCGCCAGCCGCTTGATCCCGGCCGCGCGGCAGATCGCCTGCGCCACCTTTGCTCCACCGGTAAAGCTGACCATCGCCACATCGGCGTGCCCGGTCAGCGCGTCGCCAAAATCGCCGCCGCGCCCGGTGAGCAGGTTGAGCGCTTCGCCGGGCAGGCCAGCGGCGAGCAGCAGGCGGGCGAGCCGGATCGCGACGAGCGGCGCCTGCTCCGCGGGCTTGAGCACAACCGCGTTGCCCGCGGCGAAGGCGGGACCGAGCTTGTGACAGACAAGGTTGAGCGGATCGTTGAACGGTGTGATCGCGGCGACCACCCCGACAGGTTCGAGGACATAGTGGCCCGACCGCGCTTCGCCGCCGGGAAAGCTGTCAAAGGCAAGCGTCTCGCCCGCAAGCCGCACCGCCTCTTCGCCCGACAATCGCAGCGTGTTGACCGCGCGCGCCACTTCGCGCCCGGCGGCGCGGATCGGCTTGCCCGTTTCCGCCGTGATCGCGGCGGCGAAGCTTTCGGCTTCCGCCTCGAGAGCGGCGGCAGCGGCATGGAGGATGCGCGACCGCGCACCGCTCGACAGATCGCGCATCGCCTCGGCACCGCGCAGCGCGCTCGCCACCGCGCGCGCGACGTGCGAAGGATCGGCGCAGGCGACCGCGCCGAGTGCCTCGCTCGACCACGGGTTGGTCACCGGCATCACCTGCTCCGCCGCTTCCCAGCGGCCGCCGATCAGCAGCGACCGTTCGCTGCCCAAGGCGGCGTGCATCATGGCTTATCCTTGCGCAGCACCAGATCGTCATATTCGCGGCTGTCGAGCAGGGCCTCGACGATCACCGGCCCGTCCGCGGCAAAGCCCGCAACGAGTGCCGCCCGAAATTCCGCCGGATCGCGCGCGACCGTTACCGGCACACCGAACAGCGACGGGCCGCCGATCGTTCCCTCGGCGCGCACCGGGGTGCCATAGATGGGATTGGATTTCTTTTCCTGCTTGATGCGGATCAGCGCGAGGTCGTTGTCGGTGAAGATCACGATCACCAGCGGCAGCTTTTCGCGCACCGCGGTCGCCAGTTCGCCCGCGGTCATCAGGAAGCCGCCGTCACCGAGCACGCAGCATACCGGCGTATCGGGGCGACAGAGCTTCGCAGCAATTGCTGCGGGAAGACCGAAACCCATCGCCGACCAGCCGTTGGTCATGATCTGCGTACCGGGCTTCGGCGTGCGCCAGTGCTGGCCGATCAGATGCGTGTGCGCGCCGACATCGCACGTCATGATGCCATTGTCAGGCAGCACGTCGCGCAGCACGTCGAGGGCCGCGCAAGGCCCGAAGGCGCCGTCCCGCCCCGCAAGCTTCGCGAACATCGCAGCCTTGCGTGCCGCGAGCCCGGCGAGATCCCAACGCTTGCTGGCAGCGGGCAGCGCCAGCAGCGCGTCGAGCGCCGGCGCGATCGCTCCGACGACCTCGGCGGCGACCGGATGCTTGTCGCGGTCGATATCGATGGGCGCGACGTCGACGCTGGCGAGCGCCAGCCCGTCCTTCATCCAGCTTTCGTAATTGAACTCGATCGGGTCGTAACCGATCGCGACGACCAGATCGGCCTCGGCATGGGTCTGTCCGACCATATCGGAGAGCGCATGGAAGAGCACCCCGGCGTAATTCGGATGATCCTCGGCGATCATGCCCTTCGCCATCGGGGTGAGCAGCACCGGCAAGCCGAAGCGCTCGGCGAGCGCGGCGATGCGGTCCTGCACCCCGGCATGAACGGCACCGAGACCGATTGCGAGGACAGGCCGTTCGGCGGCGGCAAAGGCGGCGACCAGCGCGGCGGTCGCGGCGGGGTCGGGCATCGGCAGCGGGTCGGCCTCGACCGCACCGATCGCCTGCGCTTCGACGGCTTCGGCGCTCATTCCCTGCGGCAGGCCGACATGCACTGCGCCGGGGCGCCCCGACAGCGCGATACGCGCCGCTTCGGCCAGCGTGTCGGTCGCGCTGTCCGCCGCGATCCGCATCGTCGCCTTGGTCAGCGGCGCGAACAGCGCCTGATGGTCGATCCCCATCTGGACCGTGCGGCCGCGCAGCGGTGCCGGCATCTCGTCGGTCAGCGCGAGCATAGGCGATCGGTCGAGCGTCGCGCCGCCGACGCCGGTCGCAAGATTGGTCGCGCCGGGACCGAAGGTGCCGAAGCACACTCCCGGAACGCCGGTCAGTCGCCCGCAGACGTCGGCCATGAAGCCCGCCCCGCCTTCGTGGCTGGCCAGCACGAAATCGATACCGTCGGTCGTGCGGATCGCTTCCATATAATCGACCCAGCCGCCGCTCGGCACGCCGAAGATATGGCGGACGCCCAGATCGCGCAGCCCCGTTACGACGTTACGGGCGACTGTGGTCGATGTCATGTGCGATCCTTCATCCGAGAGCCAGTTTCGCGACCGGCCTAGGCGCCGAAGCCATACACAAAAAATACCGAATGGCCGCCATGATATATCGATGCGGTTATAGGAAGCGGTTGGCTATGGTCCCGATGCCGTCGACACCGCCTTCGACGACATCGCCCGCGACGATACGGCCTACCCCCGCGGGCGTGCCGGTGTAGATCAGGTCGCCGGGTCGCAGTTCGACATAGGCCGACAGTTCGGCAATGATGTCGGCTACCGGCCAGATCATGTCGGTGATGTCGCCCTCCTGCCGCGACTCGCCATTGACCGACAGCCAGATCCGCGCGCTGGCCGGATGACCGACCGCGGCCACGGGGCGAATCGGCGACAGCACGGCGCTATGGTCGAAGCCCTTCGCCATGTCCCACGGCCGCCCGCCGGCCTTTGCGTCGGCTTGCAAATCGCGGCGCGTCAGGTCGTTGCCGACGGCATAGCCGAAGACGTGCGACAGAGCGTCAGCCGCCGCGATATTCGCACCGCCTTTGCCCAGCGCTACCACCAGCTCGATCTCGTGATGCAGATTGTCGGTGCGCGGCGGCATCGCGATGTCGGCGGTCGCTCCGACGAGCGCGTCGGCGGGCTTCGAAAAGAAGAAGGGTGGCTCACGCGTCGGATCGCCGCCCATTTCGCGCGCATGATCGGCGTAATTCTTGCCGACGCAAAAAATACGGCGAACCGGAAAGCGATCGGCGCTGCCGGCAATCTCGGCAGTAGGTGCGGCAACGGCAAATGGCAGGGTCATGAAAAGGGCGTCCTCGATGTCAGGAAGACGGATAGAGCGCCGCGCGACACTTGCCGAGGTCGGCGCCCGCAAGGCCGCCTTCCCTCACCGCATTCCACGGGCTGCCCATCTTGTCTTCGGGGCGATACCAGAAGCCATAGAGCTTGCCGTTCGCCGCGACCAGCGTCGCCGCGCCAATGCTGCCCTCTGCCTTCGAATACCAGGCAAGCCGCATGATGCGCCCGAATACCGTCCCGCGCAGCGTGCCGAGCCCGTCGTTGTAGCAACCGAATATCTCATTGCCCTGCTGCCGCAACAGGATCGGGCCATATTCGTGCGAATAGACGCCGCTCGCATCGGCATCGGCAACCGCCGCGTCGCCGCGGCGATCGAGCGTGCCGAGCACGGCAAGATCGGAAAGCCGCGTCGGCCCGCGGCCCTTCCAATTGCTGTCGATGCGCAGTCGGAGCCAGCGTGCCGATGCGGCCGTCGGCAGTTTCACGACGGTTCGCGCATCCGCTTTCGCTTCTCCCTCGACCAGCATTTCATAGGGTCCCTCCGGCCCCTTGTTCGAGCCGAGCAGCGCGAAGCGCCGGACCGGCGACCCTTCGGCGGTCTGCGACATCGATCCATCCTCACGCACCACCGGCTCGAACCGGTTATCGAGCGCGACGGCATCGATCTTTGCGGTGCCAGTCAGCTCGAAATTCAGCGCGTGCGGCAGCGTGATGCCCTTGTCCGACAGCCAGCCATAGGCAGGCCCACCGTCGACAAGGTTGATCGCCCAGGTCGACCAGTGGCGCTTCGCCTCGCCCGCATCCGCTTCGGCAATGCCGCCCCAGCTGATGTGCAGGATATTGTCGCCCGCGGGTTCGGCGGGAGCCTGCGGCGCCTGTTTACCGGGCGTGTTCGAGCATCCGGCAAGGAGCAAGGCCCCCGCCAGCGCCATTGTGGCTGTGCGCATCCGTTTGTCCTTCTAAAACATTTCTTCCGTCATCCCGGCGAAGGCCGGGATCCCGACCTCGCGCCTCACCGCCGCGGCGAGACCCCGGCCTTCGCCGGGGTGACGAACAACTTTCTATTTCCGCTCGGGCCAGATTTTTTTCGGCGCGCCGAGGTTCGGCTTGCCGAGCAGCGGGCTCGAGAGCGCGTAGACGCCGTTCACCGAAAAGGCCCAGATGATGTTGCGGTCATATTCGGTGTAGACCGCGAACGTGGAATTGCCGAACGTATAGTCTGGCATTTCCTTTTCGTTGGCGAAGCGCGGAACGAAATAGCCCGCGATCGTCGGCTTTGCCGGGTCCTTGACGTCGAAAATCTGGATGCCGGCGTTGTAAAAGGCATAGATGGCAAGGCCCTGCCGGCCGCGCTGGGGCTGGGTCAGCCCGCCCGACCGTTTCGGTCCGAAACTGCCGCGCCGCTGGCAAAAATCGGTAAAAGAGGCCTCGGGCGGCGGTGTCGGGCGCGGGAAAGTCGCCGCGACCTTCGGATGCGCGGGATCGCGCACGTCGATCGAATAGATCGGCTTGAACGGCTCGTAACAGCTTTCGTTCATCGGATAGCCGTTGGAAAAAACGAAGCCGGTGCGGTCATATTGGCTGACATCGACATTGTCGAACTCGGTCCCCGCATAGCTCGGCGGCACCGAAAGATGGCCGAGCGTCTTCGGGTTCGCCGGATCGCTGAGGTCGAAGCTGTAGAAGCCGAGGCCGCCCATGCCGCCGAAGCCGATCTTGCCACCCGCCTCGACCGGCTTCGACGTCACGATCGGATAGCGCGAACCCATCCAGCTCGTCCGGTTGCCCGCGCGCGGATTGGCGCGGTACGCCGCTTCGCTTTCGGGATCGCCGAGACGCTGGCCGGGGACGGTGATCTGCGAAACGAACTTCGGATCGGCCGGGTCCTCCATGTCCCAGACCTGATAGCCGGGCGAATAGAGATAGTCGGGATATTCGGTGAGTGAATAGCTGTCGTCGGGCGCCGACGAGAGTAGCATATACTTGCCCCCGAACCAGGTCGCCGCGTCGAGTGCGCCCGATCCCTGCTGTTCGCCCACGGGCGCATCGGGATGCTTGTAGTCGGTGGTCCGCGTCGCGATCAGGTCCCATTTGTCGGGTGTCGGCCCGTTCATAACAAAGACTTTGAAACCCTTGAGCGAATTATAGTGCCGCTGCGCGGCGACCTTGTCGGGCTCGCGGCGCTTGTCCTCCATCAGGCCGAAACGACCGATCTCGTAGGAGGCGACCAGGACATTGCGTTGCAGCTTCTTGCTCCAAGCCACCGTGACGCCGCCGAAATAATCGGTGACCGCCGACGGATCCCACGCCTCGCTCGACCCCTTGGCGCTCCATACGCCGCCCTTCGACCAGACAATCTTCGCCTTGCGCGGATCGGTAACGTCAAGAATGCGCAGATAGTCGCGGTCGTGGGTGTAAAGATAACGGCGCCCGGAAAAATCGACGACGTTCGCCCACGCATGCCAGGGTGAGGTCACCGTAGGATAGAAGGCGATGACCTTCACATTCTTGGCATAGCTGTTCTGGTCCCAATGATCGAGCTGCCCCGGAAAGGACGGCGGGTCATTGGTCAATCGGGTCGCAATGGGATGCCGGAAGCTGCCGTCGGGATTCATGCCATAATCGACGCCCGGCACCGGATCCTTGGGAGGATTGTCGGGCGTCACCGCAATCCAGGCTTTCAGCCAGGGATCGCGAACGTCGATCGGCGCGTCGGCATGACTGCCGCTCCAGTCAGCCGCCATAGGCGCGGTCGCGCTGAGCAGAGCGGCGACAGCCAGACTGGTCCCCGCCATGATCTTGATACCGCGCTTCATTACGATTCCTCCTTCTCGTTGACCCACATCGTCATTGCGAGCGAAGCGAAGCAATCCAGGGCGGCTTACGCGAACTCTGGCTTGCCGCGTCGCTTCGCTCCTCGCAATGACGATCGTTGTTGTCCTCATCGACCCTAGAAGCGGAACCGCGCGGTCACACCGTAGGTGCGCGGCGGGATGTAGGTCGAATAGATGGTTCCGAACAGTTCGAGCTTGCTGGTGAAGTTAAGCTCGTTGGTCAGATTTTTCGCCCACGCCGTCACTTCCCATTTGTCGTCGGCATCGCGCAGACCGATCCGTGCATTGAGCAGGATTTCGGAGTCGAACTTCAGGATGGGCGTGTTCGGATTGTCGAAGAAATTGGCGCCGGTATATTGGAAATCGCTGCCCAGGACGAGCACCAGATTGTCGGCGATCGGCTGGTCGAGATTGGCGGCGACATTGAAGGCGTGTTTGGGCGTACGGCGGCACGTATTGCCGTCGAGATCGGTTCCCTCGTCGTCGATGATCAGTTCACCGGTGAAGTTGCAGCGCGAATAGGCATAATTGCCCGACAGGGTGAAGGCGTCGGTGATGCGCGCCTGGAAATCGAGCTCCAGGCCGTAGGCGCGCGTACCATTCTTCGCATTGAAGACGAAATTGTCGGGCGGCATTCCCGGCCCGGGTGACAGGAACTGGTTGGTCTGCAGATTGTCATAGTTGGTATAATAGGCCGCCGCATTGACGAACAGGCGCCGATTGGCGAGCGCAAGCTTTGCGCCGACTTCGAAGCTGTTGGCGGTTTCAGGGTCGAACGACACCAGCGCCTCGGCGGGCGTGTTCGCATCCTCGCCGGTCCAACCGCCGGGCTTGTAGCCCTTGGCATAGCGGGCGTAGAGGGTAACATCGTCGCTCGGTTCGAAACGCAGCGTCGCACTCGGCAACCAGGCATCCCAGCTGCGCGTTTCGCCGACCACGAAATTGACCGCCTCACCCTCGAACGACACGCCGGAGCGGTTGTTCGAATAGCGTTTGTGGTCATAGGCGTAGCGCAGTCCGGCGTCGAAAGTCAGCTTGTCGGTGATGCTGTAGCTGAGCTCGCCGAAGACGCCGACATTGTCGTTGCGCGAGGTGGTGACGGTGTGGTTCGATCCCGGTGACGGCGTCGCGGGGGTGCCGCCATAGGCCATGGCGAAGGCGAATTCCTCAATCGCCTGATAGTCGGGGAAGAGGAAGTTCACATCCTCGGCGCGGCGGATATTCTCGTGCAGATAATAGGCGCCACCTTCGATACGGAGCGGGCCGCCATTATCCCAGCGCAGGCGCAGTTCCTGCGAGAATTGCGTCACATCCTCGCCCTTGCCGCTGTCGAAATAGCTGTCGGGAACGGTGGCCAGATAAGTGTCGAGCCCGGCGACCATCGCCGAGGTGATGTCGGGCGCGTTGGTCGCGGGATCGATCGGGAAGTTGAAAAGCATCCCCGACCCGTCTTCGCGCGCCGTCAGCGAGCTGTCGCGATAGACGGTCTGCGAAGTGACGCTGAGCCCGCCGCCGGCCTGCCAGTCGATCGTACCGCTGACCCCGTACATGTCGCTGTTCTGGAAACCCGTGAAATTATGATTTCCCGACCGCGGATCGGCGCTCTTGAAGGGCGCGTTGCGGTTCGGCAGCACGAAGCCCGGCAGGCTATCGATCGTCGGCGCATAATAGCCGAGATAGGTCACTTCCTCGCTGTCGCCCGGAATGAGGATATCGACCCAGCGCGCCCCGTCGCGGTGGCGGGTGTAGTCGGCAGCCAGATTGACGTCGAGCGATGGCGTCGGTCGCCAGCGAAGCTGGGCACGCACCGACTGCATATTCTGGTCTTCCTCGTCGCCGCCGCGCAGATTCTTCGCATAACCGTCATGGCTGCGCGAACTGGCGACAAGACCCAGGCTCAACGTGTCGGACACCGGCCCGCGCACCGATCCGGCGACGTCGAGCCGGTTGTAATTGCCATAGGTCGCCTCGAACCGTCCCTCGAACGTATCGCCGGGCTTCTTGGTCACATAATTGATCAGGCCGCCGACGACGCTCTTGCCGAAGCGCAACGCCTGCGGTCCCTTCAGCACCTCGACGCGTTCAAGGTCATAGAGGTCGAGCAGCGATCCCGTACCGCGCGACAGATAGGCGCCGTCGACGAAAATGCCGACCGCCGCATCGGCGCCCGCGCCCTGAATATCGGAGCCGATGCCGCGAATGAAGAGTTCGGTATCGACCGCGCGCTCGGCGCTGAGCTTCAGGCCCGGAACGCGGTAAGCGACTTCGGAGAAATCCTTGATTCCAGCGCGTTCGAGCGCCGCGCTGCTGAACGCCTGAACCGAGATCGGCACATCCTGCAGGCTCTCCTCGCGCTTGCGCGCCGTCACCACGATCTCGTCACCCGGTGCCGCGGCCGCAGCCTCGTCGGGTGCCGATTGCGCAAATGCCGTCGCCGGCGTCAATTGTGCCGCCGCGGTTGCCAGAAGCGCCCAGCGCAGATTCCCCCTAGATCCCATTTTCTACCTCCCGAGCAGCCATGCGCCTTTGCCTTCAAATGCGGCACTGTCGACACTGGCCTTGTTGATCGCCGGGTATGGATAGGTCGCCACAATATATCGATATAATAGATTATGCACGCATCACTATTCCAAAATGGCCATATCGCGAGCGACACTTGTTGCGCCGATCACCCGCCGCCGCCGACGACACGACCGCCCGCGCCCGAAGATGCCATTTTTTGAAAGACATAAGCCCGACGCCGACCTTCACGCCCGTGCGAAAGCCGCATGTTATGCAGTTCAACGCCTGCGCTGGGATGCGCTCGAGCGGGCGGACACCCGTGAAAATGCCGTAAGGGACTTGGTGCACCCGACATGAAAGCGATGGGCTCTCAGATCATTGGGAAATTCACGTTAGAAGAGCGGCTTGACGGCCGCCTTCTAATGAATAGAACAGCCCCTAACATAGAATGCGCTCGATGCCGAGGCGTTGGTGTCCTAGTCCGTTGATTGCAGATCGCGCGAAAGCCCACAATTAATCGGTCCGCCATTCCCTACATCGGCAATGATTGCCCATTGCCGACCGAAACAAAATAATCTGCGCATTTGATTTCGTCCATTATGGCATCATTTTTTCCGATTCACGAGAGTCCGGGGACCACGCAGTCTTTATCAGGCATCGGTAAAGCCCTAACTATTGCACACGCGTGGGTAGAATCGCGGCGATAGCGGGGTGGGGCATGACGAATAACAGGGTGGGCGAAGCGCCTAGGATTCGATTTCTAGCCGATCAGCCGGCCGAAGAGGATGCCTTTGGGTCGCACTCGCGAGTTGCAGGTGCTATTGCGCGCGTTGTCCGCGAGGCTGCCAATATCAATGTAATTGGCCTTCTTGGCGGATGGGGCAGCGGCAAAAGCACGGTCGTCCAAAAATTACGGGCCGACCTCGAACCGCGCGCGGGTGAAGGCCCCCTCCATGTGTTCTCCTACGACGCTTGGTTACATCAAAATGATCCGCCGCGCCGCGCCTTCCTTGAAGAGCTAATTGCCGACCTCGACACGATTCCGGGGCTGATCGAGCGCCGCTATTGGAACGATCGGCTCGCCGAGCTTTCAGGTCGATCGGAGAAAACCGAGACCGACACGACGCGCCATCTCTCGCCCACCGGGAAATGGTTGTTCGCGTCCCTCGGCCTCGTCCCCATCGGACTGGCACTCCTCGATTTCGAATTGGTCAAAAGCGCGTTCGCCGATCCGCCGGTGGCAATGGCGTGGAAGCTTCTGCTACTCGCCGTCGCGTGCGT
This sequence comes from Sphingopyxis sp. A083, assembly GCF_001468495.1. Taxonomy (NCBI): domain Bacteria; kingdom Pseudomonadati; phylum Pseudomonadota; class Alphaproteobacteria; order Sphingomonadales; family Sphingopyxidaceae; genus Sphingopyxis; species Sphingopyxis sp. A083. The sequence goes on along the minus strand of NZ_LNSK01000012.1, from coordinate 25,753 downwards.
CGCAGCGCCAATACTGGTGGCAATCTTCTTCTACGTCCTTTGGCGTCCGTGGCTGCAAAGCTTTAAGTCGGACGACGGACGCTGGTTCATCCTGCGCTGCCGGTTCTGGAGGCGCCATCGCACACCGCACGAATCAGAGTCGATCCTATCGCTGTTTACCAACCACTCGGTGGAAAACGCCGTCAATGTGACCAAGATCAGTCCCGACCCCACGGCGATCGAGTTTCGCGAAGCCTTCAACGAGCTGCTCGCGGCATGCAAATCGGCCGATCGCCGTCTCGTGGTTATCGTCGATAATCTCGACCGTCTCGGCGAAGACGAGGCGATGCAGCTCTGGGGAACGATCCGCAGCCTATTTCTCGGCAACAACGCCGCGTTTGAAACGCGCGGGCTTCACGCGCCGACTGTGATTCTGCCCATCGACAGCGCCGCGATCGAGCGCATGATCGCAAAATCGCATGTAAAGGAGGCCGAAGACCTTGCTGAAGCCTTCATAGACAAGACTTTCGACATCACTTTCCAAGTTAGCGAGCCCGTGCGGTCGGACTGGCGCGAATTCCTGAGTGCGAGAATGCGCGAGGCGCTCGACACGCTGGCGACCGACCCCAATATTTACTGGACGATCAAATTTGTCGAGCGCGCGAATGCGCGGCCGCGCGGTGGCTCGGAAGAAGTCGTCCGGGGCGTTGCCGCGTCCCGTCGTATGACGCCGCGCAAGATAATTAAATATGTGAATCTGATCGCGGGGATCGCGGTCCAGTGGCCCGCGTCCCATATTCATCTCCTTTCCATGAGCCTGTTCGCGGCGCATCGCGATGAAATTGCGCGTGATCCGGTGGCGTTCATAAAAAGAGATTTTCCAGAACTCGACGCGCTGGGCATCGAGTGGCAGCGCCAACTGCTCGCCATTCATTTCGGCGTCGAGCCTGCCAAGGCTTTTCAGGCAGCGCTCGGAGATCCATTGGTTGCAGCGATACATTCGCTCGATCAGGAGGAATTTGACACGCTGGTCACCAGTCCGGGCGCGCAGGCTGTCGCGGAGGAAATCATGCTCGATCCGCCGCGCGATTCGGGCGGGTCTGCACTCGACGGGACCTATATCGCCAATGCGGCGATGCTGTTGGCCCGGAGCCCGGTCGCCAGTGATTATTGGGCGGCCGACACGCTCGCGCAACTGCAGACCCTGTGGCCCCAGGCGTTACCGGTCGCGCAATGGCGTCAGGACTTTCCGGCTGTCTTTGCAGCCCTTACTCCGGCGGCGGGGAGCGGCAATGCTTTCCTATTGAGTGCCGCAGCGCAGCTTCAACAGGCGATCGGCGCGACCCCGATCTACCCTGATCGAGCGCGCGAGTTCGGTGAAGCCATGGAGGCGTTAGCAGCATCCGCCGAGCTAATCGGTCGCCCGATGCCCGAGGTCCAGCTTTCGACGGAGGGCCATGAATTTTTTCAGTTGGTCGTCGCGCTCCCAGCTGAGCTGCGACCCAGCATTCGCAGCGAGTTTGGCGCCGCTTCGATCGCGGAGTGGATCACCAAGGGCCTTCAAGCGGAATATTTGGCAGCCGACATGCCGGTCATAGTTGCGGTGCTCGCGGCACCTGATACGATCCGTATGAATGGCGATGAGCAGATCGATTGGCAAGGGGTGGCCAATCTCGCCTGCTCAATCCTGGAGCAGAACTCCCTCGAGTATTATTCGTGTATTCCCTCGGTTGAGATATTGGGTCTTCTATACCAGGCAGCGGCGGAAAGTTCCGCGCTCGTTCAGCGAGCGTTCGATGGCGGTGCCTTTGCGCGGCTCCTCGGTGAGGCCAATGAGCAAGGAAATGCCCCTGCGATGGGGCGCATTTTGGGCCTCATGCTATTGCGCGGAAGCGATTTCGGCCCGCCCGATGGCGACGCTTGGGACGAGATCATTGCGCGCTTTCCGAGCCTTCTCAACGAGCTGGACGAGGCACTCGCGCGCTATCTCGGCGAGCCGCCGCTGGACTGGCTTATCGATGATCGCGATGGCTGGCCATCGCTCGGTCCGCTGATCGACGCTCTTGTTCGTTTCGATATCGAAAAGGCGGGAAGCGGCGGTTTTACCACGGCATGGATTCTTGCCAATGCCGAAAACCTACACGCGCTGGTAGGCTCCGAAATGCTGCCGCGCGCAGTCGCAGACGCAGCACGGCGGCCAGGCTTCTGGCAAGAATTCGGCAAGCTCGACCTGGGTCCCAACTATCTTCTTCTGGCCCCGATCCTCGCGCAGATCGATGCGGTCGACCGCACGCGACTAAGGTCGGCGATAATGGCGCGGCTCATGGCGGTCGATGCCGACGGCTGGGCGACAGGTGTGCGCGAGCGCTCGGCTCCGGTCGGTCTCGCGCTGTTCTTTCGCTCGACTTTCGACGAGACGGTCGAGGTGGGCGAACCCCTTCACGACGCGCTGGATGAAGCAGTCGCCACGCTTTCTGGCATCAATGCCGACTGGTTCGCGCTCGGCGAATTTCTAACTCCCGGCCAGCGCAGCATGTTACTTCGCCGCCTTCGCGATCGCCTCCTTTCGGGGGATGAGATCGCTGGTCTTGGCTCTATCCTCGACGCGGGCGGCAGCGAGTTACTCAAGCTTGGCGCATTCGGTGAAGAGCCCGACAAGCTAGTTCGTTATATACTGATCCGCCTGCTCGATGACCCCAATGGCAGGCGCTGGATCGACGCGCACGCCACGATCCTCGCGCCGATCGTTGCCGCCGCACCGCCGGCGACGCGGAGCGCGCTCATCGAGCGAATTGAGGCAGAGGCTGCGGTCGAAGAGATGGCGAGCGAGATCGCGGCGCTGCGGGGACGGCTAGGAATTGGCGGCGGCGGGAACCAGCATCGCTGACGGTGCGACCTAGTTTCACGGCTTCTCGCTGCCGGTGCCATCGAAGGACGATTATGTATAAACCCAGACTCGGCTTGCCGACATCGCCGAAGTGCGCGAACAGATTAATGGACATCAAGGCAACTTGCCGAGAGGCGCCGCCGGCTCTGGACGCACCTCTGGCAGATTCTTGAAGACTTAGAGGCAGAATAACCCATGCTCACCGGCACCATTCGCAGCCAGATCGACAAGCTGCGTGACTCCCTTTGGTCAGGCGGTGTGTCCAACCCGCTGACCGGCGTCGAACAAATCACTTACCTGCTCTTCGCTAAGCGCATCGACGAGATCCAGACCCGTGAGGAAGCCAAGGCGACGCAGCTCAAACGTCCGCTCGCCCGCCGCGTATTTCCTGAAGGGAAAGACGAGCTCGGCACCCCCGGCTTCCCTGATGGCTGTCCCTATGAACTGATGCGCTGGTCGCGGTTCAAGAACGAGCCGCCAGAGCGCATGTATGAGATCGTCGCCGATCACGTGATGCCGTTTCTGCGCACGCTGGGCGGCTCCGAAAGCGTGATGGCCCATCACATGAAAGGCGCGCGGCTGGCCTTCACCAAGCCCGCACTGCTCGATAAATTGGTGCAAGGGCTTGACGAGATTCCGATGGACGATCGGGACACCAAGGGCGACGTCTACGAATATTTGCTCTCCATGATTTCCAGCGCGGGGGAGAACGGGCAGTTTCGAACGCCGCGGCACATCATCGACCTGATGGTGAGACTGATGAACCCCGGACCCGACGATACGGTCTGCGACCCAGCGGCGGGCACAGCAGGATTTCTGATGATGGCGGCTGAACACGTCCGCCGCGAACATCCAGGCGTCTTCTACGATGCCGACAGCCGCAAGCATTTCGAAAGCGCCGCCTTCACCGGCTATGATTTCGATGAGACAATGCTGCGCATCGGCGCGATGAACATGATGCTCCACGGGATCGAGGAACCGCGCATCTTCTATCGCGACAGCCTGGCCGAAGGTGGTGGCGATGAGGTTGGCCACTATTCGATGATCTTGGCCAACCCGCCGTTCGCTGGCAGTCTGGATAATGAAAGCTGTTCGAAAGACCTGCTAAAGGTCGTCAAGACGAAGAAGACGGAGCTGCTGTTCCTCGCCCTGTTCTTGCGCATGCTGCAGACGGGCGGGCGCGCGGCGGTGATCGTGCCCGACGGCGTGCTGTTCGGATCGTCCAAGGCGCACAAGGGGCTGCGCCAGGCCTTGGTGGACGAACATCGGCTGGAGGCGGTCATCTCGCTGCCCTCGGGCGTGTTCCGGCCCTATGCGGGCGTGTCCACGGGGGTTCTGGTGTTCACCAAGACCGGGCGCGGCGGCACCGACAAGGTCTGGTATTACGACATGGCTGCCGATGGCTGGAGCCTTGACGACAAGCGCAACCCGCTACTGGACGAGAGCCTGCTCGGCCCTGCACCCACGCGCGCGTTGTCCGAGGAAGAACACGCGAAGAACAACCTGCCCGACCTGCTCGCCCGCTGGGCGAACCGCGCCGGCGCCGAGTGCGAAAACCCGCGCACCGCGCAGAGCTTCTGCGTTGCGCGCGAGGACATCGTGGCGGCAGGCTATGACCTCTCGATCAACCGCTACAAGGAAGTGGTGCATGCCGAGGTGGAGCACGCCGCCCCCGCCGACATCATCCGCGAACTTCGCGCGTTGGAGGACGAGATCGCCAAGGGGCTGACGGCGCTCGAGGGGATGCTAGCGTGAGCATTGCTAAATTAGTGCCAATTGCTGAGTTTTGCCAAACTGGCAGCGGGACCACTCCTTCTCGCAAGAAGCAGGATGCCTATTACGGAGGCAGTGTTCCCTGGGTGAAGTCCGGCGAACTGCGCGAAACGCTGATCACAACGACGGAAGAAAGCGTAACCGAGCAAGCTTTGCGCGAAACGTCTCTGCGGCTCGCCCCAAAAGGCGCGCTGTTGGTGGCGATGTATGGCGCGACGGTTGGCCGAGTTGCCCGACTAGGTATTACTGCAACAACTAACCAAGCGGTCTGCCACATAGTTCCCGATCCAAAGCGGGCCGACGAGCAATACCTGTTTCACGCATTGAAGGCCAAAGCGCCAGAATTAATTGGTCGAGGCGTCGGTGGCGCTCAGCCGAACATTAGCCAAGGCACAATCAAAGACACAGCGATCTTTCTTCCACCCGTGCCGGAGCAGCGGCGAATTGCGGCGATCCTGGATCAGGCGGACGCGCTGCGCCGCCTGCGCCGCCAATCTCTCTCCCGCCTCTCCGACCTCGGGCAGGCTAAATTCGATGAGGCGTTTGGCAAAGTTCAGGGAACGGTGCCGTTGGAGGATGCCGTAAAGGACACGCTCATTGGACTTGTCCGGGATGCAGAAGAGTTCGGCAACGAATTTGCGTACCCATATGTGAGAATGGATGCCATCACGCGAAACGGCCAGTTCGTGCCCGCACTCGTTCAAAAAACCGACGCGGACCGCTTGGAATTGGAACGTTACGCACTGGTCGATGGGGACCTGCTTTTCAACACTCGCAACTCTCGTGATCTTGTGGGGAAGACGGCAATTTTTCGCGGAATGCCGGGCGCGGTTTTCAATAATAACATCATGCGAATTCGTTTTAATCAAAAATGGGACCCCGTTTTCGTGGAAGCATATTTCAGGTCACGAGCAGGTGCGCGTGAATTGGAAAAGCGCAAGAGCGGCACAACCAGCGTTTGGGCGGTCTATTGGTCCAAGCTCAAATCCTTCCCGCTCCCGGAGGTTGAATACGAAACGCAGCTTGAATTCCGTCGGTTTATTGAAGCAACTTGGATTCAGGAAGAAAGCCTCAAGGTCGAGCAATCTAAATATGAATCCCTTTTCGCCTCCCTCCAACATCGCGCCTTTCGCGGGGAACTCTGACGTATGACTACGGCAGCGACCTATCGGCTCACGCTACCGGGTGCGATGCTGCGTCGCGGCTTCTGGCTCTATGTCTGGGAGGTCAAGGTGGCGGGCGAGCCGGAGCCTTGGCTCTACGTCGGCCGGACCGGCGACAACAGCAGCCCGAATGCCAGCGCTCCCTACACGCGGATGGGCCAGCACCTCGGTTCGCTGGAAAACCAGAGCGCCTTGCGCAAGCACCTGGTCGGCAAAGGGCTGACGCTGGAGGAATGCACATTCCACCTAATCTCTCATGGCCCCATTCATCCCGAGGTCGAACGCCCAGCAAACATTGAAGAGCGCAAGTCGCGTCACGCAGAATTGATGGATCTCCATCGTCCGCTGCGGGACGAAGTCGGCGCATATGAACGAGACCTCGCCGTTGCGCTGGACGTCGCCGGCTATCGCGTGCTCAATACGGTGAAGTGGAAGCCGGTTGGTGATCCCGCGCGCTGGCAGGAAGTGCTCAAAGCGTTTTCCGAGCACTTCCCCAAACTGGGACGAGCCGTATGAGCCAAGATGAACAGGGCGGGCGCAAGACGTTGTCGATCCGGGGGTCGGCCACTCCGCAGCCGTTCGAGCAGCAACCTGCCGCCCAGTTTGCCTTCCTCGCTCCCTTCGCCTTTATGGCCGACCACGTCGCCATGGCCGAACGGCAGGCGCTGCCCGATCCGCGCGGCGCCGCTGTTCACGCCCGCCTCGCGATCGAGGCGATGGTCCGTTGGCTCTATGACCACGATTCGGCGCTGCGGGCGCCTTATGACGATCACCTCGCCGCACTGACCGCCGAACCGAGTTTCCTGAAGCTCGCGGGCACGATGATCCGCACCAAGATCGATCTGGTGCGCAAGATCGGCAACCGCGCGGCGCATCCGGGGCAGTTCGCGCCTGCCCAAGCGGTAAGTGCCTTGCGCGAGTTGTTCCACATCGGCCTGTGGTTCGCTACCCGCTATTCCCAGACGCCGCCGCCCGCCGAGCTAGCTTTCTCCGCGGATCTGTTGCCGCGCGCCGATACGGGTGCTCAGACCAGCCCCGATCAGGTCCGGACGCTGGAAGAGCGTGCAGAAAGGGCACGCGAGGCGCTGGAAGCGGAGCGCAAGGCGCGGCTGGCCGATGCCGACACCCGCGCCGCGCTGGAGGCCGAACTCGCTGCGGTGAAGGCGCAGATGACCGCGCTTCGCCAAGCCAACGAAGGCCGTGATGCCGGGCATGACTATGACGAGGCGACCACTCGCGACCAGTTCATCGACGTGCTGCTGCGCGAAGCGGGCTGGCCGCTCGCCGATGCGCGCGATGTCGAGTTCCCCGTCCACGGCATGCCCAATGATCGCAGCGCCGATGGCAAAGGTGCGGGCTTCGTCGATTATGTGCTGTGGGGCGATGACGGCAAGCCACTCGCGGTGATCGAGGCCAAACGGGCACGCAAGGATCCGCGCGAGGGCAAGGAACAGGCGCGGCTCTATGCCGATTGCCTGGAGGCGCAGTTCGGCCAGCGCCCGGTGATCTTTTACACCAACGGCTATGACCATTGGATCTGGGACGATCTGCGCTATCCGCCGCGGCCCGTTTCCGGTTTTCGCACCAAGGACGAACTGGCGCTGATGATCCAGCGTCGCGCAACGCGCGCACCGCTTGCGCAGGTGCCGACCAACCGCGCGATCGCGGGCGGGGATGGTCGCACGTATCAAGAAAAGGCGATCCGCGCCGTCTGTCATCGGTTTGAGGACGGCGACCATGGCGGCGAAAACCAGCGCACAGCGCTGCTGGTCATGGCTACTGGATCAGGCAAGACGCGTGTCGCCATCGCGCTTTCCGACGTGCTGATGCGGGCGAACTACGCCAAGCGCATCCTGTTCCTCGCCGATCGCGTGCCGCTCGTTCGCCAGGCGGCGGGCAATTTCAAAAAGCACCTGCCGACTGCCGCGACGGTCAACCTTATCCTTGATCCCAATGCCGACGGGCGCATTTTCGTTTCCACCTATCCGACGATGATGAACCTGATCGAGCGCGCTCGTCAGGATGGTCGGCAACGCATGGGGCCGGGCTTTTTCGACCTTATCATCATCGACGAGGCGCATCGATCAGTCTATCGAAAATATAAGGCAATCTTCGACTGGTTCGACGCGCCGCTGCTGGGTCTGACCGCCACGCCCAAGGATGAGATCGACAAGAACACCTATTCGCTTTTCGCGCTCGAGGACGGCGTGCCCACCGACGCCTATGACCTGCCGCAGGCCGTGCGCGATGAGTTCCTGGTGCCGCCGAAAGCAATCGACGTGCCGCTGCAATTCCCGCGCGACGGCATCAGATATGATGACCTGTCCGACGAGGACAAGGAAGCCTGGGATGCGCTCGACTGGGGCGAAGATGGTCCGCCCGACGGCGTCGATGCCGCCGACGTCAACGACTGGCTGTTCAACCAGAACACCATCGACCAGATGCTGAAGCAGTTGATGGAGGACGGTCAGAAGGTGGCCGGCGGGGATCTGCTCGGCAAGACGATCATCTTCGCCAAGAACCACCGCCACGCTGAATTCATCGTCGAACGCTTCGATGCGAACTATCCGGCGCTGCGCGGGACTTACTGCAAGCTAATCGACAACAAGGTGAAATACGCCCACGCGCTGATCGACGAATTCGAGGTGCCGGAAAAGGCACCGCACATAGCGGTGTCGGTCGACATGCTCGATACCGGCATCGACATTCCCGACATCCTAAACCTGGTGTTCTTCAAGATCGTCCGGTCGAAATCGAAATTCTGGCAGATGATCGGCCGCGGCACGCGGCTGCGGCCAGATATTTTCGTCGATGCGGACGGCAATCGTTCCGACAAAGAGTTCTTCTACGTCTTCGACTATCTGGGCAATCTCGATTTCTTCAACGCCCAGATCGAGGGATTCGAAGCCCGCGCCGCCGCGCCGCTCGGCGAACGACTGTTCAATGCCCGCGTTGATTTGCTCGGCCTGCTCCAACCGGGCAACTCTTGCTCCGCGGCGCCGCCCGTAGGTGGCCTATACCAAAGCATCCGCGAACACCTGACCCGCGAAGTCGCAGGCATGCCGTTGGACAATTTCGTCGTGCGTGCCAAGCGCCGGTGGGTTGAAAAGTTCCAGTCGCCCGAAAATTGGGACCGCCTTGGCGATGAGGATCGCCACGAACTTTCCGAACATGTGGCAGGTCTGCCGACGAGTGAGACCGACACCGATACCGACGCGAAGCGTTTCGACCTGCTGTGCATGCGCATCCAGCTCGCCATGCTACGCAGCGCGACATTCGAACCGTTGCGCAAGGCGTTGGTCAAGCAGGTTCACCAGTTGGAAGCCAAGGCCGCCGTGCCTGATGTCGCGCGCGAGATGGAACTGATCCTTGAAGTTCAAACGGGTGACTGGTGGACCGGCGCCACGGCCGACATGGTCGAAGAGGTCCGCCGCCGTTTGCGCTCCTTGATGAACCTGATTGAGCCGGGAAAGCAGGTGGTCATTAACACCAACCTTGCCGACACCATGGGCGAAAAGCGGGCGATTGATCTCGTCGACCTTGGCGGCGCATCGTCACTGGCGCAGTTCCGAAAAAAAGCTCGCGCCTACGTTGACGCCCATTCCAACCACGTGACAATCGCGCGACTTCGGCAGGGGCGTCCGCTGACCCAGAGCGATCTTGATGAGTTACAGAAGCTCTTCGTCGATGCCGGCGTCGCCGAAAATGACGACTTTCAACGCGTCCGCGAATTGCCAGACTTACCTGATTTCATTCGTTCTCTCGTTGGACTTGACCGTGGCGCCGCCCGAGCAGCCTTCAATAGCGCATTGAGCAAGGTGACATTGTCAGCTCGACAGATCGATTTCGTCGAGCAGATCTTAGACCACCTGACCGCTTCCGGAACGATGGACGCGGCACTGCTTTACGAACCGCCCTTCACAGATGGCGCGCCGAACGGCGTCAGCGACGTTTTTGAACGAGACGTGGTAACAACGATCGTCGATACTCTTGCAGAATTCGAGCCCCGGATCGACATTGCACTTTAGGACGGTGCTCACGGCGTTTCTTGGCGCATTGCAAAGTGCTTCATGGTTCGGTGCCTGACCATTGATCGCCTGAAATCAGAAATTGAGTGGACGAGAATATCTCGCCCACTCGAGATCCCCTTACGGGATATAGACTAGGCCGCCATCATGTGACGCGTGGCTTCAGCCAGAAACCGTCGTCGCCGCGCTTGCAGTTCTGCGACATAGCCACGCCCCTCGCGCAATTCGATTATCCGGCGAAGGAGGCGATCCGTCGCGACATTGATATCGGCGCGACCATCGTGGCACCGCCGCCAGCGTGCGAGTAGCAACGCAACGCCAATGGTGTCGCATTCACAGGCTTGCTGCACGGAGTCCCACTCGCCCGCGTAAATGAGCCCCGTGACTGCGAACGCGGGCGCCGTCATCTTGGCCGGGATATCAAGTGCGGCCAACACTTCGGCTAGATGGATCGGCTTCATCTTGAACCCCCCGGTCACGATGCGAGCGAAGTCAAGGTGGCGAACAGGATCGTTGCCGCCGAACGACAGCCAGCGCCAGCCGCGGGGAAGGGTCAGGCCATGCTTGTAGGCCGCCATCATGATCAGCGGAATGTCGTGCACCATCCCCGCCCACGTGACGAGCTCGGCGTCTGGCCAGGTCTGCAGCAGCTGGAACAGGCCGGACACGATCGCCCGCTCGTCATGGTCCGGCTGGCTCAACGTCACGAACTGCGCGATGTCCAGATTACCGTCGGCATGCTCGGTCAGCACCATCACAGACGCGGTAACGATGGTCTGGAACACCCAGCGCGGGCAAGTCAGCGGATCTTCGCTGCGCGTATAACCGCGGCGCGTGGGCTGGTTGTTGTCGTTACCGGGGCTATACCGCTCCGTGGCCTGGTAACGGCGATGGCCGCTTTCATCGATGACGGCGGACTCGACGTCCAGCACGATATAGGAGCGCGGTCGGCGTTCAACGCCGATACGGGGTTCGTATTTCATGGAAATTTCCTTGGAATGCGCGGCAAGCTCGACCTGCCGCGATGTTCAGTCGTTTTGAGAATGATGGGTGCCGGAACCGACCCAGACTAATCGTCGCTGGAGCGCGGCTGGAACATGTGCGTCTTGATACGCGTGCGCGTCTCGGCGGCGACGCGTTCGATGCGAGCCAAGGCGCGGCAATGTCCGCCCGCGATGTCGGAGGGCGCTCCCGCCAAACACTCGAACGCGCCATCGTTGCCGAGCCGGATCGTAACCTTTCCACATTCCGACACCAGGATGACCGGCGCATTGCTGTCGCCCGACCAGGGGCGGCAGCGAAAGATGTGGATCAAATGTTGATTGCGCATAACGGCCAGATACTCACGCGGCCCGGACAAGCCGGCGGGTGCCTGACCCGCATAAATGACGTCCTGGCCCAGCAACATCGCGCGGAGAACCAGTTCGCGCACGATGCCACCGTCGATCGCGCCACCGGTGCCGAATTCGATTGACGGCGTTAGCTTGTGGTCCGCCGGGAAGCCCATCTCGTGGCGCAGAGCCCAGGCGTGTTTCTCCTGCTGCAGCGCCTGCATCATGGTGTCGTTCATGCTGTATTCCTTACTCTTGGTTGACGGCCGCTTTGGCCGGAGCCTTTTTCCGCTCTCTCACGGTGCTCAATCCCGCCGCATCGGCGGAGGCTGGCGCCTGCAGGCGCCAGCAACGGCCGCAGGCTGTTGATTTACCCTAATTTTATAATTGGAGGCTACGGCCACTCTGGGAACGGAGAGGTTGCGACCTCCTGTTCATGCGAGCGTTGTGGATTTGAACGCCCGCTGGCCTCGCTGCTCGCGCGACCTGAGCAGCGAGGCCTCCCCCCTTTACCGATAACGAGTGTGCCAGCTGAGCTGGCGCACGCGCGGTGTTGCGCGCAGTTCCGCATCGCGCGAAAGCCATAGCGCCTCAGTCTCATGCGCAGCCTCGGCGATCTCGCGCCACCAGACTTTCTCGCGCGCATCCCAGCGATAGCCGCGCGCCTTGAGGAGATGGCGCTTGTCGAACGGCGCGCCCGTTGCCTCGATCCGCAGCGACGGCTGCGCTGCCCGCGCAAGCAGCTCCGCGATCAGCGGGCGCGCGCCGTCCGGACAATAGGTCAGCAGATGCGCGAGACTGATCACATCGGCGTCCGCCCGGTGCCCGGTGCTGAAGTAGCCGATCTGCATGAGGAGGTGACCGAGCTTGGCGCCATCGAACCCATGCGCCGCCCAATCGATTTCGCGCATCGAACAGGCCCACGCATGCCCCTTGATCCCGGGCAACAGGCGTTCAACAATGGGAGCATCATAGGCCGCGTTGTGCGCGACAATCAGGTCAGAGCCGCCGAGCAGGGCTTCCCAGCGCGGCACGTTAAGCGCCCGCCCCGCAACGTCGTCATCCGATATTCCGGTGAGCCGCTGCACCTCGGCCGGAATCGGAACACCGGGATCGCGGAGGCCGCGAAGCGCTGTATCGATGGCGCGGATTTCTCCGGCCTCATCGACCAGCACCACTGCGGCGGCGATTTCGATGACCTCGGCGGTCTGGACATCCACCGAGGTTGTTTCGGTATCGACGATCGCTATGCGCCGCGTCCGACCAATTGGCGGTCCGTCGTTCACAAGTTCGGCAATCGGCCGCACGCGGCGGAGGATGCGGACATCCGCGCACGACGCGCAGAGCCGCAGCGCCGCCTCGAACGAGGCAGCGTCGTTTTGGATGGTCATGGATTTCTTCCTGTTGGCTACCCGCCGAGCGGAGGCGAGGCTTTTCCTCCCCTCTTCACCCGGCTGCAGGAGACGCGGTCGCGGCAGCTTTTCCATCCCGGTCACATGCGTGATCCGCCATAAGGCGATACAAGGCTTCAGTTCAGAGCAGATAGCACGGCACGCCGTTCAGGCTCCGAGACTAGGATTGCGCATTCTGCTTCTTGAACCACGGATCCGCGGTGCGCTCGACCGTCAGGCGATCGGCGGGGTATTTGCGCACCAGCGCCATGGCTTCCTCTGCCGGCGCGTTGAGCCATGCGTCGTGATCGTCGGGGTGCAGGATCACCGGCATGCGATCGTGGATGTCCCACAGCTCTTCGGTCGCGTCGACCATGACGCCGGTATAGGCGTTGCCCCGCGTGACGGTTCTCCTGTCCGCGATTCCCGGCGGGGGGCCTGCCGGTCAGCCTGCTCCCTCAGATCAGCTATAGGCCCGTGATCATCGCCGTGAACACGGGCGAACTCGCCCGCCCAGCCTTCATATTTGCGGGCATCGGCATGATGAGGGCGGCATCGGTCATCGCAGGGTCTCCAGAGTTGATCGGCGCACCACAGCGGCGCCATTGAATAAAAAAAGTGACCAATCGCTTTTTTTATTGCAGTGTAGCGCCATGAACCGCCCTTACCTTTCTGCCGAAATACGCCGGGCCGAGGCTGTAGCGACCGTCATCGAATTGGCCGCAACCCAAGATCCGGCGGTGTTGACCACCGGGCAGATCGCAGCGGCCATGGGGGTTTCCCAGGGCGCGCTGTTCCGCCATTTCCCTGACAAGCTGGCGATCTGGACCGCCGTGCTCGAATGGACCTGCGCTGAACTGAACCACCGCTTCGACAGCCTGCCGGAAAGTCCCCCGCTCGTCCGACTGGATGCGATGCTGGCCGCGCATGTCGAATTCGTAATCGAACGACCGGGCGTGCCCCGCGTCCTGTTTGGCGAGCTGCAGCGCGCCGGCGATACCCCGACGAAGGCCATCGCCCGCCAGTTGATGGCCGGATATCGGGCGCGGGTAGCGCAGGCGCTTCATGCTGCGCGCGATTCAGGCGAGATCGCTGAGGCCATCGATGTCGAGGCCGCGACCGTGCTGTTTCTTGCCATGGTGCAAGGCATGGTCATGCAATGCCTCGCAATCGACGATTTCTCGGCCATGCCCATCCTTGCACGGCGCCTGTTCGACCTGTTCCGCCGAAGCCTGGGAGCCGCGCCATGCGCATAGCCCTTCCGCAAAGCCGTCGTGCCCTGATGCTGGTTGCGGTGTTGGCCGTGCTGGCGCTCCTGCTTGCTTTCGTGGCTGTCCGCTCCGGGCCGCTCGCGCCGGTGAAAGTCACGGTGGCCAGGATCGAAGAGCGCGCGATAGCGCCAGCCCTGTTCGGGATCGGGACGGTCGAAGCGCGCTATACGCACCGGATCGGCCCGACCGCGCCGGGCCGCGTCGCAAGTCTGGCCGTTGACGTGGGCGACCGGGTGGAGGCCGGACAAGTGCTGGCTCTGATCGATCCGGTCGACCTCGATCAGCGCATTGCCGCTGCATCGGGCAGCGCCGGTCGCTCTGCCGCGCTGGAACAGGCGGCTGCCTCGCAAGTCACCGATGCCAGTGCCCGCCTGGCCCTAGCCCGCAGCGAGGCCACCCGCGGCGAACAGCTGTTTCGCGGCGGCTGGTTGACCCGCGCGGCACTCGATCAGCGGCGCCAGGCATTGGCAGGCGCCGAGGCGGCACTTGCCGCAGCGCAGGCCAACCGTTCGGCAGCTGTGCAGGATCGCGGCCGCGCCGCGGCGGAACGTGCAGCCCTGCAGGAGCAGAAGGCGAATTTGCGCTTGGTTGCGCCCAAGGCTGGGTTGGTCGTGCGCCGCCTTGCCGAACCGGGGACGACGGTAGTGGCCGGGCAGGCCGTGATCGAAGTGGTCGATCCGGTGGAACTCTGGATCAATGCGCGGTTCGACCAGACCCGCGCGGGCGGAATTACCGCCGGTCTGCCTGCACGCGTCGTCTTGCGCTCGCGGATCGACACACCCATGCGTGGATCGGTTCTACGAGTGGAGCCGGTGGCCGACGCCGTGACCGAAGAAGTCCTGGCCAAGGTGACCTTCGATACGGGCGCGGGCCTTCCGCCGATTGGAGAACTCGCCGAAGTGACCATTGCCCTTCCGGCACGCGGGCGCACGCTCGCGGTGCCCAATGCGGCCATTCACCGCATCGGTAGCGACGTTGGCGTATGGACCTTGCGCGACGGCGACCTGGAATTCGTCGCCCTGAAGCTCGGCGTGGAAGATCCCAGCGGTTGGGTGCAAGTGCTGGATGGCCTTGCCAAGGGCGATCAAGTGATCCTGCACAGCGATCGGCCGCTGACCGCATCGAGCCGAATCACGGTGGTCGACAAGCTGCCATGAGGGGGCTGCCGTGATTAGCCTTGCCGGCCGCGACATCCTGCATGGCTGGGGCAAGTTCGTGCTCACCGGCGTCGGACTCGGCCTGCTGATCGGCGTCACCCTGTCGATGGCCGGGGTTTATCGTGGCATGATCGATGATGCCCAGGCCCTGCTCGACAACAGCGGCGCGGACCTGTGGGTGGTGCAGAAGGACACGCTGGGCCCCTATGCCGAACCCTCCAGCCTGAACGAGGATACCGAACGCCCCATCCGCGCCATGGCCGGTGTGGACCGGGCGGCAGGCGTTACCTATCTGACCATGCAGATCGCGCATCAGGGCAAGGATGTGCGGGTCATGGTGGTGGGGGCAGAAGTCACCCAGCCGGGTGAGCCGGGCCAGCCCCCGCACCTAATGGCGGGGCGCCGGATCGTGCAGGGCCATTACGAGGCCGTGGCCGATGTGAAGACGGGCTTTGCCATGGGCGATCAGGTGAAAGTGCGCCGGAATACCTATCGCATTGTCGGCCTGACTAGTCGGATGGTGTCGTCCGGCGGGGATCCCATGCTGTTCCTGTCGCTCAAGGATGCGCAGGAAGCCCAGTTTGAAAAGGACAGCGACGCCATTGTCCGCCAGCGGGCACGCACGGCGTCCAGCCCAGCACTGAACCCGCCAGGCAATCCCGCCGTGGCCGAGGCGGTAAATGCCACGCAGGCCAACAGCACCAATGTCAACGCAGTGCTGGTGACCGTGGCGGCAGCGTCCGACCCTGAAACCGTCGCCGCCGGGATCCGGCGCTGGCAGCGCGTGACGGTCTATACCCGCGCGCAGATGGAAGAGATCCTGGTCGACAAGATGATCGCCAATTCGGCGCGGCAGATCGGGATGTTCCTGGTGATCCTCGCGATCGTCAGCGCCGCGATCGTCGCCTTCATCATCTACACCATGACCATTGGCAAGATTCGCGAGATCGCCGTCCTGAAATTGATCGGCACGCGCAACCGCACGATTGCCGCCATGATTCTGCAACAGGCGCTGGGACTGGGCTTGATCGGCTTTGCCGTGGGCAAGATTGCCGCCACCTTCTGGGCGCCGTTCTTTCCTAAATACGTGCTGCTGCTGCCGGCGGATTCGGTGCGCGGGTTCGTTGCGGTTATGGCGATCTGTTCGCTGGCCAGCCTGCTGGCGATCCATGCAGCCTTGAAGGTCGACCCGGCGGAGGCCATCGGTGGCTGACGGCATCCGCATCGATAACCTGGTCAAGACCTATGGCCGGGGCGTTACTGCCGTCCACGCCTTGAGCGGCGTCAACATGTCGGTTGCCAAAGGCGAGGTCGTCGGCCTGATCGGGCCGTCGGGTTCCGGCAAGAGCACCCTACTCAAGTGCCTGGGCGCAGTGATCGAACCGACGTCGGGCCGCATGACCATCGGCGACACAGTGATCTACGACGATGGCTGGAAAGTGGGCGATCTGCGCGCCCTGCGCCGCGACCTGATCGGCTTCATCTTCCAGGCGCCCTTCCTGATCCCGTTCCTCGACGTGACAGACAATGTCGCGCTGCTTCCCATGCTGGCCGGTAAGCCCAACGCCCTGGCCCGAAAGGAAGCGCGTGACCTGCTGGAGGCGCTCGACGTGGCGCACCGTGCAGCGGCCATGCCATCTCAGCTTTCCGGCGGCGAACAACAGCGCGTCGCAATCGCCCGCGCCCTAGTCAACCGCCCGTCGGTAATCCTCGCAGACGAGCCGACCGCGCCGCTCGACAGCGTTCGCGCGCTCGCAGTTGTCGACCTGCTAAGCACCATGGCCCGGCAGTTCGAGACCGCAATCATCGTGGTCACCCATGATGAAAAGATCATTCCGACCTTTCCCCGCCTTTATAACATCCGCGACGGCATCACGGTCGAGGAAGCTCCGGCAGGCCGCCCAGGCGCGGACCAGAACCGCGAAGATGCGGGGAAATCATAAAGTGACGCGCGAATCCCAGATCAGCTACCACAGCTCAGCAAGGCATTTTTGGCGATTCGCGGGACACCCCACCATCAAATCGACTGCGTCGATTACTCTGTGTCAAATATTCGCATTATCTAATTTATTAAATTGAGATAGTGATGACCTCAGCCAATAAGGAGGCCATAATGACTGACACCATCACCGCTCCCGCCATGCCGCGCATCAATGAGCCGGCACCCGACTTCAGCGCCAAGACCACGCATGGCCAGCGCACACTGGCCGACTATCGGGGCAAGTGGCTCGTCCTCTTCTCCCACCCGGCCGACTTCACCCCGGTCTGCACGACCGAGTTCATGGGCTTTGCCCGCCATGCCGATGAATTCAAGGCAATGAACACCGAGCTGCTGGGCCTGTCGATCGACTCGAACTACGCCCACATTGCCTGGGTCCGATCGATCAAGGAGAAGTTCGACGTCGAGATCCCGTTCCCGATCATCGAGGACATCTCGATGAAGGTGGCGACCGCCTATGGCATGGTTCACCCGGGGGCATCCGACACCCAGGCCGTGCGCGCTACCTTCTTCATCGACCCCGAAGGCATGCTGCGCGCCATGGTCTATTACCCCATGTCGAACGGCCGCTCGATCGCCGAGTTCGTTCGCCTGATGCAGGCCTTGCAGACGGCCGACGTCAACAAGGTCGCCACGCCCGAAGGCTGGCAGCCCGGCGACAAGGTAATCATCCCCCCGCCGCAGACCGCCCCGGCAGCCGAAGCCCGCGCCGGTGAAGGTTACGACTATGTCGACTGGTATTTCAGCACCAAGACCCTCTGAACAAGGCCAGGCAACCGGCGGCGCGTAGGCGCCGCCGGGAACCCGTCAGGAAAGGAATGCTCATGTCAGACCCCGTCATTGCCGCCGCAACAGAGATCGTGCAGCAGGCAGGCGCGGTGACCGATGAGCGCTGACGTCAACATCACGGTCATTGGGTCGAGCGCAGCCGACTGCTCCCCTACCTGCCCTCCCGGCAGGGAAGCAGTCGGCCTTCGCAGAGCGCGACCTTAGAACTGCGCCGTCAGCCGCGCCCAGACCCCGCGCCCGACTCCCGGCAGGCGCTCGCCAACGGGAACATCCGAGGCACCCACGCGACTGCGCCCGGCAAGATGGGGGGCATATTTTTTGTCGAGCAGGTTCTCCACCCCGGCCTCTATTGCGAGACCCTCTGTAAAGGCATAGCGGGCAAACAGACCGAGCGTGGCATAGCCCTTGGCGGGAAGCTCGCTGTTGGTCCCTGATATCCGGTTCTGATCCGCTGCAGCAAACACCTCGGCACCCAGCGACAGCGCGCCGGCGAGCCAGGTGGCGGAAAGCCTGAGATTCGCAGGCGGGATGCGGTAGAGATTATCGGCAATGTCGCGCCGCTGCCCGCGCACGAGGCTCACCGTGCCTGCTAGTTCGATGCTGGCGAGCGGACGCGCCAAAAAGTCGAGGTCGGCGCCGTAAAGCTCGGCATCGGTGTTGCGGAACATCAGCGGGGTGGGATCGCCGTTCATGTTTGCGACCATCTCGACAGGGCTGTTGATTACTCCCGGCGTGGCATCAAAGGGGGTGCCCTGGATGAAATCGTCCACCCGGCGATAATAGACCGTCGGGCGCAGCGACAACCAGTCGGTTTCCCAGTCAAATCCCACTTCGGCAATCCACGCGACTTCAGGCTTTAGCGCCTGATTTCCAACATAGATATTGCCATCTGCAAGCCCAAAGCTGGCCTCGGTCGGCAGCCAGGCAAATCGTTCAAGCACGCTTGGCACGCGGGTTTTGCGCGCAAGGGTGATGCGCGGGATAAATGCGCCGCTCTCGATCCATGCCCGCGCCACGACATCGACCGTGGTGTCGCGGGCGGTCCGGCCAGACGCAATGAACGCAGCTGCCAGCCCCCGCGGCCCCATTGGCACCGCGACGCCTAGCTGCGGGGTGCCCGCCAATTGCTCGGTCCGGTCGAATCGCCCACCAATTTCGAACTGCATTGCACCCGCTCTGCCGCGCCATTGCAGGTAGGCCCCTATCCGTTCGGAGCGGACATTGGGTTGCGAGTCGATGAAGAAGGCCGGATTGGTCGGGTTCGTGATGGTCACGAAACGATCGGTGATCTCTACATCTGCGCCCACTTCCAAATAGGCACGGGAACCCCCGAAACGCAGCGCCGATTCCGCCGTGATCGTATCGGCATCGGCAAAGGTCGCCCGGGCTTGTGGGGGTGCAGCGGGGGGCTGGCGCAATGTCTGGTTGTCCATCAAGTGCCGCACCGCGACATGCCCTAGCCGCACTGTCAGGCCGACATCTTCGGCGATCTGCCCCCGAAAGCCGCCTTGCACAAAGTCGGTATTGAAATAGACCATGTCGAGCGCAAACGGAGGATTGCCGGACGGGTCGGTCTCGCTGCGGCGATATTCGACAAAGAGTTCGCCCGCGCCGGCACGGAAACCCGCGTGGACGCCGTAGAGGTTGCGCTCGAAGGCGGTGCCATCCGCGGTGCCTCCCGGGAAGCGGTAGTCATGCCCCTGTTCGCGGCTGGCGATGAGGCCGAAGCGCCATTGCTCACTCGCCAGTGCGACGAGACCACCCAACGCATAGCTGTCATCGACGCTGCGATACTGGCTCGCCACGCGCACTTGTGGGCTCATGCTGGCGTTGTCGGTGAACTGCGCCTGCACCAGTTTGGCATTGATCGCTCCGCCGAGTGAGGGGCCCTCTGCCACCGGTGCCACCCCACGGGCAATATCGATGCGCTCGATCAGAATCGAGGGTGCGTAGTGCAGCGGCGGGTCCATTGCGTTGGGGCCCCCGGTAGCGAAGCGCTGACCGTTGATGCGGCCAAGCACGCGCTCGCCCGCCAACCCGCGATAGGAGAGCTGGCCCGAGAGCGCGCCGTTGCCGTAGATGTCGCCCCCGGCCACACGCGCGGCAATCGCCGCAGCATCAGCAGGAAGCGCGATTTGGCGCGACGCGGCGACGGCATCGCTCGCTATCGTATCGTGCCTGGCGGTCACGATGATAGTGTCGGTGAGCTTATCCTCGGGCGCGTGCGGTGTGGTAGCGTCTTGGGCCAGCGCGGGGGGCACGGCAGCAAGAGTGCATCCGGCAAGCAGGCTTGCCCGGATCAGTCGGGTGATATTCATCGGTGATTTGTCCAATTCCAAACGGGTCTGGCGGCAAGCGCCGCGACGCGAAGGCGGAGGCGGGGCTCTGCCTTGGCGGGTTACGTGCGCCCTTGGTTTCCCGCTGCCGAATTGAACCCGCAGCGCGAAGCAAGTAGCGTTCAGAAGTGTGCGAACGGCGGCCCGCGCAGAGGCGGGCGCAAGAACGCAATATCGCGCGGCGGGAGTGCCTGTAGCGGCGCAAAGCCAAGGAGAACGAGGAAGGCAAATGCGGTGGCCAGGAGCACCGGATCAGCCCCGTCGGCCGCGGCATGGCCTTGCCCGGAAAATGCACAGTGTTGGCCGGTGTCAGCCGCGTTCGGCTGACCGCCGGACGTGTCGTCCTCGTTCGGGATTGCAATCTGCATCTGCCTTAGCGCGCCGCTGGCATCGGCGCAGATCGTCACCGTGAGAATCCGTTCTCCGGTAACTGATAGCATGAAGCCTACAGGCACCAGCGCCTTCGCTGCCAGTGCCAACGCCAGCCACACAAGCGTGAGCCGGGCATGCTTCAAAATGTGGACACGAAAGCCAGACATCCGCGCCCCTTAGCCTTCAGCGTAGAGATTGCAACGGCGCGAAGATATTCGCCGATACCCTTAAGCGTGCCATCTGCCCAAAAAAACACGCACTCGGCGCTGACTTTCTTATCCCCACCAGACCCTCAATTGCAAACCTCAGAGGCTTGCTGGCAATCGGGATTTTCGGCATGAAACGCCTCACTTTGAACGCTATGCCGGAATGGGATCGAGAGATCGCCGTCGCATCTTGGATGGCGTTTGCCCAGCGAACTAAGGCAATCGTTCATTATAGAAGTTCGACTTGATGCCACGCTTAAACCTCACAATCGGAGTCTTGATAGCCCCCCATGCCAGCGCGCATCGTCCAAATTTTTCTGCCTGAAAGTCAAATAGGGCAGCTGGAGACCATCCTGCCGCGCCACACACGGCGGTTTCGGCGCGAGAGTGTGCCCGGTGAGCATGAAAAGTATTCCTGCATCGTCCAGCAGCGCTACACCGAACGGCTACTCGTAGATCTCGACGAGGCCTTTGGCCACATCCCTTCGTTCACGACATATGTAGCCGAGCTCGAGGCCGTGCTGCCGCCTCTGCAGGAAAATGCCGATACCGAACTGCCGCTTTCTCGGGATCTCCCGCCGCCCACATGGCTGGAGCGCTTTTTCAGCCGAGATCGCCTGAGCACGGACGAAATCTACGACGATATCGAGGACAGCCTCAAGCTGCGCCCGTCCTATCTTTTGACTGTCACGTTGTCGGCGATCATTGCCGGTCTCGGGATGCGCAGTGGGCAAACGGCCGTTGTTATCGGTGCAATGATCATTGCGCCCTTGCTTGGCCCCACGATGGGCCTCGCGCTGGCGGCGACGGTGGGCAATTGGAAGCTAGGCAGTCAGGCAATGGTCACGCTGGCCGTTGGCAGCGCTCTCGCTGTCTTGGCGGGCATTGCGATTGGTGTAATCGCGACGATCGACCCTCTGACCCCAGAATTGCGCAATCGGACGCTGGTCCAGCCCTCTGACGTTGCCCTTGCCCTTGCATGCGGCGGTGCCGGGGTGCTGGCATTCAGCCGAGGGGCATCGCTCTCCCTGGTTGGCGTGATGGTGGCGGTTGCGCTGGTTCCCCCGTTGACCGCTGCAGGCATCTATACAGGCGCTGGATATCCTGCTGCTGGCGCCAACGCGCTTTTCCTATTCACGGTCAACCTGGTATGCGTAAACGTGGCAGGTATCCTGACATTTCTCTTCCAAGGCCTCCCGCCCAAGAGCTGGCGGATGACAGCAAGCATCATTCTGGTGTGGTTGCTGATCCTAACCCTGCTCATGTCGATGATGGCCGGGACTATTTTTCTCGACATCGGCTCTTGGGACAGTCTGATCGGCAATATCGCGCCCGCAGAGTGAACTGCTATTGCGATCTGCAAGGCCAAGGGTTTCCAGTTCTTCATAGCGATTACCGAGGCGCACTTGAGGCAACCGTGCCATTAGCGGAAAGTCAGACAACCACCTAATTTCGGACATCACCGCCTCCGCCGAAGCTGCCGCTTCCACTCGCTGATATCGGGCATCGGCAACTGCCGCGTGTGGTTCTCGTTGCTCAGCTCGATCGCTGCGGGCGTCCGCTTTCGCTTGGCGACATAGCATTGCAGGCACCGCATGCGGCGCTGGACGTCGCCCAGCCGGTCGTTCCAGCCCCGGCGCTCAAACAGCCACCACAGCGCATGCGGATCGAAGATGCCGACATTGCCGCACCGGCACGACACCTTGATCGTCCGGTGCCGCACGGCCGCGTCGAACAGGTCGCGGATGGGGTTCACTAGCTCTCGACTCATCTTGCCAAATGAGAACATCGGTGGAACATTTGAGCAACAGACGAATCGGAGTTGTGTGATGATGAAGGCGATTTCAGAGCGGATCGAGCTGCGCGACGTGGGCGATGTGGCGCCGGAAATCGTTGCCGAAGCCGCCGCCGCCGCGCTCGCCCGGCTGGACGCGCTGGGCGTGTCGCCGCTGCAAGCCTGTCTTTCGCAGGGGCGCCTCGAAGCCATGGACGATCAAGGCCAGCTAGACGGAGGGGAACCGGCCTTCGCCGACCATGGCGTTGATCCGGCCCACGTCGATGCCTATGGCGCCGCGGTGGATGCGGCGGCCGCCGTCTTCGCGGCGCGCGGCGTCGGACCTCGCACCGGCGGCATCATCGTCACTGTCCCCGATGCCGTGCTCGCCGAAGAGCGCGCCACCGGCAAAGATCTGTCGGTCGCGGCGTGATCATGGAAGCGAAAATCGAACATAACGGCCCTTCTGAAGCCGAGCGCATCGCAGATTATCTCGATCGCCGCGCCGACCGCTTTCTGGCCTATGCCCGCAAGACCGGCAGCGGCGACGCGCGCACTCGCGCGAACGCGCTGCAGGTCGAGGCAGGCAATATCCGCGCCAGCCTGGTCGAGGACTGACATGCACCGCGTCGACCGCGATTATCTCGGCATCTGCATTTCGGTGGCCATCAAGACGATGCGCTCGGGCAAGAATGGCAAGGGCAAGCATCCGATCGAGGAACTGCGCGAAGACAGGAACGTCAGCGAGCTGAGCGCGCTCATCTTGCGGCAGATCGATAATGAAAGCAGCTTTGTCTGCCGCGCTGGTTATGCCCCGACCGATCCGCGATGCACGCCGCGATATGCGCCGATGAAATTCGGCGTCGATGAGCCTTGGCCTGAGGGGTGCGAGCCGAAATGATAGTTGCGCTTGTTCTGGCCGCCGCGGTCGTTCCTGCCGGCCAATCCTTCGATTGCACGCCCACGGCCGTTTGGGATGGCGACGGGCCGATCTGGTGCGCAGAGGGGCCGCACGTTCGCCTGTCGGGCATCGCGGCGCGCGAAATGGATGGCTCGTGCCGTCCCGGCCATCCCTGCCCGGCTGCCGACCCCATTGCAGCCCGCGATCATCTCGCCGGGCTCGTTGGCACGCCGCAGGGCAAGCTGCGAACCGGCCATGTGAAGGTCAGCGGCCCGACGATGCGCTGCCGCTCCGCAGGCGGCGCCGGGGGAACCCGGACAGCGGCCTTTTGCGTGTCGCCGAAGTCGGGGGATCTTTCCTGCGCAATGGTGCGCGACGGATATGCAGCCAGGTGGGACCGCTATTGGCAGGGACACCGCTGCCCATGAAGGACCGCGCCACCGTCGCTATCGGCCTGGCGCTTGCCGTCGCCGTGCTCGGCAGCATCGCCTATGCTCTCTGGGGGCGGCTTTTCGGCTGAATCGACTCGTTAACCCCTTCGTGGCAGTCTTCCGGCATGGGCAAGAGGGGCAACACCAACATCGGAACGATTGCGCTCGTGGCGCTGTTCGCGTTCGTTGCCGGCAAGCTGTCCAGCGAAGATCCGAAGCGTAGCGCAGACGAGGCACCCCAGGCTTTTGTTGGCCAGGCGCCAGCCAATTTCGATCCCAGCGCCTCCTATGCCGTGCCCGATCCCTTTGCGCCCCAGCCGCAGAGCTTTGTCTCCGACGAACCGCAACGGGCCTTCGGAAGTCGTCCGTTTCGCAATTGTCGGGAAGCACGGGCGGCTGGCGCTGCTCCTGTTCGCATCGGCGATCCCGGCTATGCGCCGCGGCTCGATCGCGATGGCGACGGCATCGGTTGCGAATGATAATCCAGAAACATGCTGGGAATGTAGCCGATGATCGTCGTGGCGCGACGCCCTGTTTCCTAGCCATCGCTCAGTTGCAGGACACGCGTTCGCGGCCGCTTTTCCATCCCGGTCACATGCGTGCACCGTCAGAATGGGAAACGGACTTTTAATTTCGATTGCCGATAAGAGCGGACACCGAGGAGTTGGACGGCAAGTAATGAGCATTGACCGCGGATCCTTCGCAACGCTCTCGAGCGATTACGTCAGTCCCACGCTCAAAATGCTGGAGGCGGACCGAAAGAGTGATAACCCGCGCTATGCGATCCATGAGCCAGAAGCCGCTTGCACCAGTTGCCCCATCGCTGTGTGGTATCTGGAGGGAGACGATCTGGAGTGCTTCTGCCCAGCCCTTCATAAAGGTGTCTGGGGCCTCAAAATGTCAGCGATCAAACTTTGCGACGCCCGCGAACAGGCAATCGCCGACTGTAGAGCCACGGGACGAGCGGCAGCAATTCCTGAGTAGGCCCTCCCACAATTAACGGCCGTGGTGATAAGGGACGGTCAAGGAGTTATGGTTGTCTACCGCCCGAAATCTAGGCCGGGCGGGAATGGGCGGAGGCTCTTTCTCGGCTCCTTAAGGTCATGCTTTCGCTCGCTCGGTGAACCCAGCGCATTCGATGGATCCGGCATATCGAGGCGCCGTGAACGACGCCATCGTGCATCGTGCTTTGCACGCGCTTCGGCCGCGGCAACCAGCGTCAGTTCGTAGGGCGACAGGCTTTGCGGCGGCGTTGGAGGGCTAATGGACCGTTCAGCTGCAGAAGAAAGTTCGTCCCCAGGAATTCCTGCGCCGCCCGTCGTTGATCGATCAGGTGGGACAGCAGACATTTCTTTAGATGGTGGAGGTGAAAGCAAGGTCGTGGCAATCGGATTATGTTGGGGCTGAGGTGGCGTATGCGCCAGACGTTCCAATGCCGCCTGGACCATGGGTTCTTCTTCCCAAGCTCTGACAAGGTTGCGAATTTGCAGCGGTGCGCTTTCAGTGACCGTCCACTTGTTTCCGACCTTGCGGATGCTGCCCGGTGACGACCTGCAATATTGAGAAATCTGGGAGATTTCACTCCTCTGCCGCTGCAGAATTTCCTGAATATTGCGCTCGAGTTCCGTCGGCAGGATTGCGGAGCGTTCAAGTCCATGGCGGCCAAGCATTGCAGGACGCCACACCGGCTTTCCGTCCTTGATCGCAATGTAGCGCCGCTTCATGCGGAGCTCCTCCACGAAATCATTCCACGCTCGCTGGTGCTGCGCCTGTTGGGCCTCCGCTGCCGCTGCAATATCTGCAGCACGTCGACGATCATTGCGATGGCGCTCCGAGAGCGCCGCGCGGCGGGCATTGTCATCCATGGCCTGCACACGTGCGGCCTCGGAAGCATCGAGCCGCGATAAATCCAACTCAAGTCCGAGCTTGCCAGTCTGATATGGCGCAACTTTCGCCCCGAGCAAA
>NZ_LNSK01000011.1:0-85687 GCF_001468495.1 Sphingopyxis sp. A083 | reverse complement strand
GATCGCCACCCGATACGACAAGACACTTCTCTCGTTCGAGAGCTTCCTCAACCTCGCCGCCTCGCGCCTATGGCTGAAGTCTTTTGTCAACACGACCTAATGTCCTGCGCGGACGCGGAAAGCGGGGTCAGCGCGAGTGCGATTACAAAAAGCCATTTCATGGGAAGGATTCTAGCGCGGTTAACTTACCAATTTCTTGAACATCCTCGATCGATCGAGCCGAATGTCCGCTATGCGAATATTCGTCCCAAAGACCGGCTGACAGAACCGGCAATAGCCGAATCGACCAAAGCGCCGACCGCGCCGAACTCCTTTGCTGCGGACGTGGCGCCGGTGACGACCACGACGGTATGGGTAGGGCATTAGAACCAGTGCTAAGAGCGCCCGCTCCGCTACCGCCCGGACCGACGGTTCTGCATTCCCTTTATAATGTCTCCAAGAACCAAGCGATCTTGGTGATCGAGAGATTTCAGATCACGGTACATGACGAGCAAATGCTCGTCATCGCTATCTTCGTCCGGCTTCTCCCCGACAAGGCTTGCGATAGATACCTCAAAATGATCGGCGAGCTTTCGGACAAGTTCGATCGACGGATTCTTGGCGGTGCCTTTCTCAAGCTCCCAGATATGCGCCTTCGACGCACCGATGGCGTCAGCCACTGTTTGAAGCGATTGCCGCTTTGCCGTGCGAAGGTTCTGCAGCCTCATCGCCAACGACATGTCCATGACCTCCCTCGACACAACCTAACATGAGAGCAACGCCATAGGAATCAAAGAGCGTTCGGTCAAACGAACGACTTCGTCCGACCGATTGACTCTAGTCGTTGTCTGATATAGCGAACGATAACGTAACTACGAATCTTACTGATGGCATCGCATGAACCACCGTCGGGATACCATTCCCCACCCTCGCATCTGGGCAGTCCACTCGGCAGCGAAACCTGGGGTCTCGGACCGATCATCGCTTGGCCGACATGCGAAAATGATACGCACTCGGAGACCGCCCCGGGGGCAGCACCATGACGCGTAGCCGGAAGCGATCAGCATCCGTGCCGCAGATTAAGCTGGAGAGAAGAAATGGCTAAAACCACCAAGTCCAAGGCGCTAGTGCCCGCTGGGCAGCGCAAGACGTCCGTGATGCGAAAGGCAGCCACGGTTGCCGTTGCGCCGGCCACGGACGGCACACTGCTGCCGATCCTCGGCTCCGACCTCGCTCTGGCGAAGCTGATCGGCGACGGAGGCGATGTCATGCGAGAGGGCGGCGTCGTTCTCGTAACCGGTCGCGCTTATGCGACCCGCGCGTGCGTCGTTCCCGCGGAAGAAATATTCTATGATCAGGCAGCGCGGCCCGATGGCAAGGGGCCGTGGCTCGGAGAGGCGGACAAGATCAGCTGGCGCGACGAGGCGAGTGGCTATGACTGCATCATCTTGCGTGACACGGAAGATGGTTTTCTGTCCGGATATGTCGGCATTCCCCACGACCACCCACTCTGGGGCTGGGATAATGGCGCAGTTCCGTCGGACATCGGGATCGAGGTGCATGGCGGTTTGACCTATTCAAGACTGTGCGAGGAAGGGCCGAGTCCGGCGCGTCGTTTAGCCGTCGAGGCGCGCCGTATCTGCCACGTGACATTACGCCCGGCGGTCTACCATCGGGTAACGCACGCTACCGATCACCGGGTCGAAGACCCGCACGCATGGTGGTTCGGCTTCAGTTGCGATCATGCGTACGATCTCATTCCCAGGCATGCGCAGGGTTCCTCCAGGCCCAAGTCATCGGAACTCGCACGGACCTATCGCGACGATGCCTATGTTGTCCGGGAAACGGTTGCGCTCGCTGCCCAGCTGCGCGCGATCGCGGAGGGGGACGCAGCGCCCCAGCGCGACGACCAGCCGCCGCCGATCGGCCTCGATCCCAGTCGCGGAGGTGGCCGTGGCCGACTTTGATCGCCACGCCAGCGAGCTCCCATGGGGATGGTGGTTTCGAGCCAATCCGCGCGGCTACGAGGATGCAGCGGGACGCCATTGGTCGAGCGTCAGGGACGCCTTCTGGGAAGGAGAACTTGGCTTCCCGCCGGTCCACTTCGCACCCGAACAGCATGAACTGATGCTGAGGGTAATGACCGCGATCAATGCGAGCTGGTTTGGCACGGAGAGCAACCACGATGTTTTCGGCGGGGACATGATGTTCTGGCGATTCTATCAGTGCTGGCTCGCCAGCATCGGTATGGTCGAGACATCGGAGGGGAGGAACGTCTTCGATGGGGGATTGAGCTCATTGGGGAAGTCGGTCCTCATGATGCTGCAGGCCACGCGCGAGCCGGAATTCGAGCGCCTGCCGATGTCGGCGGTTGTGGCGGCGGTCAGTGCGAGCAAGGGGCTCGACGCCGAGGCACGAGAGCGGGCGCTGATCACCTTTGAGCAGCAGGTTGGGTTTCGTCGCCATCTGTTCGCGCGCGAAGATTTGGGAAGTCGATACCTGGTGACGTTGACCGGACTTAAGGTTGGCGCGCGGATGCCGACGCGCAATATCGCGTGGTCGCAGTCCTTCGCCGATGCAAAATCGCGTGATGACCTCTTCGCTTGGCTCGCCGAGCGGGTGCATCGTTGGGATGATTGGGGTGAAATCGCCTACCGAAGGAGCGCGGCTGCGCTTACAAGCCATCTGTTGTCGGCGATCATCGGTGCGGGCGGTCTGTCTCGCTGAACCCTATCCGGTAGCGCAATTAGTGCTGTCTTGGCGTTATCACGACAAGCAGGCGCCGCTATCACTTTGCGCGCCCGCTAGCTTAGGCAGCCTCGGCCCAATTCCAAAAGAGGCAAGTATGTGAAAGGACCCAACCCGCGCCGAACGAGGGGTGTTATAGCTCAAGACGCGCGCATATTGCTGATAGTTCATTTTGAACCAACGGGTGGTCAACTGCGGTCTCGAACATGCCGGCGACCGATGGTGCGTCCGGTCGGGCGTTAAGCCGAATATCCCCTGCAGACGACCGCGCGTACAGTTTCCGAATCTTATTGGGGCCGACCCGGAGCCACTCGACAAGTTTCTGGGCAACGACCGGATCTGTTCGAGGTGCTTCCCGACGTGGCGGCCACAGCTTTTCATTGTCTTGACCATTGCGGGTCGGCGGAGTGTCCATCTGCAGCGGCTCGGCAACGGCAGCCATCGGCTGGACGTCATTTTCAGGTTCCGGGTTGCTATGGTGCGCCTTGCTCTGCTCGGCGGTGAGCCAGCGGTTTACCTGCTCGATCTTGTTCGGATCGCGCAAATAACTACAGATGAGGTGCGTAGTGTCCGACGTCGCGTCGCCTCGGCGGATGATGGTCTCCAACTGCCTGATTGCATCCTCGCGATTACTGATCGCTTGACGAAGCGCTTCCTGCTCATCGGCAGAGAAAGCATCCATTTCGAACCCGATGACGCTTGTTGAGCGCTCCGCCTTCGGCCGCGCTTGGGGACGTGAAGCAGTAGGTAAAGATCGGATCATCTCATCATAGAAGAGTCGTGCGATCGCAAGCCGGAGCTCCGCCCAACGCAGGGCGTTCGCCCGATCGTCGGAATATTTGGCGATATATTCGTCGTGCGCTCGTATGAAGTAGCCTTCAGCCCTGCGCAATTCACTGATCGTCGCCTCAGGCTTCAGGCCAGGGTTGCGCAAGGTCTTGCGGAGGTCGGCGAAAGCCGGTCCATTCAGATCCTGGCCCGCGAACATGGTTTCGATCGTGACGGGTTTGCCACTCGCTTGGGCGGCTTGGATGATGGCGACTTCAAGCTCGCGCGTCAATTTTTCTATCTGAGCAGAATGCGCAGTCAGACCTTCAGCGATTACGCGCGCTATGGCCTCTGCAAGCAAGTTTTTCATGATTATCTCCTTGCTTGGTTGGTAGGTTGGAGCCCCGATGGGCAACGAGCCATTCTGTCGCTGATAAGGCACGGTTCGTCGCCAAAACCTGACATTCAAGCTCGTTGTTCCACTGCAAATTGGTGCATGGATATTACAACGAGCATTTAAATATCCAAATACCGGATATTGGAACGATTTCGCCGCCACCGAGATCGGTATCGTTGCAAGTCAGATAGTATCTGAAGCCGATATTCTCTCATGCTGAGAGATATCCGGTTCGAGTTCAAAATCTCTTATCTAAATAGCTTTCGGAATATCGGTAATGTATCTATAATATCTGAATAAGATATCGAGAATATATCGGGAGTAACTGAATATTTTTTGCGAAATAGGTTAGCTGCCCATTCTTCGATTGTGGAAGCTAACATCAACATGATATCCTTCGGATTAGGAAGGTCGGTTTCGCTCGGGACTTCCCGAGCGGGCGCCTGCCGCGGGCTGGTAGGACGGGCACAGCCCGCCTTTGGAAGCGTGGACTGGAGATCATGGATCCGATCGGAACTTTTCGCAGGCGCGCAGCAAAGCGGATCATCCGCGACTTGCCGCTCGACCTGGCGGAGACCGAACTCGATGATCCGTTGGGGCTCCTGCGCGGCAAGGTTCGGGCAAGTCTCGATTCCGCGCAGCGCTGGGAGCGCGGGAAAGCAGCTCCCGCCCGGCGCGCCTGGTTCGGCATTCCGAGCGTGCCGGACATATCCCGGCTAACGAGCGCGGCGGGGGAGCGCAGCTTCCACCTGGCGCGCAACGTAACCCGCGAGCGAGCGGCGGCCGCGTTCGATGATTATGCGACCGGTAAGATCGGCGATGCGAATGCGGAGCCGGAAATAGCGGCAGAGGAGCGGCCCGCTGCGACGTTCGACCGCTACACGCAGGATCATGGCCATGACCATCGCCAGATCCTTGTCACCACGCTCGATCCGGATCCGGTCAAGCGAGCCAGGCAGTGGGACGCGGTCGAAGCGCACGAGTTTGGGCGGCGCCAGAACAAATCCGCCGGGCCGCCGCGTCTCAACATCAAATATGAAATCGCGCCTGCTTTTCTGGCGGGCGCTGCGCTTCGCGCCGATTGTCCCGAAGGTCTGCGTCACATTCTCAACGCCGAGCAGAGGCGGGTGGATGGCGGCAAGGCGCTCGGCAAAAAGCGCCAGTCGGTTGGTGTGCCGTGGATCGATCCGGAGGCGCCTGCCGCGCTGAAGTGGCTCGCGGCGCTGCCCGGCTGGCCGGATGCGGATCCGCCGGTGAAGCTCAGCGAAGGTCGCGGCAGCTATGCGGTCATCGCGGGCGAGGCGGAGCTGCCCGCCGATCTTGACGGCGCGGCGCACGAACGCATTCTCGTTGGCGCGAACGCTTGGGTGCAATCGCTCGCCAAATCCGAAAGCGGCGATGCTGACGCAAATCGGGTCGTGCCCGCCCTGTTCGTGCGGCATGAACCCGACGCGCTCAATAATCTGACGAACTGGCACCTGCATTTCCAGGTCGGCAAGCGCGCGGTAACCATCGATGACGACGGTGCACTGGCGTTCGACGTTCACGTCGTGCCGCGAATAGCGACCAGCTTCATGAAACCCTTCCGGTGCGAGATCGCCCGTCTCGTCAATGTCGAACTCGATGCGTTTGACGCTGATTACCGCCTCTCGCCAGAAACCTATGCGAAGATGGGGCTGGATGCGCAAACCATGCGTAAGGTCGGCGGCAAGGCCACCGTACTCGAACGCGCCGGGGACGCGCCGGATGTGTCGCTCGACAATGCAGCGATTGGCTGGGCGCGCGTGCTCGCGCGGCAGTTAGCAAAGCGCGATGCAGATTTGGCGGACGCCGATACGGCTTTCGAATTACGCGAAGCGCGCGTGCGCGAAGTCCGCACTTCGGACGACCGCGACCGGCTGGAGCGGTTATCGCTCGACCTTCGCGATCGCGAGCATGCCGCGATCCGGCTGCGCGCCGAGGCCGCCGAGATCGAAACGCTGTGCGCTATGGCGCGCAGCCATCCGCGTATCGTTGCGAGATTTGCCCCGGGCTATGCCGACAAGGCGCGTAAGGACGGACACGATACCTATCTGTCGCACGCCTGGACCCGGCGGGGTAACGAGGCCGAAGCCTATCTCGATGAACTCGAACTGGAGTTGGTCGTTGAACAGGCCGCGATAGCCGAGCGCCGCGAGCAGGCGAAGTTTCTCGAACGCGCCGCCGCCGATCTTCGCGAACGGCTCGATCGAGACCTGGGACTTGCGATCCAGAACCCTGAGCCGACCCGCGTTGTCGACGCAATGCTGTCCAACGAGGTCAGCTCCGCAACGATGCTGGATCCCAATGCGGTGATGAAGCGCATCGCCGAGACGCCGCTCCTGCTCAGCGAAGTCGATGGACGCCTGGTCGTGCTTCCTGTCGACGATCCTCAGGATTTGATCCACGGCGTCGATTTGAATGCCGCACCCTATCGAAAGCGGCTCCCGGCGATCCGCGATACCCAGCAGAAGGAACTCGCCCAAGTCGGCGCGTTGCTGACCAAGCGCGGGCCGGCAGGTTTGGATGATGATAATCTCGTCGACAAAAGCGCGTGGCTGCAAGCGGCGGTGAGGCGCTGGCGCGATACTCCCGAGATTGGGCGGCGGATCAAATTGCGCGATCTGCGCATTCAGGCGACCCGCGAAATCGCGTCAGGCCGCCTTCGGGATGCCGACCAAGAATTTGCGCTGTCGCCGCCACGCGCGCTCGATCAGCCCTTGCCGACGATGGCATCGCTCGGCGCACGCGGGTTCGCCATGGTGGGGTTGGGTGAGATCACACCCGGCCGCGAACCAAAGCCAGTGCCAGCCAAGCTTTCGTCCCGTGCAGAACTGCCGCGACAATATGATATTCCCGCCGACGAATATGTTCCTGTCGCAGCGCAGCAGACCAAGACCCTACGCGATGTTCGCCCTGACGATTATCTATCTATCCATAACAACGGGCGGGAACAGTTTGACAATCTATACGAGCGGCTCGCCGCCTCGCCAGTCAATGGGCCATTTCCCGACAGACCGACCAACGACCAGCTCCAAGCGCTAAAATCGGTCATCGAGACCTATCCTGTCCGCATCGCGCACTGGCGCGGCGCGTTTCGGATCGACCTGCACGACGACCCCCGCGGGTGGTTCGACACCCCTTACATCCGGAGCGAGGCGGGACAGAACCTGCTTTCTGCGATTGTCGATAGGCGGGCGCAAATGTTCAGGAACCTGCCCGATATCGATCCGGCGCGCCGGCCAACGGCTTGGGACGTGGAGCAGAAGCGACGGGCATCTTGGCTTGATCGACCTGCCACGCACCTCGCGCCGGTCCCTGCCGAATTGATGGACACATATCAGGAAACCGACCCTGCCGCCCTGTGGCGCCTTGCGCCTGTCCCTTTCCTGTTCGCGCGGCGTGCGGATGCCAAGGCACCGGACACAGTGGAGTCGCTGCGCAACACCCTCGGACCCCGCGCCGATTGGCTGACACGGCCTGACATACGCGCCCGCACCAGAGCCGCCTGGTTGGTTCAGCAGGAAACGCGGAGCGATATCCTGCATGATCTTATGGTCGATTCCGGCTTGCTGCCCGCAGCGCCGCCGCGGGCAAACGAAGCGGACCGCTTTCGGCACATGGGCGATCCGCTGCTCGACGAAGAGTGGCTGCTGGTCAAGCGCGGTTCGGTGCGGTTCGATCCGCCGAAGGAGGCGGATCGGTTGAAGCGCGCGCTGGCATCGGCGCGGTCCGGTGGGGATATGGCGGCCGCCGGGGTGATCATGTCGCTCGAGATCAAGCGGCGAACAGCGAAGCAAAAGACGAAGCGGTCGAAGTCGTCGAAGCGCCTTCATTCGCCCGCTCGCGGGCTGCCCGGCCGAGAACCCGGCGGCCGCGGACGCTGATCGGCAGGCCCTCAGGGAGGGTCTGCTTCTCTTAAAATGACGATCACGCCTGCGGCGCAGCCTCAGACCGACCTCGCATGTCCGCCGGATGGAAAAGCGGGACGCGCCTTCGCGCCCGCTGAACAATGGAGACGCTGACGCGGGAAGCGAGGAACAGGGTGAAAGGAAAAGAGGCAGGAGTTCTGTCTCGGATCCCTGATCCTCCGAAAGGAGAATATCGTGAACGAGTATCAACTTCCCAAATGCTTGCAGGTGATCGGTCTGGCATGCATTCCTGTCAACGACATACCAGACGAGCATCCGGCGCTGGCACGCAGGCCGGTTGCGGCGGCGGTCCTGACGATGGTCGATCAAGAAGATGGTCATCGCTGGGTCAGCACGATCTGTGTCTCCGACGCGCGCAAGTCGGAAATCCCATTGCCGCACTTGCTCGACAAGACGCTGTTGCCGGCCGCAGTCCAGATCGTGTCCACGGCCGATCGCATGACGTTGGCGATGGACGCGATGAGCCGGCGCTTCTTCGTCGAGCCGGCTCTTGCAGAACTCTGCTTTGGCAAGACAGCTATCGATCCCGTCGCAATGGGTGACCATGGGTTCGATGAGCGAACTGCGTGCCGTCGTTTCTCCATCCCGATGCCCGAGATCGGCGATGTGGACATCGAGCTTGCCTGGTCGCGCTCCGCGCCGACGGCAGCAGAAGACCATGCGCTTCGCGTCGCGACCGCGCGGCTAATGCTGTGGGCGCATGTCGAGGCGTTCCGCAGCGCGCGACCGGAACCCTTTTTCGAAACGATGCTGGCGCTGCGCAACTGGATCGATGCCAGCGAGTATCTGACAGCCGCGCTCGCCGATATCGGGAACTCTCGCCCCATCCGCCGTGCAGACTCGTTCGCGCATCATTATCGCGACTATCGCCAACGCCTTGCAGCGGGCGACGAAAGCGCGAGATGGGTTAGCTTCGAAGACGGGCTGTTCCACACATGAGCGAGCGTACTCGTAAGCCCACCATGGAACGACAAAATGGCCTCGCTGCTCGGGTCGCGCGAGCAGCGAGGCCTGCGAGCGTGCATATGCACAACGCTTCGCATGCGACGAGCCGCTGTCATGCCCGTCAGGGCGCGGACTAGCGACCAGCTTTAAATATCCGGTGAATCGACGTCCAGCAGCCGTTGCGGCGCCGTCTCTCCGTCCCTCCATCAAACCCAAATCAGCAAGCGGACCGCTGCGATGCGGTCCCTTTGTCCTTTGTAGAAAGACGTACCAAATGACGACCATCCACAACATCCGCCCGTTCAACACCCGCTATGTGATCCGGGAACGCTCAAGCCGTTATACCCCCGAACTCTTGCGCACGCACCGAACCGCGCAGGCGAGCTACGCTTACATCAACCGCCAGAATAGCGTCGACGAATGGGGGCCGACGCCGAACTGGGCGTCGCGCTCCGACCTCGCGGCGGCGGGCCGATGTGCTCCTGCCCGCGCCGCTGGACCCAAGCTGGGGGGAATTGCGCTGTGGGCACAAGCGGACGAGAATGCGGCCCGGTATCGGCCCGACGAGCCGACCATCGCGCATTGCGTTGGCAGTCTGCCGCGCCATGAGGACCTCGCCTTCTGGCGCAATCTGATCGAAGGCTTTGCCGAGGACTATCTCGTGGCCCGCGGCATGGTCGTCGACTGGGCGATCCATCACCAAGCGGAAACCGACGATCAGCCCGAAATCGCACCGCACGTGCATTTCCTCATTACCTTGCGAGGATATGACCCGGAGCACCGCGATTACGGCAAGGTTCGCCAGAACTGGCTGCGGACGGACAACTCTCGCAAGCGCCTCGCCGAGCGTTGGTGGGACCGTACTGGAATCGTCCCGCCCGAATATGTCATGGCAGCGACAGCGCAAAAATCCCGCTGAGATCGGGTCGGCACCGAGCACCGGTAACGCCCGGTGCCGAACACCCTGAATATCGCATTGCCTGTTCTGGCTTCAGAAGGATCGGATAGCGAAGTCTTCAAACCAGAACAGGAGAGAAATTGAGCGGAGAGGGTGATCTGAAGGTCGGAGGAGAAAATAGAATGTTTATCGTTGAACTAACTGCTGTAGTCATTGCCGCGTATGTCACGGCCCTCGTTATGCGCGAAATGCCGCGCCTGTTTGCATTGCTCGTCGTCCAGATCGCTGACCGGCTGTCGGGAGCTAGGCGCACTCACATCGTGGAAGCACTTAACGGTCGCCAAGTCCCAGTGACTTGGGCGGCAACGTCGGAAGATCGCAATTTGTTGCACGCCGCCATGCGCTCCACGATGCGTGTGACGACGTTTCGCTCGCTCTATCCTCTGAACCGCTGGAATCGGCTGTTAGGCCCATTTTGACTGTGACAATTTCCCAGAATGATTTGCATGAGCTTCGCCTCGCCCGCCAAACACGGCATTCTTTAAATTCGAACCGTGCGACGTCGCGGAGCCAGTGTATCCAAGGAAGCGGAGATCTCAGATGATGGCTTTTCGGGCGAATGCTTACCTCCCGGTCAATTGGCGATAGAGTGACACGATTTCCGACTTTGATAAGCTCGGATTGCCCGCCACGTTGAGCGCGACCTTGGCGAAGTTGAGCCGTTTCATTATTGGCTCCACATTACCTCGAATGAAATAGTGGGAAGACGGACTCCGCGTGAGGTCTCGGTGCACGCGACCTGCTCGCGCACCGACGCGCTGTATCGCGAAGTCGGCTCGTTCTGGCGTCGTCCAACTCCAATCCCGATGGTGGAACGCGACATGTTGCAACTCTCGCAGGTCATCGCGACGCTCCCAGATTTGGAATACAGCCGGTACATCGTACGGCTTGGACCTGAATAGGAACGCGTCACGCTGCACAGTCTCCTCGTGGATTAGATGGAAGTTACGATCAAGGCGATTTTCTATGGAGGCCTTCCGAATTGATCTCGGCAGTATGAGTGCGATGACACTCGCCTGGCACGCAGCATGGTTGAAGAAGCGCACTGCTATACTGGCATTCCGGCCGAACGGCGGATTGCCGATCACAGCCACCTCTCGTTCGCTGCGGATTTCAACGCATAGGAAATCAGCTGTGCGGATACCCGGATATTTTGGATCAACATCAAACGCGAGGCTCTCATGGGGCATCAGTCTGAAAAACGATCCGGTGCCAGCGCTCGGCTCGACTAGCTGATATTGGTTCGGATCAAAATACTCCTGGAACACGCCATATAGTTTTCGTGCGACTTGTTGACACGTATAATACTGATCGAGCAGTACATCCTGCGGCTTTGGCCAAATTTTCATTTTTCACTCCTTGGAGACAATATTCCATCTCGTCGGACGTGATTATTTCGCCGACCCTGAGTTATAGGATCGTCGCAATGTCATCCCAAGCTACTCAGAAGTTTTTTTCATTTATTCGAATTTCAATAGATCTGGGCGCAAGGTAACGGGTGCCCGCCCGCACCGCGGGTGGCCTCCAGTCATATTTTCTGGAAGCATTATCGCAGCGCTGCTACCTGAATTGACGCGCTTAGTCGGTGGACAGGCAAGATTGCAGCACTGATTTAGGTGTATTTGCCGCGCGGTCAGCCCTTTTCTCGCGGACTAACTTGGTAGACGCGGTACGAGGGGTTTTTCTGATTGCTGACGAGATAGGACGGCGCCTACGAGGCGCGGTTGCTATGGAGAACCTTTTTCATTGGGGCGAGAGCGGGCGGCATGCGATGTGCAAATTAACGCCGTGACATCGCTTAACAACGCGCTGCGCAAGAGCCCAGGGGCCCGTACTCGTACGCAGCACCGAAGCTCTATTGCAGTTGGTCTGTGATGCCACTAACTGTAGCCAGTGAGTGTAGCCAGTCGCAACTGGTGCCACGCGAGAATGGCCGAAATCAGGGCTTTTTGAGGTGCAGCTTTTCCTTAGGTGAGGTTCCTGCCGCCCCAGCCAGCCGGTTCAAGTCGATGGCGGAGGCCAGAGCGGCCTCGCAGTCCGCTCTAGCGCAGCATATCCTGCAATGCCGCGACGAGCCGGGTCATGTCGTTTGCGTTGTTGAAGAGCGCCGGCGTGACCCGGACGCATGCGCCGCGGGCCGGGCCGGAGCGGTGGACCGTGAAGATGCGGTGGTCGTCCAGCAGGCGCTTTGCGATCGCGATATTGTCGGCCTCGCTGGTCTTGCCCGAAAGCCGAAACGAGGTGATGCCGCCGTGCAGGCGCGGGTCGTTGGGGGTCAATATTTCGATTCCCGGCACGCCGCGGAGCGGCTCGGCCCACAGATCGCGCAGGTGGCGCAAGCGGCCGGCGCGCGGCGCGTCGCCGATCGCGTCCTGAAAATCGAGCGCGGCCGGCACGCTGAGCTGTGCCGCAAAATCGACCGTGCCGGTGTGGACGCGGCTTTGGGCCTTTGGGCTGAACGGCGGTGCATTCGCCATGTCGGGATCTATCCGGTCGAGCTTGTCCCGGCGGATATAGAGCGCGCCGACGCCCAGCGGTGCGCCGATCCATTTGTGCAGGTTGAGCCCGACGAAATCGGCGTCGAGATCGGGCAGGGCGAAGTCGAGTTGCCCCCAGCTATGCGCCGCATCGACGATCGCATCGACCCCGCGCGCCCGCGCCATGGCGATGATCTCACGCACCGGAATGACGAGGCCGGTGCGATGGCTGAGGTGGGTGAGCAGGATCAGGCGCACGCGCGGATGGGCGTCGAGTGCCGCCGCATAGCAATCGATCAGCCCCTGGTGTGTCGCCGGTTCGGGGAGCGCGATCCGCACGATATCGACCCCGCGCCGCATCTTCAGCGAATCGCAGCATGCCTGCATGCTGTCGTAATCGAGATCGGCGTAGAGGACGGCATCGCCGGGGCGCAGCCCGTTGTAGCCGCCGATCAGCGCCTTGAGCGCTTCGGTCGCGTTGCGCGTGAAGGCGATCTCGTCGGGCGCGACGCCGAGCTTGGCGGCGACGCGCTTTTGCACCGCGATCAGGTCCGGCGCCATACCGCGCCGCGCATAATAGCTTGTTTCGCGGTTTACGCGCTCGATCGCGACTTCATAAGCCCGCAGAACCGGGTTCGCCATCATCCCCCAATTGCCGTTTTCGAGCTGGGTGATGCCGGGAACCACATCATAGTGCCCGGCGACGCCCGCCCAATAGGCTTCGTCGTCGGGCGGCGCGGACGCTGCCCCGCTGCGCACCGGTGGCGGCAGGGTGTCGGCACGCCCTGCCACCGGTAATGCCGCCGCGGCCATCAGCATCTGTCTGCGGTTGAGGTCCATCGTCCGCGCCTTTCGCCCTAGAATGTGATGCCCAGGCGGACATAATATTGGCCGCCGTCGGTGTCATAGGGGGCGTTGCGCGAATAGATGAGGCCGCGCACCGCTTGGTTCGTCGCTTCGTCGGGATAGGTGTTGAAGATATTCTCGGCCCCGGCGCGCAGCGTGACATGCTCGTTTAGCGCCAGGCTTGCCGACAGATCGAACAGCATGATCGAACCGAAGCGCTGGAAGACATCGCCCGTCGCGTTGCCGCTCACATCGGTCCACGCGCCATAATAGCGCGCCCGCGCCTGTATCCCGAACGGGCCGACGCTGTAGCCCAGCGAGGCGGTGGCGTTGTGCTTGGGCAGCCGGTCCTCGAACAATATGCGCTGCGTCTCGTTGCCGATGGCCGCGGTCGTGCCGCTCGTCACCTTCGTCTGATTATAATTATACGCAAGGTTCACATCGGCGCGCCCGGGGCCGATGTCGCGTGCATAGCCGAGCACGAGATCGATGCCGCGCGTCCGCGTGTCGAAGTCGTTGGTGAAATAGGTCACCGCGGTAAAGCGCTGCGGATTGGGCAGGTCGGCCGGAACGGCAAAGGTTGCCGACTGGCCGAAGCGGTCGCGCAGTTTGATCTGATAGACGTCGATGCTCGCGGTCAGGCCGAAGGACGACTGGAATGTCAGCCCCGCCGTCAGGTTCCGTGACTTTTCGGGCTTGAGCGGCTGGGCGCCGAGGGCAATTGCGATCGGGTCATTGGGTGACAGCCGGCCGCGGTTGAAGATCTGCAGCGTCGTGGTGTCGAGGCCCTGCGTCGTGTTCACCGCGTTGAGCTGACCGGGAGTCGGGGCGCGGAAGCCCGTCGAATAGGTCGCGCGCAACGCAATGCCGCGAACCGGCTCCAGCCGCGCCGACAGCTTGTAGTTGAAGGTGTCGCCGAAAT
This sequence comes from Sphingopyxis sp. A083, assembly GCF_001468495.1. Taxonomy (NCBI): domain Bacteria; kingdom Pseudomonadati; phylum Pseudomonadota; class Alphaproteobacteria; order Sphingomonadales; family Sphingopyxidaceae; genus Sphingopyxis; species Sphingopyxis sp. A083. The sequence continues at coordinate 71,697 of NZ_LNSK01000011.1, read as the reverse complement.
CCGAGAAATCCTCGTAGCGGCCGGCGGCGCCCAGCGTCAGCGCCTCGATCGGGCGCAATTCGACGTCGAGGTAGCCGGCATAGCTGGTCTGCGACCATTCGCCGGCGTTGAGCGGGCTGAAGCCGGGAAAGCCGTTGCTGTTCGGGGCAAGCCCCGATGCCGCCCCCGGCCCGATCGCATAGGAAGCGGGGTCACCAGGATAAATGGCATAGGTTTCCTTACGCCGTTCGGCACCGAAGGCGATGTTCGCTGGTTCGACCATCCCGAGCGGCAAGCGATAGACGAAGTCGGCATTGAGGTTGAATTCGCTCTGCCGCAGGCGGCCAAGGTAGAAGCTGGTCGGGCTGTCGGGGCCAAGCGAAGCGTTGAGCGATTCCTGCATCGTGTAATCGATACGGCTGCGCCCGGTCGACGCGCTGAGGTCATAGGTGAAGGTATCGCCCGCCGCGCCGCGGATTCCCCCGACCGCCTGATAGTCGTCATACTGGCTGCCGAAGCGCGGCGTGAAGCCTGCCGGATACAGGTCGGTGAAGCTGAAGTCGGGAAAGGCCGGGCTGGGGTTGTAGACATTTCCGGTGTTCGCGGGATTGCGCCAGTTGAAATCGGTGACACCCTCGCCGTCAGCGATCGTCCCGAAAGCGTAGAGGGTGATCGCGTCCGCAATCGCATAGTCGGCGTTGATCGCGCCGCGCACCGATCGCAGATCGGGCTGGCCCCAGCGCTGAACCGGATTCGGGATGACGAGTTCGGGATGCGCCGCCTGAAAAGCCTCTGCATCGGGGCGCTGGCGCGTGCGCGATGTCGCGTCCGATTTGGTGAATTCGCCGCTAAAGACGATGGAACCGCGGTCGCCGAGCGCTACCCCGCCTTGGGCACCGGTCTGATAGCTTGCGCCGTCGCCTTCATAATATTGCGAATATTGCCCGAAAGCGTCCATTCCGGGCTGATCGTCGAGAATGATGTTGATGACGCCGGCGATCGCATCCGAGCCATATTGCGCCGATGCTCCGTCTCGTAGCACCTCGACCCGCTTGATCGCAAGATTGGGAATGGTCGCAAGATCGGCGGCCTGCGCACCGCGCGTCCCGAGCAGCGCCGAGCGGTGATAGCGTTTGCCGTTCACCAGCACGAGGGTCTGGTCGGGGGACAGACCGCGCAGCGTCGCCGGGCGCACGAACGCGAGCCCGTCGGCCGCGGGCAACCGCTGAACATTGAAGGAGGGGAGCAACTGCGCGAGCGAGTCCGACAGGTCGTCGGACACGCTGCCGTCGATCGCCTGCGACGAGAGGACGTCGATCGGCGCCAGCGTATCGAACTGGGTGCGCCGCGTGTCGCGCGTTCCGGTCACGATGATGGCATCACCGTCCTTTGCCGCCTCGACGTCGGTGGAAACGGCTTCTTCGGCGAAGGCTATCGAAGGCGCAGCAAATTGCAGCGCGACAAGCGCGCAGGCGGTGAGGCTTTTCATGGATGCTCCTTGGGAACGCGAGGGAGAGAGGTTTGTGATCCGGTTCGCGGGCCAAGTAGGAATTCAATATGACAGGTGCATGTCGCTTCGGCCCGTCGTCGAATAAAGATTGCCGGTGCAGCGGTTTGCGTCGTCCTTCGGCGCTTGGGCGCCGGACGATGGCCATGTCCGCTGGCACAGGCGACTTTTGCATTGCCCTTCGTTACGGTTCGCCCGATAGGCTGAAGGCGGTCGGCGCGACGAAGCGGTGCGCCTGACGGGGCAGGGATGGACGCAGGCGATGGCCTGTTACGGGCCCAAGGACGGTAAACCAAGGCGCGGAATCGATGAGTCGGGCGGATATGGGAAAGGATAGCGGCATTGGCAGCCTGTCGGCTGGCGAGATCGACTGTCTGAAAGCCGTTGGCGAAGGTCTGGCGTCCAAGGAAATCGCCCGCGTGCTTGGTCTTTCGCCGCACACGGTCGACGCCCGGCTGAAATCGGCATGCGCCAAGCTCGATACCAAATCCCGCTTCGTCGCGGCTAAGATCTGGGCCGAGAGTGCTGGCGCCGTGGACGGCGCGGTAGCGGCCGCAGCCAGCACCAATTTGGTATATGAAAAGTTCGACCTTCCCGATTCCGACCGCCTCGCCGACAAGGGGGCGTCGGCGGGAGATGGTGTCGGTCCCGACGATCTCGAGCAACGGGACAGGCAGGTGGGCGGCGCCGGGAGCGCTTCCGACGATGCGGCCGCGTGGCTGGAGCCATCGCATCCGATCGCCACATTTTTCGGGGGAGAGAACGGGCTTTCGATCTGGTGGCGACTGGTCATCATCCTGGCGATCGCGATCGGGGCCAGCATCGCGTTCGGGGTCTTGCTGAATGGCTATGCCGGCGTTTCGAAACTCCTGTCGACCCCCTGAAGGCGCGTTGTCGCGGCAGCGCGCGCGGGGAGAAAATCATGCTGAAAGAACGACTGGCCGTGGCCAACAAGCTCGCGAACGAGGTGCATGCGGCCGAAGCCGCCATCGACAATGCGATTGCGAAGCTGGGCGTGCTCGTGACATCCTTGCCCGATGCGCAGGCGGGGGCCCGCCTGTCGGCGGTGGTCGGCGACCGTGCCTTCGCGCATCTTCAGTCGGCGGTTGCCGGCCTGTTCGAGGGTCGGTCGCAGGTCGTCGCGCTCCACAATGAACTGGCCTCGCTGAAAGACCGGGTCGGGCTGCGCAATATGGTCGTCGGATCGGGCGATCTGGGCAAGGTGGTTCCGGCGAGCGCGACGCTTGCCGAGAGCGACGCGGACACGCCGCGCCGGCCGGCCACGCGGGCCGCCTGAAGCATGTCCCGGGTCGTGGGTGCCGATAAGCGGAGGCTCGCCGATTGATCTGGGGCTATATCTATCTTTTCGTTCTTCTGTCCGTTCTGGTGTATGTCCAGTGGGCGGGCGAGCGCGAAACGCGCTTTGCGATCTGGACGGTGTTCGTCGCTTCGGTGCTGACGCCGGCGGCTCTGATCATTTCGGGCACGCGCTTCGAGACGTTCAGCCTGCTCGTGACGCTGCTCGATTTCGTCATGCTCGCGGTCTATCTCGGTCATGCGCTGGTCAGCCGCCGCTATTGGACGCTGTGCCTCCCGGCGTTCCAGCTCATCACCTGTATGACGCATCTGACGAAGCTGGTCCTGCCCGATCTCTGGCCGCGGCTCTACTCGGCGGGGCAAGGCTTCTGGGCCTATCCGCAGATGCTGGTGATCGTGCTGGCAACCGCATGGTTTCAGGCCGACCGAAGGCGGCGACGCAAGCAGAATGACGACGCCGCGCGCCGCAACGCGCGCTAGATTGGTCTTATATGTTCGATGATTTCGATCCGCCGCTGGCGCCGGGCGTGGCCGCCAAGGCGGGCGCGGTTCTGGCCGCGATTGCAGACGATCGCCGCGGTATCGACGATATAGCCCTGACGACGGGACTGGCGGCATCGACCGTGCTGCGCGTCGCCGCGCTGCTTCAGAACCGGGGGAGGGTGGTCGTGACTGAAGCGGAGGGCGCTCTGTGGCTCTCCGGCGGCGTTTCGGATTGCCGCCGCCGCTGACGTCCGATCCGGACCAGTTCGACATTTCCGGCATGCCCGCCGTCTGCTAACGCCGCTCCCGCTCGCCGCCGCCAAGGGTCCGTTGCGCCGCGAGTTCGAGGACAAGCGCGGTCTATGACGAAGGTTCCAGACGAGACGAAGCGGCTGCGCGGCGTGCGCGATGTGCTGGTGGGGCAATTGGCCCTGCTCGATGCCATCGGCGAAGCGCAGGCGGCCATCGAACTCAACTCGGCGATCGAGATATTGAACGGCCGGATCGGCGAGACCCCTTCGGCCGAGGAGATGGCGCGGCTTCAGCAGCGCTATTTCTCCGACTGACCCGCGGGCAGAAGCCCGATCAGAAGCCCTGCAGTCCGGCGAAATAGAGATCGAGCCGCACCAGCGCATCGGCGCCCAGACCGACATAGACGCGGCGCCCGTCCGCGGGATCGCGGGCGCGCACCAGCCACCCCTTTTCGGTCATCACCTTGATCCAGCGCAGCGCGGTCGTGGGCGGGACGGCGGCGGCGATGCACAGGCTGGTCACCGCGACATTCTTTCCTTCATGATGCGACGAATAGAGGTCGAGCAGAATGTCCCACACCGGATCGGCGAAGACCTCGGCGCCGAACAATTGTTCGCGGCGTCGGCGATGCCGGATGAGGTTGCGCACCATATGCGCCCGCGCTTTCGGACAGAAGGGCGGGGCGCCGGGCGACAAGTCCGCCGGTTCGGCCGCATCCGGATAATCGCCCCAATGCTGATCCGTCATCACCGCCAAGGCGTGCGTCATGTCCCGTTCCCCATTCGCAAAAGCTGATGCGATAGTGGTGGGGGACGCCGCATTGTAAAGTTGCGGATTTGGTATGCCAATTAAGGGTGGGGAGCGGAGGCCCTTTATCCCCCGTCCGCCACGCTTGGCGGCTGCGACGGGGGAACAGGTTGTGTGTGCACAAAAAGAACAATAGGGGAACAAATATAGTTGGTCAACCCCCCGCGCGGCGTTTTTCCGTCAGCCAGGGGCGGAAGGGCTTGCCATCGCTCGCCGTTGACGTAAGCGTCAACTTAACTGACGGTGCGGCCCTGCCGCCGCCCGCGCATCGCCCGTCCGGCGGCCAGGACAAGGGAGAGACATATGGCTAGCGAACCGAAATTCGACCTCAGCGGGCGCGTCGCACTGGTGACCGGCGCGTCGTCGGGGCTGGGCGCGGGCTTTGCAAAGGCGCTCGCCGCGGCAGGCGCGAAGGTGGTGCTCGCGGCACGCCGCGCCGACAAGCTTGCCGAGCAGGTCGAGGCGATCCGCGCAGCGGGAGGCGAAGCGGTCGCGGTCAGCATGGACGTTACCGACGAAGCCTCGACCAAGGCCGCCTATGACGCCGCCGAGGCCGCGTTCGGCACTGTCGATACGATCGTCGCCAACGCCGGCGTCGCGACCGAGAAGGTGGCGCTTGGCCTGTCGGTCGAGGATGTCGATTTCCTCCTCGCCGCCAATGTCCGCGGGGTCTTCCTGACCGCGACCGAAGGCGCGCGCCGGCTCGAGGCGGCGGGCAGCCGCGACAAGGAAAATGGCCGCATCGTCATCATCGGGTCGATAACGGCGGAAAAGATCTTTCCGGCGACCTCGGTCTATGGCGCCACCAAGGCTGCGGTTCGCCACATGGGCAAGGCACTTGCCCGCGAATGGGCGCGGCGCGGGATCAGCGTCAATGTCATCCAGCCGGGCTATTTCGAATCCGAAATGACCGCCGAACTGTTCGCGAGCGAGGCGGGGGCCAAGTTCGTCGCGAGCTTCCCGCGCCAGCGGCTGCGTCCACCGAGCGACCTGCACACGCCGCTGCTGATGCTGTGCTCCGACGCGGCGCGCGGTATCACCGGTTCGGTGATCACCATCGACGACGGCCAGACGCTGTGAGCGGCGAACTGCTGATCGAGGCGCGCGGCCAGATCGAGATCGCGACGCTTAACCGGCCCGCGCGGCTCAACGCGCTGAGCGAGGGGCTCGTCGATGAACTGAACGACTATTTCGGCGGGCTGGCCGCGCGGCCCGCGGTGCGCGTCGTCATCCTGCGCGGGGCGGGGCGCGGCTTTTGCGCCGGGCTCGACATTCAGGAGGACCGGTCGAGCGACGAGACGCCGGTGCTGCGCACGCTGCGCACCCAGACGAGCATCGGCAATATCTATCGCAAGATGCGCGCCTGTCCGCAGCCGATCATCGCGCTGGGCCACGGCGCCGCGGCGGGCGGCGGACTGTCGCTGATGCTCGCCGCCGATGTGCGCTATGCGGCGCCCGGCTTTCGGTGCAACGCCGCCTATATCCGCATCGGGCTGGGCGGCTGTGACATGGCGTCGAGCTATTTCCTGCCGCGCCTCGTCGGCGCCAGCCTGGCGGCGGAGATGATCCTGACCGGCCGCTTCATCGACGCCGAGCGCGCGCTGTCGGCAGGACTGGTGAGCGAGATCGTCGCCGAGGACGAACTGCTGGACCGCGGCCTGGCGCTCGCCGAAGAAATGCTCGCGACCAGCCCTTGGGGACTGCGCCTGTCGAAACAGGCGCTCAACCTCAACATCGACGCACAGAGCCTCGACGCCGCCATGGCAATTGAGGATCGTCAGCAGGTCATCCTGTCGGCAACCGAAGACCATAAGGAAGCGCTCGGGGCCTTCCTCGGCAAACGGCCTCCGGCGTATCGCGAGCGGTGAGGGGGTGTCGGGGTAGACGGGGGATTGGCAGCTAACGACCGATCGTAGACATCTTCTTTATCGTCATCCCGGACTTGATCCGGGATCCATTCACGCCGCGTCGGAAGAATGGATTCCGGATCAAGTCCGGGATGACGACCGAGGTGGAGCCCAGCGTCTATATGTGTTCCCCGGCGAAGGCCGGGGTCCAGAGATTTACATTACCAACACCGGCTTTTGATGCTCTGGGCCCCGGCTTTTGCCGGGGTACACAAAGCGGTTCACCACAACGTCCGCTTCCCTCCCCACAACCGCCGCTGGGCGACCGTCAGAACTGTCGCGCCACCCTTTCGGCGACGTCCGGCGCAACGCCGGCGCTGTTGAACACTTCGTGCGCGAGGCCGGCGGCGAGGGGGAGGTCGGCTTGTTCGCGGTAGAGGCGCTTGTAGGCGAAGACGCTGTGGCGCGACTGGGCGGCGATCGCTTCGGCGAGGGTGCGGACGGCAAGGTCGAGCCGGTCGTCGGCGACGCAATGATTGGCAAGGCCGATGCGCGCGGCCTCGCGCCCGTCGACCGGCAGGCCGGTGAAGCTCATCTCGCGCGCCTTCCATTCGCCGACGCGGCGTGGCAGGCGCTGGCTCATCCCCCAGATGGGGACGAGCCCGAACTTGCCGTGCGTATCGGCGAAATGCGCGCTTTCCGCCGCGACGATGATGTCGCCGGCCAGCGCCAGTTCGAGCCCGCCGGTAAAGCAGCCACCCTGCACCGCGACGATCACCGGTTGCGGCAGCTCGGCAAGGCGGGTGACGATCGACGCCTGATAATGCGGCCGCGGCGCTTCGACCCCGCGTTCCTTGAGGTCGTTCCCGGCGCAGAAGACCGGCCCGTTCGCGCGCAGCACGACCACGCCGATCGCATCGCCCGCGGCCGCGAGATCCGAAATATGCGCGTCGAGTTCGGCCCATAGCGCGAGGTTGAGCGCATTGCGCTTGTCGGCACGATTGAGCGTCAGCGTCGCGATCCCGCCTTCGTCGGCGCGCAATACCAGATCCGTCATTCACCCGATCTCCATCCCGTTTCGCGCCAGCATGGGCGGTCGCTGTGGGCAAGTCCAGTCGGTGCCGACGCCAACGGCACCGCCCGCGGCGGCGGACCCGGTGGGCGTATGGCCGAGCGTGCTTAACGCTCTTTTCAGCATGCGGCGTTATGCGGGCAAGTGAGGGACCGCTCGACTGGAGGGTGGTTCATGCCTTTGACGCAGGAAATGCGCCGATTGCGCGCCGAACATGCGGCGCTCGTCACCCTGTCGGGCTTCATGATCGAATTTGTCGCAGGCCGGCGCCCGCCGCGGCCGACCGAGCTGGCCGCGGTGCGCGGGATGTTTCGCGATACGCTGGTACGTCATCTGAAGTGCGAGGATTGGGCGCTCTATCCGCGGTTGCAGACGAAGGGCGAGCCGGTGCTGGCCGAGCTTGCCGCGCGCTTCGTCGACGAGATGGGCCATATCGCCGAGGCGTTCGAGGCCTATGACAGCTATTGGACCCAATTGCGCGTCGAGGCCGACTGGCCGGGCTTCTGCGCCGAAACGCGCGCGATCCTGACCGCGCTGGGCGACCGCATCGCGCGCGAGGAAAGCGAGCTTTATCCGGTCGCCGAAACGCTGTTCAAGGCCGAGGCGCCGCCACCTCGCGAGCGCGGGCGCCGTACCGCCTGAGAGCGCCGGTCAGGGGCGGATCGAGACTTTCCAGGCGAGCGCGACGCGCCAGCCCTGATCGAAGCCGGGGGCGGGCTGGTTCCACGCATCGGCGAACTCGACCCCGATCGTCGCATTGTCGCGGTACGACAGGCGCACCCCGCCGCCCCAGCTTCCCAGATCGAACCGGCTGCGCGGGGTCGCGGGGCGCGCGAGCAGCGTCACATCGGCATAGTCGGCGAAGGCATAGACCTCGCTCTTCGCGAGCGCGCCCTTTGCCAGCGGGCGCAGTGCCAGCTCGCCGAAGCCTGCATAGCCGCGGTCGCCGCTGACCAGCCCGTCGTCGAAGGCGCGCCCGAAGCTGGCGCCGCCGACGCTGAAGCGCTGCGCCGCGGGCAGCCGGTCACGCGTCCAGCGCCCGGTGGCGGCGGCGCGCAGCACAACGCGCTTGCCGATCGCCTGATTCGCCTCGATCGCCGCATCGGCATAGAGGAAGCCCGCTTCCCCCACCGCCGGATCGACGCGCGCGCCGGCGATGTCGAGGCCGCGCGAGACGCCGATGCGGGCGCCGACGACGCTGCGGTCCTCGGTCAGGCGAAAGGCCAGCGCGCCGCTGGCGGTCCAGCTTTTTTCCGCCGCGATCGTGGTGCCGAACAGGGCGTTGCGCGAATCGAGATAGTCGAGCCGACCCGACAGGGTCAGGGTGCGCCGCGTGCTGCGGATCAGCGGGTGGGTCACCGCCAGCCCGCCGCTCCACGCCTTGCCGTCGATGGCGAGCGCACGCGGCCGGGTGCGTAGCGCCGCGACCGACAGCTCGGCGCGCGTGCCCGCGGCGCCCAGCGGCGTCGAATGGCGGGCGTTGATGTAGAGCAGCGATTTCAAATCGACCGCCGCCGCGCCGCCGAGCTGGCTTTCGTCGCCGCTGCGCAGAAGGCTGTAGCCGCGCGCGGTCGCCTCGACGATGCCGTCGCGGACATAGGGGCTCGACCGCGTCGTGAAGCCGACGCCGAGCGTCGGGCGGCTGGCGTCGACCGCCAGATCGAGCGCCACCGCGCCGGGACTGTCGCCGAGCGCCAGCGTCGGGGTGACCTTGGTGCCCGGGATGTCGGCGATAGTGCCGAGCGCGCGTTCGAACCGGGCGCGCGGCAATGGGGCTTGCCCCGGCAGCGGTGCCGCCATGCGCGCGATCAGCGGGGCGGAGCCGCCCTTCGCATCGCCGCTGATCGTCACGCGGCTGATATGCCCCTCGGCCGAGGCGACGGTGACGACGCCGTCCGCAAAATCCTGTTCGGGGATGACGAGCGTGAACAGCGCGACGCTCGACCGGTTATAGGCGCGCGTCATCGCGGCGGCGAGGCGCTTCAGATTTTCGGTCGAGGCGGGGCGGCCGATATAGCGCTCGGCTGCCTTGGCAACATTGGCGGGGACGCCTGCCCCGATGAAGCGGACCTTGCGGATCGCGATGTCGGGGCGCCCCTGCGGCGCGGTGCGTGCCGGCGACGGCGCTGACATCTCCGGATCGGGAAGCGGGAAAGGCCGGTCGCTGGTCGGGGACAGCGGCGGGCGCCCCGGTTCGAGCGGGGTGGCCGACGGTTGGGCGGCAGACGCCGCGGCGGGCAGCAGCATCGCTGCTGCCAACGCCGCGGCGCCGCACCGGTTCGGGCTGCGCATGATCGCGATCAATCCCCGCGCGGCGGCTTCAACCCGCCAAGGAGGCCGCCGACGCCCTGGGTGACGCCCGAGACCAGACCGCCCTTTTCGGTGCCTGAACCTCCGGCCTGACCGCCTGCCTGACCGACTACGCCGCCGACGGTGGTGCCGACCGTGCTGGTCAGCGTGCCGACCAGATTGCCCGCCCCGCTGCCCGGTGTGGCGGTTCCCGGCACCGCGCCGCCAAGACCGCCGAGCAGATTGCCGCTGCCGCCGGGTTGCAGCGTCACGAGGTTGCCGTTCGACCCGACCCCGACGGTCAGCAGCGATCCGTTGGTCTGGCCGGGCGACAGGATGCTCGCCCCGATCAGCGGTGAAGCGCCGGGCGACCCGATCGCGGTTGCCTTGCCGATCGTGGCGGTGACAAGTTCGCCGGGCGCGGCGGCAAGGCCGTCGAGCAGATATTGCTGGCCGTTGCCCGTCTGGACGAGCGCGACGCCGGTGCTCTTGACCACGCCGACGACCGTGCCGACGAGGTTGGTGCCGCCGGGCAATTTGCTGTCGACCGCATTGGCGAGCAGCAGCGTCTTGTCTGCGACGACATTGACGAGCCCGCCCGATTTGACGAGCACGCCGCCGATCACCGGATTGACGTTCGCGGGATCGCCGGTGTTGGCGAGCAGGCCGGTGCCCGCGATGCCGCCCGGCCCGACCAGACCGCCGACAGCCAGAGCGCCCGCATCGCCAAGGCCGAGCGCGCCGCCGGCGGGGCCAGCGGGGCCAGCGGGGCCAGCGGGGCCTTGCGGTCCGGCGGGCCCTTCGGGGCCTTGCGGACCGGCAGCGCCGGTCGGTCCGGCCGGGCCGACTGCGCCGACGCGGTAGCTTCCCGACGATTCGCAGGCGCCGAGCACCAAGCAGACGGGCAGGGCGATGAGCAAGGAAATACGACGATCAAGACGCGTTGAAACCATGGATTTTCTCCTCCACGCGTGGATCTGGTCCCTGCCCAAAAGACGCGGCCTTCCCGAAGAAAGTTTCGTCTTTTCCTATGGTTAATTCGGATATCGGCGCGCCTGTGGCCGCGTGAACGCCGCAAATCCGGGCCATTCGGCCGGTTCCGGAAATATCGGTCATTAACCCTCTATTTCGCGATGGGGCGTTGCGCGTGCGGCGCGGGGCAGCGCTTCTGTTCCGCTATGGCACGCAAGGCGGAGCAGCATGGCAAGGCGCAGCGGCGCTTGATTTGCGAGCCTGGCTCGCCTAGCGGCAGCGGCCAGAAAACGGAGATTTCAGATGACCGATACGCCCCCCGACCGCCTGTCGACCAACCCCCGCTCGCCGCATTTCGACATGGAGGTGCTGCAACGCGGCATCGGCATCCGGTTCAAGGGCCAGGAACGCACCGATGTCGAGGAATATTCGATCTCGGAAGGCTGGATCCGCGTCGCGGCGGGCAAGTCGAAGGATCGTTTCGGCCAGCCGATGACGATCAAGCTGTCGGGCCCGGTCGAAGCCTGGTTCGAAGATGCCGGGGCCGAGAGCGACGACGCGTCGGACGACTGATCGGCCTTTCGCCATTGCAAGCGCAGCGAAGCAATCTCCAGATCGACAGCCGGAGATTGCTTCGCAGCGCTCGCAATGACGATTAGCGGTTAGACTTTGCTCAGTTCAACTCAGCGCAGCGAGGCGGCGACGACGTCGAGGCCGTTGCCCGGCTTCCAATTGTTGCTCGCCCACACCGGTGCGTCGAAGGTCGAGCTGTCGGGCGCGCTGTCGCTGTCGGGATAGATGAAGCCCTGCACCGGATTGGCGCGCAGGCCGAGATCGCCGATCGGCGCATACCAGACGCGCACCGCGCTCCAGTCGCCGGCGTCGCTGACGTCGACGACGCGGACGTTGCGCTCGATCTGGCCGCGGCGACCGTTGATCGGCGACCAATTGGCATGGTCGATCAGGATTTCGCGGTCGCTGATGACCTTTTTCACGACGGCGACATGGCCCAGCGGCATGCCGCGGGTCGCGGCGAATGCCATGACGGCACCCTTCCGGGGTTCGTGGCCGCGCTTATATTCACCGGCCGCCTGCGACCACCAGGTCTTGGCATTGCCGCGGATTTCGACACCCGACTCCGACCGGGCGAAGGGGACGCACTGGAGATAGCTCTGCGCGGCGGCGGGAAGGCTGACGAGCAGCGAAGCACACAGCGCAAATGCACCCAGAAAGCGGCGATGAAGCATGAAAGGCGACCCCCCATTGGCTTGTCTTCAAGCGTTGCAGCGTCTCTGCCACAGGCTTTCGCAACCACCACCCGTCTAGCGGTGAGTTGCGCCGTTGGTGCGGTGGGTGGGGGAACCTTTTGTTAAGCTGTGCAATTCGTCGCTCAGGCTCTTCGCTTCGTCGCCGAACGGGCGTTTCGGCGCCGCGGCGGACCGATGCGGAAGCGGTGAACCGAGGGCGGTCAGGCCGCTGCGGTCGCGATCGATTCGGGCGGCCGGAACAGCGTCAGCACGTCGGTTGCCGGCATCGGACGGCCATAATAATAGCCCTGGATATTGCTGCACCCGAGCGTGCGCAGCGTGTCGACCTCGACCTCGGTTTCGGCGCCTTCTGCGGTCGTCGACATGCCGAGGCTGTCGGCGAGCGCGACGACGGCGCGGATGATCGCGATGGATTCGATGCTGCCCTTTGCGGCGCCGACGACGAAGCTGCGGTCGACCTTGATGGTCGAGAATTGCGTCTTGCGCAGATAGCCGAGCGACGAATAGCCGGTGCCGAAATCGTCGAGCGACAGCCGGACGCCGAGGCCGATGAGTTGGTCGAGCAGCTGCGCTGCGCCGCCGCCGTCGCGCAGAAAGACGCTTTCGGTCACTTCGATCTCGAGCCGCTGCGGAGGCAGGCCGCTCTGCGCGAGCGCGGAGACGACAACCGAGGCGAAATTGGGATCGGTGAGCTGTTCGGCCGACACGTTGATCGCGACCTTCAGATTAGACGGCCAGCGCATCGCCTCGGCGCAGGCGGTGCGCAGCACCCATTCGCCGATCGGGCCGATCAGGCGGCTGTCCTCGGCCAGCGGAATGAAGCGGCCGGGCGATACGCTGCCGAGTTTCTGGTTGGTCCAGCGGATCAGGGCCTCAAAGCCGTTGAGCGTGCCATCCTCGGCGGTGACGACGGGCTGGTAGTAAAGTTCGAACTCCTTGCGATCGAGCGCGCCGCGCAATTCCTGCTCCATCACGCGCCGTTCCTCGGCCTGGGCGTGGAGCGAGGCGACATAGGCGGCGACGACATTGCCGCCCTTGTCCTTCGACTTGTAGAGTGCGAGGTCGGCGTTGCGGGTCAGCGTTTCGACCGTATTGCCGTCCTGCGGCCCGATCGCATAGCCGACGCTGGCGCCGACGAAGAGCTGGTGATTGTCGACCACATAGGGCCGGCTGATCGTCGCGATGATCCGCCGCGCCAGATCCTCGATCTCCTTGGACGAGACGATATTGTGAAGCACGACCGCGAATTCGTCGCCGCCCAGGCGGCCGCAGGTCATGCCCTGTTCCATCATGCTCTTGAGCCGCGCGGCGACCTGCGCGAGCAATTTGTCGCCGACCGGATGGCCGAGCGTATCGTTCACCGCCTTGAAGCGATCGAGGTCGATCATCATCATTGCGCAGCGTGATTTCGCCTCGAGCGCGTGGGTCAGCGCGCGCGCCAGGTCTTCGTGCAGGCTCAGCCGGTTGGGCAGGCCGGTCAGATTGTCGAAGCGCGCCATCTTGGCGATCTGTTCGGCGGTGGCATGTTGTTCGGTGACGTCCGATCCGACGCCGCGGAAGCCGAGGAACTTGCCGCTCTCGTCGAGGCGCGGCGATGCCGACAATTCCCACCAGCGGCGCTTGCCGGCGATCGTCACGGGGACGATCAGGTTCGAAAAGCTTTCGCGCCGCTTCATCCGTTCGGCCATGTCGTGCAGTGCCTTGGGAAAGGTTGCGCTTTCCCATGCGTCGCCCGACAGCGCCTGAAGCAGCGGAATGCCTTCGAGCGCCTCGGCGCTGCCGCCGAGCGCATAGGCAAGGCGCGGCGATACATGGACCAGCCGGCGCGAATTGTCGGTCTGCCACAGCCAGTCGGCCGAGGTGTCCTCGAACTCGCGCAGCAGCAGGCTGACCGTCTCGGACTTTTCGTGCAGCACGGTTTCGGCGCGGCGGATACGGATGTGCGTCTGCGCGAAGCGAAGGCAGAAGGTGGCGAGGAGCAGCCCCGCGACCATCGTCACCCCGGTCAGCTGCGGCGCGCCGGCCGCCGCGGTCGCGAGCGAGGCCGAAAGCGTGACGGGCGCGATATAGAGAATACAGGTCAGCGGCATGCTGTGCGCGACCATCGTCAGCGCGAGCATCAGCAGCAGCGCGATCGTCCACAACGAAAGGACGTGGTCGAGCGTGGGCGTCAGCCCTTGCAACCAGAAGGCGCCGCCCCAGAGCAGCGCCGAATACAGCGCATGGCGATGACAGAGGCGAAACTCGGCCGCGGTCGCGAATTTGGGATCGTCGAGCGGCAACCTGTCGAAGGTGCGGAACGACCATATCGAAAAGGCGAGCGTCACGAGGAGCCAGCCGACGACGACCGGCCACGCCGTTTCCATCATCATGGTGAACCCCGCGACCAGCGCCATGCCCCCGTTGAGCAGGAGGCGCAGTGCGCCCCGGCCGCGCAGCGGCGCGATCTGGAGCTGGCGCAGGTCGCCGACCGCTTCGTCCTGCCGGGTCAGGCCCAACAGGGTGCGCAGCGGAAGATCATCGTCCGAAATCTGGTCGCTAAACAGGCTTTTCACGCCGCTTGCATAGCGAAAGCGGGTTACTCGAAAGTAACCGCGCGCTTCGCTTCGTCGTATTTTCTGTACCGAAGCGGAACAGAATTGGCGCTGCGCACCGTTCGGCTCAGGCGGCGATCCGGAAGGGCTGGATCTCGCCCGCCAGATATTGCGCGCGCGCCTTCGAGCGGCTGAGCTTGCCCGAGCTGGTACGCGGCAGCGTGCGCGGCGGAATCAGCTCGACGAGGCAGTTCATGCCGGTGATCGCGCGGACCCGGTCGCGGATCGTTTCGTGCAGCGCCGCGCGTTCCTTTTCGTCGCTGGTGCGGCACTGGACGAGCACCGCCGGCGTCTCTTCACCGCCCGGCGTGGTGATCGCGAAGGCGGCGATGTCGCCCGATTTGAAGCCCGGCAATTGTTCGACCGCCCATTCGATATCCTGCGGCCAGTGATTCTTGCCGTTGATGATGATCATGTCCTTGGCGCGGCCGACGATATAGATGTAACCATCTGACAGATAACCCATATCGCCGGTATCGAGCCAGCCGTCCTTCATGCAGGCGGCGGTCGATTCGGGATCGCGATAATAGCCGGTCATCAGCGACGGGCCGGTGCACCACACCTTGCCGACGGTCTGGTCGGGAAGGATATTGCCGTCCTCGTCGCGAACCTCGATCGTCATGTCGCGCACAGCGCGGCCGCAGTTGACGATCGCGCGGTAGCGGGTCGGGCGTCCCGCGTCGCCGCTGGCCCCCGACAATTCGGTTTCCTCGACCAGTTCGACAACGATCCCTTCGCCGGGGGGCATGATGCTGACCGCCAGCGTCGCTTCGGCCAGGCCGTAGCTCGGCAGAAAGGCGCTCGCCTTGAAACCGGCGTCGGCGAAGGCATCGACGAAGCTCTGCATGACGTCGGGGCGGATCATGTCGGCGCCGTTGCCGGCGACGCGCCAGCGCGACAGGTCGAAACGGTCGGCGACATGCGTCTGACTGGAAATACGGCGCGCGCAGATGTCGTAGCCGAAGGTCGGCGAATAGCTGAGCGTCGTGCCGCTGTTCCGGCTGATGAGGTCGAGCCAGGCGAGCGGACGGCGGGCGAAATCCTCGGTTTTGAGATAGTCCACCGACACCTGATTGGCGACCGGCGACAGGAAACAGCCGACGAGGCCCATGTCGTGATACCAGGGCAGCCATGAAATGCAGCGGTCGCTGTCGCGCAATTCCATGCCGTGCGCATGCGCCGCGAGATTGTTGAGCAGCGCCGCATGGGTGACGGCGACGCCGTGCGGGAAGCGCGTCGAGCCGCTGCTATATTGCAGATAGCAGGTTTCGTCGGGCTTCTGTTCGGGCAGATCGACGACAGGCGCGGGGCGCGCCGCAAATTCGCTCCAGTCCATCGGCTGGACGCCTCGCTGTTCGGCGGCTTCGGTGGCCATGGCGGCGATTTCGGGCGGGAAGAACAGCATCTTGGGGTCGCAGCTCGTGAGCTGGACGACAAGCTGTCCGACATAGGAATCGCGCCCGCCGAAGCTGGTCGGCAGCGGCAGCGGCACCGGCCAGGCGCCGGCATAGATGGTGCCGAAGAACAGCGCGGCAAATTCGGCGCCGGTTTCGGCGACCAGCGCGATGCGGTCGCCGGGCTGTACCCCCGCCGCCACGAGGCGATAGGCGGCCTCGAGCGCATCGGCCTTGAGCTCGCTATAGGGATAGGGGCGGATCAGGCGCCCGCGCGGATCATGAAAATTGAGCCCGCGCGTACCCGCGGCGGCATAGTCGAGCGCTTCGCCGACGGTGGCGAAGTTCGAAAAGCGGCGCGGCTGGGCGCATTCGGTCGGGGTGGGGACAAGCGCCTCCACCGCAGGAGCGGAATTTTCGGTCATAAGGGGTGTCGAATCCCGGGAAACGGGGGATGCGGCAACAAGCATGTCATCTTCCGGTGCCATGATGAGCGTGCGCGATCCCTGACTGTTTGAACATAATCGCCCATTTTTCCGGGCTTTCCGCCGGGCATAGGGGCTCTGATCGTTCTCAATCGGACCCGACTGTGGCATAAACATGGCATATGGCCAACCGCCGCACTCCGTCCGACCGAAGCAAAAAGCCGCTCGACGCATCGCGACTCGACGAATTGGCGCTCGCCTATGTGGCGCGATTCGCGACCAGCCGGGCGAAATTGCTGCGCTATCTGGGGCGCAAGCTGCGCGAGGCCGAATGGACCGATGCCGCCGATCCGCGCGCCGCTTGCGACGCGATCGCCGACCGTATGGAGCGGCTGCGCTACCTTGACGACCGGCAATATGCCGCGATGCGCGGCGCCGCGATGACGCGGCGCGGGCTGGGCGCGCGGCGCGTGCGCGCGCAGCTTTTCGTCGACGGCATCGACGAAGCCGACGCGGGCGAAGCGATCGACGCCGCCGAGGGCGCGGCGGTGGCTTCGGCCGTCGGATTTGCGCGCCGCCGCCGCTTCGGTCCGTTCGCGCGCCAGCCGCTCGACGATCCCGCGCAGCGCGAGCGCCAGGTGGCGGCCTTCGCGCGCGCCGGCCATTCGCCCGCGCTCGCGCGGCGCATCCTCGCAGTCCCGCCGGGGGACGCAGCAGCGCTGGCCGCGCTGGACGCCGAGGCGGCGCTCGATTAGGCAGCGGCGCTGAACGTCCGGCACCCCGAGGCCGGCGACAAGACGGCGACCAGAAAGTCGACAAGGAGATGCCGATGCGAGCCATGCTGACCGCCCTCACCCTGGCGCTCGCGCTGCCCGTCGCGGGCTGCGACAAGGGCGCCGAGGCCGAAGCCGGCGCCGAGGCGACAGTGCCGCTGACCATCGCAATGGCGGGCACCACCCACCGCTTTCGCGTCGAGGTCGCGCGAACCGAGGCCGAACAGGAAAAGGGACTGATGTTCCGCACGTCGCTGCCCGCCGATGGCGGCATGCTGTTTCCGTTCGCCAAGCCGAAGATCGCCAATTTCTGGATGAAGAACACGCTGATCCCGCTCGACATGATCTTCGTGCGCGCCGACGGCAGCATCGACCGGATCGCCGAAAACGCCATCCCCGAATCGCTCGATCCCGTCGTCAGCGGCGGCGAAGTAGCGGCGGTGCTCGAACTGGCGGGCGGCACCGCAGCGAAGCTGGGGATCGACGAAAGCGCCAAGGTGACGTGGCAGGACGCAAAGTAGCGGTAGGGCAGGCGGTAATGGCGCCGCTTTTCGCCAAAGACCGCTTGCGAAGCCCGCACGCTTGCCTGTAAACGCCACCGCCATGAGCATCTTGGGCAAGATTTTCACCTGGTGGGACGGCGCAACCGTCGGCACACTGCTGAGCAGCTGGAAAAATGGCGAGCAGGTCGGCGAGGACGGCCTTGGCAACCGCTATTTCCGGTCGCGCGACGGCAAGCGCCGCTGGGTGCTCTACAAGGGGTCGAACGACGCGAGCCGCGTGCCGCCCGAATGGCATGGCTGGCTGCACGGCACCTTCGACGAACTGCCGTCCGACGTGCTGCCCGCGCCGCGCCCCTGGCTTGCCGAGCCGACTGCAAATCTGACCGGCAGCCTGGGTGCCTATCGCCCGGCCGGCGCGCTCGAACGCGGCGGGCATCGCGCCGCCGCGACCGGCGATTACGAGGCCTGGCGGCCCGGCGCCGACTGAGCGCCGTGGCGACGCCGCTTTTCCGTTCCGCGCTGATCGCGCTGCTCGCGGCGACGACGCTGGCCGGCTGCGATCGCGGCAACCAGACCAAGACGACGAGCAACATCCCGCAGATCGCCAAGTCCGAAACCGTGCCGCAGGAAGTCGGCGGGATCGAAGGCGCGACCCCGATGGCCGAACGCGTTGCGGTGCTGGGCCTGCTCAACAAGCGCAACGGGCTGGTGCAGGATCTGACGATGAAGCCGGGCGATACCGCGCGCGTCGGCCGCGCGATCGTTCGCCTGCGCGCCTGCGAACAGACGGCGCCGTGGGAAGATCCCCCCGAAACCGGCGCCTTCGTGCAATTGTCGGTGCAGGATCAGCGCGACAATAAATGGTATCGCGTCTTTTCGGGCTGGGTGTTCAAGGAACGCCCCGAGCGCAATGTGATCCAGCACCCGATCTATGATGTCTTCGTCAAAAGCTGCGCGATGACATATCCGGGCGGCGAACCCGTCGCGCGCTCCGCGCCCAAGCCGGCGTCGGCGCCCAAGGCATCGAGCGCCGACCAGTCGCCTGCCGGGAATGGCGGCGAGGGTACTCCGGCTCCGGCCGCTCCCGCGGCGGCGCCCAAGGCCGCATCGCCGGCCCCCGACAGCACCGAATAAAGCCGCGCGAGATAGGCGGCCTGGGGCATTTCGATCGCGCCCAGGCTGGCGAGGTGCGGCGTCATGAACTGGCAATCGAGCAGCTCGAACCCCCCGGCCCTGAGCCGCGCGACGAGATGCGCGAGCGCTATTTTCGAGGCATCGCGCATCCGGCTGACCATCGATTCGCCGAAAAAGGCGCGCCCCAGCGACACGCCATAGAGGCCGCCGACCAGTTCCCCCGCGTGCCAGCATTCGACGCTATGGGCGTGACCCATGCGGAACAATCGTTCGTAGCTCGCGCGGATCACCGGGTTGATCCACGTCGTCGGCCGGTCGTCGGCGGCTTCGGCGCACAGCGCCATCATCGCGGGAAAGGCGGTGTCGGTGGTGACGCGGAAACGGTCGGCGAGCAGCAGCTTGCGCAGGCTGCGCGACAGGTGAAAGCCATCGAGCGGCAGGATCGCGCGCAGCCGCGGTTCGACCCAATGGACCGACGGGTCGTCCGCCCCGTCGGCCATCGGGAATATCCCCTGCGCATAGGCGCTGAGCAGCAGCGCGGGGTCGATCGTTTCGAGCGGCTTGCTCAGCTTGCCGGCTTCACGAACTTCAGCGTCATGCGGTCCGATTCGCCGATCGCGACATATTTTTCGCGGTCGACATCCTTGTTGGTCAGCGTCGGCGGCAGGCTCCACACGCCTTTTTCATAATCGTGCGTGTCCCGGGGGTTGGCGTTGACCTCGCTTTCGCCCGCCAGCTTGAATCCGGCGGCTTCGGCAAAGGCGACGATCGACGAGCGCTTCATATAGCCGCTCTTTTCCTCGAGCGCCGAATCCATCGCCTCGGGCAGGCGGTGGTCGACGACGCCCAGCACGCCGCCGGGCTTCAGCATCGCATAGATTTGCTGGAAGGCCTCGGCGGTCTTGTCCATGCCGCCGAAACGCCAGTTGTGGACGTTACGAAAGGTGAGCACCACGTCGGCGCTGCCGTCGGGAACCTTGGGCCCGGCGCCGGTCGCGGGAAATTCGGCGAGCTTGACCGCGCCATAGGCGTCGGGCTTGGCCTCCTGCCACTTGCGGATCGTATTCAGCCCGCGCTCCCACGGTGCCGCGGCATAGAGCGTGCCGCCACCACTCTGGGTCAGCGGCGCCAGAATCTCGGTATACCAGCCGCCGCCCGGCCACAGCTCGACGACCGTATCGCCCGGCTTCACGCCGAAGAAGGCCAGCGTTTCGGTGGGATGGCGCGCCGCGTCGCGCGCGACATTGGCGGGCGTGCGGGTCGGCGCCGCCACCGCTGCGGCGATCGCGCCCTCGGGCGCGGCACCGTGCGCGCCATGATCGCCATGTCCGGCGTGCGGATCAGCCATCGCGAACGCCGGAGCGGTGGCGGCAAGAAGAGCAGTTGCAATAATCGGAAGCGAACGCATATCGGCACCTCGTCACTGGGGGGAAGATCCCCTGTTTGCGAAGGGTTGAGCGTCAATGCAAGTGTCGATGCTGTCGGTGAGCGTAACTGCGGCGATCCTGTTCGGTGTCGCCGAACTCGCCGAGTGGCGCCGCCGCAATCGCCGCGACGTCGACAAGGTCGGTTTCATGCCGTGGCGCGGCATCGCGCTGGTGAGCGTGGCGGTCGCGATCGTGGCGGCGGCGCTGGCGCTCAAGCCCTAAGCGCTGCCTCCCCCCGCAGGCGGGTCTTACAGGCACGCCTCGAGGTAGGGCTGATCGAAGCCGTACTGGCGCGCCTTTTCCAGCGTATAGGGACGCAGGCCCATCGAGCGATATTCGCCGATGATCTTTCCGTCCTTGTCCTCGTCCAAATATTCGAACTTGAACAATTCCTGGGTGACGATGACGTCGCCTTCCATGCCGATGACCTCGGTGACGTTGGTGACGCGGCGCGAGCCATCGCGCAGGCGCTTGATCTGGACGATCAGGTCGACCGAGTCGGCGATCTGTTTCGAGATCGCTTCCTTCGGAATCTTGATGTCGCCCATCAGCACCATATTTTCCATACGGCCGAGGCATTCGCGCGGGCTGTTCGAGTGCAGCGTACACATCGACCCGTCGTGACCGGTGTTCATCGCGGCGAGGAGGTCGAAACACTCCGCGCCGCGGACTTCGCCCATGATGATGCGGTCGGGACGCATACGCAGCGCGTTCTTCACAAGGTCGCCCATGTGAATGGCGCCATTGCCCTCAAGGTTCGCGGGGCGCGTTTCGAGCGGCAGCCAATGCGGCTGCTGCAGCCGCAATTCGGCGGCGTCCTCGATGGTCAGCACGCGCTCGCCGGGGTCGATCATCTTCGACAGGGCGTTGAGCATCGTCGTCTTACCCGAACCCGTACCGCCCGAGATGACGATGTTGAACCGGCTCGCACCCGCGATCTTCAGCGCGGTGCACATCTTCTGGCTCATGGCGCCCCACTGGCACAGCATGTCGAGCGTGATCGGCTTGGCCGAAAATTTACGAATCGAGATCGCGGTGCCGCGAAGCGAGAGCGGCGGCACGATCACATTGACGCGGCTGCCGTCCTTCAGACGGGCGTCGGCGAGCGGGGTTGTCTGGTCAACGCGGCGGCCGACCTGGTTACAGATGCGCTGGGCGATCTGGAAAAGATGCTGTTCGTCGCGGAACTGGATCGGCGCGATGACGAGCTGGCCCTTGCGCTCGACATAGGTCTGATACGGCCCGTTGACCATGATGTCGCTGATGTCGGGGTCGGAGAGCAGCTCTTCGAGCGGGCCGAAGCCGAGCAATTCGTCGACGAGCACCTTTTCGAGCGCGAATTGCTCGCGGCGGTTGAGCGTGATGCGCAGCTCGGCGAGCACTTCGAGGATGATCGGGCGAAATTCCTCGGTCAGCTCGTCCTTCGACAGCGTCGCCGCGGCCTCGGGATCGACGCGTTCGAGCAGGCGCGGCAGCACCTGTTCCTTGATCTTGTGGACGCTGGCTTCGAAACCCTGCGCCTTTTCGGGCTCCATCGCCTCGGCGGTCGACCGCTGGTTTAGCCGCTCCATCGCCTCCATTTCGGGGCTCAGGTTCGACGGCGGCGGGGGTGCCTCGGCGGCCGGCGTGTCGATTGCAGGAAATTGCGCGCCGCCAGCCATGCCGGGGCCAGCCTGCATCGGCTTGGCCACGCCAAAGGCGGGGCGGCCTGCGGTTCCGGGACGGCGTCCGAATGCACTCATCGCTTCTTCCTGCTTCGAATCTACAGACTGGGAAATCGGCCACTTTTGATGGCCAAACCCCCATTCGACACGGTGAATAAATCGGAAACTTTGATATTGTCCTAATGCGCCGCCCGGCTTTTCGGGAACCGACCGGCAAGGGGTGACGCGGCGTGCGGAAGCGCGCTATCAGGTCGCCGATGCGCGAGAAGGAATTACGCTTTGCCCTGATCTGCTACGGCGGCATCAGCCTTGCCGTCTACATGCACGGCATCACCAAGGAAGTGTGGCGGCTCGCGGCGGCGTCGCGCACCTTTCATGACGAGGCGGAACCGGCGGCGGTCGATGCCTATGGCGAATTGCTGGTCGCGCTCGCGGCGCGCAGCGGGATCAAGCTGCGCGTCCTGGCCGACATCATCGCGGGCGCCAGCGCGGGCGGCATCAACGGCATTTTCCTCGCGCGGGCGATGGCGACCGGCCAGTCGCTCGACCCGCTCACCGAATTATGGCTCGACGATGCCGATGTCGACCGGCTGATCGACCCGGATGCGCGGCCGTTGTCGGCGGCAACCAAATTCTGGGCGGTGCCGATCGCCGGCTGGGCGATGAAGCGGCGCGGCAATGTCATCGACCGCACGGTGGGCGAGGGCGCACAGGACGAGGTGCGCGCCAAGCTGTCGCGCTTCGTGCGCGCGCGCTGGTTCGAACCGCCCTTCGGCGGACAGATTTTCTCCGGCCTGCTGCTCGATGCCTTCGATGCGATGGCGTCGGGGCCGCAGGGGCGGCCGCTGCTGCCGGCGGGTCAGCCGGTCGACCTGTTCGTGTCGGTGACCGACTATGCGGGGCACAGCATGCCGCTCGCGCTCAACAGTCCGCCGCGCGTGACCGAGCAGGAACACCGGCTGATCATGCATTTCCGGCAGGACGGCCGCGCGGGCAAGCGGCTCGACGACGTCCCCGGCCTCGCCGCCGCGGCGCGCGCGACCGCCAGCTTTCCCGGCGCCTTTCCGCCCTTCACGCTGCGCGAACTCGACAGCGTGCTCGAAAAGCGCGGCATCGCCTGGCCGGCGCGCGCGGATTTCGTCCGCGTCCAGCTTCCGACCGGAAGCGAGGCCGATCCCTCCGACCGGGTGCTCATCGACGGGTCGGTGCTCGCCAACGCGCCGTTCCGTCCGGCGATCGCGGCGCTCAAGCAGCGGCCGGCGCGGCGCGAGATCGACCGGCGCTTCGTTTATATCGATCCCAAGCCCGATTATCGCTCGATCAGCTTCGGCAAGCCGGGCGAGGGAGGCGAGGGCGAAGCGCGCCGCCCGCCGGGCTTTTTTTCGACCATCCTCGGCGCACTGTCCGAAATTCCGCGCGAACAGCCGATCCGCGACAGCGTCGAGGCGATCGAGAATATGTCGCGGCGCATCCGCCGCATGCAGCGCGTCGTCGATGCGATGAAGGTCGAGGTCGAGGAGCAGGTGGCGGCGCTGTTCGGCACGACCTTCTTCCTCAACACCCCAACCCCGGCGCGGCTCGACCGCTGGCGCGCAAAGGCGCAGGCGGAGGCGGCGGCGCGCGCCGGCTTCGCCTATGCGCCCTACGGCCACCTAAAGCTGTCGGCGGTGGTCGAGGAACTGGTCGCGCTGATCGACCGGCTGGCACCGCCAGAGGGCGACATCCATCAGCGCAACCGGCGCGACGCCGTGTGGGACGAAATCCGCAGCCGCGGGCTCGACCGCATTTCGGGCAAGCGCGGTTCGGGCGCGAGCACCGACGCGATTGCCTTTTTCCGCACCCACGACCTTGGCTTTCGCATCCGGCGTCTGCGCTTCCTCGCGCGCGAACTCGACGCTGCGGTCGAGGCGAAGCGCGATGCGCCGGATCCCGCTTGCGAGACGATGCGCGGCGCGATCTACACCGCGCTCGGTCTCTATCTCGAACGCGAGGGCGACCAGTGGCTCGAGCGGCTCGACGTGCCCGTCGACGCCAGCGCAGCGCAGTGGATCGACGCGATCGCCGAACGGCGCGATCTGGTCAGCGTCGATGCCGAAGCCGATATATTGATCGCCGCCGCGCTCGGCAGCCTGCCCAAGGACGACCGGCGCACGATGCTGCTCGCCTATCTCGGCTACCCCTTTTACGACATTGCCACCCTGCCGCTGTTGCAGGGCGAGGGGTTCGACGAATTCGATCCGATCAAGATCGACCGCATCTCGCCATCGGACGCGACCGCGATCCGCACCGGCGGCGCGGCGTCGATGCTCAAGGGGATCGAGTTCAACAGCTTCGGCGCCTTCTTCAGCCGCGCCTATCGCGAGAATGACTATCTGTGGGGACGGCTCCACGGTGCCGACCGGCTGATCGACATCGTCGCGTCGAGCGTCGGCGGCGAGGGCGCGCTGCGCACCGACGAGCTGGCGGCGCTCAAGCGCCGGGCCTTCCACGCGATCCTCGATGAAGAGGAACCGCGCCTACCCAAGGTTGCGGCGCTGATTGCCGAATTGCGGGGCGAGATTGGATGACGATGTCAGGATACTGACCCCAGCGACGGTTCAATCCGTCAGATCGTCCCACATTTCCTTGAGCCGTCCGAAAAAGCCCTGACTTGCCGGGCATTCTTCGCCGGTTTCGGTTTCGCGGAACGCCTGCAGCAATTCCTTCTGCTTGGCATTCAGCCGCGTCGGGGTTTCGACGTCGATCTGAACCACCAGGTCCCCGTGGCCGCGACCGTTGAGCACGGGCATCCCGGCGCCGCGCTGACGAAGCTGCTTGCCCGACTGGATGCCCGCGGGAATGCTGATGTCATGCTTGCGCCCGTCGAGGCCGGGGATGGTGATGCAGCCGCCGAGCGCGGCGGTGGTGAAGCTGATCGGCGCGCGCGTGAACAGCGTCGTGCCTTCGCGTTCGAACAGCTTGTGCCGCGCCATGTGGAGGAAGATGTAGAGGTCGCCAGCCGCCGCGCCGCGCGCGCCGCTTTCGCCTTCGCCCTGCAGGCGGATGCGCGTGCCTTCATCGACGCCGGGCGGGATTTCGACGGTCAGCGTCTTGCGTCGGTCGACACGGCCTTCGCCGTGACAGGTGCCGCACGGGTCGGTGATGACCTCGCCCGATCCCTGGCAGTGCGGGCAGGTGCGCTCGACCATGAAAAAGCCCTGCTGCGCGCGGACCTTGCCGTGGCCGTTGCAGGTGGTGCAGCGGTGCGTCGCGGTGCCGGGCTTCGCGCCCGACCCGTCGCAGGCGTCGCAGCGCGCCGCGACATCGACCTGAATCTCGCGGCTGCAGCCGGCAAAGGCGTCTTCGAGCCGGATTTCCATGTCGTAGCGCAGGTCGGCGCCGCGCGCGGGGCCGCGCTGCTGCTGCCGGCCGCCGCCGAAAGCCGACCCGAAAATCGATTCGAAAATATCGCCGATGTCGCCGAATTCGGCGCCGCCGCCAAAGCCGCCGCCCGGGCCGCCGCCATTCTGGAACGCCGCCTTGCCGAAGCGGTCGTAGGCTGCGCGCTTTTGCGGATCTTTCAGGCAGTCATAGGCTTCGTTGATGGCCTTGAACCGCGCTTCGCTGTCGCCGCACCCCGGATTCTTGTCGGGGTGGTATTTCATGGCGAGCTTGCGGTAGCTGGCTTTCAGCGTCGCGTCGTCGGCGCCGCGCTCGCATTCGAGCAGTTCGTAATAATCGATGTCGAGCGACATGGTCTATCGGCCCCCTCTGCCCCGCCGCGCCGGGAAGCGCGACGGGGAGAGTTTCATGCTTACTTCTTGTCGTCTTCGACTTCGGAGAATTCGGCATCGACGACATCGTCGTCGGCCTTCTTCTCGTCAGCATCGGCGGCGGGCGATGCCGCGGCCTGCTGTTCCTTTTCGTAGATCGCCTGGCCCAGCTTCATCGCGACCTGCGCCAGTGCCTGCGCCTTTTCGGTCATCGCAGCGCTGTCGCCGCCTTCGACGGCCGTCTTGGCTTCGGCGATCGCCGCTTCGATTTCCGACTTCAGCCCGGCGTCGATCTTGTCGCCATGTTCGGCGATCTGGCGCTCGGTCGTGTGGATCAGGCTTTCGGCGTTGTTCTTCGCCTCGGCTGCCTCACGGCGCTTCTTGTCCTCTTCGGCGAACTGTTCGGCGTCCTTGACCATCTGGTCGATGTCGGCATCCGAAAGGCCGCCCGAAGCCTGGATCTTGATCTGCTGTTCCTTGCCGGTGCCCTTGTCCTTCGCGCTGACGTTGACGATGCCGTTGGCGTCGATGTCGAAGGTCACCTCGATCTGCGGCACGCCGCGCGGCGCCGGCGGGATGCCGACCAGGTCGAACTGGCCGAGCATCTTGTTGTCGCTCGCCATCTCGCGCTCGCCCTGGAACACCTTGATCGTCACCGCCGACTGATTGTCGTCGGCGGTCGAATAGACCTGGCTCTTCTTGGTCGGGATCGTCGTGTTGCGGTCGATCATGCGCGTGAACACGCCGCCCAGCGTCTCGATGCCGAGGCTCAGCGGGGTCACGTCGAGCAGCAGCACGTCCTTGACGTCGCCCTGCAGCACGCCCGCCTGGATCGCCGCGCCGATCGCGACGACTTCATCGGGGTTGACCCCGGTGTGCGGTTCCTTGCCGAAGAAATCCTTCACGACTTCGCGCACGCGCGGCATGCGGGTCATGCCGCCGACCAGCACGACTTCGTCGATCTGGCTTGCCGAAACGCCGGCGTCCTTGATCGCCTTCTTGCACGGTTCGAGGGTGCGCTTGATCAGCTCTTCGACCAGCTTTTCCAGGTCGGCGCGGGTGATCGTCTTGACGAGGTGCTTCGGCCCGTTGGCGTCGGCGGTGATGAAGGGCAGGTTGACCTCGGTCGTCGCAGCCGACGACAGTTCGATCTTCGCCTTTTCGGCAGCTTCCTTTAGCCGCTGAAGCGCCAGCTTGTCGCCGCGCAGGTCGATGCCTTCGTCCTTCTTGAAGCCGTCGGCCAGATATTCGACGATCTTGCTGTCGAAATCCTCGCCGCCCAGGAAGGTGTCGCCGTTGGTCGACTTCACCTCGAACACGCCGTCGCCCACTTCGAGCACCGAGATGTCGAAGGTGCCGCCGCCAAGGTCATAGACCGCGATGGTCTTGTTCTCGCTCTTGTCGAGACCATAGGCGAGTGCGGCCGCGGTCGGCTCGTTGATGATACGCAGCACTTCAAGGCCGGCGATCTTGCCGGCGTCCTTGGTCGCCTGGCGCTGCGCGTCGTTGAAGTAAGCCGGAACGGTGATCACCGCCTGCTCGACCTTTTCGCCCAGATAGGCTTCGGCGGTTTCCTTCATCTTCTGAAGGATGAAGGCGCTGATCTGCGACGGCGAATAATCTTCGCCGCCCGCCTTGACCCACGCGTCGCCGTTGGCGCCCTTGACGATGGTGTAGGGGACGAGTTCCATGTCCTTCTTGGTCATGGGGTCGTCAAAGCGGCGGCCGATCAGGCGCTTCACCGCAAAAATGGTGTTTTCGGGATTGGTGACGGCCTGGCGCTTTGCTGGCTGGCCGATCAGGCGCTCGCCATCCTTGGCGAAGGCGACGATCGACGGGGTCGTCCGCGTGCCTTCCACATTTTCGATAACCTTGGGCTTGCCGCCTTCCATCACCGCGACACAGCTGTTCGTGGTGCCGAGGTCGATCCCGATCACTTTGGCCATAGTCTCAACGTCCTTATCATTTTCCGGCGCCCTAAAGAGGCGCGCCGCACATGGGTTCCCTTGCGGGTTTGATGGGCGCGATATAGGTGCGCTAATCCTTGGCACAAGGGTTTTGACCGCTTACTGTGGATCGAAAATCGACGCATTTCGGGAGTCCCGCATCATGAAGCCTTTCGCTATCGCCGCCCTTGCAGCCAGCGCACTCGCCCTCACCGGCTGCAACGGCAAAATCGGCAGCGACCCGCAACTCGCGGTGGTCGCCGGCTATATCCAGATGGGCGCGACCCCCGACAGCCCCGCCGCGGGCTATTTCACGATCAAGGGCGGTCCGCAGGATGTCGAACTGGTCGCGGTGACCGCCGACCTCGCGCAGCGCGTCGAAATGCACGAAAGCGTCAAGGAAAACGGCGTGGTGACGATGAAGCCGCTGACCACGGCGACCGTCCCCGCGAAGGGCGAGCTGGAATTCAAGCCCGGCGGCAAGCATCTGATGATCTGGCACATCAACGGCGCCGCGGTGCGCGCCGGCAAGCTGCCGATGCAGTTCGTCTTCACCAACTATAACAATGACCGCATCCTCTTCGACCTGCCGATCAAGCCGGCGCCGGGCGCGAGCGCCGACGGCAGCGGCGAAGCGCCGGCGGGTGCGATGGCCGGGATGGAGCATGGCTCGATGGACCATGGCGCGGCCAACACGGACGCGGCGAAGAAGTAGGCAACCGTGGCGCGGCCGTCGCGGCCCCTGACGGCGGGGGAAATTGCGCTGGCGCGGTCGGTCTTCGGCGATGCGATCGCCTATGACCGGGTGCGCATATGTCATCGCAAATGGATATTCTTCCAGCCGCGCCGCGTCGTGATGGCGCCGATGGGGTCGCTGCATTTCCACCCGCATGGTGATTTATACTGCGACGATTTCGCCGCCGCGTCGCGGTCGCGGAAGGGCCTGTTCCTCCACGAACTGACGCATGTGTGGCAGGCGCAGACGCGCGGGCGCTGGTATCTGGTGCTGATGCGCCACCCTTTCGCGAGCTATGGCTACAGCCTCAAGCCCGGCTGGCCGCTTGCGCGCTACGGGCTCGAACAGCAGGCGGAGATCGTGCGCCATTACTGGCTGCTTACCCAGGGCGCGACGATTGCCGGCGCGCCGGGTGTGGAGGCGTATCGCGCGATCCTGCCGTTCGCGGACGGCGGGGCAGCAGCATAGGCGCTGCGCCGCGCGGCGTCAGGCGGCGATCAGCCGGAATTGTTCGCGAAAATCGGCCTCGCTGTCGATACGGCCGCGCATCGGGGTGACGACATCGCTGCCGTCACCCTCGCCCTCTTCGAACAGCGCACACGCGACGTCGCGGCCGCGCGCGACGCTGTAGCGCTGCGCGATCTGCCCCGTAGGGCGGAAGCCCAGCTTGCGCAGCACCGCGCCCGACGCCGGGTTGTCGAGGAAATGCCCCGCGGTCAGCTTCGGCAATTGCATCGCGCGCGCGATCCGGACGAGCTGGCGGCCGGCTTCGGTCGCAAAGCCGAGGCCCCAATAGGGGCGGGCGATCCAATAGCCCATTTCGAGCGGCCCTTCGGGGCTCGGCGCGATGCCGCAGCCGCCGACGAGGCGCGGGGCGCCGCCGGTGCGCGCGAAGATCAGGAAGCTGGGCTGCGCCGGGTCGACCGGACGGCCAAGGAAGTCCTGCGCCTCGTCCATGCCATAGGGCCAAGGCGCGCGCGCCAGGTTGCGCACCACCGCTTCCTCGCCGATCGCGCGGGCGAGTGCGGGGGCATCTTCGAGCCAGCCGGGCCGCAGCAACAGTCTTTCGGTACGCGCAAACATTTTCGTCACTCCCATTTGCCTGTCGCCGTGGCGCCAGATGGTGACGCTTTGACGACAGTCGATATGCGAGGGAGATGGATGGCCCTGTTTTCGAGCCGGAAATTCAAAGGGACCGGGTTGGTCCGGATTCCGGGCAAGAAAAAAGGGAGACCGGGGCGACCCGTCTCCCTCTTTTCGAACTTTGTTCCCGCCTGGGCGGAAAGGACCGTTCCGGGTCGTCCCTTGGTGGACGACCTGGAAGATCGTCCTTATTCGGCGGCTTCCGCCATGGCGTCGACCGACACATATTTGCGGCCAAGCTTGCCATCGTGGAATCGGACGCGGCCGTCCGCGGTCGCGAACAGCGTGTGGTCCTTGCCGATGCCGACGTTGACGCCCGGGTACACTTTGGTGCCGCGCTGGCGCACGATGATGTTGCCGCCGATCACTTCCTGACCGCCGAACTTCTTCACGCCAAGGCGCTTGGCCTGCGAGTCGCGACCGTTGCGCGACGAACCGCCTGCTTTCTTATGTGCCATGACCTAAACTCCTTGTTTCGTTCTTCAGCCGAGCCGCGTGATCGCGCTCAGGCGTCCTTCTTGGGGGCCGCCTTCTTGGCAGCGGGCTTCTTTTCGGCGGCAGCTTCGGCCTTGGGCGCAGCGGCCTTCTTCGGCGCAGCAGCCTTCTTTTCGGGCGCGGGCGCAGCGGCGGCTTCTTCGGCCTTCGGCGCGGCTTCCTTCTTCGGAGCGGCCTTCTTGGCTTCGCCGATGGCGGTGATGCGCAGCAGCGTCAGCGACTGACGGTGGCCGTTGCGGCGGCGATAATTGTGCCGGCGGCGCTTCTTGAAGACGATGACCTTTTCGCCGCGGGTCTGGGCGATGATCTCGGCCGAAACGGTCAGACCCTTCGCATCCTTCACCTCGCCGCCGTCACCGGCCAGCAGAACGTCACCAAGCGACACGGTGTCACCGGCTGCGCCTTCGATCTTCTCGACGGCGATCTTGTCTCCAGCGGCGACGCGATACTGCTTGCCGCCCGTGCGCACGATTGCGAACATGGTCTTCCATCCAATCAGAAACTAAAACACCCGCGCTCCCGGTCAGCCGCCGAAGCGACCGATTTTTCCGGCATGCGGGAAAGTCAGCGCCACTAGCGGCGAACGGCGATGCTGTCAACCGCATATTTCCGCGCTTTTCATCGCGAAAGGGGCGGTTCGGGGCGCGCGGCGCCGCTCCTCCGATTCGGCTTGCTGCGATGCGTCTGCGCCCATATCAGGGACGGCGATGAAGCCAATCCTTGCAATCCTGCCGCTGATGGCCGCAATCCCGCTGTCGGCCTGCGCCGCTGCGCAGGGCGGCGACTATCCTTCGCTCGCGAAGCGCCCGGTCGAGGGACGTTTCGACGTTGCGCCGCCGTCGGTCGTCGTGCCGCCGCCGGGGCCGCTGCCGACCGATCTGGCCGGGCGGCTGGCGCGCTGGGAATCGGACGCGGCGGGCGCGCAGCAGGCCTTCGCGCGCGAGCGGGCGCCGACCGAGGCCGCCGTCGCCGCAGCGGGCGGCGCGGCGATTTCCAGCGAAAGCTGGGTCGTGGCGCAGCAGGCGATCTCGCGCCTTCAGGCGACGCGCGCGCCGCTGACCGACGCGCTTGCCGACATCGACCGCCTCTATCTTGAACGCAGCATCGCCGAATCGGTCGACGGGCTGCCCGAAATCTATGCGCTGCGCGACAAGCTCGCGGCGATGCTGGCCGCGCAGAAGGATGTCCTGACCACGCTCGAGCGGCGGCTGCCGGGGCAATAGCTCAGTTGTTGAGCCCGTGCTTTTTCAGTGCGTGGCGGATCTGATCATAGCTCAGACCCAGTGCTTCGGCGGCAACCTTCTGGTTGAAGCGGCAGCGCGCCATCGTGTCCGACAGGATTTGCCGTTCATAGGCATCGACCGCCGCGCGCAGGTCGCTGACGGCGCCGCCGGGCGGTGCGGCGGGGGCGGCCATTGCACTCTCGTCACCGGGCGCAGCCGGGGCAGGGGGCGCCGCGTCGGCCTTCGCCTGCGTCTTGCGCGCTACGGGCTGCCAGGGGCTGGCGAAGGGGTCGAAGCTCAGCGCATCGACCGGGCGCGTCGGGTCGGCCCAGCGATAGATGGCGCGTTCGATGACGTTGCGGAGCTCGCGCACATTGCCCGGCCAGTCGTGGCCCTCCATCGCCGCGAGCGCGCGCGGGCCGAAGCCCGGCCATTCGTCCCAGCCGAGCACCGCGGCCATGCGCTGTCCGAAATAGGTGGCGAGCACCTCGATATCCCCTTCGCGCGCGCGCAACGGGGGCAGGGTGATGACCTCGAACGACAGCCGGTCGAGCAGGTCGGCCCGGAAACGGTTGTCATCGACCAGCGCGGGCAGATGCTCGTTGGTCGCGGCGACGATGCGGACGTCGACGCGGATCGGCCGCGACGAACCCACGCGCGTCACCTCGCCATATTCGACCGCGCGGAGCAGCCGCTCCTGCGCGCCCATCGACATTGTCGCGAGCTCGTCGAGGAACAAGGTGCCACCGTCGGCTTCCTCGAAGCGCCCTGCGCGCGTCTTCGTCGCGCCAGTGAATGCCCCCGCCTCGTGCCCGAACAATTCGCTCTCGATCAGCGTCTCGGGCATCGCGGCGCAGTTCATGATCACATAGGGCCGGTCCCACCGCGCCGACAGGCGGTGCAGACGTTCGGCGATCAGTTCCTTGCCGGTGCCGCGCTCGCCGATCACCAGCACCGGACGGTCAAGCGTCGCCGCCTGGCTCGCGCGCTCGACCGCATCCTGAAAGGCGACCGACTGGCCGATGAACTGCGTTTCGCGCTCCATTCCCAATCATTGGCAAAATCTCCCGCTGATTGGCAAGTCATTTTGTGCGGACGGGGCGATTCCGTGTGAAGTTAGGCGCTTTTCCGACGCTTTCGGTAATTGGCACGCCTCCTGCAGAGATATTTGCGAACCGGCGCAGAAAGCTCCGGTGCAGCGAAAAACAGGAAGGAACGATCATGAAGACGCTGTTTGCCCAGACTGCCACTTTCGCGCTCAGCGCGGTTGGTGCGCTGGCCATCCTTGTCGGGGTGATCGATCATCCGCAGGTCGTTTACGACGTCGCTGCTGCAACCCCGGCGGTCAGCCTCGTGGCCTGACCGAAAACTGGTGCCGGGGCACTCTCCCCCCTTGCCCCGCCCCGGCACCAGCCATTTTCGACGAATTTCGACAGGAGTTTAGACATGGGTATTTTTTCACGAACCCGCGACATCATCGCCGCCAACGTCACCGATCTGCTTGACCGGGCCGAAGATCCCGAAAAGATGATCCGCCAGATCATCTTCGAGATGAACGAAACCCTCGTCGAAGTCCGCGCCTCGGCCGCCCGCACCATCGCCGACCAGAAGGAAATGCGTCGCCACATCGCGAAGCTCGAAAGCCTTCAGGACAGCTGGAAGGAAAAGGCCGAACTGGCGCTGTCGAAAGATCGCGAAGACCTGGCCACCGCCGCGCTGGTCGAAAAGCAGAAGGCCGGCGACATGGCCGAAAAGCTGAAGGCCGAAATCGCCGTGCTCGACGATGCGCTCAAGGGCTATGAAGCCGACATCACCAAGCTGCAGAAGAAGCTCAGCGAAGCGCGCGCGCGTCAGTCGAGCGTCGTCAATCGCCTCGAAAGCGCCGAAAATCGCTATCGTCTGCGCGAAATGACCAATGGCGACCGCGTCCAGGATGCCTTCTCGCGCTTCGAAACGCTCGAACGCCGCGTCGATGAAGCCGAAGGCCGTGCCGACGCGCTGGGCCTCGGCTACAAGAAGTCGCTCGACGAAGAAATCGCCGAGCTGCAGGCCGCCGACAAGGTTGCCGACGAGCTCGCCGCGCTGAAGGCCGCGCAGGGCAAGAACTAAGGAGCTGGACCGATGGAAGAAGTGATCATTGTCCCGATCGTCATCGGCACGCTCTTCCTCGGTCTGCCCTGGCTGATCCTCCACTACATCACCAAGTGGAAGCAGGCCAAGACATTGACCGGAGAGGATGAGCAGCTGCTCGACGAAATGTATGACACGGCGCGCCGTCTCGAAGCCCGCCTGCATACCGTCGAACGGATCATCAGCGCCGACCATCCCGATTTCCGCCCCGCGGTTCGCAGCGATGAAGATCTGGCGCAGCTTGAAAACATCAGCAGGAGGAACTGAGATGTCCGCTAGCCGCACGAAATTCTATCTCGACAAACAGAACGCCAAATGGAGCGGCGTCTGTGCGGGCATCGCCGACTATAGCGGAATCGACGCCCTGTGGGTCCGCGTCGGCGCGGTGCTGCTGACGCTGATGGGGGGCTTCCCCTGGACGCTGATCGCCTATTGGCTCGTCGCCTGGATGGCGCAGCCGAAGCCCTTCGCGCTCTATGGCTCGCAGGAAGAGGCGAAATTCTGGCAGGGCGTGCGCTCGAACCCCAGCGCCTCGACCCGCGACATCCGCTCGCGCTTCCGCGACATCGATCGCCGGCTTGCCGACATCGAACTTTACTACACGAGCCACAACCGCCGCCTCGCCGACGAGATCGACGCACTGCGCTGATCCCGGCGACGCCCGGAACCATGGCAACAGGGAGTTGAAACATGAATTTCGGTGGTCCCGCTTTCGTCCTCGCCATCATCGGCATCTCGATGGCCGGCTGGATGTTCACCACCTGGATCCGCGCCAAACACGGCTATCCGGTTGAAAATGAATGGGGCGGCACGGTTCATCGAACCGACGCCGACGCTGATCGAAAAATCGCACTGCTGGAAAGCGACAATGCCAAGCTCGCCGGCAAGATCGTCCGGCTGGAGGAACGCATCTCGGTTCTCGAACGCATTGCGACCGACACCAACGGACAGGCGGCGCAGCTCGCCAGTCAGATAGACAGCCTGCGCTGAGGGGAATAGTCATGGATTTCATCATCCTGAAGGAAGCAATCGCGCCGGTCGCGGCGATCATCGGCCTCGCGGCAATCGGCGGCTGGATTTTCACCACCTGGCTGCGCATCAAGCACGGCTATCCGCTCGAGAACAGCTGGGGCAAGGCGATCTATCCCAAGACCAGCGACGAAGCGATGGAGCGCGTCAAGCTGATCAGCCAGGAAAATGCCCAGCTTCGCGCCGAACTCGGATCGGTCAAGGATCGCCTGGCGGTGGTCGAACGCATCGTCACCGACGAAGGCCACCGGCTGGAGCGCGAGATCGAGGCGCTGCGGCGTCCGGCGAACTGAGGAAGGAGCAGCCGTTATGAGCGACACCATTTGGATACTGATCCCGCTTGCACCCTTTCTCCTCGGCGGCTTCGCCATCTGGTCCAAGCACCAGCAGAAGATGATCGAGAAGCAGTCCGAACTCACCGCCGAAAAGGCCGCGCAATATGCGGCGCAGACCGAGCGGCTGGAAGCGCGCGTCCGCGTCCTCGAACGCATCGTGACCGACAAGGGAATCGACGTCGCCGACGAGATCGAGAAGCTGCGCGAAGCCCCGCTGAACTGACAAGACAAGACCGAAAGGATCACTCCCCATGAACCCCTTTGAAATGGTCATCGGCATCGTGCTGATCGTGACGATCGGCAGCATCGTCCGGGCGAAATATGGCGTCCACCGCGACCGCCGCGGCAACGAATATTTCGTCGGCAACGCGAATCAGGATGCCGAGACCAAAGCGCTGCAAGCCGAAATCCGTCAATTGAAAGAGCGCATCCAGGTGCTCGAACGGATCGCCACCGACAATAATCGCGCTGTCAGCCTCGACGAGGAAATCGAGAAGCTGCGCGATCGTTCGCACCCCTGATGTGACGAAGAAGGAGCCCTGTCATGGCCGCCATCACTTCTGACCTCGCAACCAATCTTGTCACCGCCGCAGTGGCGCTGTCCGCCCTCGGCATCGTCAGCCTCGCCGCGCTGCGCGGCTGGCGCGACTGGATCCAGCTCAAGCGCGAAGAACTCGCCATCTGCCACAGCGTCGGCCAGGACCCTGCGGTGCCGAACGCCGGATCGCGGATCGAGATCGCCGACCTCAAGGAACGGCTGCGCAAGCTCGAAGCCATTGCGGCGGGGGTCGATCTTTGATCAGCCTGACGCCGCGAGAGGCTTTTCTTCCAACGCGCTTTCTGCCACGGCCGCGACCATGCGCAGCCTCGACGACATTTTCGAAGAATATGACTTCCTCGACGGCGACGATCGTTATCGCCTGCTGATCGATCTCGGCCGCGAACTGGAGCCGATGCCCGATCCGCTCAAGACCGATGCGACGCTGGTCCGCGGCTGTTCGGCGAGCGTCTGGGTCTACCCGCTGCCGCAGGACGGCGACCGGCTGCACTTCCTTGCCGACAGCAATGCCGCGATCACCAAGGGGATCGTCGCGCTCGTGCTCGCCGCGGTGCAGGATAAGCCCGCGACAGAGGTCGCCGCGATGGACATAGCCGCCGCGCTCGCCCCGTTCGACCTGACGCGCCAGCTGTCGTCGAACCGTACGCAGGGCGTCCCAAACATGATTGCCTTGGTCCAGGACACGGCGCGGCGCATCGCCGGCGCCTGAGCCTGAGCATCCCGATTCAACTATCGATCGCCATCGAGGTCGGCACGTCCTTTTGACAAGCACGAAAAAGGGCGCGGGAGTTTCCTCCCGCGCCCTGATTTTCGTATACTGCCGGGGGCTTAGAAGCCGACCGTCAGCGTGCCGCTGATCGTGCGCGGTGCGCCGATCTGGGCGAACGGCGGCGACGACGTGCCCTGAGCGAGCGAGGTCGTGTAGCTGCCGACGTAGAGCTTGTCGAACAGGTTGTAGACGTTGAGCTGGAAGAAGGTCTTGTCGTTCAGACCCAAGAATTCCAGGCTCAGACGCGCATCAAGGTTGACCAGCCAATAGGCATTGGTCTTGGCCGGATAGACTTCAACGCTGGTTCCATTGACCGTCGCCGTGACCGGCAGGTTGGTGTCGTAGATGTAACGGCCACCGGTGCGCTTCGCCGTGACGCCCAGTTCGACCGGGCCGAGGGTGCCGCGCGCCGAGCCACCGAAGGTATAGGCGGGCGCTCCCGATTCGCGCTTGCCGGCGGTCGGTGCGAAAACCGGATCGCCATTGCCATCCACGCCCGACTGGACGTCGTCCTTGATGTCCGACTTCAGGTACGAACCGAACACATAGAGCGCGAGGTTCGATACCGGCTGATAGGCGATGCTGCCATCGATGCCATATTTGTCGACGCGGCCGAGGTTGCGGTAGACGTTGCGTTCGGTGACGGGGTCATAAGCCGAAGCCAGACGATCGCTGTACTTCGTGAACCAGCCCGAAAGCTGCGCCTGAACCTGACCGGTGCGATAGCGAACGCCAAGGTCGAAGTTATCCGACTTTTCAGGCATCGGACGCGCCGATGCGGTGTTCGGTGCAAAGAAGAACGCGTTGTACAACGAGTCCGTGCCCGGAACCTGCAGACCCTTCGAATAGTTCGCAAAGATCGACATGCGGTTGCTCGGCTTGAACAGCAGGCCGACGTTCGGAAGAATGTCGTCGTACTTGAGCACGCGGCGCTGCGGACCCTGAACCGTCGGGTTCGCGGCCGCGTAGATCGCGTTCGACGCGGCATTCTGACCGAAGCAATCGAGGAAGCCCGAGTCGCTGGTCGTGAAGCAGTAGTTATTCAGGTCGCGCTTGAAGAAAGGCGCACGAATGCCGAGCGTGGTGACGAACGATCCGTCCATCCATTCGCCGCGATATTCGCCCGAAATCTGGTTCAGCGTCGCGTAGGACAGGCGATCGCGCTTCTGCATGACGGTGCCGGTCGAATCGATCAGCGGATTGTTGACCGGGAAGACGTCAAGCGGTTCGCCATTCTGCTGGAGCCCCAGAACCTGACCCGTCTGACGGTGACGCGCGCGGTCGAAGGTGTAGCCGATGCGAACGGTCTGACCGTCCGAAATATCCCAACGCAGGTTGGCGATCACGCCATAGCGGTGCGTCTGGGTCTGGCTCGGTGCGAGCAGCGTGACCTGATCGAGCAGGTCGCCGTCGCCGTTGAGGTCAACGCCGAAATAATAGCGGCCGCCGACGAAGCCGGGGATGTTCGTGCCACCGACGTTGCGGAGGTCTTCGCGGCCGGTAACCGTGCCGCCGCCGTTCGCCTTCACATACTGATAGCTCGGGTCGACGGTCAGGGTCAGGCCGTCCGACAGGGTGAACTTCGACGCGCCGCGGATGTTGCCGGTGTTCGACGGGTTGTAACGACGGTCGAATTCGGTGCCGCAGCCGTTGGTCGAGTCTTGAGCGCCAGCCTGCGGCGTGTCGATCGTGCACGGATAGTTGATGTTATATTCGCGCTCGTCGGTCGATTGCGGGAAGCCCGAGGGAACGGCGCGATCGTTACGCAGAGCGACCGAACCGAAGAAGTTGTTGCGGTTCTCGTTATAGTTGCCGGCCACCGAGATGAAGTCGCCGTTGCTGCCGATCGGCTGCCAGATGCGGCCGTTGAACTGCTTCTTGCGGATGCGGCCATAGTTGTTGAACGGATTGTCGTTCGATGCGCTCGAAGCCGAAATGAAGGCGCGGGTGCCGAACGGCGTGAATTCGCCGGTGTTGATCAGGCCGAAAATGCGGAAGAAGCTGTATTCGCCCGCCGAACCCGAGACCTTGACACCGAAATCTTCGGTCGGGGTCATCGTGCGATAGTTGACGGTCGAGCCGGTTGCCGCGGCGGTCGGGCTGTCGACGTCGGTCGAACCGAGGTTGACGTTGACCTGTTCGATCAGTTCAGGATCGAGCTGCTGGTTCGAATAGATGGCATAGTTGCCCGAGTCATTCAGCGGAACGCCGTCGAAGGTCAGGCTGATGCGGTCGGCCGAAAAGCCGCGGATGGTCAGCTGACCGCCCGACGAACCATAAGCGTCATTGTTGGTGAAGACGACGCCCGGGACCAGGTTGATGGTGTCGAGAATGGTCTGACCGGGGTTCTGACGCGCGATCACTTCCTGACCCAGAACCGACTTCGCCTTCGACGTATCGGGCGACTGGATGCCGGCGACGTCCTGCGCCGAGGTGCCGGTGACGACGATTTCGTTTTCGAAATCGACCGAGCCCGTCGACTGGGCAAAGGCCGGCGTGGAAAGCAGCGCAAGCGGAAGCAGCGCGGCGCCAGCGGCGAGCGTGTTTCGGAAATTCATGACAGGTTGTCCCCTTGATTGTGGCATTCGGCAGGCGCGCGGCTTGGGGCGCGCTTGACCTGCGAGCGCCCCTGAAGCCCGCATGTGGCACGATTGTGACAGCAAATGTGACAGTGCAAGCCGCGTGGGCGGGCTGGTACGCGAAAAGGTCAAAAAAGCGCGAATTTCCGTCGCTGCCGCAGAATTATCGACAGGCAGCGCTGCGTTTTTTCGTGCAACTGTTGCTGCAATGCAACATTGGCAGGGGCGAAACCGCGGCGTGGGTGCGCGCCGCGACTCGACTCAGGCGGCGTCGCCCGCTTCCTTCGCCTTGTCGGCATAGACGCGCACCGGTGCCTTGCGGCCTTCGACGACATCCTTGTCGACGACGATTTCGATCACGTCGGTCAGGTCGGGCAGGTCGAACATGGTGTCGAGCAGGATCGCCTCGACGATCGAGCGCAGCCCGCGTGCCCCGGTCTTGCGTTCGATCGCCTTTTTGGCGACCGCGACCAGCGCGTCGTCGGTGAAAGTCAGCGCGACTTCTTCGAGATCGAACAGTTTCTTGTACTGCTTGATCAGCGCATTCTTGGGTTCGCCCAGAATCTTGACCAGCGCGTCGATGTCGAGATCCTCGAGCGTTGCGATCACCGGCAGGCGGCCGACGAATTCTGGGATCAGGCCGAACTTGAGGAGATCTTCAGGCTCGATATTCTTGAGCACCTCGCCCGCGCGGCGTTCGTCGGGGCCGGCGACATGCGCGCCGAAACCGATCGACTTGCCCTGCAGGCGGTCGCCGATGATCTTTTCGAGGCCGGCAAAGGCGCCGCCCGCGATGAACAGGATGTTGGTCGTGTCGACCTGCAGGAATTCCTGCTGCGGATGCTTGCGCCCGCCCTGCGGCGGCACGCTCGCGGTCGTGCCTTCCATCAGCTTGAGCAGCGCCTGCTGCACGCCTTCGCCCGACACGTCGCGCGTGATCGAGGGATTCTCGGCCTTGCGGCTGATCTTGTCGATCTCGTCGATATAGACGATGCCGCGCTGCGCCTTTTCGACATTATAGTCGGACGCCTGGAGCAGCTTGAGGATGATATTCTCGACATCCTCGCCGACATAGCCGGCTTCGGTGAGGGTCGTCGCATCGGCCATGGTGAAAGGCACGTCGAGGAAGCGCGCCAGCGTCTGCGCGAGCAGCGTCTTGCCGCTGCCCGTCGGGCCGACGAGCAGGATGTTCGACTTCGCCAGTTCGACATCATCGCCGCGGCCCGAATTGGCGAGGCGCTTATAGTGGTTGTGGACCGCGACCGACAGCACGCGCTTGGCGGTGTTCTGGCCGATCACATAATTGTCGAGGTGCTGGCAGATTTCGAGCGGCGTCGGCACCGCGCCGTCCTTGCGCGCGGCGACCCCGCCCTTGATTTCCTCGCGGATGATGTCGTTGCACAGTTCGACGCATTCATCGCAGATGAATACGGTGGGGCCGGCAATCAGCTTGCGGACTTCATGCTGCGACTTGCCGCAGAAGGAGCAGTAAAGAGTGCTCTTGCTGTCCGAGCCGCTCAATTTCGTCATAAATCTTCCTCTGGCAGCCGCAAAAGGGCGCTGCCGTCCTTCATCCTAGCCCGCGATCACCCAATTACAATATGGCAATTGGGTGACATCGGGACATGTCCAACCTGACGACGGCCCGCGAACGGGGCGTCAACAAACGCGGTTACCGAAAGCGGGTCGGCCGGCGTCAGGGCGTCGGACCTTCGCTGATTTCCTTGGGGCCCTCGTCGCCGGGGAGCGCGGGGCGGCGGTCGTAGACATGATCGACGATCCCGAATGCG
Organism: Sphingopyxis sp. A083; assembly: GCF_001468495.1. NCBI lineage: Bacteria > Pseudomonadati > Pseudomonadota > Alphaproteobacteria > Sphingomonadales > Sphingopyxidaceae > Sphingopyxis > Sphingopyxis sp. A083. The sequence goes on along the minus strand of NZ_LNSK01000011.1, from coordinate 31,504 downwards.
CGCGCTTCCTCGGCTTCGAGGAAAGTGTCGCGATCCATCGCCTTTTCGATGTCTTTGAGCGGCTTGCCCGTATATTGCGCATAGAGGTCGTTCATCCGCTTGCGGATACGCAGGATTTCCTTGGCCTGGATTTCGATGTCCGACGCCATGCCGCGCGCACCGCCCGAGGGCTGGTGGACCATGATGCGGGCGTTCGACAGCGCGACGCGCATGCCGGGTTCGCCGGCGGCGAGCAGGAAGCTGCCCATCGATGCCGCCTGGCCGATGCACACGGTGCCGACGCGCGGGCGGATATATTGCATCGTGTCGTGGATCGCCATGCCCGCCGTGACGACGCCGCCCGGCGAGTTGATGTACATATAGATGTCCTTCTTCGGATTTTCCGATTCGAGGAACAGAAGCTGCGCGACGATCAGCGACGCCATATTGTCCTCAACCTCGCCCGTCACGAAGACGATCCGTTCGCGCAGCAGGCGCGAGAAGATGTCAAAGCTGCGTTCGCCGCGGCTCGTCTGTTCGACGACGACGGGAACAAGGGCGGCGAGCGGGTCGATCATGGAAATTTCGTCCTTCAGTATCCGGGATGCCCGCCGCGAACCGGCGGGCTGCCCCTCGGCGCCTTACATCGGCGTGTGGCGTAAGGGATTCAAGGGGGCAAATATAGCGGCGCCGGGCCGAGCGGCTATTGTACGGGCTTGCCGCCCTGTTCGGCCCAGAAGGCGGCGATGCGGCCGGTGATGAGTTCGGTGGCGAGCGTGCGCGCGGTATCGCGCGGCAGGCCCAGTGCTTCGGCCATCGGGCCGCCAAGCTGGGCATCGCCCATCGCCATGAGCACGAGCGCCAACGTGTCTTCGTGCATCAGCCGCTTTTCGTGCGCGTCGGGCGCCGTTCCGTCGATCAGGCGGTGGATGGCATCGAGGATCGGGTCGAGCGCGTCCTCATTGCCCGTCGCCGCCATCCAGGTGGCGAGCGCCCCGGCGCCGCCGCTGTCGAAGGCGTCGAAGGCAAGGTCGACGATCTCGCGCACATTGCGTTCGCCCGGCGGCGACGACGTCATCTTCGCCGCGATCGTGTCGCACACCGTTTCGGCGAGATAGGCGGCGAGCGCCTTTTGCAGCCCGGCGGCGCTGCCGAAATGGTGGAGCAGATTGGCGTGGGTGCGGTCGATGCGCGATGCCACGGCTTTCAGCGTCACCGCCTGCGGCCCCATCTCGATCAGGATCAGCCGCGCGGCTTCGAGCGCCACCGACCGGCTTTCCTCCGGGCTGAGCCGTTTCTTTGCTATTGACACCACTGTAAGTAATTCCTATTTCTTGCCCCGTCGGGCGTCCCCACGCCCTGAACCCCCTTTTCGACGGTGAGAACCATATGTCCAGCCTTTCCCGCACGCCGACGCCGCAGGATTTGTCGATCACCCCGCGCGATCGCCGCTTCGGCCGCGACGACCGGCAGGGGCGCTGGTGGATGAATGGCGACCCGATCGCGTCGGTCTTTCATACCGCGCTGTCGGTAACTTTTCCCAAGGGCGAGGCGATGTTCATCGAGGCGGTGAAGGCGCACCGCGACGGCGTGCCCGAAAAGCTGGCGCGCGAAATCCGCGCCTTCACCCAGCAGGAAGTCATTCACAGCCGCGAACATGTCGTTTTCAATCGCAAGGCGGCGGAGGCGGGCTACGACCTGTCGGAGCTCGAGGCCGATGTCGGCAATGTGATGGAACTCATCAAGACGCGCCCGCCCATCGTCAACCTGATGGCGACGATCGCACTCGAACATTATACCGCGATGATGGCGGCGATCATGCTCAAGGATTCCGCGATGTACGACGGCGCCGAACCCGAATGGGCGGCGCTGTGGAAATGGCACGCGATCGAGGAAATCGAGCATAAGGGCGTCGCTTACGACACCTGGCTCCACGCGACGCGCGACTGGAGCCGCTGGCGGCGCTGGAAGGCGAAGTCGCTGATGATGGTCGCGATCACCGCGCGCTTCTGGCCCAAGCGCATCCGGGGCATGAAGGCGCTCTTGCAGCAGGACGGGCTGACCGGCTGGCGCGTCAGCGCGCGCATCTGGTGGTTCATGCTCGGCTACCCCGGCATCCTGCGCAAAAGCTTTGTGCCCTGGCTGGCCTATTTCATGCCGGGCTTTCACCCGTGGAACCATGACGACCGCCAGCTCATCAAGAAATTCGAGAGCGATTATGCCGATGCGGTGATGCCGTCGCATTCGTCGGTCGCGCCCGAGCTGGCAACGGCTGCGGCCTGACGCCGCGGCCCGGCACCCCCGCGAAGGCGGGCGGCCGGAGGGGCCTCTCTCTCCCTCTCCGCGTCGCCGCCTTCGTGGGGGATCTGTCCCATAGCTGGACGGCTGCGGCGAAGTCCCATATCTCCTTGCACGGGGAACAGGGGACCGTTCATGCCATCCATCTGGACCGCGACCGAGCTCGTGCAGCTCGAACTGCAACTCGCCGGACGCCAATCGCTGCTCGAATTCGGATGCGGCGAGGCGACGCTCGTCGCCGCGCGGCAGGCCCGGCGGATCGTGGCGGTCGACGGCGATTGCGAGCGGCTCGCCGCCATCGCGCGCCGACTGGGCGAAGAGGCGGAGCGCTACACGCCCTATCAGCCCGAAATCGGCCCGGTCGATGCGGAGGGGCGGCCGACCGACCCGGCGCGCCTGCGCGATTGGCCGCGCTATCACACGCATATCTGGCGCCATCTGACCGGCAGCCCAGACGCGGTGCTGATCGACGGGCGCTTTCGTGTCGCCTGCCTGTTGCAGGCGATCGTCCACTGTAAACCCGACGCGATGCTGTTGTTTCACGATTTCAGGGACCGCGCCGCCTATCATGTCGTGCTGAACCATTGCGACGTGCTGGCACGCGTCGATACGCTGGCGGTGCTGCGCGTCCGGCCGCAGGTCGACGGCAAGGCCGTGTTGCACGACCTGTTCGACCATTTCTTCGACCCCGATTGACCATGCCCGCCGCGCTGGGCATGTCGGCACGATGATCACCTCGCCCCCCACGATCGAAACCGCGCGGCTGCGCCTGCGCCCGCCGCATTTTTCGGACAAGCCGGTCCATATCGCGATGTGGGCCGATCCGCGCGTCACGCGCTTCATCGGCGGCGAACCGCGTGCGCCGGACGTGAGCTGGGGCAAATTTTTGAGCTCTGCCGGGCTGTGGCCGGTAATGGGCTTTGGCTATTGGGTGTTCGCCGACCGCGACAGCAATGCGCTGATCGGCATGGGCGGGCTTTCCTATTTCTGCCGCGGCATCCCCGAACTTGAGGATCTACCCGAGGCGGGCTGGGCGTTCGATGCCGACCATTGGGGCGGCGGGCTCGCGACCGAGGCGATGAGCGCGGCGCTCGGCTGGGCCGACGCGACGCTCGACGCGCCCGAGGTGCGCTGCATCATCGATCCGGGCAATGCTGCATCGGAGCGTGTCGCCGAAAAGCTGGGCTTTAGCCGCATCGGCGACAGTGACGCGCTGGGGCATGTGGTGGGAATTTATGCGCGGCCGCGGGGTGGCTGAATTGGTCGTCATTTCGAGCGGAGCGAAGCAATCCAGAGAGGTTTGCGCTACGCTGGATTGCCGCGTCGCCGTCGGCTCCTCGCAATGACGACTTGGATCAAACCGCCTCGACGACCAGCACGCCGCCGTCGGCGCTGATGACGCGGACCTTGGCGCCTTCGGCGGCGTCGGGTCCGCGCACCGGCCATTCGCCATCGCCAACCCGGGCGCGGCCGCGGCCGTCCTCGATCGCCGTCGTCACCGTCAGCACCTCACCGACGAGGCGGCCGCCGCGCTGGTTGAGCAGCGGGTCGGTCGAGACGATCGGATTGTCGCGCAGCCATTTGCGCGCGCCATAGAGGATGATCACCGCCAGCACGGCGAAGATGCCGAGCTGAAGCGGCACGCCGATCGGCAACACCCACGCGACGACGCCGGTGATAACCGCCGCGCCGCCGAGCCAGATCAGGAAAAAGCCGGGCGCGATGATTTCGGCGGCGGCAAGCAGGACGCCGAGCGACAGCCACGCCCAGTGCGGTTCCATATTGGCGATAAAGTCGGGCATATCCGCTTCCCCTGCCTCAGCTTGCCTTGCCGCGTTCGATCGCGTCCTTGGCGAGTTCGCCGATGCCGCCCAGCGTGCCGATGAGCTGCGTCGCCTCGACCGGGAACAGGATCGTCTTGGCGTTGGGGCTGGTCGCGAACTGGCTTACCGCCTCGACATATTTTTGCGCGATGAAATAGTTGATCGCCTGCGCATTGCCGCTCGCGATCGCGTCGCTGACCATCTGTGTCGCCTTGGCTTCGGCCTCGGCCTCGCGCTCGCGCGCTTCGGCGTCGCGGAAGGCGGCTTCGCGCCGCCCTTCGGCCTGCAGTATCTGGCCCTGTTTCTCGCCCTCGGCGCGCAGGATTTCGGAGGCGCGCAGCCCTTCGGCCTCCAGGATCGCGGCGCGCTTTTCGCGCTCGGCCTTCATCTGGCGCGCCATGGCGTTCGAAATGTCGGCGGGCGGGCGGATGTCCTTGATCTCGACGCGGGTGATCTTCACCCCCCATGGCGTCGTCGCATCGTCGACGACGTGCAGCAGGCGCGCGTTGATCTCGTCGCGCTTCGACAGCGTCTCGTCGAGGTCCATCGACCCCATGACGGTGCGCAGGTTGGTCGTCGTCAGGTTCATGATCGAGAGGTACAGGTCGCTGACCTCATAGGCCGCCTTCGCGGCATCGAGCACCTGGAAGAAGACGACGCCGTCGACCGCGACCATCGCATTGTCCTTGGTGATGATTTCCTGCCCCGGGATGTCGAGCACCTGCTCCATCATGTTCACCTTGCGACCGACGCGGTCGAAGATCGGCATGATGAAGTTGAGGCCCGGCTGCGCGGTGTGCGTGTAGCGGCCGAAGCGTTCGATCGTATAGGCGAAACCCTGCCGCACCGGCGTCAGCGCCCAGATCAGAAACACCAGCGCCAGCACCACCAGTGCAAGTGCGAAATACATGATCATCCCCTTTGCAAATTCGATCGCAATCCCGCTTCCTTATTGCGGCAATGGTCCGGCTGCGCCACAGAAAAGCGCATGACCCGTGCCGCTTTCGCCCCGCGCTCGCTCCTCTATGTTCCCGGCTCCAACGCCCGCGCGCTCGAAAAGGCGGGCGGGCTCGCCGCCGATATGCTGATCATCGACCTGGAAGATGCGGTGCCCGCGGAGCGCAAGGCAGAGGCACGCGCGGCGATGCGTGCCGCGGTGACGGCGGGCTTTGCGGGCAAGCGCGTCGCCGTGCGCGTCAACGCCAGCGGCAGCGCCGAGCAGGCAGACGATCTTGCGGCGCTGGACGGGCTCGCGCTCGACGCGGTGGTGCTGCCGAAGGTCGACGCGCCCTCGGACCTCGACCCGCTGCGCACGCTGGGACTGCCACTGCTCGCGATGATCGAAACGCCCACCGCCATTTATGCGGCGCAGGGGATCGCCGCCGATGCCGCGGTGCAGGGGCTGATCGCCGGGCTCAACGATCTGGCCTATGAGCTCAAGCTGCCCGACGGCATGGATCGCGGCGCGATGAGCCATGCGATCCAGGCGATTGTGCTCGCGGCGCGGGCGGGCGGCGTGTGGTGCTTCGACGGGGTCTATAATGCGATCGACGATGCGGAAGGCTTTGCGGCCGAGGCGCGCGAGGGGCGGCGGTTCGGCTTCGACGGCAAGACGCTGATCCACCCGTCGCAGGTCGATCCGTGCAACCGCGCCTTCGCCCCGTCGCCGCGCGAGATCGCCGCCGCCGAAGCGCTGGTCGCCGCCGCAACCGGCGGGGCGCAGCGGCACGCGGGCCATATGATCGAAGATATGCACGTCGCGGCGGCGAAGGCGCTGCTGGAACGGGCGCGCCCGCAATAGCGGCGGGCTTTCCGCCGATGCCGTTCATCGTTCGACGAACGCGCCTTGCCGCTTCGGCATCTCCATGCCATCGGCGCGGTCATGAAACTGTCGACACTTCGCGCCGCCGTCGCGGCCGCCGCCCTGATCGCCGTATCGCCCGCCGCCTATGCGAAGGGCGACACGCCCGTCGCCGAAGCCGATCTGGCGCAGCATATCCGCGTTCTTGCGAGCGATGCCTTCGAGGGCCGCGGGCCGGGTACCGAGGGCGAGGACCGCACCATCGCCTATATCGTCGGCGAATGGGCGAAGGCAGGATTGCAGGCGGTACCGGGCAGCGACACGCCTTGGCTGCAACCGGTTCCCTTTGTCGAGACACAGGCAACGGGCGGAAGCGCGCGCTTCAAGGTGGCCGACCAGCCCTTTGCGATCGGCGACGAGGGTATCATCGTCACCGGCAGCGAGGCGTCGGTGGCGCTGGCCGATACGCCGCTCGTCTTCGTTGGCTATGGCGTCGATGCGGCGGGCCGGGTCAACGCCGATGTCGCGGGCAAGGTCGCGGTCATGCTGTTCGATACGCCGCCCTTCGGCGACAAGCTGCCGCGCTACCGCGAGCGGCGCCAGATGCTCGCGGACGCGGGCGCAGCGGGCGTCTTGATCGTCGCGCCGGATTCGATGCCGTGGAGCGAGATTCGCGAAGGCCTGGGCGCGAAGACTGTGCGCATGGGATCGGCGCCGGCAGGACCGAAGATCAGCGGCTATATCGCGCCGGCGGCGCTCGATGCCATGCTCGCCAAGGCGGGACAGAGCGGCGAGGCGCTGCGTGCGGCGGCCGGGGCGGGCGACTATCGCGGCGCGCTGCTGCCGGTGACGGGCGATTTCACTGCGACCGCAGCGGTGCGCAATTTTGCCAGCAACAATATCGTCGCCAAGCTGCCGGGCGCGAAGCCCGACGGCAAGGCAGTGCTGTTCCTCGGCCATTGGGACCATCTGGGCATCTGCCGGCCCGAAGGCACCGCCGATCGCATCTGCAACGGCGCGGTCGACAATGCGAGCGGGATCGCGGTGCTGATCGAAGTGGCCAAGCGCCTTGCTGCGGGGCCGCGTCCCGACCGCGACATCTATTTCCTCGCGACCACGTCGGAAGAGAAGGGGCTGCTCGGCGCGCGCTGGTTCGCCGACCATCCGGTGGTGCCGCTGTCCGACATCACTGTCGCGCTCAACATCGACACGATCGCCATTTCGCCGCGCGGCACCCCGGTCGCGACGATCGGGCGCGGCAAGCCCGCCTATGACGCGGTGGTGCGCGACGTTGCGACGGCGCTCGGCCGGACGATCGACAGCGACGGCGAGGCCGATGCCTTCGTCCAGCGGCAGGATGGCTGGGCGCTCGGCGCCAAGGGCGTCACGTCGCTGATGGTCGGCGGCAGCTTTTCGGACATGAAACTGCTCGAGGCCTTTCTGGGCAGCGACTATCATCGCCCCGCCGACGAATTTTCGGACAAGGTACCGCTCGGCGGCGCCGCCGAGGATGCCGATCTGCACGTCGCGCTTGGCCGCGCCTTCGCCGACACGAAGCGCTGGCCGGGAACGGCGGACTAGGACCTTAGCTCCGGCGACGCCGCGCGCCGCTCAGCGGGTCAGCACGAAATAGGCGACGTAGAACCAGCTGAAGATGCCGTGGATGATCGCCCACAGCACCGATTTGTGCGTGGTGAAGCTGATCGCCATCGCCAGCGCGCTGCCGAAGCCGACCCCGTTGCGGATCACTTCCTTCTGCACGATGATGCGGCGTTCGCTCATGCGGCCTGCTTCGCCCGGTCGGTCATTTCCTGATTGAGCATTTCTGCGAGCAGGAACGCGAGTTCAAGGCTCTGTCCGGCATTGAGGCGCGGGTCGCAATGCGTGTGGTAGCGATCGGCGAGATCCATCTGCGTCACGTCCATCGCACCGCCGGTGCATTCGGTGACATTCTGGCCGGTCATCTCGATATGGATGCCGCCGCCATGCGTGCCTTCGGCGCGGTGGACCGCGAAGAAGCCGCGCACTTCGGCGAGGATGCGCTCGAACGGACGCGTCTTGTAGCCATTGCCCGTCTTGATGACATTGCCGTGCATCGGATCGCACGACCAGACGACCGGGTGCCCCGACGCCTTCACCGCGCGCACCAGCGCCGGCAGATGCGCCTCGATCTTGTCGTGACCATAGCGGGTGATCAGCGTCATGCGCCCAGGGACATGCTGGGGATTCAGCGTATCGAGCAGGCGCAGCAGCTCGTCGGGGTCGAGGCTGGGGCCGCATTTCATGCCGACCGGATTGCCGATGCCGCGCAGATATTCGATATGCGCCGACCCTTCGAAGCGGGTGCGATCGCCGACCCACAGCATATGGCCCGACGTGTCGTACCAACCGCCGGTCAGGCTGTCCTGCCGGGTCAGCGCCTGCTCATAGGGAAGCAGCAGCGCCTCGTGACTGGTGTAGAAGCTCGTGCCCTTGATCTGCGGCACCGTTTCCGGCGTTACGCCGCACGCTTCCATGAAGGCGAGCGCTTCGGAAATCCGCGCGGCGGTTTCCTGATATTTCTTAGCCCAAGGGCTGCGGTCCATGAAATCATGCGTCCAGGCGTTGACCTGATGCAGATTGGCATAGCCGCCGTTCGCAAAGGCGCGCAGCAGGTTGAGCGTCGCCGCCGACTGGTTGTACGCGCGGATCATGCGCTGCGGATCGGGGGCGCGGCCTGCGGCTTCGAAAGCGATGTCGTTGATGATGTCGCCGCGGTAGCTTGGCAGCTCGACGCCGCCCACTTCTTCCATGTCGGCCGAGCGCGGCTTGGCGAACTGGCCCGCCATGCGGCCGACCTTCACGACGGGCATCTTCGACGCGAAGGTTAGCACCACCGCCATCTGCAGCAGGACGCGGAAGGTGTCGCGGATGTTGTTCGGATGGAATTCGGCAAAGCTCTCGGCACAGTCGCCGCCCTGAAGCAGAAACGCCTTGCCTTCCGCAACGCGGCCCAGCTCGCTGGTCAGCTCGCGCGCCTCGCCGGCAAAGACGAGCGGCGGATAGCCGGCAAGCTCACGCTCGGCGGCCGCAAGTGCGGCTTCGTCGGTGTAGGTCGGCAGCTGGCGGGCTTCGTGCGAGCGCCAGCTTTGCGGTTGCCATTGGTGCGTCATATGCGGTCTTCTTACGTTTTCTGCGTCAAAATCGATTCGCCGGGTGCCTTGGCGCGATTGCCCCGCCAAAGCAAGCGCGGGCGATAAAATTAGCATGATGGTGGCTTTCGCGCACCTATGCTTTTCTTCATTGCAAAAAACTGTTAGTTTCTTTCGCAAATCGGGACGCTTTTACGGGTCGCGCGTCCGTCTTCGGTAATCGGTAAGATTTGGTCCCTAGCAATCTAAGCACAGGGACCGCTGTAAAACGATTGGCTATGGCGAATTTCGATCCGGCCCTTCTTGGCTATCTGGCCCTGTTCATCCTGCTTGCGGCGAGCTTTGCGGTGCGCATCGAATATGTGCGCGCCGGGCTGGCGATCGCCGCGCTCGTCGCCCTGCCGCTGGCGCTCGTCGCGGGGCAGGCGCTGGTCGCGGGTCTGCTGCTGCTCGCGATCATCCTCGCCAATATCGCGTTCGGCTGGCGCGACTGGCTCCGCAATCTGAGTATCCGCTTCTCGTCCGAGGAGGAGCAGCTTCGCGCCCGTCATTTCGACCGGCTGAGCGCGACGGCGGCGCGCGGGCTGATCGATCAGGGGCACTGGATTTCGGCGCGGCAGGGCGAGGTGTTGATCCGCGAAAATCAGGCGGCACCCAGCCTTTTCTATCTGAGCCAAGGCGCAGCGTCGGTGCTGCGCGACGGGGTCGAGGTCGGCGCGGTGAGCGACGGCGCGCTGATCGGCGAGGCGACTGTGCTCGACGGCGCGCAGGCGACGGGGACGGTGACGCTATCGACCAACGCCAGGCTGTGGTTCATCCCCGCCGCGGTGCTGCGCGACTATCTTGCCGCCAATCCCGACATCGCCGCGGCATTGCACGAAGGCTTTGCCCGGGCGCTGCGCGGAAAATTGGCAAGCGCAAACGCTCGCATTGCCGAAGCGCCGTCGCTATGACGGCGGCATGGCACTGACTCTCTATGGCATTCCGAACTGCGACACGGTGAAGAAGGCACGGCGCTGGCTCGACGAGCATGGCGTGGCTTATGCGTTTCACGATTATCGCAAGGACGGGCTCGATCCCGTCATGCTCGATCGCTGGGTCGATGCGCTCGGCTGGGAAAAGCTCCTCAACAAGAGCGGGACGACCTTCCGCAAGCTGCCCGATGCCGACAAGGCGGGGATCGATGCGGCGAAGGCGAAGGCGCTGATGCTCGATCAGCCGGCGATGATCCGGCGCCCGCTCGTCGATGCCGACGGCGCGTATAGCGTGGGCTTCTCCGCCGATGACTGGCAACAGCGCTTTGCGGCATGAGGGCCTGGCGCGCCCCGCTGGCGCTGCTCGCGCTCGCCGGCTGCGGGGCTGAACCGATGGCGGCGCAGCCCACGCTCGAGGGAAAGCCCGCGATCGTCATCGCGCATCGCGGGGCGTCGGGCGAACGGCCCGAACATACGCTCGCAAGCTATGAACTTGCGATCGAACAGGGCGCCGATTTCATCGAGCCCGATCTGGTACTGACCAAGGACGGCGTGCTTGTCGCGCGGCACGAGAATGAGATTTCGGAGACGACCGACGTCGCCGACCACCCCGAATTCGCCGCGCGCAAGGCGACGAAACGGATTGACGGCAAGGATGTGACCGGCTGGTTCACCGAGGATTTCACGCTGGCCGAGCTCAAGACGCTGCGCGCGAAGGAGCGGCTGCCGCAACTGCGAGCGACCGAATTTGACGGGCGCTACCAGATCCCGACCTTTGCAGAGATCCTCGACCTGCTCGTGCGGGTCAACAAAGGGCGCGCCCACCCGGTCGGCGTCTATCCCGAAACCAAGCATCCGAGCTATTTCGCCGGCATCGGCCTGCCGCACGAGGCGCCGCTGCTCGCGATGCTGGAACGCTATGGCTATCATGGCCGCAGCGCGCCGGTGTTCATCCAGAGCTTCGAGGTCGGCAATCTGAAGGCGATCCGGGCGAAAAGCGACCTGCCGCTGATCCAGCTCATGGACGGCGAGGACGGTCCGGCCGACGATGCGCAGCAAAGCTACGCGGCGATGGCAACGCCCGCGGGGTTGAAGGCGATTGCCGCCTATGCCGACGGGATCGGACCCAACAAGACGATGATCATCCCGCGCACCGCGCTCGGCACGCTCGGCGATCCGACCCATCTGGTGCGCGATGCCCATGCCGCCGGGCTGAAGGTCCACCCCTGGACCTTTCGCCGCGAAAATTATTTCCTGCCGCTCGGCGACAAGGGCGGCATCAACCCCGCCGGGCACGGCGATCTGGCGGACGAGATCCGCACCTATCTGAAGACCGGGATCGACGGCCTGTTCAGCGACAATTCGCGCGAGGCGGTGCCGGTGGTCCATGCAGGAGTATCGCGATGACGCAGCGTCCCCTTGGCCAGAGCGGCCTGTCGGTCCGTCCCTTCGTGCTGGGCGGCAATGTCTTCGGGATGACCGCCGATCGGGCCGCGAGTTTCGCGATCCTCGACCGCTTCGTCGAGCGCGGCGGCGGGATGATCGACACCGCCGATGTCTATTCGGCGTGGGTGCCGGGGCACAAGGGCGGCGAATCCGAAAGCATGATGGGTGCGTGGCTGAAGGATAGCGGCGCGCGCGACCATGTACTGATCGCGACCAAGGTCGGCATGATGCCCGGCGGGCTGAAGCCCGATCGCATCCGCGAAGCGGTGAAAGGCTCGCTCGATCGGCTCGGCGTCGATACGATCGACCTCTACTTCGCGCACAAGGACGATCCCGACGTGCCGTTGGACGAAGTGCTCGGCGCGTTCGGCGAACTGGTCGATGCGGGGACGGTGCGCGCGATCGGGGCATCCAATTATAGTGCCGAGCGGCTAGCCGAGGCGCTGCGCGTCGCCGACGCTGCGGGGCTGCCGCGTTTCACCGCGATGCAACCCGAACTCAACCTGCTCGACCGCGATCAATATGAAGGCGCGCTGCAACAGCTTTGCATCGCCGAAGGGCTCGGCGTCGTCACCTATTTCAGCCTCGCGTCGGGCTATTTGTCAGGCAAATATCGCAGCGCCGACGATCTCGGCAAGAGCTCGCGCGGCGCGCGGGCCAAAGCCTATCTGGAGGGTAAGGGGCCGGCGGTGCTCGCCGCAATGGACGCGATCGCTGCCGAAACCGGCGCCACCCTGTCGCAGATCGCGCTCGCCTGGGTCGCCGCGCAGCCGGGCGTCACCGCGCCGATCGCGAGCGCCACATCGGTCGCGCAACTCGACGAGATCATGGACAGCGAGACGGTCACGCTGACCGACTTGCAATTGGCGGCGCTGAACGAAGCGGGGCGCGGCACCGCATAAGGTTCGCCGCGCACGCGGCCGTTTCGGCCCGGCCGGCCCCCGGGGAGAGGCGGGCCGGGCCAGCGCGGCCGCGCATCGGATCAGCCGCTTTCCTCGTCCCACCCGAACACCTGTTCGAGCGGCTTGCCGAAGGTGCGCGCGATACGGAAGGCGACTTCGAGCGAGGGCGAATATTTGCCTTGTTCGATCGCGGCGATCGTCTGGCGGGTCACGCCGACGCGCTCGCCGAGTTCGGCCTGCGTCATTTCGCCCGCGAGAAAGCGCAAGGTGCGGATGTCGTTCGAGAAGGGCAGCCTAGCCATGCCAACCCCGGCGATAGCTGATGAGGACGACGGCGCTGTTCACCAGTTCGGCGAGAACGATTGCGAACAGGCCCGTGTTTGCGAGCGGCACGCCCTGCTCGACAAAGGGCAGATAGACGCCGACGACCATCATCCCCGCCAGCAGGACATAATAGGCGATCGTGGCGCCGCGACGGCGGATCGCGCGGTCGCGCTCATCGGCACGGACCCGCTCCGACTTTGGCGCCTGCGCGGACAGGATGATGGTGCCGACGATGACGATGGCCGCGTGCGCCAAGGCGATCGAGCCGAACAACCACAGCATGGGGAAAACTTCGCGCCCGGCGGGATGCCCGGCGATGATGAGTCCGAAATAGAGACTATAGGCGGCGAGCATGGCCAAGACGTTCAGCCACGCGGACTTTTCGCGGAAATTCATGGACAAGTCTCCGGTACCTGCGCTGGCAAGCTGCCGCGCCGTTTCAAGGGTCGCGCGGGGCATGGGTCAATAGCCCCGGCGATAAAGGTAAAGCTGGACGCCGATCCGCGTCAGTTCGGCGAGGACGACCGTCGCAAGCAACAGGTTGAGCTGCACCGCCGGCCCCGCGTTCCAGAACAGGGCGAAGATGCTGGCCCACACGCCGACGACGAGCGGATAATAGGCATAATGGGTGCCGCGATAATGGATCGAACGGTCGCGCTCGTCTTCCTTGAGGTTGGCCTCCGCCGGGGTGCGGATCGCCATCCAGGCCGATGCGATCGTCATCGCGATGATGATCGCGACGGTGACCGGCAGCAGCATCCCCGCACTCGCCCAAAGGCCCGCTGGGCTGGCTGCGATCCCCCACGGATAGGCAAGAAAATACCAGCCGAAGGCGGCGATCATCGTGACCAGCGTCACCCAGTGAATTTTTTCGCGGAACGACATTTGGCGTCTCCATGTTCATAATATGCAACTCGATGTAAATAATTTTTGACATAGAGTCAATCCATGCGAACATCGCTCCGCTTTGCGGCCTTTCGCAGCGCAGCATAAGCCGCTAAACCCGCGCCCCATGTCCACGCTCCCAAAAACGCTCACCCTCGACACCTCCACCAGCCGCGCCAATCCGACGCCGCAGCCGATGAAGCGCCTGACGGTGCCGCGCATTCGCCAGCGCAAGGGCGGCGGCGAGCCTTTGGTGATGCTGACCGCCTATACGGTGCGGCAGGCGCAGCTGCTCGACCCGCATTGCGACATGCTGCTCGTCGGCGATTCGCTGGCGCAGGTGATCTATGGCCTGCCGCATACTGTCGCGGTGACGATGGAGATGATGGCGTTGCACGGCGCCGCCGTGGTGCGCGGCAGCTATCACGCCGCGGTGATCGTCGACATGCCCTTCGGCAGCTATGAGGCGAGCCCCGAACAGGCCTTCGCCAATGCCTCACGCCTGCTCAAAGAAACCGGCGCGGCGGCGGTGAAGGTCGAGGGCGGCAAGGTGCTCGCCCCGACGATCGAATTTCTGACCCAGCGCGGGATTCCGGTGATGGGGCATGTCGGGCTGACGCCGCAGGCGGTAAACATCCTCGGCGGCTATGGCGTGCGCGGCAAAAGCGACGAGGAAGCGCGCACGATCGTCGAGGATGCGGTCGCTGTCGCGCAGGCCGGTGCCTTTTCGATCGTTATCGAAGGCGTGCTCGAATCGATCGCGATCGAGATTACCGGCAAGGTTGCCTGTCCGACGATCGGCATCGGCGCGTCGGCGCAATGCGACGGGCAGGTGCTTGTGACCGACGACATGCTCGGCATGTTCGAGCGCGTCCCCAAATTCGTGAAGCGGTACCAGGATATGGCGGGTGTGATCGACGGCGCGGTGAAGGAATATGCCGAGCAGGTCAGGTCCCGTTCATTCCCGACCGACGATCAAATCTACAAGGGCTGACCGCGCTCCGGACGGGCGCCTGCACGGGTCAAGTGAATCGCTTGGCCTTTTTCGGCATGACCGCTAAGGAACGGCCGGCGAACCCGAAGCGGGCATCGCTCGCGAACGAGTTATGGAGGATTGATTGGCCCTGAGCCCGACGAACAATGCGGCCTTCCTGCAGGAAGTCGACGAGGCCGTCCGCAAGGATCAGCTCAGCTCCATCATGCAGCGTTACGGCCGCTGGATCGTCGGCGCGGCGATCGCGGCGCTGCTGGCGTTCGGCGGCTATCTCTATTGGGAGCACCGTCAGACGGTGGCGCGCGGCGAAAAGGCCGAACAGCTGCTGGCCGCTTTCGACAAGGCCGCGGCGCAGCCGACAGCGGCGACCGCCGATCTCAAGACGCTGGCAGGCGAAGGCAATGCCGCCTATCGCGCCGCCGCGCTGATCGAACAGTCGAACATAAAGGCGAAAGCCGGCGACCTGAAGGGTGCCGCCGCGCTGCTCGCGCAGGTCGCGGGCGACGCCAAGCTCGACCAGTCGATGCGCGATATGGCGCTGGTTCGCCAGACCGCGCTCGAATTCGATACGATGAAGCCTGAGGCGGTGATCGCGCGGATGAAGCCGCTCGTCGATGCGACCGACCCGGTATCGAGCTGGTTCGGCAGCGCGGCCGAGCTGACGGCCGCGGCTTATTATCACCTCGGCCAATATGACAAGGCCGGCGCGCTCTATGCGCGGATCGCCAAGGCGCCCGCCACCTTCAAATCGCTGCAGTCGCGGACGGTGCAGATGGCGGGGATGCTCGGCGTCGATGCGGTCGAGGATCGCGCGGCGGAAAGCGCCGCCAAGGACACGACAAAGGACCAGCAAGGCGGTGCCGCCCCGGGCGCAGCGGCCGCCGCCAAGAGTGAGGAAGCCAAATAAGATGCGGAAACGCCAATATGTGATTTGCGCCATGATGCTCGCGCTGCCGCTTGCGGGCTGCGGCGCGTTCAAGGGCAAGGGCGGCCCGCGCACCCCGACGGTCGGCGAGCGCGTTTCGATTCTGTCGAACGACAACAGCATCAAGGTCGATCCGACAACCGCCGAGATTGCGGTGGTGTTGCCCGATCCGGTGCTCAACGCCGATTGGGCACAATCGGGCGGCAATGCGTCCAAGTCGATGGGGCATCCCGCGCTCGGCGCCGCGCGTACCAAGGCGTGGGAAGCGTCGATCGCGGGCAGCACCAAGAAGCAGCGGCTCGCCGCGGCCCCGGTAATTTCGAACAACCGGCTGTTCGCCGTCGATACCGATGCCGTCGTGTCGGCTTTCGCCGCCGATACCGGCGCGAAGCTGTGGAGCGTGTCGATCGGCAGCACGGGCAAGGATTTCGAAAATTCGCTGTTCGGCGGCGGCGCGTCGGTCGACGGCAATGTCGTCTATGCGACGAGCGGCGTCGGCGACGTCGCCGCGCTGAACGCCGAGGATGGCAAGCTGTTGTGGAAGGTCAAACCCGCGGGGCCGCTGCGCGGCGCGCCGACGGTTGCCTTCGGCGGCGTCTATGTGATCACGCAGGACAACCAGATTTTCGCGCTCAATGCCGGCGACGGCGCGGTGCAGTGGCAGGCGACCGCGTCGCTCGAGCCCGGCAGCGTGTTCGGTGCGGCATCGCCCGCGGCGGGGCAGGGGACGATCGTCGCCGGCTTTTCGTCGGGTGAGGTTCAGGCCTATCGTTACGAAAACGGCCGCGACCTGTGGGAAGACGCGCTCGCGCGCACCTCGATGGCGCTGTCGGTTTCGACGCTGACCGACGTCGATGCCGACCCGGTGATCGACCGCGGCCGCGTTTTCGCGCTCGGCCAGGGCGGCCGTATGGCGAGCTATGACCTGCTCACCGGGCAGCGCATCTGGGAAATCTCGATCGCCGGTATCTCGACGCCCTATGTCGTCGGCGAATGGGTCTATGCGATGACCGACGACGGCAAGCTGCTGTGCGTCGCGCGCGGTTCGGGCAAGGTCCGCTGGATCCAGCAGCTCGCGCGCTATCGCGTCGAAACCGAAAAGAAGAAAAAGGATCCGATCCGCTGGACCGGCCCGATTCTGGCCGGCGGACGCCTGATTGCTGTGAACAGCGAGGGACAGCTGGTCGAATTTTCGCCGACCGACGGTTCGACGCTCGCGACCACCGAGTTCAAGTCGCCCTTGTCGCAGCCACCCGTGGTTGCGAACAACCGGCTCTATATCCTGGCGGACGACGGCACGATCACCGCCTGGCAATAACAGGGCGCGGCCGGGTTGGCCCGCCGCGAAGATAGGATAGACGCATGGCGCGATCCGCGACGATCGCCATTGTCGGCCGACCCAATGTCGGCAAATCGACGCTGTTCAACCGGCTGGTCGGCAAGCGCCTGGCGCTGGTCGACGACCAGCCGGGCGTGACGCGCGACCGGCGCGAGGGCGATGGCAAGCTGCTCGGCCTGGAATTTCTGATCGTCGATACCGCGGGGTTCGAGGATCAGGACGCGGCGACGCTGCCCGGCCGGATGCGCGTGCAAACCGAAAAGGCGGTGCGCGAAGCCGATGCGGCGCTGTTCATGATCGACGCGCGCGCGGGCGTGACCCCGCTCGACGAAGAAATTGCGCGCTGGCTGCGCAGCGAAGACACGCCGATCATCCTGTGCGCCAACAAGGCTGAAGGCAAGCAGGGCGAAGCGGGGCTGATGGAGGCCTATTCGCTCGGCTTCGAATCGCCGATTGCGCTCAGTGCCGAACATGGCGAGGGACTGGTCGATCTGTTCGACGCGCTGCGCCCGATCGTCGAACCCTTCATGGACGCCGACGAAGAGGCGGTCGGCGAAGATGCGGACGAGGATGTGCCGCTCGGCCCGCTCAAGCTCGCGATCGTCGGGCGGCCCAATGCGGGCAAATCGACGCTCATCAACCGGATGATCGGCGAAGACCGGCTGATTACCGGACCCGAGGCCGGGATCACGCGCGATTCGATCCGCGTCGACTGGCAATGGGAAAAGGATGGCGAGGTCCATCCGATCCAGCTTTTCGACACCGCCGGGATGCGCAAGCGGGCGAAGGTTCAGGACAAGCTGGAAAAGCTGTCGGTGGCCGACGCGCTGCACGCGGTCGATTTCGCCGAGGTCGTCGTGCTGCTTCTTGACGCCACAAAGGGGCTGGAGGCGCAGGATCTGCGCATCGCCGACCGCGTGCTGGAGGAAGGGCGCGCGCTGATCATCGCGCTCAACAAATGGGACGTTGCCGAAGACCCGTCGTCGCTGTTCAACGGCGTCCGTGCGGCGCTCGACGACGGGCTCAGCCAGATCAAGGGCGTGCCGCTGCTCAGCATTTCGGGCGCAACGGGGAAGGGGATCGACACGCTGGTCCGCGTCGCCTTCGAACAGCGCGCGATCTGGACCAACCGTGTCTCGACCGCGAAGCTCAACCGCTGGTTCGAACGCGCGGTAGACGCCAATCCGCCGCCGGCGCCGGGCGGCAAGCGGATCAAGCTGCGCTACATGACGCAGGCGCGCACGCGTCCGCCGACCTTCATCATCTTCGGAAGCCGGACCGATTCCCTGCCCGCCAGCTACCAGCGCTATCTGGTCAACGGGATGCGCAAGGAACTGGGCTTCCAGGGCGTGCCGATCCGCATCAATTTCCGCAACACGCGCAACCCCTATGACGAATGACGCCGCGGGCACATCGGCGGCGCTGACCGTCGATGCGCGTGGCATGCGCTGCCCCTGGCCGGCGCTGCGGCTCGCCCGCGCGATGCGCGCCGCGCAGGATGTCGTGCTGATCGCCGACGACCCCAACGCCGCGCGCGAAGTTGCGGCGCTTGCCGCCGAACAGGGCTGGCGGATCGATGACGCCGGGCCGATGGGCGAGGCTGCGCGCTGGCGCGTCCGGCGCGACTGACCCGTTTCGGGGCGATTCGGCGGTGTCCGCTTTGCGCGCGTAACCTCTTTTTTACCGACTTCGGTGCATGTGCAGGACGGGACCACGGACCAGACTGAACACCGAGGGACGGAAAATTGGACGAGATCCTGGTCGATTGGAATGAATTTCGCGCGACTCGCACCCAGTTGGGGGCGGCATTCGTGCGGATTCTGGGCTATTTTCGCGAGGACGGCATCAAGTCGGTCGCCGCGATCGAAGAGGCGATGCGCGCGCGCAGCGCCGGCGGCCTCGTCATGCCTGCGCATACGCTCAAGAGCGAGGCGCGCCAGTTCGGCGCCGAACGGCTCGGCGCGCTGGCCGAAGATATCGAAATGTTCGCGCGCCACTGCGTCGAGGCGCAGGTCAGCCCGGAAGAATATCTGCCGCGCGTCGTCGAACTGCGCCCGCTGTTCGAGGAAACGCTGACCGCGCTCGAACGCGAGGCTAACCCGCTCGTCCAGCGCCGCCCGACTTTCGGCCGCGCCGTCAGCTAAGCCCTGGACCTTCGGCCAGCGTGCGCCGCATCGGTTGTCGCTGCCAGCGCGACAGGCTGCGCCACAGCCATTCGAGCGGGCCATATTCGAAACGCGCGAGCCAGGGCTTCGACCATAGCAGCATCGCCGCCCACATGGCGAAGCAGAAGAGGTAGAGCGCCGCGCGCGGCACGCTGCCGAACAGCGCCAGCCCATAGCCATAGAAGATCGTCGTCATCACCGCCGACGTCGCGAGATAGTTGGTGAAGGCCATGCGCCCGGTGGCCGCGAGCCGGGCGCGCAGCGCCGGCGACGCCGCGGTCTTGATGAGCAGCATGATGATTGCGGCCCAGCCGACCGTCATCACGAAATCGAACGGGGTCGACCAGACGAGTGCCGCCCCGAACACCGCGACGGTACCGAAACCCGCGGCTGCGCTATGCCAGGCCAGCAGCGCGAGCGGCGGCGCGGATAACAGGAAGGCCGCGATCGCCCATTTGCGATAGCGCGCGGCGTCCCATTCGCCCGTCAGCATCCGCGCTTTGAACAGCGCCATGCCGATCAGCATCAGCGCCATGCTTTCCCAAAGGAACAGCATCACCTGCGTCAGCGGTTCGAGCGCACCCGCGCCGAGCCGCATCCCCGCGATCGCGCCGTAGCTTCCCAGATAATGGGCGACATCCCTGGCATAGTCGGGCGAGTCCGGACCCATCATCGCGTTGAATTGTGCCATCTGTTCCCGCGCCTCGGCGGCAGCAGTGCCGGGCAATTGCCCCGCTTCGAGCAGCGTCATCGACAGCCATATCGATGCCATCAGCGCCATCGCGACCAGCAGGAAGCCCGCCGCCCACCAGAGCAGCGCGCGCACCGACAGGCCGCGGAACAGGAAGAGCAGCAGGCCACAGACGGCATAAAGCGACAATATGTCGCCGAACCAGATGAAATAGAAATGGGCGAGACCGAAGAGGCCGAGCCACAGCATCCGCGCATAATGGGTCGCGGCCGCGCTACGGCCTACCGCTTCGGCGCGCTCGATCACCAGCAGCGTGCTCGCCCCGAAGAGCATCGAGAACAGGCCGCGCATCTTCGAATCGACGAAGACGAAATTGAACGCCCATGCGGCAAGGTCCGCGCCGCCCGGCGCTCCGTCCGCGGCGGGGTTGAAATAGGCGCTCATCGGCATCGCAAAGGCGACGATGTTCATCGCCAATATGCCCATCACCGCAACGCCGCGAATCGCGTCGAGGCTTTCGTACCGGTCGGTCATGCTTTGTCCCCCACACGTCTATCGCCGAGCCCAGCGGCCGCGTCCAGCGGCTTGTCCGGCCCGCACATTCCGGCCATTCACGATATATTGACATTTGTGTCAGTAGTGACTAGATCGAGACTTCACGGCCCCAACCGCAAGAGATACGCCATGACCGCTATCCCGCTGATCCACCCCGACCGCACAGACACCGGCTTCCGCCCGCTGAAGGCGCTGCACCATTTCCGCAAGCTGATTGCCGACAAGGAGGACACCGAACAGGTGTTTCACATTCTCGACGCGCTGCGCGACAATCGGTTCAAACGGTCGGTCGCGCGTTTCTTCGCGACCGCGGAAGGTCAGAAGGTCCTGGCCGATCGCCCCTATCTGCCGGCGATGCTCGACGATCATGACGCGCTGCGCAAATTGCCCGAAGGCAGCGTCGGTCGCGTCTATGTCGATTTCATGGAACGCGAAGGGCTGACGGCGCAGGGGCTGGTCGATGAATCGATGAAGTTCCGCCGCACCAAGCCGCGCTTCGACGATATGGTCGAGCTTTATGGCGACCGGCTGCGAGACACGCACGACCTGTTCCACATCCTGACCGGCTATGGCCGCGACGCGCTGGGCGAACAATGCGTGCTTGCCTTCTCGTATAGCCAGACGCCGAGCTGGGGGACACTGTTCATCGCCTGGGCGGGCGCGCGCGAGATCCGCAAGGGTTTCGGCAGCCGCTACCCGATCTACGGTGCGGTCCGCGAAGGCCAGCGCATCGGCCGCGTCGCGCAGCAGATCGCCTTTCAGGATATCGAGGCGCTGCTGGCCGAACCGATCCACGCGGCGCGCCAGCGCTTGGGGATCGCCGAGCCGAAAATCTACAAGCAGGTCCACGCGATGATGCGCGCCGACGGCGTCGATCCCTATGACCTGCTCGGCACTAAAGAGGCCGCCCAAGCGGCGAAGCAGCCCGAACTCGCGCAAGCGGCCTGAACGCCGCGCGCGCTTAGGCGCCCAACCGGGCGATCAGCGCCTGCGCCGCGGCAGGATTGCGCACCTTGGCGCCCGCGATGAAGAAGATATAGGCGTCGCGCCCGCCGGCCGCCCACGCCTTCGCACGCGCCGCCCAATGGTCGAGCGCCGCCTCGTCATAGCCCGTCGCAACATCGTCGCGGCTGCGCTGCAACCGTGCATAGCTGAAATCCGCGGTCGCCTCGTCGATGCACGGAAATTCGTCGCTGTCGGCGAAGACAATCGCCATGTTGCGCTCGCGCGCCAGGTCGACGAAGGCGGGGTCGCGAAAGCTCTCGTGCCGCACCTCGAGCGCGTGGCGCAGCGGTAGCCCGTCCTGGCTTTCGGGCAGCAGGTCGAGGAAGCGCGCGAAATCATCGCGATCGAAGGTCTTGGTCGCCATGAACTGCCACAATATCGGCCCGAGCCGGTCGCCAAGGCGCGTCAGTCCCTGCGTCAGAAATTTCTCAACCGACGCCGCGCCATCGGCGAGCTGCTTGCGATTGGTGCAGAAGCGTGACGCCTTGACGCTGAATTTGAACCCGTCGGGGACCGCGGCCGCCCAATTGGCGAAGCTTTCGGGCTTCTGGCTGCCATAATAGGTGCCGTTGATCTCGATCGCGGTCAGATGCTGCCCGGCATAGTCGAGCTCGCGCTTTTGCGGGTGCTTCGGCGGATAGAAGGTACCGCGCCATGGTTCGTAGGTCCAGCCGCCGACGCCGATGTGGATGGTCATAGACTTCTACCTCCGTGCCAATGAGCATCGCGTCATTGCGAGCGTAGCGAAGCAATCCAGAGCATGCGTACGCCACTCTGGATTGCTTCGCTACGCTCGCAATGACGGCCTAGGCAAGTGCTGCGTCGGCCCCCATCAGGTTGGGGAAGAAACCTTCATGCGCCTCGCGCAACTCGGCCAGCGTCACCGAAAAATCGCTGTCGGGCAGTTCGAATACGATGCGGTCCTTGATCGTCCGGCCGAGCGGATCGACCGGCACGTCGGCGCGGTTCGCAGCGTCGAGGAAGTCGGCGAGGCAGGTGTCGCAGACGGTGACGAGATAGAGGCCCTGATCCTCGCCGAAAAAGCTTTCGGCAATACCGAAGGGCTGTTCCTCGCTGACGAGCACGCCGATGCCTGATTTCAGGGCCATTTCGGCGAGTGCAACCGCGACGCCGCCGTCCGACACATCGTGGCAGGCGGTGATCCAGCCGGCGTTGATTGCGTGGCGGATGAAATCGCCGGTGCGCTTTTCGGCGCGCAGGTCGACCGGCGGCGGCGGACCTTCCTCGCGGCCGAGGATTTCGCGCAGCCACACCGACTGGCCGAGGTGGCCGGCGCGCTCGCCGACCGCGAGGACGATATCGCCGGTGCGCTTGAAACCGATGCCGACCGCTTTCGACAGATCGTCGATCACCCCGACGCCGCCGATCGCGGGGGTGGGCAGGATCGCGCTGCCGCCGCCGGTCGCCTTGCTCTCGTTGTAAAGGCTGACGTTGCCCGAGACGATCGGATAGTCGAGCGCGCGGCACGCCTGGCCCATGCCGTCGAGGCAGCCGGTGATCTGCCCCATGATTTCGGGGCGCTGCGGGTTTGCGAAGTTCAGGCAATTGGTGATCGCGAGCGGGGTCGCGCCGACCGCGCTGATGTTGCGCCAGGTTTCGGCGACCGCCTGCTTGCCGCCCTCGACCGGGTCGGCATAGCAATAGCGCGGGGTGCAGTCGGTGCTCATCGCGAGCGCGCGGTTCGTGCCGTGGATGCGGACGAGCGCGGCATCGCCGCCGATCTGCACCGTGTCGCCGCCGACCTGGCTGTCATATTGTTCGTAGATCCAGCGGCGGCTTGCGATGTCGGGCGATCCCATGAGCGTCTTGAGGTCGGCCGCGACATCGGTCGTTTCGGGGACGTCGGTCAGTTCAGGCTGCTTCGGCGTCGGAACGTGCGGGCGGTCGTAGAGCGGCGCATCGTCGGCAAGCGGGGCGAGCGGAATATCGCAGACGACCTCGCCATGATGCTCCAGCACCATGCGGCCGGTGTCGGTAACGGTGCCGATCACCGCGAAGTCGAGTTCCCATTTCTCGAAGATCGCTTTCGCAAAATCTTCCTTGCCGGGGCGCAGCACCATCAGCATGCGTTCCTGGCTTTCCGACAGCATCATTTCATAAGCCGTCATGCCCGTTTCGCGCTGCGGCACATCGTCCATCCTGAGGTGGAGGCCGACGCCGCCCTTCGACGCCATTTCGACCGACGAGCTGGTAAGCCCCGCGGCGCCCATGTCCTGGATCGCGACGATCGCGTCCGACGCCATCAGCTCGAGGCACGCCTCGATCAGCAGCTTTTCGGTAAAGGGATCGCCGACCTGCACCGTCGGGCGCTTCTCCTCGGCATCCTCGCCGAAGTCCGCACTCGCCATCGTCGCGCCGTGGATGCCGTCGCGGCCGGTCTTCGACCCGACATAGACGATCGGATTGCCGACGCCGCTGGCGGCCGAATAGAAGATCTTGTCCTGTTCGGCGACGCCGACGGTCATCGCGTTGACGAGGATATTGCCGTCATAGGCCTTGTGGAAATTGACCTCGCCGCCGACCGTCGGGACGCCGACGCAATTGCCGTAGCCGCCGATGCCGTGGACGACGCCCGAAATCAGATGCTTCATCTTCGGATGGTCGGGGCGGCCGAAACGCAGCGCGTTGAGGTTCGCAACCGGCCGCGCGCCCATGGTGAACACGTCGCGCAAAATGCCGCCGACGCCGGTCGCCGCGCCCTGATAGGGTTCGATGTACGACGGGTGGTTGTGGCTCTCCATCTTGAAGATGGCGGCAAGCTTCTTGCCGTCCGGCCCTTCGCCAATGTCAATGACGCCGGCATTCTCGCCGGGGCCACAGATCACCCACGGCGCTTCGGTGGGCAGCTTCTTCAAATGGATGCGCGAGCTTTTATAGCTGCAATGCTCGGACCACATGACCGAGAAGATGCCGAGTTCGACAAGGTTCGGCTCGCGCCCCAGCGCGGCAAGGACGCGCTCATATTCTTCCGGAGACAGGCCATGGTCGGCGACGATCTCGGGGGTGATGACGGAGGCGGGCGCGGTTGCTGTCTGAGTCATGGCGCGCCTTTAGCGATGTAGGCGCGAAACGAACAGACCCCATGATGCTTTTCGCACCATGGGGTCTGCGGTCGGAGAGGCGTCTCAGCGCGCGGCGAGCGTCACGGCGGCTTCGCCGAGCGGTTCGACGTCGCGCAGCGAGAAATTGACCTGCTGGGTGCCGACGGTGCCGCGCACGCGGTGCGCGCCGACGCGCAGCTTGAACGGCTTGCCGCTCTTTTCCTCGACCCCGCTGATGACGCGATAGCCGTTGGTTTCGGTCACCGAATAGGCATAGACGTGACCGTCATGCTCGAAACGCTGCTGCGCCGGTTCGGCAGCCGCGGCAAAAGCGGGTGCCAGAACGGCGGCGGCGAAAGCAGGAAATAGGATATTTTTCATCGCGCAAGTCCTTGTCTTGATGAACAAAACTTGCCTTTAAGCCCCTCTTTATTGTGCGTTGCAGCATGACGGCGCGCGCACGGCGCAGCAATTGCAAAAAACTTTATCGCGATTGCAAAATGGGGCGGCGTGTCAGGCGGTGCGCGGCGCGACGGTCAGCACGATCCACGCCGCTGCGCCGGCGGCGACGCCGGTTGCGACGCTGCCCCAGGCGATGTCGAGCAGCGTCACCTTGGTTGACCAGATTTTCATCGTGGCATGGTTGGTGAGGTCGTAGGTCATGTAGCAGAAGAAGCCGAACAGCGCCCCCCATTGCGCCGCGACCTGCCAACGCCCGGCCTCGATCGCGGGGGCGACCGCGAAAATCTGGATGCCGAGCATATAGAGGGCGTAGAAGATCAGCGTGGGCGCGGGCCGCCATCCGTCCATAAGCAACGTACCGATTTCGGGGCGGTAGACCGCGGGCACCATCGTGCGGAGCCACAAGGCGTCGAGCAGGCCGAAAAGGATCGCGGTGGCGACATAGCCGATCGCGTAATGGATCATGTCGAGGCCTCCTGCTGCGCCATCACGACAGCGCGGTTCGCGCCCGCCCACGCCGCAACGAGCGCAAGGACGATATAGGCGGCGAGCATCGTCAGCGGGATTTCGATCGAATAGTCGGGCGCCTTGGCGCCGAACCAGTCGACCGCCTGGACCGCCGCGAGCAAGCCGCCGAGGATCCACAATCGCCGGTTGCCGGTCGGCGCGCTGGTCCGGCGTGCATAATAGATCATTGCTGCGGCGGTCAGTCCGATCTCGAGCGGCATTTCGGCAAGCGGGTAATTCCACAGCCCGAACCCGAATTTCGGCGGCGCGCCATAGAGGGTGAGGTCGGGGATATGGACGATCAGGTCGACGAACCAATGGGAAACGACGACCAGTGCCGTCAGCAACGCCGCCTCCCGCCGCCGGGTAATCGCCCCGACCAGCGCGCCGAACGCCGCACCCCACAGCAGCGCGCCGAGCAGGCTGTGCGTGTAGGGCATGTGATAGAGGTCCATCGGGTTCATCGCGGTGATGCCGGGAACGACGCGCATCGCCTCGACCCCCGGGATCAGCAGCGCGGCGAAGCCGATATCGACGAGTTGCGCCGCGACGAACAGCGTTCCGAGCCCCGGGGCCCTGGGCCGGGTGGCGGCGACGAGCGCCGGGGCGAAATGGCCGACGAACATGGTGGCGATGCTATCGACGAAAAGGGCGACGTCAAGCTTGACCGCAGCGCCCTTCGCGGGCCAAAGCTGGGGGATGACGGATACCCCCGATACCGCCGCCGCCGCCGATATTGCGGCGCTGTCCTTCGAAGCCGCGATGGGCGAACTCGAAACCATCGTCCGCCGCCTCGAAAGCGGCGATGTCAGCCTGGAGGAATCGGTAGCGCTGTACGAACGCGGCCATGCCCTGCGTGCGCACTGCGAAGCGCGGCTTGCCGCGGCGCAGGCGCGCATCGAGCAGGTCGGGCTCGGCGCCGATGGACAGCCCGCCGGAACCAAGCCCTTCGGCGAAGGCTGAGGCGCGGTGGCACTGGCCGAGGGGGCGATGCAAAATTCTTCCGATCTTCTCCGCAATGCGCTGGTCGATGTGGCGGCGGGCATCGACGCGCTGTTCGATCGCCTGCTGGCGGTCCCGCCAGACCCGCGCGCGCGCCTTTATGAAGCGATGCGCCATGCTGCGATCGGCGGCGGCAAGCGGCTGCGCCCGCTGCTGGTCTGCGCGGCGGCCGACTTGTTCCATGTCGACCGTCAGCTCAGCCTGCGCGTCGGCGCCGCGGTCGAGGCGATGCATGTCTATTCGCTGATCCACGATGACCTGCCGTGCATGGACGATGACGATCTGCGGCGTGGCAAGCCGACCGTGCACAAGGCGTTCGACGATGCGACCGCGGTGCTGGCGGGCGATTCGCTGCATGCGCTCGCCTTCGAATGGCTGATCGATCCGGCAACGCATGCCGATCCTTTCGTGCGCAGCGAGCTTGTTCGCGAACTCGCACTGGCCGCCGGACCGGCGGGCATGGCGGGCGGGCAGATGATGGACCTGATGGCCGAAACGTCGAATTTCGACCTGCCGACGGTGACACGGCTGCAACAGCTCAAAACCGGCGCCCTTATCGGCTTTTCGGTCGAGGCGGGGGCTATCCTCGCGCGTATTCCGGCCGAAGGGCGGCGCCCGCTGCGCGGCTATGCGCGCGACATCGGCCTCGCGTTCCAGATCGCCGACGACATCATGGACGTCGAGGGCGACGAGGCGCTGGCCGGCAAGGCGCTGCACAAGGACGCGGATGCGGGCAAGGCGACCTTCGTCACGCTGATGGGGATCGACCGCGCGCGCGAACAGGCCGGGCTGCTCGTCGATCAGGCGATTGCGCATCTGGCCGGTTTCGGCGAAGAGGCGGCGCTGCTGCGCGCGATCGCGCGCTTTGTGGTGGAAAGGGACCGTTGATGCGCATTGGGGTTTATCCCGGAACCTTCGACCCGATCACGCTCGGCCATATGGACATCATCCGCCGCGGCGCGAAGCTGGTCGATCGGCTGGTGATCGGGGTGACGACCAATATCACCAAATCGCCGATGTTCGACGACGAGGAACGGCTGGCGATGGTCCGCCGCGAGGTAGAGGGGATCGACGGCGACATTCGCGTCGTCGGCTTCAATTCGCTGCTGATGGACTTTGCCGAGCGCGAGGGGGCAACGGTGATCGTCCGCGGGCTGCGCGCCGTCGCCGATTTCGAATATGAATATCAGATGGCGGGGATGAACCAGCAGCTCAACAACCGCGTGGAAACCGTGTTTTTGATGGCCGACGTCAGCCTGCAGCCGATCGCGTCGCGGCTGGTCAAGGAAATCGCGATCTTCGGCGGCGACATCCACAAATTCGTCACCCCCGCCGTTCGCGATGCCGTCGTCGCGCGGATATCCGAACGCGGACTTCGCCAGGGCGAGGGCTGATCCCGTCGCCGGCAATCCGATCATTGAGCGTTCAGCTTTTTCCCGCTAGGTCGCGCCAACGGGGCGCGAAGCAGTTTTTGATAGAGGCCTGACCCAGCATGAAGATGATTATCCGACCCATGGTCCTGACGGCGCTTGCGTTCGGGCTTGCGCTTCCCGCCATGGCGCAGGAGGCCCCGGCGACGACGGACCCCGTGGCGGCCGCCGCACCCGCAACCGCAGCGGCGCCGGCAACCGACACGGCGGCCGAAGCGGCGCCGACGATCAAGCCCGAGCAATATCTGGGCAATCCCGAATATATGCTCAACCTCGATCTTTCGACCGGCGGCCGCGTCGTGGTGCAGCTTTATCCCGATGTCGCGCCGCTCCATGTCGAACGCGTCAAGCAGCTCGCCCGGGCCGGCTTTTACGACGGGGTGAAGTTTCACCGCGTGATCGACGGCTTCATGGCGCAGACGGGCGATCCGACCGCAACCGGGCAGGGCGGATCGGAGCTTCCCGACCTCAAGGCCGAATTCAACGATACGCCGCATCTGCGCGGTACCGTGTCGATGGCGCGTGCGCAGAGCCCCGACAGCGCGAACAGCCAGTTCTTCATCATGCTGCAGCCGCGCTTCAGCCTCGACCATAATTACACCGCCTTCGGCCGCGTCGTGTCGGGCATGCAATTCGTCGATGCCGTGCACAAGGGCGAGCCGCCGGCGGTGATGTCCCGCATGGTCCAGGTGTCGGTGGCCGCCGACAACAAGCCGATGCCGCCGGCATCGATGCTGACCGAGGATCAGCCGGCAAAGCCCGCCACGGACATCACGGCCGACCAGCTCAACGCGCCGCTCCAGCGCTGACCCTGCCGCACGCGCGACCCCGATAATGCGCGTCGACGCCTTCGATTTCGATCTGCCGCCCGAGCGCATCGCGCTCCGCCCGGCGCGCCCGCGCGATGCGGCGCGGATGCTTGTGGTGGCGGGCGGTGCGATGACCGATGCCGGGGTGCGCGACCTGCCGCAATGGCTGCGGCCGGGCGACTGTCTGGTCTTCAACGATACGCGCGTCATCCCCGCCCAGCTCGAAGGGCGACGCGGCGACGCCCGCATCGGCGCCACGCTCCACAAGCGGATCGACCTGCGCCGCTGGCAGGCGTTCGTGCGCAACGCCAAGCGGCTGCGGATCGGCGAGACGGTCGATTTCGGCGCAGGCGTCAGCGCACTCGCCGAGGACCGGCTGGCCGACGGCAGCTTTATCCTCTTCTTCCCGGGCGAAGAGCCGGTCGAGCTGCTGCTCGAACGCGCGGGCACGATGCCGCTGCCGCCCTATATCGCGGGCAAGCGCGCCACGGACGATGCCGACCGCAGCGATTATCAGACGATGTTCGCGCAAAAGGACGGCGCCGTCGCTGCGCCGACCGCGGCCTTGCACTTCACGCCCGATCTGCTCGCGGCGCTCGGTGCGGCGGGGATTGAAAGCGAGACGCTGACGCTGCATGTCGGCGCGGGCACCTTTTTGCCGGTGAAAGCCGACGATACCGAAGATCATGTCATGCACGCCGAATGGGGCGTGATCGATGCCGCGACCGCCGAGCGGCTCAATGCGGTGCGCGCCCGCGGCAACCGGGTCATAGCGGTCGGCACCACCAGCCTGCGTCTGCTCGAAAGCGCGGCGGGCGAGGAGGGGGTGATCCAGCCCTTCGAAGGCGATACGGTGATCTTCATCACCCCCGGCTACCGCTTCCGCGCGATCGACGGACTGATGACCAACTTCCACCTGCCGCGATCGACCTTGTTCATGTTGGTCAGTGCGCTGATGGGATTGGAAATTATGCAGTCGGCATACAGGCATGCAATTGAGGAAGGCTACCGCTTCTATAGCTATGGGGACGCAAGTCTGCTGCTGCCTAATCGATAAGGCTAGAGGCTCTTTCGTCTGATCCCACCGAATGTCTCATCATTCGTAATGATGGGGCCACAGGTTCGAGTCCTGTAAGCGGCACCACTACTTCCAGGAGGCAAACCCCAGACATGCGGCCAAAGTGGCATCCGCGTGGGAGTTTCTTTGGGTCCTGTTTGGGTGGCTTTGGGTAAGGAAAACAGACTTACCCAATCCAGAGCCGCGTTCAGACGGCCCCGACCCGAGATAGGAGTTTCTCAATCGCAGCCGGGATTGAAGGCTTCTAATCGGCCAGTGGCTGTATCGATCGATAAACGTCGGGTCGCTGCTCGCATTCCTCACGCACTCGATTGAGCCAAGTTTCATACCAGCACCACTGATTGCCCACAGCGATCGCGCCGTAGCTCTTGGCAGGGTCTTTAGCGCCAAGGCGCTTCCACAGTTTGGTGTGACTATCCATGGTGAAGCGATCAAAGCCCTCGTCCTTCATGGACTTTACAATGGCGGCGGGAAGATACTTCTTCTTCTCGACCTCTTTCAGGGCCATGTTGAATTTCTGGTCGACGTCCGATCCCGGCGGCACGATCTCCACAGCAAGATCAGCGCCGGGCACACGGTTGGCAGTCTTGTGGACCATGAACACCCGGAACGCGAACCGTGGGTCTGCCTGCTGCTCCGCCGTCAATTTCTGCTCGAAATTGTCCATGGTACTTTCGACGTGTCGGGGCAGCGTGCCCGCCTTTTTCAGGATCGCGCGCTGATCCGGGCTGAAGGTCACGAATTGCAGCGCGATGGGTAGGCGGCGTTCCAGCGCATATTGCGCACCGAACATGCTCTTGATGGCGTCGTTGAAGTTGATGCAGCAGGCTTGCAGCTTCGCGCTCAGCGCATCATCAATGCGGCTGGTAGAGCGATGTTCGATTTCGTGTCGGATTTCCAGCAGCAGGTTTAGGTTGTCTTTCGCCCCTTGCTCGATCGGTGAGCGGGCGTGTTTCAGGCACTGGCCCAATTCCCAATATTTTTCGGCGCCGCTCGGTGTTTTTACCACGACCTTTTCGCCATTCACATTCTTGGTGTGGCGATAATCGATCCCTTCGCGCTTGAACCAAGCGTGCATCAGGTAGGTCCACGCGATCACGGCAGTGACGATGAACAGTTCAGCACGAAAGGTCAGGCCCGCGCTGTTGAAGGTGTGAACGGCGCTGATCATCGCTTCCCGCGCCTTAATCAGCAGTTCGTCGCCGCGCAGGCTAAGGCCTGTTTCCGGGTCCACCTCCGGCCACGATGCGATGAACGCTTCAAGCTCGTCGGCGGTCGTGGCCTTGATGGCCGCGTGCTTGGCACTGCTGCGGATTTCACTGATAGCGCGGTGATTGATCGAGCGCGTCGGCCGCGTGAAATAGGCGAGAATGTCCTGATCGTTCGGCCATCGCCCGTCCGCCACCATGGCCTTGATCAGGGCTATTTCCCAGCGCTCAAGTTTATTGCCACGGCGACGGACAGGCATAGTCAGGCAGGCTCCAAGGAGTGGTGTAAGACGGCTTCGAGCAGGGAGGAACGGGCCTGTTCGTCCGTAGTGAGACTTGCTTCGAGTTGATCGCACAAGGTCATCAATTCATCGACCTTGGCGACGATGCGATGCTGTTCTGCCAGCGGCGGGAGAGGAATATTGAAAGTACGGATGAGGCTGAGGTTCAGATTACCCTGTGACGCACCTTTGCCATAGGTGCGGGCCGTCGAACTTTGGCGACCTTCCGGGCTGTTTAGCCATATCGTCAAGTATTCCGCTGAAATGAGATGGCTCGGAACCTTAATAAGGCAAAGGCTGACGTAGAACGCGAACTCGAGGTCGGAGTTTAGGCCGTGTTGACAAAAGGGATTCCCAAGCCCGCCTCCTTCTGATTCAAGACTGCTTTTTGAGGAGCAGTCATGGGTCGCGGGGATTTGTCGGATGCG
>NZ_LNSK01000010.1:0-86399 GCF_001468495.1 Sphingopyxis sp. A083 | reverse complement strand
GGTCATTTTCTTAACCGTTCCCGCCGATATCATCGAACGATCCATTTGGGTCGAGGCGCACCCCGGCGACAATATCGTCCCGCTCCGCGTCCGCCCGCACCTTCGCCTTGTTGAATGAAAGGAAGTCTCATGTTCCGGTCTGTTGTGATCGCGACCGCGCTGATCGCGCTTCCTGTCCATAGCGCCGAATCGCCCCGGAAGCCGACTAAGGCCGAACTGGCTGCAATGTCGGTTCCTGCCGAAGATGCCGCGCTCCGCGTGAGGATCACTGGCTTGGATGAACTCGATCCCAGTGTTTGGGTTTCGACCGAACCATTCTTGAAAGGGCCGGTCGATGACAAATTCTTCCGGGCAATGATCGACAAAGCCACAGGCGAGGTGGTGTATCAAATTTACTTCAGATCGACGTCTTCGCGCGGGCCGCTACGCTTGCAGAAAGGAACGTATCTTGTTGGCGGCCAGCTCAAGGCCGTTTCGATCGAGCGGATTGGTGGCGATGTTAGTTGCCGCCAAGGCGGCTGCACTCATTTTGAAGACTTCGTGGCGGATATTCCGCGCGGCGATTTGGAGGCGCTAACCAACGAAGCAGCGGCGTCGTCACCCACATGGCGTATGCGGCTATTTGCTGACGCAATCGGTGGCTCAGACACGGAGTTCCTTCGGAACGAGACGCGCGGCTTCCTCATCGCTGTTGATCGCCAGCGGGCAACGCTTGGTTTTTCGGCGACAGAGCCGGCCTCTGCTACCATGGCGACGAGTGATCGATGACGCATTGTCATCGGAGGCCGACGCGCTCGCACTGATCGACGGCATCGACATGCCCTGCGAGCTGCAAACGGCCATCGCCTGGAACGGGATTGCGTTCGAGGCGACCTGTTCCCTCCATTGCCCGCAGGACACTCCTCGCCCTGTTTACAGGTCCGTCGGCTGGCACCCTGATCTGGCCTTGCGTCAGGCGATCCGGCAGTGCGCAAGCTACTGGCAGCATCGCGCGCGACGGCAGGGCAGCAACGTCTTTGCCCATGCCGAACGCACGCTAGTCGTGGAGCATGGGCTGCCCTGAATTTACGTCCCAGTTTGTAATATTGTGTCGCGGCCCGTTTGGCGGCGAGAGGCGCATCTTTCCGCCGATAATGGCGCATCACCGAACTGGGCGCGCCTTGTCCCAGTTTCTCATGCAGATCGCCGCGTCTCGAACAGCCGACTTGGCGCGTTTGGTTCGGCATGAGCAGCCTCTAAGAGGCCGCTTTTCTGCGCCTGAGAACCTTCTTGAAGGATACCGCGCGCCGACCCCGGCCCACTACAAATCGACCTGTCACGCCGCCGTCTATTTTAACCATCGCTATAGACAGCGCTCACCGATCGCCAATTTTCGAGCGCCCGCGAAATTCCTCCGGAAATCGGCCACATTTGCCCGCTCAATCCCGCCTGATCCCGCCTGATCCCGTCAACGGCCCCACTCCAATATGTCCTGTCCCCCTTCAGCTCCCTCGCCCGGCGCGTCAGCCCTTGTCATAGGCATTGCGGCCGCGCGTCGCGGTCATCCGGTGCGACGAGGCGAGCGCGAGGTCGTGACTGCGCACCGAGCTGACGAAATGCCAGTCGGCGGTGACACGCTCGGGCGTCAGCGCCACCGTCGCATAGCCGCGATCGCGCGTGTTCGCCCAGCGCAGCTGCGGCGACGCGGCGCGCAGGGCGGCGACCCGTATGTCGTCGGGGATGGCGGGCGTATAGCTTTCGAACCCCGGCGAGGTAACGCTGTGTCCGCCGACCTCGATCCCCGCCGGCCGGCCGCCGTGCGTCAGGTCGAACGCCCAGGCATTGTGACTGTCGCCCGACAGGGTGACGAGATTGGCGCCGGCGCGCTGCGCTGCGGCGAGCAGGCGGTCGCGCGCGGCGGGGTAGCCGTCCCAGCTGTCCATATTGAGCGGCAGACCGGCCTTGGCGGCAAGCTGACCGATCTCCACCCGCCGCTGCACATAGTCGGGCAGGTGGGCGCCGAACCAGTTTTTCGATTCGGGCGGGGTGAACAGGCTGCCCATGACAATCTGCTGCGCGCAGACCTGCCAGCGCGTGCCCGATTTCGCCGATGCCGCGAAGCCGTCGAACAGCCATTTTTCCTGCTCGCTGCCCAGCAATTGCCGCGCCGGGTCGCGATAGCCGGTTTCGGCAAATTGCTTGAGCGCGGCGGCCGCGTCGCCCTTGTCGGCAAGGATGTCGCCGATCTCGAACTGCTTGTCGCGCGCGGTGATGCGCGTTTCGGGCAGGAAGATCGTCGCCAGATCGCCGACCTGATAGCTGCGCCAGCGCGCGCCGCCGACCGGCATCCATTCGTCATAGGCGCGCATGGCGGCGGCTTCGCGCGCACCCCAGTCGCCCTCGTCGGGCTGGTGATTTTCGGCCCCGCCCTTCCAGGTGTCATTGGCAAATTCATGATCGTCCCACTGCGCGACGATCGGAAAAAGCTGGTGAAGGCGCTGCAAATCGGGGTCGCTGCGATAGGCGGCATAGCGCAGCCGGTAATCGGCGAGCGCGATCAGTTCGTTCGACGGCTGGATCAGGCGGCCGGGCACCGTCTCCTTCGCCGACGGATAGGTGCCGACCTTATATTCGTACAGATAATCGCCCACATGGACGACCAGATCGATATCCGAACGGGCGGCGGCATGGCCGTAGGCGTTGAACCAGCCGAACGGCATGTTCGCGCAGGAGAACAGCGCCAGGGTGAAGGCGCCCGCCGCCCCTTCCGGCAAGGTGCGCGTGCGCCCCGTCACCGACATCGTGCCGTCGGGCGCGACGAAGCGATAGAAATACCAGCGGCCGGGCTCGAGACCGTCGACGTGCAGCTTCGCGGTATGATCCGCATCGCCGGCGGCGGTGACGCTGCCGCCACCGACGATGCGCACGAAGTCGGCCGTGTCCGACACTTCGGCCGTCAGCGCGGTGTCGGTCGCGGCGGCATAGCGCGTCCATAGGAGCACCGACCGCGGACCGGGCTCGCCGCTCGCGACCCCGTGGGTGAAGCCCTGTGCCGCCATCGCCTGCGCCGCGCCGGGCAAGGCCATTGCGGCAAGCCCTGCCGTGCCGAGCTTCATCAGCAGGCGGCGATCCATTTCGGCCCAAAGCTGGTGCATCGTTTTTCCTCCTGTCTCGCCGGGTCTGTGCCCGGCTTTCATGACAATTATGCGCTCACCCGCTCATACCGAGCGCGAGCAACAGCAGCATGAAAGCGATGACCGCGAACAGGCTGAAGAATAGCAGCAGGGTCGTCCGGGCAAGCGCGCCGACGCGCGACGAGCGATAGGCGCCGCGAAGCTGGCGATACATGTGGAACGGGACATAGAGCATCGCGAAGAAGGTCGCGAGATCGCCCAGCACCGTCAGATTGAGCAGCCGCACCACGACGAAGAGCAGCAGCATGAAGCTGATCGAATAGGTGACGAAGACGAAATGGTCATAGGTGTGGAAACGCCGGCTGAACGGATAGAGCAGCCACATGAAGGGCAGCGACAACGGGATCAGCGCCCAGGCGAATTTATAGGCGTTGGCCTGCAATTTATAGAGAATCAGCGCGGGGTTCGCGAACGCCTTTTGCAGGCCATGGTCGATGAACGGCACCCCGGTATCGACCTTGTTGCGCGTGACGAAATCGGCGCTGGTCTTCACCTGATCGACCGGGTTGTCGAGAACCGGCGGCCCCGCGGCGCGGTCGGCGGTGCGCTCATCCTTGCTGCGGCTGCGCGCAATCCCCAGATAGTCGGCACTTTTCTGAAGCGTGGCGCGTTCGTCCTGCAATTCCTTGCGCTGCGCCGCGGACAGATCCTTTTTCGCAAGTTCGGTATCGATGCGGTCGACCTCGACCTGCATGCTGTCCTTGATCGCGGCCGATCGCGTCTGTTCGGCCGCGGCCTTGTTCAGTTCCTCCCCGACGCCGCCGCCCGCGCCGACCATCGCCAGCACCGCATAGGTCAGGAACACCGCAAACAGGAATAGCGCCAGCGGCGAAATGAAGCTCGCCCGCTCGCCGTGAATGTAGCGGCGCGTCAGATCGCCGGGTCGCCATGTCAGGAGCGGCAGCGTGTTCCACAGCTTGCCCTCGAAATGAAAGATGGCGTGAACCAGATCATGCCCGATCGCGCCGAAGCTGCGATGGACATCGGCCTTCTGCCCGCAGCGATGGCAGTGCGAGCCGCGCAGCACCGTCCCGCAATTGAGGCAGCGGGCGCCCGCGTGCGCGCTGCCTTCGCCATGCCCCGGCTCGATCGCGCCGCCCGCAAGCCCCGCCGTGATCGCCGCCCCGAATGCTTCGATGTCCCCGCTCATGCGCCCTGACTAGTGGGGTGAATGACCTCGTGCAACGGGGCTTTCGGGAATCACGCCAAAAGTGATATTGGCCCGTCGCATGAACGCTGAAACCTCCACAGCCATCGCCGCCGCGCTGCACCATAGCGACGCGGATACGCTGATCGCCGACATGGGCGCACGCGCACGCTTGGCAGCGAAGGCGCTCGCGGTGGCGACGACAGCCGAAAAGGCCAAGGCGCTGCGCACGGCTGCGGCCGAGCTGCGCGCGCGCGCCGCGACGATCCTGGATGCCAATGCGCGCGATATGGAGGCGGGGCGCGAAGGCGGCCTGTCGTCGGCGATGCTCGACCGGCTGCGCCTCGACGAGAATCGGCTCGCCGCGATTGCCGACGCGGTCGAGGCCGTCGCCGCCTTGCCCGACCGGGTCGGCGCCGAAATCGACCGGACCGAGCGCCCCAACGGCATGACGCTGGCCCGCGTGCGCGTTCCGCTGGGCGTCGTCGGCATCATCTATGAAAGCCGCCCGAACGTCACCGCCGATGCTGCGGCGCTGGGGCTGATGTCGGGCAATGCGGTGATCCTGCGCGGCGGCAGCGAGGCCGTGCGCTCGAACCGCGCGATCCACGCCGCACTCGCCGCGGGTCTCGCCCAGACCGGCCTGCCCGCCGATGCCGTGCAACTGGTGCCGACGCAGGACCGCGCCGCGGTGGGAGCGCTGCTCCGCGCGCAGGGCCTGATCGACATCATCATCCCGCGCGGCGGCAAGGGGCTGGTCGCCCGCGTGCAGGACGAGGCGCGCGTGCCGGTGCTCGCGCATCTCGACGGGATCAATCATCTCTATATCGACGGCGCCGCCGATCCGGCCAAGGCGGTGGAGCTTGCGGTCAACGCCAAGATGCGCCGCACCGGCGTCTGCGGCGCGACCGAAACGATCCTGATCGACCGCGCCTATCCCGCACCGCTTGCTATCGTCGACGCGCTGATCGCCGCGGGCTGCGAAGTGCGCGGCGATGCCGCCATCTCGGCGCTCAGCCCCCATGTCACGCGCGCGAGCGCGACCGATTGGGACTGCGAATATCTCGACGCGATCGTCTCGATCGCCGCGGTCGACGGGATCGAGGGCGCGCTGTCGCATATCGACACCCATTCGAGCCGCCACACCGACGCGATCGTCACCGAGGATGTGGCGACCGCCGAGCGGTTCCTGTCCGAAGTCGACAGTGCGATCGTCATGCACAACGCCTCGACGCAATTCGCCGACGGCGGCGAGTTCGGCCTCGGCGCCGAGATCGGCATCGCCACGGGACGCCTCCACGCGCGCGGCCCGGTCGCGCTCGAAGGGCTCACCACCTATAAATGGCTGGTGCGCGGGAGCGGACAGGTTCGACCCTGACCCGCCCGCTCACCACCGGCCTCCTCGGCGGCAGCTTCAATCCCGCGCATGGCGGGCACCGCGCGATCAGTCTTGACGCGATCGATGCGCTGGGGCTCGACGAGCTGTGGTGGCTCGTTTCGCCCGGCAATCCGCTCAAGGCGCAGGCAGGCATGGCGCCGCTTGCCGCCCGGTTGGCCTCGGCACAGCGCATGGCGCGGCGCGCGCCGATCCGTGCCACCGCGATCGAGGCCGAACTCGGCACGCGCTATACCGTCGACACGCTGCGCGCGCTGATCCGTCGCTATCCGAATCGGCGCTTCATCTGGATCATGGGCGCCGACAATCTGGTTCAATTGCCCCGCTGGCGCGACTGGCGGGAGATTGCGCGATTGATGCCGATTGCGGTTATCGCGCGTCCGGGCTATAATGGCCGCACCCATGCTGCAGAGGCGATGGGTTGGCTGCGGCGCTTTGTCCGGCCCGCGGACCAGAAACGTCTTTGGACAGACTGGAGACCGCCTGCCCTCGTGTTCCTGCGTTTTTCGCCCGATGTGCGATCCGCAACTGCAATACGGCAGGCCAACCCCCGCTGGTTCGAAAGCTATGCAGGCCGCGCGCTGCGCGACCCTGTCACGCATTCGCGGCTGGCCATGGATGAAAGGAATGAAACCGCTTGATAGCCGCCAGTAAGGATGCCGCGCCCGGCGCCGCGTCCGCACCCAAGTCTTCGGACGACAGCGTGGAAAGCCTCCACGCGCTGATCCTTCACCAGCTGGACGAGGATCAGGCCCAGGAAACCATTTCCATCCCGCTTGCCGGCAAGAGCAGCATCGCCGATCATATGGTGATCGCGAGCGGTCGGTCGACGCGCCATGTGTCGGCAATCGCCGACAAGCTGGCGCAGCGGATCAAACAGGAAACGGGCCGACCGGTCCGCGTCGAGGGGCTGCCCAATGCCGATTGGGTGCTGATCGACGCCGGCGACGTGATCGTCCATCTGTTCCGTCCGGAGGTTCGCAGCTTCTATAATCTCGAACGCATGTGGTCGTTCGGCGATGCACCGCCGGTTGCCGCGGTAAATTGACGCCTTTGTTCTGTTCGGCCTAAAGCCCGAACAGAAGCGGCACCAGCCCGCTCCCCCGCCCGGCCTCCCACAGGCTACTATCGTCGGGGAGGCCGGGCGGGGGAGCGGGCTGGTGCCGCTTTCACCGAAGGTGAACGAAGACATCATGTTGCTGCACATCATCGCGCGGGGCCGGATCGGGCGCGGGCCCGAGGCCGAACTGGTCGAGCGTTATATGAAGCGCGTGACCTGGGCGCAGAAGATTTCGGAGCTTCCCGACACCGGCGGCCGCGTGCCCGCCGCACCCGTCGGCAGTCGCACCGTGCTGCTCGACGAAGGCGGCGAACAGATGTCGTCGCTCGAATTCGCCAAACTGCTGGAAAAATGGCGCGACGGCGGCGTGCGCGAGGCGCGATTCTGTCTTGGTGCCGCCGACGGCTTCACCCCTGACGAGCGCGAGGGGGCCGACAAGGTTATCGCCTTCGGCCGCGCAACCTGGCCGCATCTGATGGCCCGCGCGATGCTCGCCGAGCAATTGTGGCGCGCCACCAGCATCGTCGCCGGCCACCCCTATCACCGCGAGGGTCGCCAATGAGGGCCGCCTTGCTTGTCATCGCCGCCTTTGCGGCGATCGCCGGCGGCGCGCTGGCGCTGGCGCAGAGCGACGTTTTCGATCCCGCCGCGATTGCGGCGCGCGAGCGCCAGCAGTTGCTCACCGCCAAGGCCCAATCGGCCGCGGCGCTGCGGCGAAGCGCGGTGCTCGAAGCGCAGGCAAGCGCCGCGCGCGACGAGGCCGACCGGCTGAAGAAGCGCAGCGCCGCCCTCGCCGCGCGGATCCAGTCGGCCGAGGCCGATATCGACGCGGCAGAGGCGCGCGTCGCGCTGGTCAGCCGCCGCCTCGCCGATCAACAGACGCGGCTCGCCGAACAGCAGCAGCCCCTGCTCGCGCTCACCGCATCGCTCCAGCAATTGAGCCGCCGCCCGCCGGTGAGCGTGCTCGCGCAGCCGGGCTCGCTGCGCGACATGGTCCACGCGCGCGCCGTACTCGACGCGGTGATGCCGGTGATTCAAGAGCGCACCGCGGGAGTCCGGCAGGAACTCGCGCGGCTGCGCACGACGCAGCAGCAGCAACGCGTCGCGCTGCAGGCGCTTTCGGCAAGCAAGGCACAGCTTGCCGAGCGGCGGGACGCGCTGACGCGGCTCGAGAATGAAGGCCGCCTGCGCTCGCGCGACCTGATGAGCAGCGCGCAGCTCGAGGCCGACCGCGCGCTTGGTCTCGGCGAAAAGGCGCGCGACATCGTCGATCTGATGGACGCGCTGGAGGCCGACGCGGCGGTGCGCGGCGAACTCGCCGATCTGTCCGGGCCGCTTCCGCGCCCCGCCGACCCCGCCAGCGCGGCCCCGCAGGCCGCACCGGTCGCGCCGGCCGCAAGCCGCGACGCGGACCTCGGCGCGGGCGCCTATCGCCTGCCGGTCGTCGGGCGCATCGTTGCGGGGCTTGGCGAAGTGAATGACAGCGGCGTCCGCTCGCGCGGCATCACCGTCGCGACGCAGCCCGGCGGTCAGGTGGTCGCCCCCGCCGCGGGCCGCGTGAGCTTTGCCGGCGATTATCGCGGCTATGGCAAGATCGTCATCATCGACCATGGCGGCGGCTGGACATCGCTGATCACGGGAATGATCGCGCTGTCGGTTTCGGTCGGCGACACGCTGGACGCCGGGGCGCCGGTGGGCCGCGCCGGGTCCGACGACAGCCGGATCACGGTCGAACTGCGCCGCGCCGGGCGCCCGGTCGATCTGGTCGCGATGCTTGGCTGACGCCGCCGCCGTTAACGCGCCGTTCGGGCGACCCTCGCTAGGGCGATCGCGCGCTTGACGCCGGTGCAAAGGCATTGGACGATGGCTCGCCGGGGATTATAGTGCGGCCTGTTCCGCGTGACTGAAAGACATCCATGACCGAATCGACCAAGACTCCCGCCTCCCCGAAGCGCCGCTTCGCCTTCTGGCAGGGGGCCGCCGCGCTCAGCACGCTCGCGCTCGTGCCGCTCGCGACCGGCGCGATGGCGACGGTCGATTCGAAGACCACCGAGGAAATCCAGCGCTTCATGGACGTGTTCCTGGAAGTGAAGGCCAATTATGTCGAACCGGTCAGCGACGACAAGCTGATCGAAGGCGCGATCAACGGCATGCTCGCCAGCCTCGATCCCCATTCGGGCTACCTCGACGCGCGCGACTATTCGACGCTGCGGACACAGACCGATGGCGAATATGGCGGCCTGGGCCTGTCGGTGACGATGGAGGACGGCGTGGTCAAGGTGATCGCGCCGACCGCCGACACACCGGCCGACCGCGCGGGAATCAAGGCCGGCGACTATATCACCCATATCAACAAGCAGCTCATCTTCGGCATGACGCTCGACGAAGCGGTCGAACAGATGCGCGGCCGTCCCGGCACCGAAGTCGAGATTACGGTCGTGCGCGAAGGCCAGGACAAGCCGATGGAGCTGACCCTGAAGCGCGAGATCATCGACGTGAAGCCGGTCAAATGGGAGGTGAAGGACGATGTCGGCGTGCTGACCATCGCCAGCTTCTCCGCCGATGCGGGTCGCGATCTGCGCGCCGCGATGGTCGCGGTCGAAAAGTCGCTCGGCCATAAACCGCGCGGCTGGATCGTCGACCTGCGCTCGAACCCCGGCGGCCTGCTCGATGAGGCGGTGAGCGTCAGCGACGTTTTCCTCGACCGCGGCGAAATCGTCTCGCAGCGCGGGCGCCGCAAGAATGACATCGAGCGTTTCTTCGCCGAACCCGGCGACCTTGCGCAGGGCGCGCCGCTGATCGTGCTGATCGACGCCGGATCGGCATCGGCGTCCGAAATCGTCGCCGGCGCGCTGCAGGACCAGCACCGGGCGTTGATCATGGGCGAACGCAGTTTCGGCAAGGGGTCGGTGCAGACCGTGCTGCCGCTGACCGACACGACGGCGCTGCGCCTGACGACGGCGCGCTATTACACCCCGTCGGGTCGCAGCGTTCAGGAAGGCGGGATCGAGCCTGATATCCGTGTGCCGCAGCTGTCCGACCCCGACTATAAGGACCGTCCGCGCTTTCGCGAAAGCGACCTGCGCCGCCATCTGATCAACGAGAAAAAGGTCGACAACAGCCTGCTCGAAAAGGACGAGAAGGACGATCCGCGCTTCACCGCCACCGCCGAGGAGCTGAAGGCCAAGGGCATCGAGGATTATCAGCTCTATTACGCGC
The DNA here is from genome assembly GCF_001468495.1 of Sphingopyxis sp. A083. Lineage (NCBI taxonomy): Bacteria > Pseudomonadati > Pseudomonadota > Alphaproteobacteria > Sphingomonadales > Sphingopyxidaceae > Sphingopyxis > Sphingopyxis sp. A083. Next base: position 76,404 of record NZ_LNSK01000010.1, on the reverse strand, counting down.
TGCAGACGATCGGTCGCATCGGCCCGTCGACTTCGCGTATGGCGCAGGCGACCAAGCCCGCCGCCAAGCCGACGACGCGCAACTAAGAGGGGCTGAACCACGATGCGAATGTCGCGTTACGCCGCGCCGCTTGCCGCGCTTGCCATCCCGCTGGCGCTCTATGGCGGTGCGCTGGTGTCGCAATTCGGCTTCGGACTCCACCCGTGCGAGATGTGCTACTGGCAGCGCTGGCCGCATCAGGCGGCGATCGTGCTGGCAGCGCTGGGACTGCTGCTCTCCCGCAATACGGCGGCGATGCGCGGGCTGACCCTGCTCGCCGCGATCGCGATCGCGATCAGCGGCGTCATCGGCGTCTTTCACGCCGGGGTCGAATATGGCTTCTGGGAAGGGCTGACGACGTGCAGCACCGGCGTCAGCGGACCGGTATCGCTCAGCGATATCATGGCGGCGCCGATCACCCGCTGCGACGTCCCGCAATGGACGCTGCTCGGCGTTTCGCTCGCCGGTTTCAACGCGATCTTCTCGCTCGCCGGCGCGGCGTTCGTCTTGACCTTGCTGCGCCGCCGTCCCACATCGGCGGCATGATGACAGCTGACCGCAAAACGGCCTCGATGATCCGCGTCGATCAGGCGGGCGAATATGGCGCGACGCGCATTTATGCGGGTCAGCTCGCGGTGATGGGCGACCGCCATCCGATGGCGCGCGAGATCGCGCATATGGCCGAACAGGAAGAGCGGCACCGCAAATTTTTCGACGCGATGGTCGCGCGCCGCGGCGTGCGCCCCACGGCGCTTCAGCCCTTCTGGAACGTCGCGGGCTTCGCGCTCGGCGCCGTCACCGCCGCGATGGGGCCGCGCGCCGCCATGGCCTGCACCGCCGCCGTCGAGACCGAGATCGATCGCCATTATCGCGAACAGCTCGATACGCTGGGCGACAGCGACCCCGAACTGAGCGCAGCGGTTGCCGATTTCCGGGCCGAAGAGCTGGAGCATAAGGAAGCGGCGATTGCCGCGGGGGCCGAAAGCGCACCCGCCTATCCGTTGCTCAGCCTCGCGATCCGCGCGGGCTGCCGCGCAGCCATCGCGCTGTCGAAGCGTATCTGATAGGGTTCCACGGGGAAAGCCTGACCGTTCAGCGCGGATGCAGGCAGTGGGTGGCAAGCCGCCCGAAACGAAAAGGAAATAACGATGACCCGCCTGCCGCTTGCCATGCTGATCCTCGCCGGGGCAGCGATCGCCCAGCCCGCCGCCGCGCAAGATACGGGGCCGGTGGGCCCCGCGAATGAGAAGATCAATCAGGTCATCGTCTATGGCAACGACAAATGCCCCGAGGCGAATGGCGATGAAATCCTGGTCTGCGCCGTGCTGCCCGAAGGCGACCGCTACCGCGTCCCGCAGATTTTCCGTGGCGGCGACCCGCTCGACCCGCGCAACGAAGCCTGGGTGAACCGCGTCGTCTCGCTCCAGCGCGTCGGCCGCTTCGGCACCGACAGCTGTTCGCCGGTCGGGCTCGGCGGCTTCACGGGCTGCACCCAGCAATTGCTCGCCGGCGCGAAGGCCGAGCGGCAGGCGGCCGACAAGACCGACTGGCAGGCGATGATCGCCGACGAGCGCGCCAAGCGCCTCGCCGGGATCGACGCTGCCGCCGACACGGTCGAAGCAGCCGTCGTCGCCGAGGAAAAGGCGCTGGCCGACCGGCAGAAGCAGGCCGAAGAGACCGCGCCCGCAACCGACGCACCGGCAACCGACAATCCCGACGCCGAACCGCTGCCGGTCCCCCCGCCGCGCTGATTTGCGGTACGGCGCGCGGCGCGCGCCTCTCTCTACTGCTATCTTCGACTCGGGCAGAGTGCGGCCTCGCGACCGGGGCTGACGGGGCGCGTCTTCGCGCCCGGCACCCTGCGAAACAACCGAATCTGCGGCAATATCAGCCGTCGGACCCGATTTTGTTGCGATTCTGCGGTGAATCGAGCCCGAAAATTAACGAATCGCTGGCAACCTGTCTTGACTTGGGAATTTTCGGCTGAAAACTTCGCATTTATGGGAATCGCCAGCCGGGGAGGCTGAAAAACAACATGGCATCGACCTTCGAACCGCGCCTCTGGCGCCGCGCCACCGCCAGCGTTCCACCGGCACGCAGTCTGGGTCGACGCATGACCTGGCACGCCGCCGCCGCGCTGATCGTTTTTGCGGCCCTCCAGGTCTGGCTGGTGATGAGCGCGGTTTCGGCCGGCGCCCCGTCGATGCTGGCGGTCGTGTCGCTGATCGTCGTCCTTGCGCTCGCGCTTCCCGTCGCGCGCTCGACCGAGCGGCGCTGGTATCATCTGAGCCGCCAGGCGCTGGCAAGCTGGGGGCTGCACGCGCGCTTCCGCCGCGATGTGCGCCGCCTGTGGGTTGCCGCGATCACCCTGCCCTTCTTGTGGGTCAGCGGTGCGATGGCGGCCACCGATGCCATCGCCGCCATCGCGCGCTGAAGCGCACGTCATCCGACTTTGATTTTGACGCCCCGCCGCGCGCCGTATAGGGCGCGGCCATGCTGAGTGTTTCCGAAGCCCTCGACCGCGCGCAAATGCTGTGCGCCGCCGCGACCAAGGCGGGCGCCGACGCCGCCGACGCGCTTTACTATTGCAATGCCGCGACCTCGGTCTCGATGCGGCTCGGCGCGCTCGAGGATGTCGAGCGGTCCGAGGGGCATGATATCAGCCTGCGCGTTTTCGTCGGGCAGCGCAGCGCCAGCGTCTCGACCGCCGACATGGATGCCGCCGAACTGGCGAAGCTCGTCGAGCGCTGCGTTGCCATGGCACGCGAGGCTCCCGAAGATCCCTATGCGGGCCTTGCCCCCGCCGACCGCCTGTTCACCGGCCCGGTCCCCGATTTCGATCTCGACGACGGCAGCGAAGCCGATCCCCAGGCGCTGCGCGAGGCCGCGCTGGCGGTGGAGGAGGCCGCGCGCGCCGTCGCCGGCGTCACCAACAGCGAAGGCGGCAGCGCGAGCCACAGCCGCACGCGCTTCGCGCTCGCGACGAGCCATGGCTTCGCCGGCGGCTATGGGTCGAGCGGGCACAGCCTGTCGGCGAGCGTCATCGCCGGCGAAGGTGCGGCGATGCAGCGCGATTATGGCTGGCACAGCGCGCATCATCTGTCCGACCTCGAAAGCGCCGCCGAAATCGGCGCGCGCGCCGGAACCCGCGCCGTCGCGCGGCTGAACCCCGGCAAGGCGCCCGTCGGCAAGGTGCCGGTCGTCCTCGATCCGCGCATCGGCAGCAGCATCGTCGGCCATCTGCTCGGCGCGATCGCCGGCCCCGCGATCGCCCGCGGCACCAGTTTCCTGCTCGGCAAGGAAGAACGGGCGCTGTTCGACAGCGCAATCGTCGTGCGCGACGAACCGCATCGTCCGCGCGGGCTGCGCAGCCGGGCCTTCGACGGAGAGGGCCTGCCGACCGCCGCGCGCGATATCGTCGCCGATGGCCGCATTACGGGGTGGCTGCTCGACACCGCGTCGGCGAAGCAGCTCGGGCTCGAACCGACCGGCCATGCGAGCCGCGGCGGCGGCGCGTCGGGGGTCTCTGCCAGCAACCTGCATCTCGCGGCCGGGTCGATCACGCCCGACGCGCTGATCGCCGACATCGACCGCGGCGTCTATATCACCGAACTGATCGGCCAAGGCGTCAACCCCGTGACCGGCGATTATAGCCGCGGCGCGTCAGGTTTCCTGATCGAGGGCGGGCGGATCGCCGGCCCGATCGCCGAATTCACGATCGCGGGCAATCTGATCGACATGTTCGCCGCGCTGGTCCCCGCCGACGATCTGGTCTTCCGCCACGGCACCAATGTGCCGACGCTGCGCATCGACGGCATGACCGTCGCCAGCAGCTAGGCCGGCCGCCCGATGCCCGCGCGCAACCTGGAAGCCGTGATCGCCGCGACGCGCGAGGTCGGCGACATGGCGATGGCGCGCTGGCGCGGCGAGGGCAAGGCGGTCAATGTCTGGCACAAGTCGGAAAATAATCCGGTCAGCGACGTCGATCTGGCGGTCGACGCCCGGTTGAAGGCGGTTCTCGGCGCGATGGTGCCGGAGGCCGGATGGCTTTCGGAGGAAACCGCGGACAACAGCGACCGGCTGTCGCGCCGTTTCATGTGGTGCGTCGACCCCATCGACGGCACCCGCGACTTCATCCGCGGCCGTCCGGGCTGGGCGGTGTCGGTCGCTCTGGTCGTCGACGGCGCTCCCGAAATCGGCGTGCTCTACGCGCCAGCGCTCGACGAGCTTTGGGTCGCCCGCAAGGGTCAGGGCGCGACGCTCAACGGCGAAACGCTGCGCGCCAGCCGCCGGATGATCTTCAACGGATCGCGCGTTCCCGCCGACAGCCTGCCCAAGATCGACCGCGACCTCATCATGGTGACAAAACCCAACAGCATCGCGCTGCGCATGGCGCTGGTCGCCGACGACCGCGCCGATCTGGTCGCGACGCTGCGCTGGGGTTTCGAATGGGACGTCGCCGCCGCGGCGCTGATCGCGACCGAGGCCGGTGCGACTGTCACCGACGCCTTTGGCGAGCCGCTCGTCTTCAACACGCCGCGCGCGCAGGCCTTCGGCGTCATTGCCTGCGCGCCGGGCATTCATGGCGCGGTCGTCAACCGGCTGCACGACCGCGCGGTGGCGCTGACCGCCGACGATTGAGGCGCGCCCCGGCAGGCTGCAAAAGCCGCCGCTTCGCTTGACAATTCGCCCGACTCACCCTAATTGCCGCTGCATTCCAACACCCTGACCGGACGGCGAAACGCTCAGCGCGTCTTCGTGGTCCGTTTTTTGCGTTGGAAAACAGACGCTTTGAGATAGGGATCGTTTGCCAGCGAACCCTGTGGAGCAGGAGAAAGAACAGATGGCACGTATCGCGGGCGTAAACCTGCCCACCAACAAGCGCGTAATCATCGCGCTCACCTACATCCACGGCATCGGCCGCAAGACCGCCGTCGACATCGCCGACAAGCTCGGCATCGACCACACCCGCCGCATCCAGGACCTGTCGGACGCCGAAGTCCTGCAGATCCGCGAAACGATCGACGCCGACCTCACGGTCGAGGGTGATCTTCGCCGCAACACGGCGATGAACATCAAGCGCCTCATGGACCTCGCCTGCTATCGCGGCCTGCGTCATCGCAAGGGCCTTCCGGTCCGCGGCCAGCGCACGCACACCAATGCGCGCACCCGCAAGGGCAAGGCCAAGCCGATCGCCGGTAAGAAGAAGTAAGAGCAGAGATTCGTCCGGGGGACGGATTTCCTTATTTCTCCACCGGAGGTCGCCATCGCACTGGCACCACCGGTCGTTTTCAGGATTTAGGGTTTAGGAATTCAAAATGGCTCGTGAACCGCAGCGCCTTCGTCGGCGCGAACGCAAGAATATCTCGTCGGGCGTCGCCCACGTCAACGCGACCTTCAACAACACGATGATCACCATCACCGACGCGCAGGGCAATGCGATTGCCTGGTCGAGCGCCGGAATGATGGGCTTCAAGGGCAGCCGCAAGTCGACGCCCTATGCCGCGCAGGTTTGCGCCGAAGACGCTGGCAAGAAGGCCGCCGAACATGGCGTCCGCACGCTGGAAGTCGAAGTGAAAGGCCCCGGCGCCGGTCGTGAATCGGCCCTGCGCGCCTTGCAGGCGGTCGGTTTCCACATCACGTCGATCCGCGACGTGACGCCGATCCCGCACAACGGCGTACGTCCGGCCAAGCGCCGCCGCGTCTGACGTTTCCGGACTGGCGGTCTTCGGGCCGCTCTGCCGTCACCATATCTAACGCAGGACAGGCTCGACCCGCCCGCCCGTCCCGCCCAAAGCAAAGGGAAGTCCATGACTGTCAATATCCGGAACTGGCAGGAATTGAAGAAGCCCAGCAACCTGGAAATCAAGGCTGGCAGCGACAGCAAGCGCAAGGCCACCTTCGTCGCCGAACCGCTCGAACGCGGTTTCGGCCTGACGCTTGGCAACGCGCTGCGCCGCGTGCTCCTGTCGTCGCTCCAGGGTGCGGCCATCACGTCGATCAAGATCGAGAACGTCCTGCACGAATTCTCGAGCCTGGCCGGCGTGCGCGAGGACGTGACCGACATCGTCCTCAACGTGAAGCAGATCGCGCTCAAGATGGAAGGCGAAGGCCCGAAGCGGCTGCAGCTTTCGGCGACCGGTCCCGCGACCGTGAAGGCCGGCGACATCATGGTGTCGGGTGACATCAAGGTGATGAACCCCGATCATGTGATCTGCCACCTCGACGACGGGGCGACGCTGAACATGGAACTCGTTGCCGACACCGGCAAGGGCTATGTTCCCGCGACGGCCAACCGTCCGGCCGACGCGCCGATCGGCCTGATCCCGGTCGATTCGCTCTACTCGCCGGTGCGCCAGGTCGCCTACAAGGTCGACAATGCCCGCATCGGTCAGGAACTGGACTATGACAAGCTGTCGCTGACCGTCGATACCGACGGCACCGTGACCCCGGAAGATGCCGTCGCCTATGCTGCGCGCATCCTCCAGGACCAGCTTCAGGTCTTCGTCCACTTCGAAGAAGCGATGAACGACAGCGGCCTCATCGGCATGGCGGCTCCGTCGGCTTCGACCGAGGAATCGGACGTCAACCAGCTCAACCGCTTCCTTCTCAAGAAGGTCGACGAGCTCGAACTGTCGGTTCGTTCGGCCAACTGCCTCAAGAACGACAACATCATCTACATCGGCGACCTGGTCCAGAAGACCGAGGCCGAGATGCTCCGCACGCCGAACTTCGGCCGCAAGTCGCTCAACGAGATCAAGGAAGTGCTCTCGTCGATGGGTCTGCGCCTCGGCATGGACATCCCCGGCTGGCCGCCGGAAAACATCGAGGAAATGGCCAAGAAGCTCGAACAGGAGCTGCTGGGTTAAGTCCCGAACTGTTCCCCGGCGAAAGCCGGGGCACAGGTGCAACGCTGAATCTGGACCCCGGCTTTCGCCGGGGAACACAAAGGGAAAAGGGCTCCCCCGCAAGCGGGCCTGGCTTGGGGTTCCGTAAAACGGCCCCTCTGACAAACGAAGGAATGGATTATGCGTCATAAATCGGGTGGCCGGAAGCTTCAGCGCACCGGCGCGCATCGCATCGCGATGTTCCGCAACATGTCGGCTTCGCTCATCAAGCATGAGCAGATCACGACGACCGTCGCCAAGGCGAAGGAACTGCGTCCCTATGTCGAAAAGCTGATCACGCTCGCAAAGCGTGGCGGCCTTGCCAATCGCCGTCTAGCGATGAGCCGCCTGATGGACGAAGCGCAGCTTCAGAAGCTGTTCGACGTCCTCGCCGAACGCTACAAGGACCGCAACGGCGGCTACACCCGCATCATCAAGGCCGGCATCCGCGCGTCGGACGCCGCGCCGATCGCGATCATCGAGTTCGTCGACCGCGACGTCGATGCCAAGGGCCAGGATTCGGGTCCGGTGCTGACCGACGAGGAACTGGAAGACGCGGCCTGAGCCGAACTTTCCATCGACACAAGATCAAGGGCGGCGTCCACCGGGACGACCGCCCTTTTTCTTGGCCAGCCGACGGGGACCAGCGCGCAGCAAACGATTATCCGATCGTGAGGACGATCTTTCCCACGTGCGCGCCCGCCTGCATCCGCGCATGCGCGGCGGCGGCATCGGCAAGCGGAAAGGCCTGATCCATCGCGGGCTTCCAGGCCCCGCTGGAAAGCCGCGGCCACAGCGTCTTGTGAATCTCGTCGGCCAACGCGGCCTTGAAGTCGGCGCTGCGCGCCCGCAGCGTCGATCCGGACATCGTCAGACGGCGGCGCATCAGCTGCGACATGTCGATTTCGGCTTTCGCGCCCCGCTGGAAGGCGATGGTGACGTGCCGCCCGTCGTCGGCAAGACACGCAAGATTGCGCGGCACATAGTCGCCGCCGACCATATCCAGCACGACATCGACCCCCGCCCCGCCGGTAAAGCCCTTCACCGCCTCGACATAATCCTCGGCCGAATAATCGATCGCGAGGTCGGCGCCGAGCGCCCGCGCCGCGTCGCATTTGTCGGCGCTGCCGCAAGTGACGATGATGCGGATATCGAACAGCTTGCACAGGCCGATCGCCGTCGTGCCGATACCGCTGGTCCCGCCGTGGACGAGCGCCGTTTCCCCTTCCTTGATCCAGCCGCGCTCGAACAGATTATGCCATACCGTGAACACCGTTTCGGGCAGCGCCGCTGCTTCGGCCATGGTGAAACCCGCGGGAACGGGCAGCACGCTGCCCACCGGCGCGACGCAATATTCGGCATAGCCCCCGCCCGCGACCAGCGCGCAAACCGCCTGCCCCAGCATTTCGGGATCGCCGCCCGGTCCGGTGGCGACGACAGTGCCGGCGATTTCGAGGCCGGGAAGGTCCGATGCGCCTGGCGGCGGCGGATAGAAGCCCATGCGCTGGAGCACGTCGGGACGGTTCACCCCCGCCGCGGCGACGCGGATCAGCAACTCGCCCGGCCCCGGCCGCGGCACGGGTCGCTGCTCGGCAACGAGCACTTCGGGGCCGCCGGGTTCGCGGATCGCGACGGCGGTCATGCTCTCGGGCAGGCTGGTCACGCTAAATCCCCCACTTTGTTCGATTTCCCACTCGCCCCGCCTTATTGACAGCCGCGGCGCAGGGGTCAACAGTTCGCGCCCCGCAAGGCCGCAATTCGACAGGGAGGATGACCATGGACGACGACGACCTTCCCCGCCGCCGCGACGATGTGCTGGCGGCGCTCGCCAAACAGTCGCTCGACCCCTTGTCGGTCGCCGAACTCGACGATCGCCTTGCGGTGCTGGAAGCCGAGATAGCACGCACAAAGGCACACAAGGCGGCAGCGGGCAGCTTCAAGGCAAACGCGGAGGCGCTGTTCCGCAAGGGATGAGCCGCTCTAATCCCAATTCGACCTCGCCAGTAAAGAAGGACGAAACGGGCTATCGAGTGCGCCTTCGTTTTCGCGCAACGAAAGCCTTGGGGATCGCCGATTCCCAAATTCCGATCACCATTGATCGCCGAAATCTTGAGATACGTTCCGACCCACGCGATCAACCTTTGAACAAGGCCAAATGGTTCGTCATCAGCGCGGGCGGCTTTAGAGATGAGCTCGAAGCGCTGCAGTTCGGGGAGCGCCTCCGATCAATCTTCCAGATTGCCTCTCTCTGCTCACATTGGGGCATTGATGTTGGCAACGACACAGCGACTAGTTGGATCGACGAAGAATATGCGCGTGAACTCGGACTGATTGAGCCTCACCAGCGCATCGCTGGAAACATCCACGGGCTAATGACATTCCCAGACGATGATAGGACTAGGGTACCTCACTCCGAGATTACGCTGTCAGTGCAATCGAACGTAGAACACCTGCTTAGTGCGATCGAAAGCCTTGCCACTCAAGCGGACTTGGAAAAATACGCCGCCCAACGTGGTGTGACTTTGCTCAATCACGCGATCATGCAGTCAGAACCTCTGACCAGAATCGTTTTGGCATTTTCGGCTGTAGAGAACCTAGGCCAGGCTGAGACATGGTCATCCGAACAGACACAGATGCTCAAGCAGGCAGCTGATGCCGTCCAAGCTCTTACTACGGGCAGCCCCGAAGAGCGACGAGAGGTCTCTGATGCAATTATCCGCGGGACGCATCGGATTGGTTTGAGACAAGGAGTAATCAGAGTTCTCCGCGAATTGGGCTTCGCTGACCGGATAAGGGAATGGGACAACCTTTACCGCCTTCGAAGCGGCGTAATCCACGGAACTGCGAAGCTAGACGACGGACAGCTCAACGAGCTAACTGGCAAAAGCGTTAAATTCGCGATGGAAGTGATTATTCGAAGGCTCCAACACATGGGCTTGAACATTCCAGAAGTTGCCAAAACGCACTTCTCGTTTTGAATTCCAGACCTTGCGCGCCCCAAATCCCAACGCCACGTTAACCATAAGACAAGCCTGTCATCGTAATTTCACACGACCTTCCGCTTTTCCCTTGCGGAGAGACGGGAGCATCGCCACGTTGTGTTCCTAGGGGCGGCCTCTCCCCGGCACGTCCCCGCAAGGAGATGAAGACCATGCCGTCCTTTTCGGAGTCCCTCGAAAAGACCCTGCACAACGCGCTGAAGGCCGCGTCGGAGCGCCACCACGAATATGCGACGCTCGAGCATCTGCTCTACGCGCTGATCGACGACGAACATGCCGCCGAGGTGATGCGCGCGTGCGGCGTCGCGCTGGGCGAGTTGCAGTCGGCGGTGGTCCATTATCTCGACACCGAACTCGACAGCCTGAAGGTCGAGGGGCACAGCGACCCCTCCCCCACCAGCGGTTTCCAGCGCGTCGTCCAGCGCGCGATCCTGCACGTCCAGTCATCGGGCAAGGATGAGGTGACGGGCGCCAATGTCCTTGTCGCGCTCTTCTCCGAACGCGAAAGCTATGCGGTCTATTTCCTGCAGCAGCAGGATCTGACGCGGCTCGATGCCGTTTCCTACCTCAGCCACGGCGTCGGCAAGGGCGGCAAGCCCTCGCCCACCGCCGAGCCCGAGGAAAAGGAAGAAGCGAAGGACAAGAGCGAAGGCAAGAACAAGAAGGAAACCGCGCTCGACCAGTTCACGGTCAACCTCAACGAAAAGGCGAAGGGCGGCAAGGTCGACCCGCTGATCGGCCGCAGCGCCGAGGTTGACCGCACGATCCAGATTCTCTGCCGCCGCAGCAAGAACAACCCGCTCTATGTGGGCGACCCCGGCGTCGGCAAGACCGCGATCGCCGAGGGCCTCGCGCGCAAGATCATCGAGGGCGACGTGCCCGAGGTGCTGAAGGAAGCGGTGATCTATTCGCTCGATATGGGCGCGCTGCTCGCTGGCACGCGCTATCGCGGCGATTTCGAGGAGCGGCTGAAACAGGTCGTCTCCGAACTCGAAGGCATGCCGCACGCGATCCTGTTCATAGACGAGATCCACACGGTGATCGGTGCCGGCGCGACGAGCGGCGGCGCGATGGACGCCTCGAACCTCCTGAAGCCCGCATTGTCGGGCGGTGTGATCCGCTGCATCGGGTCGACCACCTACAAGGAGTTCCGCAATCATTTCGAGAAGGACCGCGCGCTGCTGCGCCGGTTCCAGAAGATCGATGTGATCGAACCGAGCATCGAGGACACGAAGAAGATCCTCGCCGGCTTGCGCGACGCGTTCGAGAGCCATCATAATGTGAAATACACCGCCGACGCGATCAACGCGGCGGTCGAGCTGTCGTCGCGTTACATCAACGACCGCAAGCTGCCCGACAAGGCGATCGACGTGATCGACGAAGTCGGCGCGATGCAGATGCTGGTGCCGCCGTCGAAGCGCCGCAAGACGATCACCGCCAAGGAGATCGAGGCGGTGATCGCGACGATGGCGCGCATCCCGCCCAAATCGGTGTCGAGCGATGACAAGAAGGTTCTCGAAACGCTCGAGACCGACCTGAAGCGCGTCGTCTTCGGCCAGAATACCGCGATCGAGGTGCTGTCGTCGGCGATCAAGCTCAGCCGCGCCGGGCTGCGCGATCCCGAAAAGCCGATCGGCAATTATCTGTTCAGCGGCCCCACCGGTGTCGGCAAGACCGAGGTCGCGAAACAGCTCGCGCATCTGCTCGGCATTCCGCTCCAGCGGTTCGACATGTCCGAATATATGGAACGCCATTCGGTGAGCCGCCTGATCGGCGCGCCGCCGGGCTATGTCGGCTATGACCAGGGCGGCCTGTTGACCGACGCGATCGACCAGAACCCGCACTGCGTGCTGCTGCTCGACGAGATCGAGAAGGCGCATCCCGACCTGTTCAACATCCTGCTCCAGGTGATGGACAATGGCCGGCTGACCGACCACCACGGCAAGACGGTCGATTTCCGCAACGTGATCCTGATCATGACAACCAATGCGGGCGCGAGCGACATGACGCGCGAGTCGATCGGTTTCGGCACCCAGACGCGCGAGGATGCGCAGGAAGAGGCGGTGAAGCGCATGTTCACCCCCGAATTCCGCAACCGCCTCGATGCGATCGTCCCCTTCGGCTATCTGCCGCCCGAAGTCGTGGCGCGCGTCGTCGACAAGTTCATCCTGCAACTCGAACTGCAGCTTGCCGACCGCAACGTCCACATCCAGCTCGACGACAAGGCGCGCGAATGGTTGACCGCCAAGGGCTATGACAAGCTCTATGGCGCACGCCCGATGGGCCGCCTGATCCAGGAAAAGATCAAGCAGCCGCTCGCCGAAGAACTGCTCTTCGGCAAGCTCGTCCACGGCGGCGAGGTCAAGGTGAAGCTGAAAACCGGCGAGGATGCCAAGGTCGGCAATCCGCTGAGCTTCGAAATCACCCCGGCGGCGCCCAAAGCGAGCAAGGGCAAGGGCAAGGCCAAAGCCGAGAAGGCGGCAGAGTAGAAACCGCTTCACCCCCTACCGCTTGCGGGAGGGGTTTTGTTTGACCCCCTCGCTTTTTGGGGCTGCGGCGCCTATATCACCTGCATGTACAACTACATCTCCGTAACCGCCGACGAAGCGGCCACCCCCGCCCGCGTCCGCGACGGCACGATCAAGCTGCACGACGAATCCGGCTTTGCCGGAATGCGCAAGGCCGGCCGGCTGTCGGCCGAGATCCTCGACGCGCTCGTTCCTTTCATCCAGCCCGGTGTGACCACCGGGGCGATCGACGATCTGGTGCGCGAGAAGATGCTTGCGGGCGGCGGCATTCCCGCGACGCTGGGCTATCGCGGCTTCACGCATAGCTGTTGCACCAGCATCAACCATGTCGTGTGCCACGGGATTCCCGACGACAAGCCGCTGCGCGAAGGCGATATCGTCAATGTCGACGTTACCAGCATCGTCGATGGCTGGCATGGCGACACCAGCCGCATGTATCTGGTCGGCGAGGTTCCGATCAAGGCGCGGCGGCTGGTCGACGTGACCTATGAATGTCTGATGCTGGGCATCGAACAGGCGAAACCGGGCAATACGATGGGCGACGTCGCGCACGCGATCCAGAGCCACGCCGAACGCCATCGCTATTCGGTGGTGCGCGATTTTTGCGGTCACGGGCTCGGCCAGATGTTCCACGATGCGCCCGAAGTGGTCCACGCCGGGCGCCCCGGCACCGGCCCGGAGCTGAGGCCCGGCATGTTCTTCACCATCGAACCGATGATCAACACCGGCAAATATGCCGTGAAGATGCTTGCCGACGGCTGGACTGCAGTGACGCGCGACCGGTCGCTTTCGGCGCAGTTCGAACATAGCATCGGCATCACCGATGACGGCTGCGAAATCTTTACCGCAAGCCCCAAGGGACTCAACGCCCCGCCCTGGGCCTGAAACCTGCCACAGACTTTAGGTAGAACACCCTAAATTCCCGCTTGCGAATCCGCTTCGCCCGGCGCAGTCTTGACGTGAACGTCAAGCATAGGACGTCGAGGGAGAGCGAATATGGCGAAACGGGTCATGGCGACCGCGCTGCTTTGTGGTGCGGCCTTGGTTCTGGCGGGTTGCAACGCGTCGAAGTCGGGCGGCACGGGCGGATCGCTCGACGATGCCGAGAAGGCGAGCGAAGCACTGCTCAAGACCGGCGGCAACGGCGACAACTGGGCCGGCATCGGCTATGGCTATGACGAGCAGCGCTTCAGCCCGCTCACCGACATCAACGACAAGAATGTGGGCGAGCTTGGCATTGCCTGGTTCGCCGATCTTGAGGACGCGCGCGGACAGGAAGCGACCCCGGTCGTCGTCGATGGCACCCTTTATGTCAGCCACGCCTGGTCGAAGGTCGACGCGTGGGACGCCGCGACCGGCAAGAAGCTCTGGTCCTTCGATCCCAAGGTGCCGGGCGACCGCGCGGTCAACGCCTGCTGCGACGTCGTCAACCGCGGCGTCGCGGTATGGGGTGACAAGCTCTTCGTCGGCGCACTCGACGGGCGGCTGATCGCGCTCGACCGCAAGACCGGCAAGGAACTGTGGTCGACGCAGACCTTCGATCCCCAAAAGCCCTACACGATCACCGGCGCGCCGCGCGTCGTGAAGGACATGGTGCTGATCGGCAGCGGCGGCGCCGAATTCGGGGTGCGCGGCTATGTCACCGCCTATGATGCCGACACCGGCAAGGAACGCTGGCGCTTCTACACCGCGCCGAACCCCGAAAAGAAGAAGGACGGCGCCGCAAGCGACGACATCTTCGCGTCGAAAGGCAATGCAACCTGGTCAGACCAAGGGGAATGGAAGACGTCGGGCGGCGGCGGCACGGTGTGGGACGCGATCGTCTATGACAAGGATCTCGACCAGATCTATCTCGGCGTCGGCAACGGTAATCCGTGGAACCATGGTACGCGTTCGAACGGCGAAGGCGACAACTGGTTCCTCTCGTCCGTGGTGGCGCTCGATGCGTCAACCGGCAAATATAAATGGCATTATCAGGAAACGCCGGGCGAGAGCTGGGACTATACCGCGACGCAGCCGATCATCCTTGCCGAGCAGGCGGTGAACGGCACGCCGACCAAAGTGCTGTATCATGCACCGAAGAACGGCTTTTTCTTCACGATCGACCGCTCGACCGGCAAGCTGATCGACGCCAAACCCTTCGTCGACGGGATCAACTGGGCGACCGGCTATGACATGGCCACCGGTCGGCCGATCGAAAATCCTGATGCGCGCTTCTACAAGACCGGCAAGCCCTTCATCGCGATCCCGGGCGCGCTCGGCGCGCACAACTGGCACCCGATGAGCTACAACCCTGCCACCGGCCTCGTCTATATTCCGGCGCAGCAGATTCCGCAGGGCTATATCCAGGATATGGACGAGCTGGACCGGCGCAAGGTGCTCGGCTTCAACATCGGCGCCTCGCTGACCGCGGCGATGCTCCCCGACGACAAGGCCGCCTTCCGCGCCGCCGTCGCCGCGACCACCGGCCGTCTCGTCGCCTTCGATCCGCGCACCGGCAAGGTCGCCTGGGGCGTCGATTATCCCGCGGCATGGAATGGCGGCACGATGACCACGGCGGGCAATCTGGTCTTCCAGGGAACGAGCACGGGGCGCTTCCGCGCCTATGCCGCCGACACCGGCAAGCAGCTCCTCGACCTCGACATGCAGTCGGGGATCGTCAGCGCGCCATCGACCTTCCGCGTCGGCGGGGTGCAATATGTTGCGTTCCAGACCAGCAAGGGCGGCGCCTTTCCGCTCGTCGCCGGGGTCGCGGGCGGTGTGACGCGCAAGGTGCCCAATATTCCGCGCCTCGTGGTGCTCAAGCTCGGCGGTACGGTGCAGCTCCCCGCCCCGCCCGCGACCATGACGCTGGCGTGGAATCCGCCCGCGCAGTTCGGCACGCCGCAGCAGATCGCATCGGGCAAGGCGCATTTCGGGCGCTATTGCCAAGTCTGTCACGGCGACAGCGCGATCGGCAACGGCTTCACCCCTGACCTGCGCGTTTCGGGCGCGCTGACCAGTGCCGATGCATGGAAAGGCGTGATCCTCGACGGCGCGCTGAAGGACCGCGGCATGGTGAGCTTTGCCAAGGTGCTGACCCCCGCCGATGTCGAGGCGATTCGCGCCTATGTCATCGACCGGTCGAACTGGACCAAGGCGAACCTGCCCGACGCGACGGCGCCCGTCGGGCGCTGATTGCACAAAATTTAATCACCGAAATCGCGCCGTTGCCCAAAGGACGGGCAGCGGCGTAATTTCGTGCCAAATTTCTTACCGAAAGCTTGCGATTCGCCAATTGGCACGGGTCTTGATTGGTGCAAGATGGCCGCACACCGCACCGACTCACGGGGGAAACCGGTTCAGGCGCACCTGACCCGGCTTCGACCACAGGCAAAGGTGGAAGGCCCAAAGGGGGACATGAAGCGTGAAGAAGATTGAGGCGATCATCAAACCGTTCAAGCTCGACGAGGTGAAGGAGGCGCTGCACGAAGTGGGTGTCAGCGGCATCACCGTTACCGAGGCGAAGGGCTTCGGTCGCCAGAAGGGGCACACCGAACTGTATCGCGGCGCCGAATATGTCGTCGACTTCCTGCCGAAGGTGAAGCTGGAGGTTATCGTCGACGACAATATGGCCGAACGCGTGGTCGAGGCGATCGCCGCGGCCGCGCAGACGGGCCGCATCGGCGACGGCAAGATTTTCGTGATCCCTGTGGAAACCGCGCTGCGCATCCGCACCGGCGAACGCAATGAGGACGCGCTCTAAGCTTCCATCGCTCCATCCCGTTCAACAGACGCCGGTCCAGCCGGTACTATTCGCAAAAAGGAAGAAGTGACCATGGCCACCAAGCCGAAGGATATCATCGCCCGGATCAAGGATAATGACATCGAGTGGGTCGATCTGCGCTTCACCGATCCCAAGGGCAAATGGCAGCATCTGACCATGTGCGCCGGCGTGATCGACGAAGACGCCCTCGAAGACGGCCTGATGTTCGACGGATCGTCGATCGAAGGCTGGAAGGCGATCAACGAAAGCGACATGATCCTGAAGCCCGATCTCGAAGCGGTCTATGACGATCCCTTCTCGGCAACCCCGATGCTGGTGATGTTCTGCGACATCGTCGAGCCTTCGACCGGCGAAGGCTATGCCCGCGACCCGCGCACGACCGCGAAGCGCGCCGAAGCTTATGTCGCCTCGACCGGCATCGGCGACACCGTCTATGTCGGTCCCGAAGCCGAATTCTTCATGTTCGACGACGTCCGCTTCGAAACGGGCTACAACAAGTCGGGTTTCGAAATCGACGATATCGAACTGCCGACCAACACCGGCCGCGCCTATGAAGGCGGCAACCTTGGCCATCGTCCGCGCGCCAAGGGCGGTTACTTCCCGGTCGCGCCCGTTGACAGTGCCGTCGACATCCGCGCCGAAATGGTCTCGACCATGCTCGAAATGGGCCTGCCCTGCGACAAGCATCACCATGAAGTCGCCGCCGCGCAGCACGAGCTGGGCCTGACCTTCGGCACGCTGACGCAGACCGCCGACCGCATGCAGATCTACAAATATGTCGTGCATCAGGTCGCCCATGCCTATGGCAAGACTGCGACCTTCATGCCCAAGCCGATCAAGGACGATAACGGATCGGGCATGCACACCCACATCTCGATCTGGGAAAAGGGCAAGCCGCTTTTTGCCGGCAACGGCTATGCCGGCCTTTCGGACATGTGCCTCTATTTCATCGGCGGCGTCATCAAGCACGCCAAGGCGCTCAATGCCTTCACCAACCCGACGACGAACAGCTACAAGCGCCTCGTCCCGGGCTTCGAGGCGCCGGTGCTGCTCGCCTATTCGTCGCGCAACCGTTCGGCTTCGTGCCGCATCCCCTATGGCGCGGGCGCCAAGGCGAAGCGCGTCGAATTCCGCTTCCCCGATGCGATGGCAAACCCCTATCTCTGCTATTCGGCGCTGCTGATGGCGGGGCTCGACGGCATCCAGAACAAGATCCACCCCGGCGACGCGATGGACAAGAATCTCTATGATCTGCCGCCCGAAGAACTCGCCGAAGTCCCGACCGTCTGTGGCAGCCTGCGCGAAGCGCTCGACAGCCTCGCGGCCGATCACGACTTCCTCTTGAAGGGCGACGTCTTCTCGAAGGATCAGATCGAAGCCTATATCGAACTCAAATGGGCCGAAGTTTACAACTTCGAACAGACCCCGAGCCCGGTCGAATTCGACATGTATTACAGCGCCTGATCTGCAGCGATCAGTCACGCTCGAAGGGCGTCCGGCTTGGGGGAGCTCGGACGCCCTTCCCTTATCTGTTACCTGCGCTCAGCGCATCATCAGGCCGCGGCGACCGATCGCCACAAAGGCCCCGACAAGCATCATCGCCGCCAGCGTCGTCACCACGTCGATCGCGGTGAGCGCCGGTCCAAGCCCCAGAAAGTCGGCGGCGCCCCACAGGGTCAGCCCGATCCAGCTCAGGCCGAAGGCCCAATAGCCGCCCTCGATACCCAATTGGCGGTTAAGCTCGTCATATTGCCGCCGCCACGCCCAGCTCGCCGCGACACCGCCCGTAATCACGAGGGCCAGCACCGCCGCAGCCGCCTGCGCCGGAACGGGTCCGGTCGGAAAGGAGGGCGTGCGTGCGAGCGCGAGCGCAAGCAGCGCGGCACCGATTGCGCCCATGACGATGACCGATCGCCCCATGCCCGCGCGCTCCTCGCGCAGTTCGTCGGCATCGGCGACGTTGAGCAGCCTGGCGCCGGTGCGCGGCGCCGCCAGCCCGAAGCCGACAAAGGCCGCCATCAGGAGATAGAGGATGGCGACCCCGGCCAGCGCAACGCGCGATCCGCCCATCGCATCGATGAAATCGGTCCCGGCGACATGCATCAGCCCGGCGACCGTGCCCGCACCGACGATCGCGCCGACCAGCGCCCCGATCCCGCTCTTCTTCCACGCCGCAACGCTATGTCCGGCCACCATCTTGTCCATCACTCGTCCTCCGGCATCCAATGATCGATAAACAGCTCGCGCACCTCCAACCCGAACAGCCGGGCCATGCGCAGCGCGAGCGGCAGGCTGGGGTCATATTTGTCGGTTTCGACGGCATTGATCGTCTGCCGCGAGACGCCGAGCCGGCGAGCGAGTTCGCCTTGGCTCCACCCCGCCTGCTCGCGGCAATCCCGAACGCGATTTTGCAATGACCGTCCTTTCAGCCTGTCAAACACTCTTTACAGATACGAAACACATGCTGTCAAACACTCTTTACAGGTCATGTTCGAGATGGGGATCGCAAGCGAGTGAATATTGCCGGGCGCGATGGCTTGCGGCGGCGGCCTTCAGGCGGCACAAGGGCGCCGACAAAGGAGATTGTGCAGATGAAATCAGCCCGCTTCGCCGTGTTCGCCGCCCTTGCCGCGCTCGCGCTCGCGCTCGCCCCGGCCGCGCATGCCAAGCTGAGCCCGACCGAAAGCCGGATGGCCGGGACGGTCAAGGCCGAGCAGGAACGGTCGATCGCGCTGCTCGAAAGGCTGGTGAACCAGAACAGCGGCACACTGAACCTTGCCGGCGTCGAAAAAGTGGCCGAGATGATGCGCGCCGAGCTCGAGCCGCTGGGCTTTACGGTCACCTGGAAACCCACCCCGGAGACGAAGCGTGCCGGCCATCTGATCGCGGTGCACAAGGGACGTGCCGACGGCAAGAAGATGCTGCTGATCGCGCATCTCGACACGGTGTTCGAACCCGATTCGCCCTTCCAGACCTTCACGCGCAAGGACGGCTGGGGCGAAGGCCCCGGCGCGGGCGACGACAAGGGCGGCATGGTGGTGATCGTCGCGGCGCTGCGCGCGATGAAGGCTGCGGGCACGCTGAAAGACGCCAATATCGAAATCCATATGACCGGCGACGAGGAAGACGCGGGCGATCCGATCGAAAAATCGCGCGCCGACCTGATCGCGGCGGGCAAACGCAGCGACATCGCGCTCGATTTCGAAGGACTCGTCCGCGATAACGGCGCCGACATGGGATCGATCGCCCGTCGCAGTTCGGAAAGCTGGACCGTCACCGCAACGGGCATGAGCGCCCACAGCTCGGGCATCTTCAGCGCCGAGGTTGGCGATGGCGCGATCAACGAACTGGCGCGCATCATCCGCGATTTCCGCACCCAACTGCCCGAACCCAATCTGACCTTCAACGTCGGGCTGATCGCCGGCGGACAGGAAGCGACGCTCGACACCGGCGGTATCCGCGCGACCGCAAACGGCAAGACCAACATCGTCGCCCCGATTGCGGTGGCGCGGGGCGACCTGCGCACGCTGTCGCCCGAACAGTCGGCACGGGTGAAGGACAAGATGGCGGCGATCGTTGCGCGCCATCTGCCCGGCACCGATGCGAAGCTTGCCTTCGACCCCGGTGCTTATCCGCCGATGGCGCCGACGGCGGGCAACAAGGCGCTGCTCGACCGGCTCAACGGCGTCAACCGCGACATGGGACTTCCCGAAATGGCGGCGCTCGACCCGCTGAAACGCGGTGCTGGCGACATCAGCTTCGTCGCCGCCGATGTCGATGGCCTTGCCGGGCTCGGCACCTATTCGACCGGCGATCATGCGCCCGGCGAAAGGGTCGAATTGTCCAGCATCGCACGCCAGGCGACGCGTGCTGCCATACTCATGTCACGCATTGCCGCTGAAAAGCGCTGAGCTGGAAGAAATCGCAGCCGACCGCGCTTGATTCGCGCGGCACAGTGATTAGGTAGCAATCCGAGACGGAAGTTTCCGCCGATGGGAGAAAGATGATGAGCGATACCGAAACGCACCTGAAACAGAATTACATCGGCGGCAAATGGGTCGACAGCAAGGGCGGCAAGCTGCACGACGTCATCAACCCGGCGACCGAGGAAGCGGCATCGACCGTCGTGCTCGGCACCGCGGCCGACGTCGACGATGCCGTCGCCGCCGCCAAGGAAGCCTATAAGACCTATTCGCAGACGACGCGGGAGGAGCGCCTGGCGCTGCTCGGCCGTATCGTCGAGGAGTATAAGAAGCGCGGCGCCGATCTTGCCAAGTCGATGGCGGCCGAAATGGGCGCACCGGTCAGCTTCGCAGGCACCGCGCAAGTCGGCGCCGGCATCGGCGGCTTCCTCGGCACGATCGAGGCGCTGAAGAATTTCGAGTTCAGCGAACAGCATGGCGCAAACAAGGTCGTCTATGAACCGATCGGCGTCGTCGGGATGATCACCCCCTGGAACTGGCCGCTCAACCAGATTGCGCTCAAGGTCGCGCCCGCGCTCGCCGCTGGCAACACGATGGTGCTGAAGCCGTCGGAAGAATGCCCCGGCAATGCGGTTATTTTCGCCGAAATCCTCGATGCGGCAGGCGTTCCGCCGGGCGTGTTCAACTTGGTTCAGGGTGACGGCCCGACCGTCGGCAATGCGATCAGCGCGCATCCGGGGATCGAAATGGTGAGCTTCACCGGATCGACCCGCGCCGGCATCCTCGTCGCCAAGGCGGCGGCCGACACGGTCAAGCGCGTGCATCAGGAACTGGGCGGCAAATCGCCGAACATCGTCCTGCCCGACGCCGATCTGGCCCAGGTCCTGCCCCCGACGGTGCAGGGCGTGCTCGTCAACACCGGTCAGAGCTGCATCGCCCCGACGCGTATTCTGGTCCACAAGGACCGCAAGGAAGAGGCCGTCGGCGTCATCAAGGCGATGTTCGACGGAACGCAGGTTGGCGATCCGGCGCAGGAAGGCGGTCATATCGGCCCCGTCGTCAACAAGGCGCAGTTCGAAAAGATCCAAGGCCTGATCCAGTCGGCGATCGACGAGGGCGCAACGCTCGAAACCGGCGGCACCGGCCTGCCGGCAAACGTCAACCGCGGCTATTTCATCAAGCCGACCGTCTTCTCGGGCGTCACGCCCGACATGCGGATCGCCAAGGAAGAAGTGTTCGGCCCCGTTGCGACGATCATGGAATATTCCAGCCTCGACGAAGCGGTCGATATCGCCAACGACACCGAATATGGCCTGTCGGCCGTGGTATCGGGCGATCCGTCCAAGGCGGCCGAGGTGGCGCCGAAGCTGCGCGCCGGCATGGTCGCGGTCAACGCTTGGGGCCCCGGACCGGGCGCGCCCTTCGGCGGTTACAAGGCGTCGGGCAATGGCCGCGAAGGCGGGCTGTTTGGCCTCAAGGACTTTATGGAAGTCAAGGCGATCAGCGGCATCCCGGCGTAAGCCGACCGATCCTCCTTGTGGCGACGCCGCGGGGAGGACGACCGCCGGGAAGCGCTCGCCGCTGAACTCCGGCAGCAAAGCCCCTTCCGTTCGCGGGAGGGGTTTTTCTTTGCCCCCCCAACGGCTATGCGCGCGCCATGACTGATCGCTCGCCGCTCGCGCCCGCTGCCTTCCCCGCCCTGCCCGAAATCGCCGGGGTGACGCGCCGTATCGCGCGCGCGCACTACAAGAATTGGGACCGCTGCGACCTCACCTATGTCGAACTGACGCCGGGTACCATCGTCGCGGGCGTGACGACGCAGAATGTCTGCTGTTCGACCGAGGTCGAAATGTGCCGCGAGGGCATCGCGCACGGCCGCGCCCGCGCGCTGATCGTCAATGCGGGCAATTCGAACGCCTTCACCGGCTATCGCGGACGCGAGGCGGTCGAGCAGATCGTCGATCAGGTCGCTGCGCATCTGGCGTGCGATGCGAGGGAAGTGTTCGTCTGCTCGACGGGCGTGATCGGCGTGCCGCTGCCCAAGGACAAGGCGCACGCCGGCGTCGCCAAGGTCATCAGCTTCGACACCCCGAGCGCAAGCTGGGAAGAAACGGCGCAGACGATCACCACCACCGACACCTTCCCCAAGGGTGCGGCGGCAAGCGCGGTCGTCGGCGGTACCACGGTGCAGGTCGCGGGAATCGTCAAGGGATCGGGGATGATCGCGCCCGACATGGCGACGATGCTCGGCTATATCTTCACCGATGCAGCGGTGGCGCCCGATCTGTTGCAAGCGATGCTGAGCGAGGCGACCGCGGACAGTTTCAACGCGATCACGGTCGACAGCGACACGTCGACCAGCGACACGGTGCTGCTGTTCGCGACCGGCCTGGCGGGCAATCCGGTGCTGACGACGCGCGACGACCCGGGCGCCGACGCGCTTTATGCAGCGATCCGCAGCGTGGCGCTCGATCTTGCGCAGCTTGTCGTGCGCGACGGCGAAGGCGCGTCGAAATTCATCGAAATTGCGGTGACCGGCGCGGTCAGCGATGCCAGCGCCAAGCGCGTCGCGCTGTCGATCGCCAATTCGCCGCTGGTCAAGACCGCGATCGCGGGCGAGGATGCCAATTGGGGCCGCGTCGTGATGGCGGTGGGCAAGGCGGGCGAACCCGCCGACCGCGACCGGCTGGCAATCCGCTTCGGCGACCATTGGGTCGCGAAGGACGGGCTACCCGTCGACGGCTATGACGAGGGCCCCGTTGCGGCGCATCTGAAGGGCCAGGACATTCGCGTCGGCGCCGACCTCGGCCTCGGCGACGGGCGCGCGACCGTTTGGACCTGCGACCTGACCCACGGCTATATCAGCATCAACGCCGACTATCGGAGCTGAGTTTTCCGAGAAACGTCACCCCCGCAAAGGCGGGGGCGACGATTTGTATCAAAGCGCGCCTTCGAGCCAGCCCTTGAGCGCGCTCTTCGGTGCGGCGCCGACCTTGGTGTCGGCGATCTGGCCATTCTTGAACAGGATCATCGTCGGGATGCCGCGCACGCCATATTTGCTCGGCGCGTCGGGATGGTCGTCGATGTTCAGCTTGGCGATCACCACCTTGCCGGCGAGTTCGTTCGAGATTTCTTCGAGCGACGGGCCGATCATCTTGCACGGACCGCACCATTCGGCCCAGAAATCGACGAGCACGGGGGTGTCGCTGTCGAGGACATCGGCCTGAAAGCTGGCGTCGGTGATTGCCTTGGTTGCCATCGTCTGAACTCCTGAAATTCTGAAAAATCGTTGATGCCAAGCTAGGACGTCGGGGCGTCCGGCTCAAGGGGCGGCGGCGGCAAATTCGCCTTGGCGGCAAGCAAGCCGGGCTTGTGCGGTGCCAGCACCGCATCGTCGAGCGCGATGAGGCGCGGTCCCGCCGTATAGAGCAGCGCCGTTTCGACGCGCCGGCCCGGAAAGATGACCGCCAGCGCATCGCGATAGGCCGCCATCTGGCGCAGATAGGCGGGCGCGACATCGGACGCGCTCCCGGGTATCCGCCGCCCGGTTTTGTAATCGATCACCGTCACCGCGTCGTCGGTCACGCGCAGCCGGTCGACGATCCCCGCCACGACCATGCCGTCGACCACCGCCGAGAGCGGTACTTCGGCCAGGCTGTCGGGGCCGAAAAGCGCGGCGTGCGCCGGATCATCAAGGATGGCGAGCACCTCGTCCGCCATTGCCATACGCGCCGCATCGTCGAGCATCGGCGCCTGCGCCGCGAGCCAGCGCAGCGCCGCCGCGCGCCGCCTATCGGTCGCGACCGGCGGCAGGCGTTCGAACAGCGCGTGGAGCAGCAGGCCGCGCGTTACCGCCGCGACGCGCGCCGAACCCTGCGGCGGCACCGCGACATCATCTTCGCCCAGCGCCGAGGGCGCGAGCGGGCGCGGCGGGCGCGCCTCCTCGGGCGCCGGGGTGTGGGTCCAGGCGGGCAGCGCGAGCGGCGGCGGTGCGGCGCGCACAGCCGCATCCCTGCGCGCCCATTTGCCATCATTGACGCGGTGGACACGGCGGCGGCCCCACAGCGGCCCCGCATCCTCCCAATCGCAACCAAGCCCCTCCAGCGCCACCGCGGCCGCGCTGTGCCAGCTCGTCTCGGGCACCGACAGGTCGGGCTTTTTGGTAACGCCCGCGACGATCAGCATCTCTTCGGCGCGGGTCATCGCGACGTAGAACAGCCGCCAATGCTCCTGCGCCGCGGCATCGGCCGCGTCCTGATAGGCCTGCGCCAGCGCACCCTGCCGCTCGTCGGCGGGCATCGCGAAGACGGGCAGCTTTTCCCAGGCGGCGACATCGACGGTGAAGGGACGATGACCGATCGCGGCATCGTCGGTCGCATCGGCGAGAATGACGATCGGCGCCTGCAAGCCCTTAGATCCGTGGACCGTCATCACGCGCACGACGTCGCTGCGCGCTTCGGTCTGGCGCTTGATATCGGCGCTGCTGCCCGCGATCCGGGTCAGAAAGCCGAGTAGCGACACGGTTTCGCGCGCCTCGAACGCCAGCGCTTGGCTCAGCAGTTCGTCGATCGGGTCGCGCGCCTCGCGCCCCAGCCGCGCGTACAGCTTGCGCCGTCCGTCGATCGGCCCTGAGAGGATTGTTTCGAGAAAGCGGAAAGGGGTCGTGAAATCGGCCATGCCGAGCAGCGCGCGCAGCGCCGCCATCGTCGCGGGTGGCATAGTCTCCTCATGGGAGCGTAGATGTTCCCATATGGCGGCGCGGCCGCGCTTTGCCGTACGCGCGTAGAGGTCATCCTGCGTCCAGCCGAGCAGCGGCGAGACGAGCAGCGCGGCGAGGTTGAGATCGTCGAGCGGCTGCACCGCGAAGCGCATCGCGGCGATCAGATCCTGCACCGCGAGCGGCTGGGTCAGCGCGAAGCGGTCGACGCCCGCGACGGGGACATGCAGCGCCTGCAGCCGCGCGACGATCCGCGCCGCCAGATCGCGGCGCCGGCGCACGAGGATCATGATATCGCCGGGCGCCACAGGGCGGCCATCCTTGCCGTTCGCGATCCAGTCCTGCACCTCGCCCGCGATCGCCTTG
Source organism: Sphingopyxis sp. A083 (assembly GCF_001468495.1). Lineage (NCBI taxonomy): Bacteria > Pseudomonadati > Pseudomonadota > Alphaproteobacteria > Sphingomonadales > Sphingopyxidaceae > Sphingopyxis > Sphingopyxis sp. A083. Next base: position 51,179 of record NZ_LNSK01000010.1, on the reverse strand, counting down.
GCCAACCGCATCGAGGCGGGATCGGAGGCGGGGGCGCTGCCGTCCCCCTCGTCTCCGCCGTCCTCCGCGGCTGCGGCATCGATCGCCTTGCCGACGGGCAGCGGCGCCCAGAGTTCGACCTGGCCGGCTTGGGCGCTTCGAAACGGGCGGTGGGGCGGCTCTTCGCCGTCGAGCCCCATCGCTCTCGTCCCGCCGTCGCCGAGCCAGCGGTCGACGACGTCGAGCACCGCGGGCGTCGAGCGATAGTTGGAAACCAGATCGACCTGGCGGAAGGGCTGGCCGCCCATCTCACCCAGCGCGTGGAACATGTCGCGCGCGGTCGCGAACGCCTTGGGCTCGGTGCCCTGAAAGCCGAAGATCGCCTGCTTGCGGTCGCCGACCGTGAACAGTGTCCGCAGCCGGTCGTCCTTTGCGCTGACGCCCGCGAAAAATTCCTCGGCAAGCGACAGGACAATGCCCCACTGGCGCATATTCGTATCCTGCGCCTCATCGACGAGGATATGGTCGGTGCGCTGATCGAGCTTGAAGCGCACCCATTCGCCGAAGCTGCTGACTCGTAGCAGCGTCCCGGCGAGCGTGATGAGATCGTCGAAGTCGGCAAGACCCGCATCGCGCTTGGCGAGCGCATAGGCCTCGGCAAAGCGCGCGCCAAGCTTCCACCCCGCCGCGAGATCGTCGGCGACGCGCATCGCGGTGGCGGTCGCGCGCAGCCGCCCGGCGGCATCGACGATGCGCACCGCGCTGTCGGCACAATCGGTCATCCGGCCCTTGTCGCCTGCAAAATCGGCGCGCAGCTCGCCCTTGCCGGTCAGGAAACAGCCGAGCAGTTCATCGAGCATCGCGGCGCGCGCCGACGCCTCGGCGATGAGCCAGCCGACCATCTTGTCCGAACAAGCATCGCCGGTCTTGGTCCCCCACGCCGCCCCGCTGGTCGCGACCGCCTTGATATCGGCGTCGGCGATCGCTCCGCCTGCAATTTCAGCAGCGAGCCACGCATCGGGATCGCCGCTAGGGAGATCGAACGCCGCGCGCAAATCATGCGCCGCCGGGGGCAGCGCCGCGCGCGGACCACCGAAGACGGCGGCGCAGCTCGACAGGAAGGCAAGCGCGGATTCCTGCCCCAGCCGCCGCGACAGCATCGCCGCAACCGCCCGCAGCGCCTCGCGGTCGGGATCATGCTCGAGCAGGTCACCGAGTATCTGCCGCTTGAGCGCCGCTAATTCATCCTCCTCGATAGCGCGAAAGCCGGGGAGCAGCTTTGCCTCGAGCGGAAAGCTGGCGAGCAAGGTCTGGCAGAAGCTGTGGATCGTCTGGACGCGGATCGCGCCGCCGGGGCTGTCGATCACCGTCGCGAACAGCGACCGCGCGCGCGTCATCAGCCCCGGCCGCTCCCAGTCGAGCCCCAGCGCGTGGAGATCGAGCCGCAGATCGCCGTCGCTCATCCGCACCCAGGTCGCGAGCCGTTCGTGGATCCGGTGCGCCATTTCGGCAGCGCCCGCCTTGGTGAAGGTGATGCACAGGATCGCCTGCGGCGAAACGCCGTCCAGCATCAGCCGCAGCACGCGCGCCGACAGCACCTGCGTCTTGCCGGTCCCCGCCGATGCGCCGAGCCAGACATGGCTTTCGGGATCGGCGGCGGCGCCCTGCCGCGGATCGAGGGTGGCGAGGCCGGCGCTTCTGCTCACAGTCCGTCCTCACCGCGTCCGAACCATTCGTCGCGGCGCATGAGTTGGTCATAATCGCCATAGCCGCCGCCCTCGCCGGGCGCGAAGGGCGCGTCGCCGAGCAGATAGTCGTGCGCCAGCCGGGTCAGCGTGTCGGCAGCATGGTCGATCGCCGCCTCTGCGGTCTTGAGCGTGCTGCGCGGGCCATAGCTGTTCGAAATCCGCCCCGCACCGTCGGCGCGGCGATCAGGACGCAAGCTCCAATATTCGAGCGCCACGACGGGGGCGGCATCGATACCCTCCATCGCCCCTTCGCGCGCAAGCAGGCCGAGCAGCCCGAGCTGATTGTCGAGCCCGTCGGCGGCGGCCTGCGCGCTCGGCGCGCCGCCCGATTTATAATCGATGATGGCAAGGCCATCGGGGCCGCGGTCGATGCGGTCGGCCTTGCCATGCAGCGTAATGCCGTCGTCGGTCCGTTCGCCCCGCGCTTCGACTGCGACGGGCTTGCGGTCGGCCTCCCAAACCTGCGCCGCAGCCCAGCGCAGCGCGGGTTCGATACGCGGCAGCCAGAAGGCGCGCGCAAGCCCGTCGAGCGCCGGATCGGCGGCGAGCGCGGCCAGTTCCGCTTCGAAAGCCTCGCGCGTCGCGCCGCCGCGCACCCAATCTTCGAACAATTTATGCACCCGCGTACCGCGCCAGCGCGGATCGGGCGCGGCACTCAACGGATCGAGCGCCGAGAGGCCGAGCATGCGGTCGGCGTAAAAGGCGAAGGGATCGCGTGCGAGCTTGTCGACGCCGGTGACGCTGATCCGGCGCGGACGGTCGGCGGCGGGCGGCTGCGGCGCTGGACGACCGGCGGGCTGCGCACTGCCCGGCGGCAGGTCGATTTCGGCGGCGAGGCGCGTGAGCGGCACGCCCCCCGGCGCGGGTTCGGGAAGCTCGCCCGCGAGCGCTGCGAGCCGCAGCCAGAAGCGCGAGGCGACGGCGGGATCGCCGCCGCTGCGCTGCGCGCGCGTTACGACGATTCTCCCGGCTCCGAGCGCGCCCGCAAAATCATGCGCCGCCATCCCCTGCTGCCGTTCGGGCGCGGCAAGACCGAGCAGACGGCGGATGCCGGGCGCGAGCCACGGGTCGGGTTGCGTCGCGGCGGGCCAGCGCCCTTCGTCGAGCCCGCCGAGGATCATCAGGTCGGCGCGCTGCAACCGCGCCTCGAGCAAGCCCCAGATGAACAGGCGCGGATGCCCGCCATAGGGCGGCCGTACGCTCGCCTGCCCGAGCAATTGCCCAAGCATTGCGGGAAAATCGGCGGGATCGACCAGCGCCGGCCCGGCGCCGCGCGCCAGCGCCCACTGATCGAACAATTCGGCGAGCATCCGGCCCGCCGGCCCCGCCCACACCGCGTCGCCCGCCAGCCATTCGGCTGCGCGCTGCAACGCCGCGAGCAGGTCGGCGGGCGGCACCGGCCCGGCCGCGAAGGGCGCGAGCGCGGCGGCGAGCTCGGTCGAAACACGCGTCCACCATGGTGCCATCTGCACGGCGACGGTATGACCGCGCGCCTTGGGATCGGCAGCGCGCGCCGCAATGCGCGCGCTCACCCCGTCCCATCCCGGAAGCAGTCCGGGCTCGCGCAACGTCAGGTCGAGCCGCCGCACCTCGTCGAGCCACATGGTGCGCTCGCCTCCCGCGCGCACGAGCGGATGGCCGAGCAGCGCCACCAGCGCGACCGGATCGAATACAGCAGCCAGTTCGGCAAGCAGCAGCAACAGCGCGCCCGGCGCGGTGCGCGACAGCGGTTGGCCGGCGCTGTCATCGACGCTGATGCCCCAGCGCGTCAGCGCGGCGGCGACGCGCTCGGCGAGCGCGCGGTCGGGGGTGACGAGGGCAGCGGTGCGCCCCGGCGTCTCGATCGCCTCGCGCATCAGCAGGGCGATTCCCTGCGCCTCCTGCCCGTCGTCGGCAAAAACAGCGCCCGACAGGCCGGCAACCGCCGCCGACAGATCGCCCGCCGCCTGCCACTGGGTGCTGTAGTCCGCGGGCGCGAAGAGCAGCGACGCGAAGGGCGTCCGTGCTTCGGGGCCATCGTGCGGCGATGCGGCATCCCATGGCTGCACTTCGTCACGAGCAACGCCCATGCGATCGAGCAGCAGCTTCAGATGATATTGCGGATGCGTTTCGAGCGGGCGCCGGTCGTCATCCGCATCGGGCCGCGTCGGGCCGAGCGCATCCCATTCATCCGCCGCCATCACCTGATCGAGCCCGGGCAGCACGACCATGCCGCGCGTCATATCGGCCACGGTGCGGAGCAACCGCGCGATGGCAGGAGCAGCGGTGGTAACGCCCGCCGCGACGACGAAGCGCGCTGGCGGCGCCGCGCGCCACCCCGCCGCGACGCGATCGAGCAGCAAGTTGCGGCGCGCCGCGCGGTCGATCGCACCCGTCCTGGCAAGCGCGGCCGGCCATTCATCGACCAGCAGCCGCAGCCGCGACAGCGACGCCCGCCAATGGTCGGCAAAGGCGCCGAGATCGAGGTCGACGAGCGCCGAAACCGACACCTCTTCATAATGAAGCTGGTCGATCACGCGGCCCAGCCCATCGGCGAGCTGGAACGCCGCCGCGCCCGTGATCGCCGGTTCGCCCGGCGGTGTATGCCGCTCGATCAGCTCGGCGAGCAGCAGGCGCCGGTGCAGCGGATCGATGGCAGGCGGCAGCGGATCGTCGTCGATCGCATCAAGCGCCAGCGCGACCGATTCATCGAGATCGGCGTCGCCGATCACCGCCAGCCGCGGCATGAGAAGCCCCTGCCCGCCCGCGCGGACGAACGCCGCCTGCACCGCGCTGCGTGCACGATTGCTCGGCAGCAGGATCAGCCCCTGCGCCAGCCCCAGCGCGCCGTCGTCGAAGCGCGCGATCACCCCGGCGGCGAGCGCGTCGGCGAAGGCCCGATGAATCGGGATGGAATAGATGGTGGGTTGGCCGATCACAGCCATCAGGATTCCTTCGTCATCCCGGCGAAGGCCGGGATCTCTCCCTATCGCCATGACGCACCGGCGAGATCCTGGCCTTCGCCGGGATGACGATCCGTGTCAAACTTCGCTCAGCGCCGCTTCGGTCGGTGCAATGCTGGCGGGGGTTCCGACGTCGAACCATTGCCCCATATGCGACAGACCATAAAGCCGCCCCGCCGCGATCGCGCGGTCCCACAACAGGTTCGTCGAAAAGGGTCCATCAGGCGCGCCAACGAGCAGGCGCGGCGAAATGAGCTGGATGCCGGTATAGACGAAGGGTGCGACCCGGCCCGGCTTGCGCCGCGACAGCTTGCCGCTCGGGTCCATGTGAAAATCGCCCTTGCCGCCGTGTCCCGTCGCGCTCGCCTGACGGATGACGAGGAGCAGCCCATCCATCCGATCGCCGTCCCAGTGGCGCGCCAGATTGCGGATGCTGTCCTGCGGCCCGTCGGTCCAGATATTGTCGCTGTTGACGATCAGGATCGGGTCGCCCTTGAGCAGCGGCAGCGCCTTGACCATGCCGCCACCGGTTTCGAGCAGTTCGCCGCGTTCGTCCGACACCGCCAGGGTGAAGGATCGCTTCTGCTTCGCGAGATGCGCCTCGAGCGCGTCGGCGAGATAATGGACGTTGACGACGACATGGCTGATCCCCGCCGCCTCGATCCGGTCGAGGCTATGATCGATCAGCGGCTTGCCGGCCACGCGCACGAGCGGCTTGGGCCGCGTCGCGGTGAGCGGGCGCATCCGCTTGCCGATCCCCGCCGCCATCACCATCGCGCTTTCGATCGTCGCGGTCATGCCGTCACTCGCTCCACGCCGCCGCGCGCTTGGCGGCGGGCACATTGTCGTCGAACCATTTTTTCACCGGTGCGAGCGCCGGATGCGCGAGGTCGCGTTCGAGCAGACCCCACATGCGCGGCTGGAACTGGCGGTATCCGGGCTTGCCGTCGCGCTTCCACAAGCGCACGAAAACGCCCAGGATGCGCGTGTTGCGCTGCGCCGCGAACGCCCAATAGGCGGCGCGGAACGCCGTACCCTGTCCCGTCGCAGCGACATAGCGATCGAGCATCGCGGCCTCGACCGCCGGGGTCACGTCGCGGCGCGCATCCTCGAGTACCGAGGCGAGGTCATAGGCGGGATGGCCGACCAGCGCGTCCTGAAAATCGAGCAGACCGAAATGTTCAATGCCGCTGCGTCCATCGACGAGCATGATATTTTCGGCATGAAAGTCGCGCAACACCGTGACGCGCGGCAGGCCGTCCTGTTCGACGGGCGCCAGCGCCGTTTGCCACGCCGCGCGAAATCCGTCGCGATCGACGGCAAGGTCCAGCGCGGGGCAGTACCAGTCGGTGAACAGCATCACTTCGTCGAGCCATTGTTCGATGCCGTGGACGGGCAGCCCCGGCATCGCGGGGCGCGCGTGCAGATGGACGAGCAGGTCGGTGACCCCGGCGTAGAATTCGACCTCCGCCGCGGGGCGCGCGTCGAGCGTTTCGCGCAGCCGCACATCGCCGAAATCCTCGATCAGCAGCAGGCCCTGCGCCAGATCGCGGGCGAGGATCGCGGGCGCGCTCATCCCCTGTTCGCACAGCCATTCGGCGACCGCGATGAAGGGGCGCGGGTCTTCGTGCGGCGGCGGCGCATCCATCAGCACCGCCTGCCGCCCTTCCCCGACGACGCGGAAATAGCGGCGGAACGAGGCATCGCCCGCGAGCGGCAGAATGCGGGCATCGCCCCAGCCATGCGCGGCAAGAAAGGCGGGCGCATGGTCGGGCGGAATCATCGGAGCGGCCATCGCGCTTCCCAAGCGGGCGGCACTTCCGCTGTCAAGACGCGCGTATCGCCCCCGCCCGAAATCGTCAGCGCCAGTGCGTCGCCCCATGCCTGCGCCCCCAATCGATCAGGCCATTCGATCAGCAGCGCGCCGTCATAGAGATAGTCGTCGAGGCCGAGTTCGATCAGTTCATCCTCTCCCTCGATGCGATAGAGATCGACATGCGCGATCGGCAGATCGACTTCGGGCGGGGCGTAGGGCTGGACGATCGCGAAGGTCGGGCTCGGCGCCTCGCCCGCCAGACCGCGCGCCTTGAGCATTGCACGCGCCAGCGTCGTCTTGCCCGCGCCGAGGTCGCCCGACAACAGCACGACATCGCCGGGTCTCAGCGCGGCGCCGATGGCGGCACCGATGCGATCGGCGTCTTCGAGATCATAGGCGCAGCTGAAGCTCATCCGCGCGGCAGGGTGACGCGGACCAGCGTTCCCTGTCCCTTTTCGCTGAGCACCTCCATCGTGCCGCCGTGCGCGGCAACGAGCTGGCGCGCGAGCGCGAGGCCGATGCCGCCGGTCTGCGTACCCGCCTGCTGCCCCTTCGTCACCGCGGCGACCGCATCGGGCATGCCGGGGCCGTTGTCCGACACGACGATCTCCACTCCGCGCGCGTCGCCGTCGGCGTGGAGCAGCACGCGCCCGCCGCTGCGCTTGGCCGGGGCGGTAAAGCGGATCGCATTGTCGAGCAGCCCGCCCACGACCCGCGACAGGCGCGGCGCATCGCCTTCGATACTGCCAAGATTGTCGGACAGATTGCCGACGAGTTCGATCTTTTCGGTCTCGGCGAACGGGGCCGCGTCGGCGAGCGCCTTGCCGAGCAGCGCGCGGACGTCGACCGGCGCGCGTTCGACCGCCAGCGTCCCCGCCTCGCCCTGCGCGAGGTCGAGCACATTGTCGATCTGGCGGCCGAGCACCGCGACCGAATCCATGATCGCGTCGACATAGGAACGCGCGGCAGGCGGAAGCTCGCCCGCATAACCCGCCTGCAGCATCTCGCCGAAGCCGCCGATCGAGGTCAGCGGCGTGCGCAGTTCGTAACTCATCCGCGACAGAAAGGCGGTCTTGACCTTGTCCGCCGCCTCGAGCGCCTCGTTGCGTTCGCGCAGCGCGCCCTCCATCTTCCGGCTGGCGGTGATGTCGAGCATGATGAGCAGCGCATTGCCGTCGGGCAGCGGGATCGAGGCGAAATCGAAATGGCGTCCGTCCTTGAACCGGATTTCGCCCGCACGCTGCGTCCGCTCGAGCGTCGCGGCGCGGATCACTTCCTGAACGATGCTGATCTGGTTGGGCTTGGCGAGCCGGTCGGCGAGGCCGTTCATCAGCACATCGACGCGCGGATGCGCCGCAAGGGTCGATTCATCGACGCCCCACAAGCGGCGGAAACGCTGGTTCCACAGGTGCAGGCGGCCATCGGGAGCGAAGACCGCGATCGCCTCGAACAGATTGTCGAAGGTCGCGGTGCGCACGCGCAGCAACGTGTCGCGCGTCGAGGCCAGTTGCACCTGCTCGGTGCGATCCTCGGCGATCAGCAGCAGGCCGCCGTCGGGGGTCGGCTGGGCGACGACATGCAGATGGGTGCCGTCGCGCAGGCGCCATTCCTCCTCGCTCGCGTGCGGCAGCGCGAACCAGTCGACATGCGCCTGCCGCCATTCGGGATAGTCGCGCACTTCGGGCGTCCGGCCGCCCTCGCGCCATGCATCGAGCAACCGCGCGAGCGCCCGGCCTTCGGACACATCCTCGGCCGTCACGTCGAACAGCCGGCGAAAGGGCTGGTTCGCAAAGACGAGGCCATGATCGGGGCCGAACTGCGCCACCGCCGCCGACAGCCGATCGAGCAATTCGCGCTGGGTATCGACAAAGCGGCGGTGCGCGCCGCGCTCGCTCTCCAGCTCCTGAATATCGATCGCATAGCCCGCTATACCGATGACGCGGCCGCCCTCGGGCGCCAGCGGCACGTCGACGACCCGCATGATCCGGCGCTCGCCCTCGATCGTTACCGGGACGGTGCGCATATGCGCCGCGCCCGCGGCACGCGCCGCTTCGGCCGCGTCGGTCGCGCTGACCCCGGCGATTGGCTCGCACAATTCGGTGCCATCCTCGATCACCCGCGCCGCGCTCTTCGCCTCGACCGCCCGGACATAGGCGGTGTTGACGAGCGCGAGGCGAAGATCGGGTTCGCGGAACCACATCGGAAACGGCGCCGCCTCGATCAAGCCCGACAGCGCCTCGAACGCCGCCATCGCCTCGTCGCGTTCGATCCGCGCCTTGGCGAGCGATTGCTGCCCGTCGGTCGCATCGCTGAGCCACAGCAGGACGCTGCCCGGTCCGCCGACCGACTGCGGCGCCGCCACGCCCTGACAGACGATCGTACGGTTGCTGCCCTGCGGACGCAGGCTGAGCGTGAAGGGTTTGGCACCGCGCTGGGCGCCGAGGATCGCCTGGCGCAGCGCTTCGTGCGCCTGCGCGTCGAGCCCGGTGCCGAGTCCGCGAAGCTCGTCGAAACTGCGCGGCCCGGCATCGAGCCCGAGCCAGCGGCCGAGCCGCTCGCTCGCCTCGATGCGCCAGTCGCCGCGCACCACGACGGGCAGATAGGGAGACGCTTCGAGCAGGCTGGCGAGGCGTTCGGTCTGCCCGGCGACGAACGCCGAGCGCCGCTGCATCGCAACCCCGCGCCCGACCGCCCACAGCCCGGCGACCAGCCAGAGCGCGGCGAACAGGCCGAGCGAGAAGAGCAAGCCCGCGCTCATCGGCACGGACATCGCGCCGATCGAAGCAAGAGGACGACAGGGACGCCGGATATCATCCGTCTGCCCCTATCGACTGCGCAGCCTCTATTCAATCGTCCGCCGCACGGGCGCGGCGGGACAGGACGCCGGAAGGCCTCGTCCGGTCGAATATCCCCGGCACTCCGCACCGATTGCGCGCGCCCACGCGGTCAGAATTTTGCCGTGGCGGATGCGCGGAAATAGCGTCCCAATATGCCCGAATAATAGGTGATCGTGCCATTGGCCGCCGGCGCCGGGAACGGCGGTTTCGCGTCGAAGACATTGTCGACGATCAGGCGCAGCGCAAACTGCTTCGATACGTCGACGCCGATCGAGGCGTTGAACAGCCACCACGAGCCGACACCGCTATATTCCAGCGCGTTGGGCGCCGCGTCGGCGTTCCACACGCTCTTGCCATAATATTGCGTTTGCCAGAGCAGGTTTACCGGGCCGCGATCGACCGTGACATTCGCGGTGAACGAATGTTTGGGATTGCCGATTTCGCCGCGTGCGGTGTCGATATCGCCGGTTCCGACGCGCGTTTCGAGCTTGTCGAGATAGAAGTAATTGAGCGACAGGCCGAGCGCCGTGTCCGCCGCGACCTCGCGCCGATAGGCGACTTCGGCGGTCAGGCCGCGGAAGTCCATCGACGCCGCATTGGCATAGCCGGTGCGCACGAAAGCGACCTGCCCGCCTGGATCGCGGTCGATCTGGCCGCAAACCGCCGCCGGATAGGCGACCGCGTCATAGCAGGCGTCGAGCGTCTGGCCGGCACCCAGCAACACGATCGCATCGCGCAGCCGGATATCGACCCAGTCGGCGGTGATCGTCAGACCGGGCACGAAGCGCGGGCGGACGATCGCGCCGACGGTCCAGCTGTCGGCGCGCTCGTTCTTGAGTGCGGCGTTGCCCGAAACCGAGATCGGCGCCGTGAATCCGACGATGTTCGACGTGAAGGCATCGGGGTTCGCTATCCCCGCTGCGATGCAGTTTGCGCGCCGCTGTGCCGGGTTCGGTCCCGAATTGACGAAGCGGCGATCGCACGGATCATTGGCCGTCGCAAAGGCCAGCGACGTCGGGCTGAAGCTTTCGGTGATTGCGGGCGCGCGCACCGAGCGGGTGAAATTGCCGCGGATCGTCACATCGGCGACCGGCGACAATCGTCCACCCGCGGTCCACGTCCAGTCGCCTCCCGCCGCCGAATGATCGATATAGCGCGCCGCGCCGTCGAGTTCGAACGCATGGACAAAACTGTCCATGTCCGGCGAAATGACCGGAATCTTGAGTTCGCCGGAAAATTCATTCGTGGTGAAGCTGCCCCGCACCGGATCGATCGGGATGCTGCGGCCGAACGGCATCCGGAATCCGCCCCCGACATCCTCGCCATAATAATAGGCGCCGGGGTCGAACGCGGTCTTTTCATGCCGATGCTCATAGCCGAGCGAGGCGATGACATCGCCGCCGGGCAACCGGAACAGCGGCCCGTTGACCGACGCGCTGAGCACGAACTGCGAATTGGTCGCGGTCGGGTCGGCGATCGTCGTCACATAATCGAGCGCGGCCTGGCTGAAGCGGCCGACGCCGAACAGGTCGAGCGGCGCGCAGGTCGCGCTGCGCGTCGCGATGTTCGCGTTGCTGTATCCGGGGCGGCAGATGATATTGCCGTTGGCGGCACCGCCGCCGAACACACCCTCATCGACGGCATCGACCGCGTTGAGGAAATTCTGCTGCACCAGCACGCGTTCGCGCCCGCGCGTTTCGGAATGGCCGTAATTGGCCGAGACCTCCCATTTGTAGATCCGGTCGCCGACGTCGAATTCGCCGTCGAACCCGGTGACGAAGCGATAGAGTTCGACCGTCGTGTCGGAACGGCCGGTCGTCAGGTCGGCATTGGCGCGTGCCATCAGAAAGCTGTCGGGAGCCGTCGTGAAATCGGGATTGCCGTCGCCGTCGGCATCGATCGGAATCCCGCCGAGCAGACCATAGGCGGCCAGATTGTCGCGGATCGTCGCGCGGTCGGCGTCGTTCAGATAGGGATTGTCGAGGCTGAGCACCAGATTGCCGTTCGGCGACGTGCCCGGCCCCGCCAGCGCCGTATTGTACACCGGCTGCGCTGCGACATTGGTCCCCTTGCTGTGCGCATACCAACCCTCGGCGAACCAGCGAACCGTGTCGCTCAGCTCGAAACTGCCGAGCGCGGTCGCGAGATAGCGGTCATTATTCGTCGCGAGGTTGCCGTAATCCTTTGTCGCAAAGCCATTTCCGCCCGAGCTTTCGAACAGGCTGCCCGTGCGCGTCCCGAAGTCGAGCGGGACGAGTCGGCCGGCGTCGTTGAACGTCAGGACATTGCCCGACGCGTCGAAAATCCCGCCGAATTCGGGAATGCTGTCGAAGGCGAGCGGCACGCCGCTGTTGGTGAAGACATTCAGCCGCTGGTCGTAATAAAGCTGCTGCTGAAAGGGAGATGCCGGATCGGCGGCAGTCGTAAAAAAGGGGCCGGCGGCGCTCGTCAGAAAGCGGTCGCCCGTGGTGAGGCCGCGCGCGCGATTCCATTCGCCGCTGAGCGTGATGTGGCCGCGCCCGCCCGCAAAACCGGCGCCCCAGATGCCGCTGATGCGATAATCCGGTGCGTCGCCGCGCTGCGACACGCCCGCCTGGCCTTTGAGTTCAAGCCCGTCGAAATCCCGTTTGAGGATGATGTTGACCGTGCCCGCGATCGCATCGGAGCCATAGATGGGCGCGCCGCCGACCGCGACCGTTTCGATGCGATCGACCAGCGTTTCCGGGATGACGTTGAGGTCGACCTGACTGCCCGGTCCGACCGGCCCGAATACCGAGGCGGTATTGGACGACACGAAGCGCCGGCCGTTCACCAGCGTCAGCGTGCGCTGGCTACCCAGCGAAAAGAAATCGACGAAGGTCTGGCCCGAACCGAACGGCCCCTCCTGCGCACCGACATTGCTGTTGCCGGGAACGCCGAAGGCGGCAATTTCCGACAGCGCTTGCGCGACATTGGTATAGCCGCGCCGGTCGATCTGGTCGGCGGTGGTGACCAGCGTCGGCTGGATCGTGTCCGCATCGGTGCGCGCGATGCGCGATCCGGTGACGATGATCTCCGCACCGCTGTCGGCGTCCGCCGACGCATCGGGCGCAACATCCTGCGCCGCAGCCGGCGCAGCCGCCGCCAGAATAGCCAGCGCGGACAGGCCGCCATAAAGCCCTGCTCGCATCGCGCGCACGGTAATCATCCCGGGAACTCCCTCATTTAAGCGATGCCCCCCGGCCGCACCAAAATATGAATCGAGCGAGCGGTGCCCCGAACCCCCAAAAGCAAAGGGCCACGCCCCCATCCAGTCTCCGGACGGCAGCGCGACCCTACAGCCTGCTTATGAAAAATTAGTAACGATCAGTAACGATAATGATCGGGCTTGAACGGTCCTTCGACCGGCACGCCGATATAATCGGCCTGCTTCTGCGTCAGCGTCGACAGCTTCACCCCCAGCTTTTCGAGGTGCAGCGCCGCGACCTTTTCGTCGAGATGCTTGGGCAGGACATAGACGTCGTTCTTGTAATCACCGGCCTTGGTAAACAGCTCGATCTGCGCGAGCGTCTGGTTGGTGAAGCTCGACGACATCACGAACGACGGGTGGCCCGTCGCACAGCCGAGGTTCACGAGGCGGCCCTTCGCCAGCACGATGATCTGCTTGCCATCGGGGAATTCGACGAGGTCGGTACCCGGCTTCACTTCGGTCCACTTGTAATTGGCGAGCCCCGCGATCTGGATTTCGCTGTCGAAGTGGCCGATGTTGCAGACGATCGCCATCGGCTTCATCGCCGCCATATGGTCGGCGGTGATGACGTCGGCGTTGCCGGTCGCGGTGCAGAAGATGTCGGCGCGGGCGACCGCTTCGTCCATCGTGACAACTTCATAGCCTTCCATCGCCGCCTGCAGCGCGCAGATCGGGTCGATTTCGGTAACCAGCACGCGCGCGCCGCCGTTGCGGAGCGAGGCGGCCGAGCCCTTGCCGACGTCGCCGAAGCCCGCGACGCACGCAACCTTGCCGGCCAGCATGACGTCGGTCGCGCGGCGGATCGCATCGACCAGGCTTTCCTTGCAGCCATAAAGATTGTCGAACTTCGACTTGGTGACGCTGTCGTTCACGTTGATCGCCGGGAAGGGCAGCTTGCCTTCCTTGGCCAGCTGGTAAAGGCGGTGGACGCCGGTCGTCGTTTCTTCCGACACGCCCTTGATCGCGCGCACGCTCTTGGTGAGATAGCCCGGCTTGGCGGTCAGGAAGTCCTTGAGCGCACGGACAAATTCGACTTCTTCGGCGTTGGTCGGCTCGAACAGCGGCTCGCCGGCTTCGACGCGCGCCCCCCACAGCGCGAACATCGTGGCGTCGCCGCCGTCATCGAGGATCATGTTCGCGGTCTGATCGTCGCCCCAGTCGAAGATCCGGCCGACATAGTCCCAATATTCAGCGAGGCTCTCGCCCTTCACCGCAAAGACGGGCGTGCCGCCAGCGGCGATCGCGGCGGCGGCATGATCTTGGGTCGAAAAGATGTTGCAGGTCGCCCAGCGCACCTCGGCGCCCAGCGCGATCAGCGTTTCGATCAGCACCGCGGTCTGGATCGTCATGTGCAGCGATCCGGTGATGCGCGCGCCCTTCAGCGGCTGCGCCGCGCCATATTCGGCGCGCAGCGCCATCAGGCCGGGCATTTCGGTTTCGGCGATCGCGATTTCCTTGCGGCCGAAGTCGGCGAGGCCGATGTCGGCAATCACATAGTCGGCGGCGCCGTCCTTGGTCTTCGCCGCCGCGATTGCGGCATTGGCGGCGGTAATGGTGGCATTGGCTGCGGTGGTGGCCACGGGGGAGTCTCCATATTGGCGAGTACGGCCGCAGGCGAGCGGCCCCGAATTGTCGAGCAATTATGTTGCGCGCCCTAACCGAAAGCGCGTCGCCATTCAAATATAAACTTTTCTTTATATCTGCAAGGCGCGGGTCGCAGTCGAACGCGGCGCAGGCACGATTCGTCCTCCGCCAATCGCGAGGCAGCGCAAAATAAATTTCGGGCGCGCGCCAATGTTACAACGCGCGGGGCGCAATTGTGACACAGCCTTGCAATAGCCAACTTCCTAAGAAATTTGCCTTATAATACGCCTTGCGATGAGCATAATCCGTCTATGTGACAGCAATGTTACATAGCCCGCGATTCATTGACTTTTATCCCCACAAACGAGAAAATAGGTCAAAGTTTTCGGGGAGATACCTAGATGAAAAAAATTCTACTCAGCCTGGCTGCCCTGGCCGTCGCGTCGCCGGCGATGGCTCAGTCGATCGTCGTCACGGGCACCGAGGACAGCGCCTCGACGCCGCTGTCGGTTGCCTTTGAAGAATTACAGGCGGGCGAAAACAAGGCGGCAGTGGCCAAGCTGACCGACGGCCGGGTCGATGCCCGCGATCCGTCGCGCCTGATCAATCTGGGCACCGCCTATGCCCGGCTTGGCCGCACCGCCGACGCCGCGACCGCCTATCGGTCGGCGATCGACAGCCCGATCCGCTACGACCTCGAGCTTGCGAACGGGGATTTCATGGATTCGCGCTGGGCCGCACGCACCGCGCTCGCGCGGCTTGACCAAGGACGCCCGCTCCTCGCCCTCGCGCACTGACGCAGCCGATCGACGGGCGGCGATCCTACGCTTCGCCGCCCTCGACCGTCAGCAGGCGCGCATCGATGCCGGCTTCGGCAAAGGCTGCCTGCCACCGCTGCGCCGGCGGCGTGTCGAACAGCAGCGCGTCGCTGCCGGGCGTCAGATGCCAGGCATGGCGCACCATTTCCTCTTCGAGTTGCCCCGGTGACCATCCGGCATAGCCGAGCGCGACGAGCCATTGCGACGGCCCGCGCCCCTCGCCGATGGCGCGCAATATGTCGTGCGAGCTCGATATCATCCAGCGCCCCGACACCTGCACCGCGCCTTCGCCCGACCAGTCGCGGCTGTGGAGCACGAAACCGCGCGACGGTTCGACCGGTCCGCCCAGAAAGACCGGCTGATCGAGCGGTGCGTCGTGCGCGATGTCGAGCTGATCGAGCACCGCACCGACGGTCATGCCGTCGATCGGGTCGTCGATGCTGATCCCCATCGCACCCTCTTCGTCGTGGCTGATCATCGCGATGACAGAGTGATCGAAACGCGGATCGCCGATGCCGGGCAGCGCGAGCAGCAATTGGCCGGTGAACCAGGTCGGCGCCTTTTCCATCGCCCCATCATGGACTGCCGGGCGCGCAGGGTCCAGCGTCTTTGCGGCCATATCGACGAACGGCGGGGTCCATTGTGCAATGTGAACGCTCCGCCGCTTGACTCGCGGCGGCGCACACCCAATGTCTCGCCCGCACAAGACCCCCCTCAACGAAAGGATGCCAGCATGACCATCACTACCGGAGACTCGCTGCCCGACACCAAGCTGGTGAAGGTCACCGAAGGCGGCCCCGAACAGGTTTCGGCCGCCGATTATTTCAAGGGCCGCAAGGTCGCGCTCTTTTCGGTTCCGGGCGCATTCACGCCGACCTGTTCGGCCAAGCACCTGCCGGGCTTCGTCGAGAAGGCAGCCGAACTCAAGGCCAAGGGCATCGACGAAATCGTCTGCACCGCGGTCAATGACGCCTTCGTCATGGGCGCCTGGGCGAAGAATGCCGGCGCGACCGACAGCGTGACGATGCTCGCCGACGGCAATGGCGATTTCGCCGAAGCGGTCGGGCTGACCATGGATGGCAAGGCATTCGGCATGGGCAAGCGCGGCCAGCGTTTCTCGATGGTCGTCAACGATGGCGTCGTGGAGCAGCTCAATGTCGAAGCGCCGGGCGAATTCAAGGTGTCGAGCGCCGACCATATGCTTGAACAGCTCTGAGCGGTTTGCGGATTGAAATGAGGGGCGGCGCGGCGCTGCGCCGCCCCCCTTTCCTTTTGTCATATTTTCGTGCAACAGCGTCGCGATGACATCAGAATCATCGAACGAAAATATCGCCGACCCCACCACCCTTGTCGAAGGGGTCATCGCCGAACTTCAGTCGCGTTTCCGCACGTCGGTCGGCAATCTCAAATCCGCCATCGCCGCCTTCGTCCGTGACGGCACCTTGCCGCCCGCCGATGCCGCCGCGACCGGCCTGTTCGACTATCCGGCGCTGCGCCTCGTCACCAATGGCGAGTTTCGCGAAGGCCAGGGCGGCCACAACCTCGCCTTCGGTCATTTCGAGCGGGCGGGCGAGTTCGTCACGACGGTAACGCGCCCCGATCTGTTCGAGGCTTATCTGCGCGAACAGCTGACCCTGCTCGTCCGCCATTATGAGGTGACGCTGGAGGTGACGCGCACCGGGCAGCAGATCCCCTTCCCCTATGTCCTCGACGCCAGCGACGGGTCGGACATGGGCCGCGTCACTCCGCTCGAACTCGCGCGCCATTTTCCGACCACCGAACTCGCCGATATCGGCGACGAGCTGGCCGACGGCCTGTTCGGCTTCGACCCCGCGGCGGCGCAGCCACTCGCGCTGTTCGACGCGTTGCGCACCGATTTCAGCCTCGCGCGCCTGCGCCACTATACCGGCACCGCGCCCGAGCATTTCCAGCGCTATATTCTGTTCACCAACTATCACCGCTATGTCGACGAATTCGTCGCCTGGGCGGGGGCGCAGGTCGGCAAGGGACGCTACACCGCGCTCGCCGGTGCGGGCGGTCTCTATGTCGACGAGCCGGATATCAATGCCAGCGCGCTCGCGAGCGACAGCGCATGGCGACGGCACCAGATGCCCGCATATCACCTGATTGCCGAGGGCGGCAGCGGCATCACGCTCGTCAACATTGGCGTCGGCCCCTCGAACGCCAAGACGATCTGCGATCACCTCGCGGTGCTGCGGCCCGAGGCATGGATGATGATCGGCCACTGCGGCGGGCTGCGCCCCAGCCAGCGGATCGGCGATTATGTGCTCGCCCACGCCTATCTGCGCGACGACCATATTCTCGACAGCGTGCTGCCGCCCGAAATTCCGATCCCGCCGATAGCCGAAGTCCAGCAGGCGCTGGCGAGCGCCGCCGAGGCGGTGTCGGGAACCAGCGGTGCCGACCTCAAGAAACGGATGCGTACCGGCACCGTCGTCACCACCGACGACCGCAACTGGGAATTGCGCTTCACCGATTCCGCGCTGCGCTTCTCGCAGTCGCGCGCGATCGGCATCGACATGGAGTCAGCGACCATCGCGGCGCAGGGCTACCGCTTCCGTGTGCCTTACGGCACCTTGCTGTGCGTGTCCGACAAGCCGCTCCACGGCGAACTCAAGCTGCCGGGACAGGCCAACCGTTTCTATGAAGAAGCAATCGCGGCGCATCTCCAGATCGGCATCCGCACGTGCGAATTGATGCACGACGAGGGCGCCAAGCTGCACAGCCGCAAACTGCGCGCGTTCAACGAGCCGCCGTTCCGGTGACGCCGGCAGCCGCCCTTTCGCGCTCCGTCGCGGGCCGCGTCGCAATCGTCACCGGCGCCGCGAGCGGCATGGGGCGGGCGACCGCGCTGTTGCTGGCGCGCGAGGGCGCGAAGGTCGCGGTCACCGACCTTGACCCTGCCGCATGCGAGGCGGTTGCCGCGGAAGCCGGCGACGGCGCGCGCGCCTTCGCGCTCGACGTATCGGACGGCGAGGCGATCAAGCGCGTCGTCGCCGACATCGCGGCGTATTTTGGCGGTATCGACATCCTGATCAACAATGCCGGCGTGTCGAGCTTCTGCCCGCTCGATGCGGGCGACGATTATGATGCGATCTGGCACCGCGCGATCGCGGTGATGCTGACCGCGCACCAGCGGATGGTGCGCGCGGCGCTGCCGTGGCTGCGGCAAAGCGACGCGCCGCGCATCGTCAACATTGCCTCGACCGAGGGACTGGGCGCGACGCCCGGCGACACGCCCTATGTCGCGGCCAAGACGGGCGTGACCGGGCTGACGCGCGGTCTGGCGGTCGATCTGGGCAAGGATGGGATCACCGTCAACTGCATCTGTCCCGGCCCGATCCGCACCGCGATGACCG
The DNA here is from genome assembly GCF_001468495.1 of Sphingopyxis sp. A083. Lineage (NCBI taxonomy): Bacteria > Pseudomonadati > Pseudomonadota > Alphaproteobacteria > Sphingomonadales > Sphingopyxidaceae > Sphingopyxis > Sphingopyxis sp. A083. The sequence goes on along the minus strand of NZ_LNSK01000010.1, from coordinate 32,846 downwards.
ACAAGGTACCCGACGCGGACAAGGCGATCTTCGCACGGCGCCGCACCGCGCTGCGCCGCTATGGCGAGCCCGAGGAGGTCGCGCATGTGACGCTGAGCCTCGTCCTGCCCGCGGCGAGCTATATCACCGGCGCGGTGATCCCCGTCGATGGCGGGCTGATGGCGCGCAACGCATAGACGGCATCAGACATAGAAATCGGCGCGCAGGTTTATGCCGCGTTCGACCCAGAGTTTGAGCGCGCAGAGCATCTGCGTCCAGCCGTGACAATTGCCGTAGCTGCCGTCGAGCGCCGCCTGCGTTTCGCGCCAGCCGCCCTCGGCGATCTCGACCAGCGTGCGGCCGTCATCGAGCGGCTTGAAGGTCATCGTCACGCGGGTACGGTAAGCGGCGTCCGCCATCGTGCCGCCCTCTACCCCCGGCGCCTGGCCTTCATAGGCCGCCCATTCCAGAACGATCTTCTCATCCTGCACCACCTCGATCACATGGACCGGAAAGGCGCCGGGATAATCGTGGAAATCCCACGTCACCACCGCGCCGGTCTCGAGCCGGCCCTGTGCGCCGCCGGTGGTGAAATAGTGCGACAGTTGCGCGGGATCGGCAACCGCCTCGAACACATCATGCACCGGTTTGGCGATGCGCGCCGCGACCCTGAATTTCAGTTCCATCGTCATTCTCCGCTTGAGTAGCACTTAATTATGTTATAAATTTATAACATGTCAATCCACGACGATTTCGACCGCATCTTCAAGGCGCTCGCGCATGGCGTTCGGCGGCAGATTCTGGACGATCTGAAGGATCAGCCGCTGACGACGGGGGCGCTGTGCGACCATTTCGTCGATCTCGACCGCTGCACGGTGATGCAGCATCTGAAGGTGCTGGAGGAGGCAGGGCTGGTCATCGCCGAACGTCACGGCCGCGAACGCTGGAACCATCTGAACGCGATGCCGATTCAGGACATCCACGACCGCTGGATCGGCCCGCATGCCGCAGCGGCGGCCGCGCAGCTTGCGCGGTTCAAGCAGGCTGTCGAAACGCAGTAGAAGCGGTCGCCGCCGGCCCTCTTTCGAGCGCCGACGCGGCCGAATGTCAGCCGGCTGTTCCCTTGGCCGAACCCGCGACAAGATTCATCACCAGCTTCGGCAGGCTGCGGTAATTGGCGGCATGATATTGCGAATCGCCGGGCAGCGCTGCTTGCAGGCGGCGGTGCGCCTCTGGCAACGCGTGATAGGGAACGCCGGGCAGCAGATGATGCAGCGCGTGATAGCGCAGCCCTACCGGCGCCCACAGCTCGGGGAGCAGGCCCGGCGGCGGTACGTTGACGCTGTCGAGGAACTGCGCGGTTACGGTCAGCACCTCTCCGTCATTTTCCCACAGATGCGCAACGAGCGTGCGGATCTGGTTGAGCACGAGGCTGGCCGCCGCAATCGCGCCGAAGATCAGCAGCGCGCGCAGCGGCACCCAGCCGAACACGCCCGCCGCGATCAGCAGCGTCGACCAGGCCCAGGCGCCGCCTTCCTGCCACGCCCACTGGCGGCGAAAATCGCCTTCGGGCGGGCGGCGACGAAACATCGGGTTGATGATCATCCCCGAATAGCGCTCCATCACCACGCGGCGGAGCGGCGGGATGACGAACGACAGCGGGGTCAGCACCGCAAAGCGAAAGAGCAGCGCCAGCGGCGCAAAGGCGGCCGCGACGACGAACAGCGGCACCGTCCACGGCTTCATCAGCGCCAGCGGCAGATATTCGGGATCTTCTACCGTGCCATATTTGGTGCGGTTGTGGTGGAGGCTGTGGATGCCTTCGTAAAGGAAGGAAGGGATAAGCAGCGGGATACCGACGAGCAGGTTCCACACGAGCCGGAAACCGGGGAGCGCATTTTTGCGGATATGCGTCAGTTCATGGATGAAGCTGCCCGCGCGGTAGAGCGCGACGACGGCGATGAGCGCTGCGGCGAGCATCCATGCGGTCGATGGTGCCAGGATCGCCGCCGCGACACCGGCATAGCCGATAAACGCCGAACCGAGGAAATCCACCCAATAGATGCGCGCGTTCGGATTGACGAGATCGCGCGTCAGCTCCGAGGCCGCGCGGATCATCGCCATATCGTCGGCAATCGCCGATTTGGGCGTCTGGGTGGCCGGGGCCGCGGGGGGAGTCGCGATCCGTTCGGCAGCGGGATTGGTCGTCATCATGCCGGCGTCTTCACCATGATTTCGTGGCAGCATGATGGCCGAATACGGGTCGCCAGCGCCACAGCTATGCCCTAATGCGTCGCCACAAATATAGGCACCGTCATTCAGGAAACCAGCCATGGCCGCACATTCGCAAGGTCCCGTCTCCATCCATCCCGTCAAGGACAAGGCGGACAAGCGCGAATTCGTCGAACTGGCCTTTCGGCTCAACCGCGGCGATCCCGCCTGGGTGCCGCCGCTGAAAAACGAAGCGTTCGACCTGTTGACGCCAGGCAAGAACCCCTGGTTCGAACATGGCAAGGCGCAGATGTTCCTCGCACGCCGCGACGGCCGCACGGTGGGACGCATTTCGGCGCATGTCGACTTCCTCGCGCTCGAACAGCCGGCGAGCCAGGGCATGGGTCCGGGGACGGGCAATTGGGGGCTGCTGGAGGCCGAGGATGCCGAGGTCGCGCACGCATTGATCGTCAGCGCCGAAGACTGGCTGCGCGGCCAGGGAATGAACCGCGCGCTCGGCCCGCTGTCGATTTCGATCTGGGACGAACCCGGGCTACTGGTCGAAGGCTTCGATACGCCGCCGACGATCATGCTCGGCCACAACAGCCCGCTCTATCAAGCGTGGATCGAGGGCGAGGGCTATCGCCCGGTCAAGAAGCTGTTCAACTATGCGGTCGATATCGTCGACGGCTTTCCGCCGCTGGTAAACCGCATCGTCGCGGCGGGCGAGAAGAACGAGCGCATCCGCATCCGCCGCGTCGACAAGCGCAAGTTCGATGCCGAGGCGCAGCTGATCATGGGCATTTTGAACGACGCCTGGTCGGACAATTGGGGTTTCGTTCCGCTGACCGACAGCGAGATCGCCTATGTCGGCAAGAAGCTGAAGGACATTGTTTTCGAGGATCTGATCCGCGTCGCCGAAGTCGACGGCGAGGCGGTCGCGTTCATGATCGTGCTGCCCGACATCAACGAACTCCTGATCGGGATGGACGGATCGCTGTTCCCCTTCAACTGGGCGCGGCTGCTTTGGTGGCTGCGCAAGCCCAAGAGCAAGCGGCTGCGCGTGCCGTTGATGGGCGTGGTCAAGAAGTTGCAGAACAGCCGCATGGCGAGCACCCTCGCCTTCATGATGATCGAATATATCCGCCGCGACGGCGTCGCCAAATATGGCGCCGAGCAAGGCGATATCGGTTGGGTCCTCGACGACAATCAGGGGATGAACGCGGTCGCCGACGCCATCAACGCGACGGTCAACCGCGTGTATCAGCTTTACGACAAGCCGCTATCCTGACGCGGCGGGCCGCCACCCCGCTGGCATGATTTTGCGACAAAGGGCGGGCAGCTTCATGGTCTGAACCCGAAGGATGCGCGATGCCCAGCCTTTATCTTGCCGCCAACCGCTTCGGCCTCGGCCGCCGCTTCGACGATCCCGCGCCCGTCGATCCGCAGGCCTGGCTGCTGCGACAACTTGACGACTATGACCCGGTTCCCGCACCGATCGCCGCCTTGCCCGGCCGCGCAGCCATCGCCGCCTCCTATGTCGAATATCAGGACGACCGGCGAGCGATGCGCCGCAATGCGCCGGATGATGTCGCCCAGAAGGACGGCACAGGCGCGGCGATGGACCCCGAACTGCAACGCTTGTCGCGCTCGGCAATCCGCACCCATTATGTCGATGCTGCCGCCGCGCGGCTTGCCAATGCGGTCGCGACGTCAACACCCTTCCCCGAACGGCTCGTCCACTTCTGGTCCAACCATTTCGCCGTGTCGGCCGACAAGCTGCCGGTGATCGGATTTGCCGGCAATTACGAGTTCGAGGCGATCCGCCCGCACATCATGGGCAAATTTTCGGACCTGCTGATCGCGGCGGTGCGGCATCCCGCCATGCTGCTCTATCTCGATCAGGCGCAAAGTTTCGGGCCCGACAGTCCGGTGTCCGATCGCATTCGCGCGCGCGGACGGCGGCAGGCGCCGGGGCTCAACGAAAATCTGGCGCGCGAGATCATGGAATTGCACACGCTGGGGGTGCGTACCGGCTATACGCAGGCCGACGTCACGGCCTTTGCCAAGGTGCTGACCGGGCTGACCGTGGCCGGGCTTGGCCGCGGTGCCGGGCAGCGGCTGATGCCTGCGGGCGCGGCCGACGGCGACACCGTTTTTATCGCACCGCTGCACGAACCCGGCGCGCAGTCGATCATCGGCAAACGCTACGCGCAGGGCGGCGCGGACCAGGCCGAAGCGGTGCTGCTCGACCTCGCGCGGCATCCGGCGACCGCGCGACACATCGCGACCAAACTGGCCCGGCATTTTTCCGGCGACACACCGGCCCCCGCGCTCGTCGCGCGGCTCGAGGCCGATTTCCTTCGGACCGGCGGCGACCTGACCTCGCTCTACCGCACGCTCGTCGCCGCGCCCGAGGCATGGGGGGCCGAACCCGCGATGTTCAAATCGCCGTGGGACTGGACCGTATCGGTGATGCGAAGTCTGAAACTGCCGGCGCTTGGCGACCGGCAGAATGTCCCGGCGCTGTTCACCCAGCTCGGCCAGCCGATCTGGCGCCCCGGATCGCCCGCCGGCTATGACGATCTGGTCGCGACCTGGGCCGGATCGGCGGCGCTGATGCAGCGCGTCGAACTCGCCAGTCGGATCGCCGGTCGCATCGGCGACCGTGTCGACGCCCGCCAGCTCGCGCCGCTGATCCTCGCCGACGCCTTGACGACGCAAACCGCGCAGGCGGTCGCCCGCGCCGACAGCCCCGGCCAGGCGCTCGCGCTGCTCTATGCCAGCCCGGCCTTTCTGCGGAGATAGACGATGATCCTCTCGCGCCGCCATATGCTCATTAGCGGACTGACCATTGCCGCCGCCGGAGCGGTCCCGCGCTTTGCCTATGCCGCCGCGGCGACGCCGCGCCGGCTGGTGTTCGTGATCCAGCGCGGCGCCGCCGACGGCCTTGCGATCGTCGCACCGACGGGTGATCCCGACTATGCCGCGGCGCGCGGCGCGCTCGCCGAAGAGGCCGGCGGCGCCAGCCTCAACGGCCTGTTCACGCTGCACCCGGCGCTTGCCGCCGGCGCCGATCTCTATCGCGCCAAGCAGGCGCATTTCGCGCACGCCGTCGCCACCGCCTATCGCGACCGGTCGCATTTCGATGGTCAGAATGTGCTCGAAGGCGGCGGCTCGCGCCCGTATAAAAAGAGCGACGGCTGGGTCGGGCGGCTGCTGACGCTGCTGCCCGCGGCCGAGCGCGAGGCGCTCGCGATCGCGCCGGCGGTGCCGCTGGCGCTGCGCGGCAGCGCCCCCGTCGCCACCTACGCCCCCAGTCGCCTGCCGCAGGCCGACGCCGACCTGATCGCGCGGCTGTCGGCGCTCTATGCCGCCGACGCGCTGTTGCACCCGCTGTGGGACAGCGCGGTCAAGACGCAGGAGCTGGCGGGCGACATCGGCGGCAACAATGGCCGCAATGGTGCCGACCTCGGCAAGCTCGCGGCATCGTTGATGCTTCCTGCCGACGGCGCGCGGGTGATGATGATCGAAACCGGCGGCTGGGACACGCACAGCGGCCAGCGCGGGCGGCTGACGGCCCAGCTTCGCGGGCTCGACCAGCTTGTCGGCGCGCTGCATGTCGGGCTTGGCCCGGCGTGGAACGACACGCTGGTCGTGGTCGCGACCGAATTCGGGCGCACGGTTGCGGTCAACGGCACCGGCGGCACCGACCATGGCACCGGATCGGCGGCGATGTTCTTCGGCGGTGCGCTGGCGGGCGGGGGGCCGGTCGCGGGCGGGATGGTCTCGGCCGACTGGCCCGGGCTGAGCGCCGCAAACCGCCTCGACGGCCGCGACCTCAAACCGACGCGCAGCCTCGAAAGCGTGATCGGCGCCGCGATCGCGCATCACTATGCGCTTGATCCGGCGCGGGTGATGCGGACGCTCTATCCCGACGCCTGAGGCCATGGTCCAGCCTCATCGCGAGCGCGGCGAAGCAATGACGATTCAACTAATGGGGTTGCGTCATGCAAAGCTGGCCCAGGTTGGCGCATGGTCGCTCGCCTTTTCCCGGCCGCGATACGCCTTGTCGACCTGCGCATCGATCAGGCGGTCGGCCATCGCCGGGCTGAGCAGCAGATGGTCGATGCGGAAACCATGGTCGCGCTGCCACCCGCCCGCCTGATAGTCCCAGAAGGTCCAGACATGCCCGGCCGGATGGCGGCTGCGGACCGCATCGGTCCAGCCATCGCCGAGCATTCGGAACCACGCGTCGCGCGATTCGGGCTGCATCAGCGCATCGTCCGCCATGCCGCGCACGTCCCACACATCGTCATCGTGCGGGATGACATTATAGTCGCCTGCCAGGATCGCGGGGATTTCGCTCGCGAGCAGCGCCTTCGCGCGTTCGCGCAGCCGGGCCATCCAGCGCAGCTTGTAATCGAATTTGGGGCCGGGATGCGGATTGCCGTTGGGAAGATAGATCGCCCCGATACGGACGCCGAAAACATCGGCCTCGAGATACCGTGATTGTTCGTCCTCGGCCTCGCCAGCGAGCCCCCGCTGCACTTCGACCGGATCGGTCCCCTTGGCGAGGATCGCAACGCCGTTGAAGCCCTTTTGCCCGTGATAGAGGAAGCCGTAACCCGCCGCCTCGATCTCCTTGGTCGGCATCGTTTCGTCGCTCGATTTCAATTCCTGCAGGCAGACGACATCGGGCTGCGTTTCATCGAGCCATTCGACAAGGCGCGGCATCCGCGCCTTGATCCCGTTGATGTTGAAGGTGGCGACTTTCATCGCCCCGCTATGGCAGGAAGCGCGCCGCTTAGAAAGGCGTCAGATCGAGAAGCTGGAGCCGCAACCGCAGCCCGAGGCGGCGTTGGGATTTTCGACCTTGAACGAAGATCCGCCAAGCGAATCGACAAAATCGACGGTGCAGCCGCGCAACAGATCGAGGCTGATCGAATCGACCACTAGCTTGACCCCGTCGGTTTCGGTGACGCGGTCATCGGCGTCGATGCTTTCAGCCAGACCGAAGCGATAGGTGAAGCCCGAACAGCCGCCGCCATCGACCGCAAGGCGCAGTGCAGGTTCCACCCCGCCCTTGCGTTCGGCGATCCAGCGGACGCGCGCCGCAGCGGCGGGAGACAGGGTGATATCGTCGATCTGCGTGGCCATCATATGAAGATAGGATCGCGAGCCCCAAAAGAAAAGGGCGCCCCGGCCGCTGGCCTGGGGACGCCCCTCCTCTCCGACCCAGAGAAACTGTTACTCGGGACCGCCCATGGCCAGCTTGTCGCCGGTGAGCGCCGCGATCGTCATCGAATCCGACCGGACGAACGGCATCGGGTTGACCGGTTCGCCGTCGATGCGGACTTCGTAATGGAGATGGTTGCCGGTCGAGCGGCCCGTCGAACCGACATAGCCGATCACATCGCCCTTCTTCACCTGCTGTCCGGGCTGCACGACGAAGGACGACATGTGGCCGTAGCGCGTCTCGATCGCGTTGCCATGTTCGATTTCGACATAATTGCCGTAGCCGCCAAGGCGCTGGGCGCGGCCGACGATGCCGTCGGCGGTGGCGTAGATGGGGGTGCCATAAGGCGCCGGAATGTCGACGCCATTGTGACGCGCGAGCTTGCCGGTGATCGGGTGGACGCGCATGCCATAGGACGACGAGAGCGACATCTGCTCAATCGGACGGCGCGACGGGATCGCGATGCCGATATTGGCGGTCAGCCCGGTGTCGAGACGCTTCCACGCCTGAAAAATCGCATAGGCTTCGCTGTCATCGCGCTGCGTCGGTGCCCCCGGGACGCTGTCCTCATCGGGTTCGTCGGGGACGACGATGCCCGCGTCGCTGCTGCCTTCGACCGCATGTGCAGCCGGAACGGTCATGCCTGTCAGTGCCAAGGCACCGAAAACAAGACCAAATCGGAACTTTTGCCCCAGAGAAGCGTTTCGCACGTATCGACCCCGCTATCGCCTTGTCGCCGACCCGTTTTACGGCGGTGTCGGCGCCGGTTGTTTCTCGTGGATGGGATTATTCCCTTGCCCGCGATGGTTACTGCGTGGCCGATCCTTACGAAGCAATAACGGCGTAGTATTCTTGCGTTAAACCGGCATCCCGGCGCGCCGAGTCGTTGAACGGCGGCTTCAGAGCTCCGCGAAATCGCGATTTCACGAGGGTTTGCCATGTCGGCGCCGGGACGAATCCCAATTCATCGCACATCCAGTTGAACCAGACAGTGCCGGCGCTCACATGCCGGATCTCGTCGGTGTAGATGCGCTCCAATATCTTCGCCGAAGCCTCGTCGCCTTGGGCGCGAAAGCGCGCCACGGTGGCAGGTGTCACGTCGAGGCCGCGCGCCTCCAGCACCATCGGCACGATCGCCAGCCGCGCGAGCGGATCGTCGGCGGTCGCCGCCGCCGCTTCCCACAGGCCTGCATGGGCGGGCAGCGCGCCATAGTGACTGCCAAGCGTGCGCAGGCGCCGGTCGAGGAGCGCGAAATGCATCGCCTCGTCGGCCGCAACGGCGATCCAGTCATCGACGAAGCCGCGCGGGAAGCGGTCGCCGAAGCGCCCCAACAGATCGACCGCCAGATCGATCGCGACGAATTCGATATGCGCCAGCGCATGCAGCATCGCGATGCGCCCCCGCTCGGACCCGCCCTTGCGGCGGCGCGGCATCTGGTTCGGCGGCAACAGCGCGGGCTCGGCCGGCCATGCGGGCTGATCCGGCATCGTCCCATCGCAGCGCTGGGCAAGCGCACCGCGGCGCCACGCCCGCGCCAACGCCCGCGCCGCGCGGCGCTTGTGGTGCGGGTCCGGCGTCAGCAGGACCGCGCGTGCCGCTTCGCCCAGGCTTTGCATCAGAGTGTCTTTGCCGCCTCCAGCACCGCATCGGCATGGCCCTTCACGCGCACCTTGCGCCATTCGCGGGCGAGCTTGCCATCAGCCCCGAACAGGAAGGTCGAGCGTTCGATTCCCATATAGGTGCGGCCATAATTCTGCTTTTCGACCCAGGTGCCGAAGGCTTCGCACACGCTGCCGTCCTCGTCGGAGGCGAGCCGCACGGTCAGACCATATTTGTCGCGAAACTTGCACAGCTTCGCCGGCGCGTCGCGCGACACCGCGATCACCTGCGCATTCAGATGCGCGAAATCGGGTGCGAGCCGGGTGAAATCCTGCGCCTCGGTGGTGCAGCCCGGCGTATCCGCCTTGGGATAGAAATAGACGACCAGCGGCGCGCCCTTCAGCGCCTTGAGGTCGATCGCTGCGCCGTCGGCATCGGCAAGCGTGCCGGCCGGAATATCGTCTCCGATCGCGAGTGCGCTCATTCTTCCTTCTCCTTCTGGGGCGCGGCGGACCGAATCGCGGCCCACCAGTCGCCGATCTCCTGCCGCGCCGCATCGTGCGCGGCAAGCAGTTGCGGCCAGCCCGGTTCGCCGCAGGCGCTGGCGACGAGTTGGCGCGCCGCCGCAGTGGCGGGGGCGCCTTCGGGGGCGGTCAGCCGCAGCATGACGAGCATCCGCGCGAGCAGCGCATGCGCCGTCCCCATTCCCGCCGGCGCCAGGCCCGCAGCTTCGAGGCAGGCGAGCGCGGTCGGAATATGCGGATCGCGACAGCGCCCGCTCGCCAGTTGCTCGGTCTGCATCGCAAATTCCAGATCGACGAGCCCGCCGGGGCCGCCCTTGATGTCGAGCGCGCCCTGCGGCGGCTTATGCGCGGCGATCTTGTCGCGCATCGTCGCGGCGTCGGCGACGACCGCGGCCCGGTCGCGCGGCGCCGTCAGGACCTTTTCGATCACGCGGCCCACCTCGGCGCGCGCCGCATCGGAGCCATAGACGGCGCGCGCGCGCAGCAGCGCCATATGCTCCCACGTCCACGCCTCCTCGCGCTGATAGCGGTCGAAGCTGTCGACCGTGACCACCAGCGGCCCCTGCGCGCCCGACGGACGGAGCCGGACATCGACGTCATAAAGCTTGCCCGCCGCGGTCGGTACCGACATCGCCGCCGTCACCCGCTGCGCGAGCCGGTTGTAATAGGTCGTGGCGCCGAGCGGCCGCGGCCCGTCCGATTCGGCGAGATGGTCGCCAGTGAACAGATAGATGAGATCGAGGTCGGAGGCGTGGGTCAGCGCGCTGCCGCCAAGTCGCCCGAGCGCGAGCACGACCAGTTCGCTGCCCGGAACGCGGCCGTGCGCGGCGACGAATTCGGCAACCGTGGCGTCGGCGAGCACCTGCAACGCCGCTTCGGCCAGATCGGCATAGCCACGCGCGACGATCAGCGGGTCGGTCGATCCCGCGATCAGTTGCACGCCATAGGCAAAACGCCGCTCGCCCACCCGGTCGCGCACGCGGTCGAGCAACCGTTCATAATCAAGACCGGCAAGCGTCGGCGCCCATTCGGCGAGCAGTTCGGGCTTGCTCGCCGGTGCCTCGAACGCGCGCGCGTCGATCAACCCCTCGATCAACTCGACGCGCGCCGCGAGCGCATCGGAGAGCGCGGGCGCGAGCGCGAGGATGCGCGTCGCGATTTTCGCCAGCGCGGGCTGCGCCGCGAGCAGATGAAAGAAGCCCACCGCACTGGGCAGCCCCCCCACCAGCTTGTCGAAGCGGACGAGCGCCGCGTCGGGATCGGGTGCCGCGCCGAGCGCCCGGACGAGTTCGGGGAGCACCGTCTCCAGCGCCTCGAGCGCTGCCGGGCTGCGCAGCGCGCGCGCCTTCCCGCCGCGCCATTCGGCGATGGTGCGCAGCGCGGCGTCGGGCGGATCGAACCCCGCCGCGGCAAGTGCCCCCGCCAGCTCCCCCTCGCCCATCGGCAGCCCGCGCGCCACCGCGCGTTCGGCCACCAGCCGGTCGTAGACGGCGCCGACATCGGTAACGACAGGTTCGAGCGCGACGAGCAGCGCGGTGCCGTCGGGCGCTCCGTCGAGCCGCGCCACCGCGTCGAGCGCGGCGGGCTGGACCGGCAGGCTGTGCGTTTGCTGATCCTCGACCATCTGCAACCGGTGTTCGATCCGCCGCAGCACCGCATAATGACCGGCAAGCCGCGTCGCGATATCGGCATCGATCCGTCCTGCCCCGGCGAGCGCGGCCAGCGCGTCGACCGTCGCCGGCACGCGCAGCGAGGGATCGCGCCCGCCATAGATGAGCTGATGAACCTGCGCGAAAAATTCGATCTCGCGAATGCCGCCGCGGCCGCGCTTGAGGTCAAAACCCGGGCCGAATGCCTGCCCTTGCGCGAAATGGTCGCGGATGCGGTCGCTCATCGCGCCGATTTCCTTGAGCTGGCGAAAATCGAGGCTGCGTCGCCAGATGAAGGGCTGGATCGCGTCGAGGAAATGCTGCCCGAGCGCGCGGTCGCCCGCCGACGCCCGCGAACGGATGAAGGCCGCCTGCTCCCATGCCAGCGCCTCCGACTCATAATAGGATATGGCGGCGCTTTCGGGCAGGACGATCGGCGTCACCTCGGGGTGCGGGCGCAGGCGCAAATCGACGCGCAACACATGGCCATCGGCAGTACGCGCCGACAGGATTTCGACCATCCGCCGCGCGATCCGCACCGCCGCCTCATCGGGGTCGTCGCGCGAGCGGCGCGGCATGGTGTCGGGATCGAAGATCAGGATCGGGTCGATGTCCGACGAATAGTTGAGTTCGTGGCTGCCGAGCTTGCCGAGCGCAATGACGGCAATCCCGCGCGGCGCCTCTCCGGGGACGCGCTCGGCAAAGGCTGCGGCCAGCGCCGCGTCGCAGGCGGCATCGGCAAAGGCGGAGAGGTGGCGCGTCGTTGCCGCCACATCATGCTCACCCGACAGATCGCCGAGCGCGAGCAGCAGCGCCGTGCGCCCGCGCCACCGGCGCAGCGCGGGCATGATGTCATCAACTGCCGCTGGCAGCGCCACATGCGCGAGCGCCGCATCGGCCCCATCGGCCAGAAAGCGCGCCACGTCGTCGGGATAAAGCTCCGCGAGCCGCGCGAGAAACGGGGCGTTGGCGGTCAGGCGGTCGAGCGCGGACTGGCGGGCGGCTGTCATCGCCCGCCGCTATCGCCTGCTCCACCGGCGCTCGCAACCCTCACTGACGAAAAGCTCAGGCCGGAACGGTGCTTTCGTCGAAGAACAGCACCTGCGAAATCGCGGCGCGGAGCGTGGCCGGCTGATAGGGTTTGGTCAGCAGGAAAGCCGGTTCGGGACGGTCGCCGGTGAGCAGGCGTTCGGGGAAGGCGGTGATGAAGATCACCGGCACGTTCATGCCGGTCAGGATTTCCTGCACCGCCTCGATGCCCGAACTATTGTCGGCGAGCTGAATGTCGGCGAGGACGAGGCCCGGCTTGTGCGTCTGCGCTTCGGCCACCGCCTCGGCGTGGGTGGTCGCCACCGCGACGACGTCGTGGCCCAGATCGCGGACGATCATTTCGATGTCCATCGCGATGATCGGTTCATCCTCGATGATCAGGATGCGCGCGCGCGTCTGGCGTTCGATCTCCTCGGTCGCCTCTGCAATCAGGGCGTTCACGGCATCGGTGTCGCGGCCGATGATCCGCCCCGTATCCTCGGCATCGAAGCCTTCGACCGCGGTGAGCAGCAGCGCCTGGCGCGCGAGCGAGGGGACACGGCGGAGCCGCGCGTCGGCGATCGCGATTTCGGGCGAGGCGCCATCGTCGTTCGCGGCCGCCTGTTCGGCGACGAGGCCGAAATTGTCATGAACCATGCGATAGAGCTGGACGCGCAAATCATGATCGAGATCGACCGCGGCCGGGTTGGCCACCAGCGTTTCGAGCAAGCGTGCCACCAGCGCATCGCCCGCCGGCTGGCTTCCGGAAATCGCGCGGCCATAGCGCCGCAGATAGGGAAGATGCGGCGCGATCGCCTGACCCAAGGACATATATTACCTCCACATGCGGACGAGGAACCCGCTTGAAAACCCGCAGAATATCGAGGGTCCGGCAAGGAAATGCGCGCGCCCCCGACATAATTTCACCTGATGGGAACGATTTAGCCGCAATTTGGTTTCATAGGGAAGGAACAAACGCGCCATTGCAGTTTGGTGAAGGCGCGGTTAGCAACGGGGCCCATGTCGCAAGGAAGCAACGATAATGACGTCTAAGGCCGGCTCGTCGCCCGAAAAGGCCGCCGGGAAAGACGCCGAGAAAAAGCTCCCCAGAAAGGCGCAGGATGTCAATCTTGCGCTTCGGCGCGCCTATGAGTCGGCGATCGACGAAACGATCCCGCAATCCATGCTCGACCTTCTGAACAAGCTCGACTGATTTTTCAGCGGCGGTATCGCGCCGCGAAATCGTTCTGGAAGGCGGCGAAACGGCCTTCGGCAATGGCGTCGCGCATCGCCTGCATCAACGCCTGATAGAAATGCAGATTATGCTGTGTCATCAGCATGGCGCCCAGCATCTCGCCCGACCGGACAAGGTGGTGGAGATAGGCGCGCGACCAGGTCGTGCAGACGGGGCAGTCGCACGACGCATCGAGCGGCCCCATATCCTCGGCATATTTGGCATTGCGAATATTGAGCGGCCCGTCCCAGGTGAAGGCCTGCCCGTTGCGGCCCGAGCGCGTCGGCAGCACGCAATCGAACATGTCGACCCCGCGCGCGACCGCTCCCACCAGATCGTCGGGCTTGCCCACCCCCATCAGGTAGCGCGGCTTGTCGGCCGGAAGCTGGCCGGGTGCGAAATCGAGCACCCCGAACATCGCCTCCTGCCCCTCACCGACCGCCAGCCCGCCGATCGCATAGCCGTCGAAACCGATGTCGATCAGCGCCTCGGCCGATCGCGCGCGCAGCCTTTCATCGAGTGATCCCTGCTGGATGCCGAAAAGCGCCGACCGCGCGGCGTGCGCCTCGCCCGCGTCGAAGCCCGCGCGGCTGCGCGCCGCCCAGCGCATCGACCGCTCCATGCTCGCTTCGGCACGCTTGGCATCGACGCCGTTTGGCGGGCATTCGTCGAACGCCATGACGATATCGCTGCCGAGTAGCCGCTGAATTTCCATCGATCGTTCGGGAGTCAGCATGTGCCGCGAGCCGTCGAGGTGGCTCTTGAACGCCACACCCTCTTCACTCTGCTTGGTCAGCGCCGAGAGGCTCATCACCTGATAGCCGCCGCTGTCGGTCAGGATCGGCCGGTCCCAGCCCATGAAATCGTGCAGCCCGCCGAGGCGCGCCATGCGCTCGGCGCCGGGACGCAGCATCAGATGATAGGTGTTGCCAAGAATGATGTCGGCGCCCGTCGCGCGCACTTCGGCCGGGCGCATCGCCTTCACCGTCGCGGCGGTCCCCACCGGCATGAAGGCGGGGGTGCGGATATCGCCGCGCTGCATCCGGATCACGCCGGTACGCGCGGCGCCGTCGGTCGCGGCGACCTGAAAAGCGAATCTGTCGGTCATGGCGCGCGCCTATGACGGGGACAGCGCCGAAAGTCGAGGTCAGAGCGCCAAGGACGCCGCAACGCTGTCCGGCAAACAGAGACCGCCGCCTAGGCGCGCTCGTGCTCGCTCGACGGTTCTTCCTCGGCCGCCTTGGCCTTTTCCTTCGGCTTTTCCTTTTCGAAGATGGCGAGCAATTCCTGCTTCTTCGCCTCCGAAAGATCCTTCTCGGCCTCGGGGAACATCTCTTCCTCTTCCTCGTCGATATGATGAAGATAGCGGTCCTTCATCGTGCGAAAGCGGGTGAGCCAGCCGGTCGAGGCAAAATCCATTTCGTAAAGCTCGGTCAGGAAATCCTCGATCTCCTTATGCTCCGACACGCTGTGCTGTGCATCGTCACGCAGTTCGGGCTTGGCGAGCATCGTCGCATAGAGCGACATTTCCTCCGACGCGGCGTGCGCGGTCACTTCGACGCGGAACGCCTCGAACAAGGTGCGGCGCTCGTCGCTGTCGCCGTGGGTCTCGTCGATGCGCGCCAGCAGGTCGCGGTGGCGGTCGTGGTCGGCCTTCAGCCGCGCGAAAATCTTCGTCTCAGCCATGATGGTCTCCGTTCCGTGAATGGGATCGGAGGTAGAACGACCGACGCGCGGCGCGGTTCCCGGTTCAGGCGGCCTTCCAGTCGCTCGAGGTGCTGAACGCCGGCAGGACGAGCGTATTCGCCGCCTGCTGGCTCGCCGCCGCGATCAGATAGGGGGAGACGCGGTGACGGGTGCAGAGCCCGCCGTTGCCGTCGCTGACCATCGATTGTTCGAATTCGATGCCCTGCTGATGATTGATCGAGCGCCGAACCGTCGCCGTCGCAAGCTGGCCTTCGCCGAAGTCGATCACGAATTGCGTCCCGACCGGGACATCGAGAATCCCCTCGATGAAGGCGCCGGTGCGCGACAGGTTGCGGATCACCACCGCGTAGCGATGATTGTCGTGAATCGCATGAACCTTGCGGAACATCTGGAAGCGGTCGTTGCGCTGGCGCGCCGGGCCCGACGGCTTGATCGTCCACGCACCGCGCTCGGTCTGCTCCACCAGTTCGGCGTTGGCGACCGGCTTGCTGTAGACATAACCCTGGACATGGCTGACGTTGAGTTTGCGGATCAGGTCCAGCTGATCGAGCGATTCGATGCCTTCCGCGGTCGTTTCCATGTCGAGCGCTTCGGCGAGCGCGACGATCGCCGCGATGATCGCCGCATTGCGCGACCCCTTCACGGTCGCACCGCGCACGAAGCTCTGGTCGATCTTGATCTTGTCGAACGGCGCCGATTGCAGATAGCCGAGCGACGAATAGCCAGTGCCGAAATCGTCGAGCGCCAGCCGCACGCCAAGCGCCTTCAGCGCCGTGAACATCCGCGCCGTCTCGCTGGAATCGGCCAGGAAGACGCTTTCGGTGATTTCAAGTTCGAGGCGGTCGGCGGGCAGCCCGGCGTTGGACAGCGCGCTGGTGATGATCTTGGGCAGGTCGCCGTTGGCGAACTGGATCGCCGACACATTGACCGCGACGCGCAAGTCGCCGGGCCAGCGCGCGGCATCCTCGCACGCCTTGCGCAGCACCCATTCGCCAAGCGGCCAGATCAGATTGGCCTCCTCGGCGATCGGGATGAACAGCGCGGGCGAGATCGGGCCGCGGTCGGGATGGTTCCAGCGCAGCAGTGCCTCGACGCCCGTCACCATATTGCTCTTGGCGTTGACGACCGGCTGATAGGTCAATTCCATCTGCCCGCGCGCCAGCGCGTCGCGCAGGTCCTCCTCCAGCGCGCGGCGATCCTCGGCCGATTGATGCAGGTCGCTCGAATAGAAGCGGAACCGGCCGCGCCCGTTGCCCTTTGCGGCATAAAGCGCAAGGTCGGCGTTGCGCACCAGATCCTCGCTCGACTGTCCATCGAAGGGCGCGATCGCGACCCCGACCGACGCGCCGATGATGCAGCGGCTGCCTTCGACCGAATAGGGCTGCGACAGGCTGCCGATGATGTCGGCGGCCATGTCGCCGAGGCGTCCGCGATCCTCGATATCGGGCAGGATGATCTGGAATTCGTCGCCGCCCAGGCGGCTCACCATCTCCTTGTCGCCGACGATCTTGAGCAAACGCTCGGCAACCTGCTTGAGCAGCGCATCGCCTGCCGGGTGGCCGAGCGTATCGTTGACCTGTTTGAAGCGGTCGAGGTCGAGCAGCATGATCGCGCAGCTCCGCTGCTGCTGCGAAAAGGCCGCGAGCGTCGTGTCGAGCTTTTTGGAAATGTGGAAACGGTTGGCGAGTCCGGTCAGCGAATCATAGAGCGCGAGCCGCGAGGCATCCTCGGCCGATCGGCGCTGCGCGGTGATGTCGGTGCCGCTGCCGCGATAGCCGCAGAAATTGCCGCGGTCGTCATGGTGCGGCCGCCCCGAAATCGCCCACCAGCGATCGTCGCCCTCAAAGGCACTGCGCAGCGGGAGATCGTCGAATTTGGACTGGCGCGTCAGCAGGAACGGCAGCGTGCGCTGCCGTTCGCCATGGCTTTCGGGCGGCAGGAACAGATCGGTGAGCGGCGTGCCGAGCAGTTCGCCGCTCGACCGGCCCATCAGGCGCGCGACGGCATCGGTGATATAGGTCAGCCGACCCTTGGTATCGGTCGACCAGAACCAGCCGCGGCCGCTTTCCTCGTAATTCTGGAGCAGCAGCAGCGCTTCGCGGGTGTGCAGATTGGGGATCGCTTCACCACCCGAACGCGCGGCGCGCGCGCCGAACTTGCCGAGCAGGCCGCGACCACCCGTCGCAGCGCCCCCATCGACATGTTCCCCGTCCCCGCGAAATGGCATGATTACAACGACACTCGTGCTGGTCCCAACCCGCGGAGATGTTTGGGCCCAATGCCTTGCGATAATGTAAATATCCGCGTCCCGACCGCCGAAAATTGTCCCATTCAGGGAAGGCGTGGGTCCGGGTTCCATCCCATCGTCGCCCGCATGCTTCAGCTACTCGCTATTCCCCGCGCTCTTCAATCGCCGGTGGCCATCGCATCCGCGCCATTCGCCGCAAGCCGGGTTCGCTTGTCATAATCGCCCAGGATCGCGCTGGTCAGCCCGAAGTCGGTGAGAGCCAGGATCGTCAGATCTTCGGTTTCCGAAACATTCTTCGATTGATGAAACACCCAGCGCGGAACGAAAGCCACTTCGCCGGGCTTCAGGCCGATCGCCGAATTGCCGATGCGAACCTCCGCCTCGCCGCGCATCACGATGAAGAGCGATTCATGCGCATGTTTGTGCAGTTCGTTGTTACACCCGGGCGCAATGCGCACCACACGGGCATCGAATGCCTGAACAGCCGGGAAGTCGAGCACGTCGACCGAAAAATCGATGCCCAGCTTTTCGTTGCGGTTTCGATATATTTCGCGGTGATTGTTTAGGATGTCGGCGTGACATTCGCCGACTTGATCATCGGCAATCAGCGGTCGGCGAGAGTCGATATTCTCGATCAGTTTGGTAAGCTCTGGGGTCATATTATAGTGTCCCGAATTCAATGGTCACATCTTGCCGAGGCGGCTTCGGCCGCGCGTCTTCACGTCAGGAAACCAGTTCCATTCGCGAGGCGCCGGCGCAGGTCAGGGCGCGTTCGTACATCCAGTCCCAGAAGCCCGAACGCAGCGACAGCGCCTTGATCATTCCACGGCGCAGGTCGCCTTTTCCCGTCGGCGTCGCCGCAAAATGAAGCGAGATTTCTTCGAGCGCTTCTTGATGATGGTCATCGACCGCGGTGTGCAAGGGGAAGAATACAGTATCGCGCGGATTGAGATCGGTTCTGGACAACGCCTTTACAAAGGGGACGTAGATCGTGCTGACGATATTCTCGGTGCCGAGGCCGAGAGCGCCCAGCGCTTCCGCCGCCGAACCGTAGGTCAACGTACCGAGAAAGGATTCGCGCCAGCAAACCAGTTCGATGGCTTCATTGTCGGGCGAATGGGGCGAGGTAATGCCGGTTGCCTCACGGAACCGCCGGAACAGCTGCGGATGCGGCACACCTTCGATCCATTCCCTCTCGACGCCAACCGCGGCGAGTTCGGCATATTCTTCCTCGCCATAGACGCCCGATTCCTCGGTCAGATTCTCCAGAAGACTGCCCCGATGCGCCGGGATTTCCAGCTTCGATATCACGGTGGTCAGGTAGCGGGGGAAATGAAGCGAATAGCCATAATAATGGTCGGCGAAATCCGCCAAGGCCCACTGCGTATCGGGCAAATCCCCATCCGACAAAGCACGGAGATAGGGATGATGGACCGCGCGATGATTCAGCGACTCTTCGACAAGATCATTGATGAAAACGGACACACATCCTCCTGACAATATTATTGTTTTATGGGGGCTCCGATAACCGCATCCACGACGATGGGCCGGGTGTGTCCCTATAACTATGTCATTGAGTTGATTGTACGAGATAGAGGCACTGGTGCATTTTCCGGATCGTCCGGGCGACCAATCCTCTCTGCCAGACCTGAAGAAGGTGCATCGGCGCCTTGCCCACCTCACTGAAAATCGGCTGCGCTACGGAAAACTCGTTGGGTACCGGAAAAGCAGCTCTCGCCTTATCGTTGGGGCAGCAACAAACTCGAATCGCCGTAGCTGTAGAACCGGTATCCACCGGCAATCGCATGCGCATAGGCCGCCTGCATCGTCTCCAATCCCATCAGCGCACTGACCAACATGAACAAATTTAGAATCGAGTGAACATTTTCCTATTATTTCCATTGGTTAGACTAAGGCAAATCGCGTTCCCAACACCGTTCCCCACCAAATTCCCACGCGCAGCGGAAATCGGGTTTCACCGAATTATAAGGTGAAAAGATTTTGGTCGGATGGGCGGATTGAAAAGCGCCCCACCCTTTTCCCACTCGAAACGGTTCTCAGGCAGCATCGCGCAACTGGACGATACGTTGGAATTCCGCCAATATTTCCGGATGGTTCCGCGCCAAATGGTGAACCACGCGGACGTTGTCGATCAGACGGCTCACATATCCCATAGCCAAGACCAGATCGAGATGGTCCGTCCCGTAAGACTGCTCGATCATCCGGAACTCGCGATCGACGTTGCCCGACTCCCGTTCCATGTGCTCGATCTGATCTTCGCTGAGACCCCGGATTACCTTTCGTTGTTCGCTCACGAGTTGGCCTTGGGGTGTCGCAGCGACCAGCGACTGCGCGTAGGGCCGCGAGTATCGATTCATCGCGATCATGGTTTCGGCGACTTCGATCTGGCGCATCGGGCGAAGCTTACGGATTTCATCAAAGGTTCGAATAGGCACCATGCGATCTTGCAGAAGCTTAGCCGCCTCTTCGCAAATCCCATCGAGCAAGCGAGCCTTGTTTCTGATGCTCGGGATGTTGACATTGAGCGCTCGCGCCAGTCGCTCTTCTGACACGCCCCTTTCGAGAGCCTTCAAAATCATCTTGTGCTCTTGAACGATCGCCATCCGGCTGATGCGCTTATTATAGGTAACGGCCTCGTCGTCGGTAGCGATGAGACACACCACATCCTTGTCGCCGCGGATGCGCAAAATATCGAGCCGAAGATGACCGTCCAGGAGGCGATACCGCTCGCGATCACCCGGCAACCTGACGACGACTGGCGGCTCGATTATTCCGACCTCCTGCATGGATGCGGCAATCTGACCATATTTCATTGACCGCCGAATCGCGTCCGAGACGTCTCGAAGCGTCTCGATATCGGAAAGAGGAATGCGCAGACTAGCCGTCTCAAAAGCCAGCCTGACCTTTCGATTAGAAGGCCGATTCATTGGGGTTCAATCCTTGCTGTATGGATGCGCTCCGCAAGCCGGTTCGGCATTGTCGCCAGCCCCTCATCCTCCAGGAGCGCGACGAAGGTTTCGTCATTCGACAACTGGCCAAGCGCCTCGACGACGAAGACGAGTCGGCTGCGGGTCGCCTCAGTCTTTCGGATCAAAAGACGCTTTCGCTCCGTGTCTTCCTGGAAAGCCTTGACCAACCCTTCAGGCGTCATCGCGTCTTTATGGACATATTTGCTGGCCGGGTTCGCTTTGCCCGAGCGCTTTCGAACTTCGACCAAACGGCGCGCCGCAATCAAGCTTCGACCGCGAAGGAGCTTGTCCTCATATGCCTTGTGAAGAGCAGCCTGCACACCTTCGTCGTCGGCTTCGCAAATTTCGAGAGCGACCGAGATTGGAAGATATCCAGCTTCGACAGCGGCAACCAACCTGCGTTCGCCCTTCTCCAAGAGCCTTGCGACACAGGTAACATAATAGGCTGAAAGGCCGGTCTTCTCTGCAATCTCCGGGTCTGAGTATCCCCGCTTCCGCATGCCCGCCACATCCTGCAGCAAGTCGACCGCTTGATGTTGCCTGCGCGCGCAGTTCTCGACGAGACTGGAGACGAGACAATCTTCGGGATCGGCAGTGACGATGAGTGCTGGCACCTCCGCCTGCCCGAGTTGGCGAAACGCCTCCAGCCTCCCTTGCCCGCACACGAGATCATATAATGGTCCATCCGAACCTTGCCGACGAGTCACCGTGATTGGCCGCTTGAGCCCTATGTCGGCGATGTTTTCAACGATGCCCTGAAACACTTTCTTGTTCCGAAGGCGTGGATTGACGACCGTGATGTTCTCAACCGGGATCATCTCGACGCGTTGTGCAGGGAGCGACATGGCTAAGCTGCCCGCCGGAAAGGCGCTCGCCTCGCAAGGCTGAAAAAGCCTTCAAGGGTTTCATGCCGGAATGCGTCGAGCGATAGCCCGTTGTGGTCGGCCATTCGGCATATGCCTTCTGCCAGCGTCATTCGCGGCAAGACATAGTAGTCGTGCGGTTCCATATTTTCCTCGTCCATCCTGACACAAATCGTGAAATCCGGACGCAGCACTTCGTCGAGCCGGATTTTCCATCTTCGACTCCCACCCTGGGTGAGCTTGCACCGCGCTATGACGATGGAAGCGGTGACCTCGCTATTGACGAGAATCGTGTCGTCATTTCCATTTTTGAGAGCAGTACCGCCGACCGCGCGGATCCCTTCGATTGCCGTTTCCACGACCGACGGATGTAGCCGACGAAGGGCGCGATTTATCTCTAGGTAGCGATAGTCGTGGTCGGGAATGAAGCCGACGAGTGAGTAGGCGCGAAGTAAACTGCCGAAACGAGATTGATAGGCGCTGCTCGACGGGCCGTCCTCATACTCATCAACGATGATCCCCGAAAGGTAACCGTTTTTCTCGTATATCGCCGCGAGCAAGGCGAGCATCTCGTCGTCGGTCAGCCTATGCGACCTTTGTTCGATTATCGCTTTCGCCTGATCAAATTGGGCCTGCGAGACGATCGCCGGGAACGCGTCGTCCTCTCTAATCCAGTTGGACGGATCGTTGCGGACGTGTTTCGACTTCAGTTTAAACGACGTTCGACCCCATACATTATGACCAGCATATTTGTCGTTGATCAGAATCTGATGGACTGCGCCGCGCGTCCACGGCCGACCTAAGTCCGACTTGATGCCTTGTCCGTTCAGCCAGTCCGCGATTTCTCGCTCGCTCTGACCGTCACCAACAAATCGCCTGTAGATTTCCTGGACGATCTCAACTTCGTCATCCGGACCGTGGACAAGCACGATGCGGTCGGTTGCGATGCTCTTATGCTCGCCCCGATCCAGAATGCCTTTGTGGCGCCCTTGTTCGTCGACGAGCATCCGCCTCAGGCCGAAGCCGGGAGCCCCGCCTTGACGATAACCAAGCCCGATCAGACGGCACTGACCGGCGAAGACCTTCACCGAGAGTTCGCGGCTATATTCGCCAGCCATCGCTCTCTTGACGGTCTTGATGATGGACGACCCGATCGTGCCGTCATTCTCGAATTGCTCGGCGCAATAGTGGACGGTGATGCCCGCGCGCTTACAGCAAAGCTCATGGTAGGCGGCCTCATCAGTGTCCTGCCACCTTCCTAAGCGGCTCACGTCATAGACGAGCAGCGCCTCGAAATCGATGTTGCCTTCCTCAATGTCGGCGAGCAATTGCTGCAATGACGGTCGGCCATCGACGCTAAGACCACTCTTACCTTCATCTGCGTATGTTCGGACGATTTCGAATCCGCGGCGCGTGGCATAGGCCCTGATTTCCGCGGCTTGGTTGTCGGTCGAGTACTTCTGGTGCTCGGTCGACATCCGAACATATTCGGCTGCCCGTTTGGTCGGCTCGTCGCCGGCACGGCCGTCATCGTTTGTGACCCACTCAATGACCATCGGAGCGCCCTGAGATCGCTTGTCATCACCGCCAATCGGATGGCGTTGCGTGGTATCAGCAAAGGAGAGGCAAGGTGTTTCAAAATAAGGGCAGTTCTTTTCCGCTCGGCCGGGACTTGCTGACCGATGCGGAGTTCACGCAGGTGATCGCTTCGGCGCTCAAGATCGAGTTCGGATCGACCCGGAACGGTGCGAAGATGTTAATGAGGTGGACAGGCGTCAGTAGCCGGACAGCAAAGAACTGGCTGAGCGGCAGCCACGCACCAAGCGGCGTTCATCTCGTCCTGATCGCACGCCAGTCCAATGCAGTCTTGAAAGCAATTATGCTCATGGCCGAACGACCCGAGATGTCACTCGGGGCCAGCCTGATTTCGCTACGACGGATATTGGAGGAAACCATTTCCGCGCTCGACGAAGTGATGTTGTAGGAACTGTCTGAACTGCACACCCCTGTCAGCGCCGCGGGTGTTCCAGCTTCCATTGTCCTCCAGCGCATTACCGAATAATAACCTTCAACCAGTGGGGGAGGCTTTGGAATTGTTACTCAGTTTTCGTCGGATGGCGGTCCTACCGCTTTGCGCAGTAATGAGCTCTTGTGGCTCGGCGCCTGCTCCAGCTGGGGCAACCGAGGATGTCGCTACGCTACTTTCAAAGAATGATCCGGCCGCGTGCGCACTGGATGAAGCGGTGGACACGGCTATCGCTGCAGCGAATAAGCACTATGTCGACTACCTTCAGAACGGGGGTGAAAAGATCCGAGCTGACGCGATAAGCGCCACCAACATTCGGACCGACATCCACGAAATCACATGCAGCGCCGTAATTCACAACAAAATCCCTGGCCGGGATGGCGAGCAATCTAATCCTTTCGTGTTCAAGCTAAGGCCGACACTCGGCAAGGATGCCGGGAGCTTCGTCGCGGAGGTGCCAGACATCAGACGCGCCGCGAACGCGGTCACGGTCCAGATGGCATGGTGGAACGCCCTAAACTCGGCGACCGATATGGCGGCCGCCCCTTCTACTGAGGATTCAGGTGACGCCCCTGCTCCCGCAACGACGCCCACTAGTGACCAAGATGTGCCCGATGAGCCTACCGAAAGCTGGACGCCCATAGAAAAAGCAATGATTGAAGAGTACAGCACCTTGGATGGTCAATGCCGCGGCGGCTTGGGTGATGCTCCGGAAACCCAGCGCGCCTGTGCCGAGCGAGACAGAGAAGACTCGCCCTTGAAACGTCGACTTCGGGCGGCGGAAATATGTTACGGTCGCGAGGGTGAATACGGCTATCAAAACGACTTCCACCGCTGCGGCAGAGGGTCGTTCCGTTTTTAAGCCGAGATCATAGGCTGCGGGTGCATCTGCATCTTGGAAAGTTTGAACATCCAAGAAAGTCACCCATGCGTCCTGTCCGAGGCACGAGCCTGCCGCCGCAGCCAGCGGGACAATGTTGCTCTCCCGCGTCGGCAGTGAACAGCGTTGGCTGCTCCGACACAGCATTTCCGACTCGTCGGGCGCGATAACGTTCTTTCTTGAACTCCCAAGGGTGCATGTTCGAATCGGATGCCCATATCCCTCGCCGATGAGCTTGGGCTTCCGCTAGCGCAGCGAGGTATTGGTCGTAAGGCTGATAGCGATCGAGAACCCATGCCCAGCCATTGACCACCATTTCCAACTCGATGTTTCTGAAGCCATCAGGGCTGGCGCCCCATGGCGAGGACCGGTCGCGCCCATGATTGTTCGCCAAGTAAGGGATAGCCACGATGCGGCCATGTCGATCAAAGACGCCGCCAGTGTCCATCTTGGTCAGAACAACAAGGTCGAGAATCGTTCCGCCGATTAGGGATGCCAGAAAGTCACGGGCCTCTCGTCCTCCAGGCTGCCCCATCTCGGGAGCGTCGATAAAGCCGCAGCGAATTGCGACTTCAATCGACCTATCGCGCCGCGGCGATTCTATGCGTGTGAGAAAACCATCTCCGTCAAAGACCTTCAGAACTGGAACCCGAAGAGTTTCGACGCCGGGGTCTTCCTCCACAATCAGCGGGGCAAAGTTACTATGACGGATGGCTGTCATCGAACTGCGCCCAATCCAGAAGAACTCGATCCTTTTTACTCTTGGGGAGCGCACGGCGACCGATCAGCCGGCCGGACACCTCAAAATCTGCCGAGATTTTGACGATCAGAACCTTACTGAAGTTACGGCTCATATTGAGTTCGACGACGTCATTGCGCTTGAATGGCGTGATCGTCTTTACCTCGACAAAATCGTTCCCAAGCTTGCCGTCCGAGCCCTGCGCATAGTTCCGATGCAGGCGGATGCCGTACGTGATGGCACCGTAGAGTTCGCCTATATCGCCATAGACCTGGAGATGCCGCCCGGTCAGATGGAAGTAGTCCTCGGCCGTAGCAAGGAGGTCCTCGAAAATCGGAATCAACGAGAGATCTGCATCCGGATAGCGCTCGCGCAACTGCTGCTGCTGGAAATGGTAGTCGAGCTCACTCCAGCTTACCCACTCGCCATCATCCCAAATCGCGTTGTCAGGCCCGAGCATTTCGCTTCCCGCGTAGTCCATATTGCAGGATATCCGCCAAAATGATGAGAAATCCTTAAAGGAAACCAGCTAGGGGGGAGAAGCTGCAGGGGCAGCCAGCGCTCGCGACCCGCGCTTGGCTCAATCGTAGCAATGGCGCGAGACGTTTCGGACGTATCGCCCGAGGCGAAAGAGCATTGGGCCTCGCGGTCTTCCGAAAAAAATAAAGAAAGAGCGCCCCGACCACCCGTCTGCAGATAGTCCGCAAGCGAGTGATCGGGGGTAAAGGGTTATTGTGCTCCCGCGCGTTGGCTTACCCACTCCGCGCCGATCATGTTGGCGGCTAGATTGGACGCATCACGCAAAGTCTGATCGGAGATTTTTGCATAGCGCTCTGAAGACCTTACCGAAGCATGACCAAGAGCCTTAGACACAATGTAGATCGACGTACCTGCTTCGGCGAGGCGTGTCGCAAATGCGTGCCTAAGGTCGTGGACACGGATATCGCCGAGCCCGACCGATCTCCGAGCACTGTCCCAAGAATGATAGATTGACGTGTAAGGCTGCAGCGTTTCAGGATTCGGGACGACATAGTCACATCCTTCCCAGCGGCGAAGTGAGCGCAAGACTTCCATCGCGGCCTCTGACAACGCGACCTGACGAGATTTGCTCGTCTTCGCACGCTCCATCGGTATGCGCCAGCTTTGCCGGTCGAGATCGATCTCCGACCATTTGGCATCGAGAAGCTCCCTCTTCCTGCACCCTGTGAGCATCAGCATCCTGACGATTGCCGGCAACTGAGTATTAGGACTGGCATCGACTGCCTCCAGCAGCCGTTTCGTCTCCTCGATCGAAAGATAGCGCTCTACCACGTTGTCGCAGGGCTTCTGCTGGACGCCTTCGAGCGGATTACGGTCGGCTCCAGGCAGTCCCCATTTCTTTGCGAGCTTGTACATGTAGCCCAGGATCACCTGCCATCGGTTGACGGTGGCTTGGGCGTAGCCGTCGACCTTCACCTTTGCGTCGAGCCAGTCGAGAACTTCTTGCTGCTCGATTTCATTCAGGTGCCGCTTCCCGAACTTTGGCAGGACGTGAATACGCAGGTATCGTTCGTCGATCGCATGGCTCCGCTTGTAGGTGCGGACATAGTCGAGGTAGCGCTCGCTTAGTTCGGTCAGGGTCGGAATCCGCCGGGTTACGGCCCTTTCCTCGGCGGGGTCTTTGCCTTCAACGACACGGGCGCGAGCCTTGATCGCGAGCTTGCGGGCTTTGTCGCAGGTGATGTCTGCCGCGTTTCCGATTTTGTACTGCTTCTGGCGACCGTACTCGTTCTTGTATCGCAAAGCGTATGTCTTGTTGCCGCTCGGGAGAATCTCGCAGCAAAAGCCCGTAACATGGGTGTCGTAAAGGCGAACGTAGCGTTGGCCTTTCGGACAGTGGGTAGCGAGAACTGTAGTTTGATCGAGTTTAGCAACCGTCATGGCTGTCTCCTTGTTTTAGAGGAATTGAGATTGAGGTCGCACAGCGCCGCCCGTCGCCGGTGAGGCTCGGGTGCCGGACGTGCCGGTTTCAACGCTGTGCGAGGTGTTGGTCTGACCAGAGGGCGAATCCCGTGGTCAGGTAGCGCGCGGCATTGGCGCTATGGTGGAGGGAGGGGGCGGCAAATTCGCAAAACTTCCCGAGAGGTTCGGCGTCCTGCCTCCCCCTGCCCCCACCGGGGAGGCGACTAGTATACTTCCGGCTTTGGAGCCTTCCACGCAGAGCGCGTGTGGACCCGCCATTTGTCGCGCCCCTGGATACGCTTCGGTGCGCCGTAGATTTCACGCAGCGCAGCGCCACATTCTTTGCACTGCGCGTTGGTCGGGTTGGCTATCCCGATTTCCAGCAAGAGTTCGATCGCTGTTTTCGCTTCGCCGCCTTCGTAACCGGTCATTTCGAGATCAAGATGATCGGCCACTCTTTCTGCGATCGCGCTGACGGCACGATGCTTCAGATTATAGGCAGCCAGTTCCCGAGCCTCGGCGGCCGTCAGCCACCATTGCTCGCCTCCATCCAAATCCAGAGCGAGTTGGGCGAAGAGTTGCTGCATATCGACGTCATGCTTGAAGTTCAGGCCTCGCACCGCAATCGTCCACCAGCGCCGGTTGCCAGTGGGATCGACTAGAAAGCGGTCATCATTGACCGTTGCAGCGAAGATCGTTTTGCGCGGGTATTCGGCTTCATCCTTAGCATAGGGTCGACGAAGCTTGTCGAAATCATTCGTAAGGAAGCCCTTGAGACGGGCAATGTCCTTCCTGAATGAACTCTCCAGCTCGCCGATCTCCACGATGTAGTGCGTGATGCACCCTATGATCGAATCCTTGTTCGATGCATCGAGGTGATGGTCGAGCTTGATGTAATCCCCGCGCAGATGCTGAGGGAGCAGCCGCGCGATCCAGGATGTTTTCCCGACACCCTGATCGCCCTGCAGGGTCAACACGCCGTGCACGGGAACGGGGCCATCCTTGAGCGCCGCCGCCGTGGCGCTGAGAAGCCAGCGGTATAGGAGTGCTGTCTTCAACTTCTCGGGGTAGTCGTCGGTTACGAGCACGGTATCGCAGAACTCACCGAGCCGATCGGTGCCGTCCCATTCCTTGCTCCCTATCCAATCCTTCATCGGGTTGTACGGGTTGCGCGTGCCGAGTTCGTCGACGAAGGGGTAGAGCCAATTCGTGCCGATGCCGTTCAGCATCGCCGCGCTGGCAATCTGGTTCATGGAGGCCCGCTTACCGTCGCGCCGCACCTCCAGGCGTTTCTTGATGACGTTGAAGCGCGCGGTGAAACCGGCCTGATCGAGAAGGTGGCCGACATTCTCGATCGTGGCGGGGAGCCCGCCGTTAGGTCTCGGTGGATGGGGGAACGACTGCGGGTCGATCCGATCCGGCACCGTGGCGCCCGGCTTTTCCTCACTTGAGGTAGAGATTTTGGAGTTATCGTGGGTAAACATGGTTCCTTTCTTTGATGCGGGCAAAGGCACTTTCAGCCGTGTGTTTTCAAGTTAGCGGCTTTATGTGCCCTCTGACTCTTCGTACGCCCAATAGGGCTAATCCAACGGGTTTGGCTTCCTCGTGAAAGTGCCTTTCCTAGGAAGTACCGTCGCTACCGGGGAAATTGCAGCGACGACGACTTTAAGCCTTACGCGCTCACGGCCGGACGAATGACCGTTCGCCTAGTTAGTGCGACAGAAGCGTGTACCTCTTGTCGCTTCCCTTCTGCCAAAGATGTTCGGCAGGATCGTCTCCGGTTGCCTCGTCTAGGAGGTAAGCGGTCCACGCGTAGGTGCAGGTGGTGTAGCGCGGGACTGTTCGAACGATTTCGTCACGGGTGTCGATGCCGCGCATGATACAAGCATGAATGACAGCCCGACATCCTTCCTTTTTGAAAAAGTGTTGGTCGTCAGTGTCGAGAGCTTTCGCGCCAAAGAACGCAAGCGCGTCCACGTAGGCCTTGTTGCACGGAGCGGGTGCCGCCGTGCGAGTGTAGAGATTTTCGACGAGAGCTTGCCAGGTCGCGGCAATGCGCGCGCCGAAGGGCACGGTATTTTTCATTTTGTTTTCCTTGAACGATTTGAGTGCGTGCCCTCGGGGAGACGATGCTCGTCAGGAAATCACGGCCGAAATGGGGGTATACCTCAGGTGCATTCTCAGCGCGCTCTAACGAACAGCGCCCTCCTTGCACTTGCTGAGGACTTCTCGGAGGGGACAACCCTGTGTCGGTTACCGAGCGGCCCCGAGATAGGGCGCCCAGACGGCACTTCAAGCTGACGAGTTAGAATTTTTCGCGCACTGAGCCAAAATCACCGCCAATCCGACTATACATAGACTGATGGTCGGGTGGGATCCGACTAAGCTCACGACGGTGCAGTAGGTGAGAAAGGCCCCCACCTCCCGAGGACGCAGGTACAGGCCCCACAACAACGACACGAGGAACAGGCAAATCAGCGTGACGATCGCGGCCTTGAGGGCAGCGAAGATCACACATGCGGTTAGAAATATTCCGATCAAGCGCATGGCGTGCTTTCTAAAATGCAAAAGGGCCGCTCATCGGCGGCCCCTTCGAAGTGTCAGTGTCGGTTTTGCAGTCAGGTGCAGAAGGCCCGAAGCATTCCGATCAGCTCGGGGTCCATGCCAGCCGCGATCTGAACGAACAGAACTACCGCGTAGCCATCATCGCTCAGCACGAAGACCGTTTCGAAGCATAGGTCGTCGTGAACGAGCACCCATTCCCATTGCGGAGTACCGCAGTCGGGGTCCGGCCGGATTGGCCAGCGAATAACCGCCTCAACGGCATCAATGGTATCGCCGGGTTCGACGACAACAAAGTGCGCCATGTCAGCGAAGGGCAACTCGTCGCCCAGAATCGCTCTACGGCGTCGGATCAGGTCGATCAGTTTTTGGTGAAGAGGAAGTTCGAGCGCCCGTCGGAGCGACTCGTCATCAACTAGGGAAATCATCGGATTCCTTTCCAGAAAACGAAAAACGCTCCCAAGGCGAGAGCCTCAGGAGCGTCGGGATGGATTTGTTGGTTTTCGTCAGAGCGGGGGTTTAAGAGGTCCCCCGACGACCAGCTATGTCACAAGATTTTGCTACTCGCCTGACTCGGCCTTCGTCGCTTGCACTTGGGCCTTCGCCTTCTTCAGGTCATTCCACATTTGGACAGCAGCCTTCTTTTGATCTGCAGTCAGGTAATCTCCAACTCCACACATCTTTTCGGATGTCTCGGCATACATGCCGCCAGCCGCCTTCTGCTCAGCGCAAGCGTCCGCAAACTGTTCATCGACGGATTGGCTGCAAGCGCAGAGCGCAAATACCGCCGCAGATAGCATAAGTGTTTTCATGGTTCCCCCTCCTGATGATGTGACAGACTTATCGAAGCGATTTTGATGTGACCGAGTTGAGTCATTCACCCCGCCCCTTCGCTTTGAAATCGGTGTAGTCCACGCAGCTCGCGTGGCTAATTTCAGCGGGCTCGCCGACCCACTGCCAGCCTTCTCCCGCGGTATGCTTGAGCTTGACCTGCTGGTCGCCGGTGTAGCCACCGAAGGAATTCCTTGCGTTGACGGTGACACAGGCCCATTTCCCGCCGGGACCTTCGCGAATGTCGATTGCTCCGAACTCCGCAGAGTCCGGATCTTTCAGCCCCGCTTTCACGGCCTCCGTAACAGCGCCGTTGTCAGAACATCCTCCCAGCAGAGCCAGCGCGGCAAAGCTTGCTACATATTTCATTCCTTGTCCTTTCTTCGGGTTGTGCTCACCGGACTACCGCCGCTTTTTATCGAGGCAGAACGGCAAGGCTAGTAAAAATGAGATTCATAGTCCGTGGTTTAATCGGCAACATTCTGGCCCATCCTGGAGGATGGACGTCCGGCAACGATTGGCTGTGAACATGAAGCGGCTGCGCAAAGAGCGCGGGTGGTCGCAGGAGGCCCTTGCCGATGAGGCAGGGCTCGACCGGACCTACGTTAGCGGTATCGAGCGCGTCGTGAAAAATCCGACGATATCGGTTGCAGAACGGGTCGCCATAGCGCTCGGCTGCTCGCTCGGCGACTTGCTCGACTAGAGGATTTCAGAATGACGATGGACTTGCCGATGTCCAATGAGGACCTGCTGGAACTTGCTCAACACCGGATTGATGAGCTGCCACCGGGTGAATATCAGGTTCGCGAAATCTATGGGGCGCTCTATGAAGCGGCGATCCTCAATCCGAAGGCGTTTGGCAAAACGTTCAAGAAAGCGGTGAAAACCGGAGCCCTGCGAAACATCCAGCTCGGCAGGATGGACACTGGCGACAAGCATTGGCGGTACATCTTGCACGCGAGCTAGATTTCACAGATGTAGCCCGTGACCCGGCAGACCGACGACGATGCAAAGACTTTTCAAGCCATTCAAATAAGATGGCTATTTCTGCGCGCCGTTGAATTGGTCATTCTTTTTCCCATCGGGCGCGAGATACATAATCGGATGCTTGCCATGAACTTTCAGCGCGTCATCCCTAAGTGACTGCTCGACTTGATCGAACGCGTTCGCGAGTTCAGGGGTGATTTCAAAGCCGATCCGCTTATCCCGCCGAAATTCGAAATCGGGATTGAACCAAAGGTCGAAGGAATCATCGATATTGGCATCATCGATCGCACCGTACACGGCTTCAAAGTCGGTCACGAACTTCCGTTGCCCTCTCGATAGCATCGAGCCGGAAACGAACGTAGCAGCATACCAAGACTGCACGAACATCTTTTGCTCAGCACGCGCTTCGGCTGTTTTTGCCAGCTCCTTTACGAGGTCCTTCTTTACGTAGAGCGGAACGTATCTTTTCCGGGCAAAGTCGAACTTCCATCCAAGATTTTCGTCGAACGTTCGACCGGCCAAAATCTTGCTGACGAATATGATCAAGCCATCGCGATAAGGTATAAACGCAGACTGCCCCCCATCTTCGCCGAACTCTGTTTTCGCCAACCCGACCGAAAGTGCGAACGCGAGCTTTCGTGCGATCGCCATAGTGTCGGTTTTCAGGTGCGCCCCCATGTCCGCGCCGATCGCGCCGCGGTCAAACAGCCTCTCCAGAAAGTGCCTGGATAGGAGGAAGCAGAGCGGCGCTTGATGAGCGGCGACCTTTTTCCCACCGATTTGAGCTCCCGCGCGCGTAAGCATGACCATCTCCTCGACGTAGGGAGCGGCTTCGATGTCGATACGTTGCGCGATGCTAACCGGAAGGAGAAGGTTTGAAGACAAATTGAACCTGTGCTTGGCACCGAGCCGGGTGCGGCTGATATCTCCCGACGTGGCGAAGCCAAAACAATCGGCGGCTTCAAGCGCGGCTTTATAGTCGGATACAAACTCGGCGAGTGGGTCACCTCGGTGCGGGGAACCTTCTTTCCAGCCTTGCTCCCAAATTTCGTCGATGCGGGCACGGAGCGCGGCCTTTCGTTGCCATTGCTCGCGGAAAAAGCGGTTCGTGACAGCACGGTATGAGGGGTCGATCTGCATCCCGCCCCTGTCTCCGGCTCCGAGCAGCTTTTCAAGGCCCAATCATGTGAAACGCTGTCGAACATACTCCTGGACGCTGTTACCCATGAGTTCAGTCGTAGCATTACCGCCGCGAACATAAAAACGTTGCTGATTGCCGTCCTTCACGAACGCCGGCCGTGGACCGCTTTCGCAGCGAATAGACAGCAACCTTTCACCTTCTTGATCTTCGAAATGAGGATGAACATACGGAAGGAACACGTCGCCGATCCTCTCGCGTATCAAATTGACGAGATGCAACCCCATCTTGTCCTCATTCGGAAACGCATCCGCTGACAAGCCGATCACGCCGCCATCGTCGGTGACACCTATTAGCAGCGTTCCGCCCTTAGGCCGTGTTGACAAAAGGGATTCCCAAGCCCGCCTCCTTCTGATTCAAGACTGCTTTTTGAGGAGCAGTCATGGGTCGCGGGGATTTGTCGGATGCG